>NZ_CP160205.1:3348705-4018446 GCF_041080815.1 Mucilaginibacter yixingensis | reverse complement strand
AACTTAAACGGCAACCTTAAATATCTATTTATACAAGGTATGGTAAACGGCGTGCTGGCCAAAAATGATGGTTTGCAGGGCAATGTCTACTCTTATCTTAGTTACAAGTTTGCTGATGGCACACGCGTTAACGCCAATGTGGGCTATGCCAGCTCATACATTTCGTTACAGGGGCAGTCCAGCTCGTTTGTTAACTCGGGTTTAAGCATCAGTCGTGATTTGATTAAGAACAAGCTGATTTTGGGCGGAGTGGTTAATAACCCGTTTGCAAAATTCAGAACATACAGAAATGAAACTACCGGTCCGCTATTTGTGCAGACCTCAGAGCGTCAAAGTTACCTGAGATCATTTAGTTTTAACCTGAGCTACCGTTTCGGAAAGCTGCAGAAGGAGATTAAAAAGAACCAGCGCAGTATTAATAATGACGATACATCGGGCGGTAAAGGCGGCGGAAATTAATTAAGTTTGCTGGCATGAAAGTTTACGGCATTACCAATTGCGATACAGTAAAAAAAGCCCTTACATGGCTAAAAGATAACGGCGTTGAATACGAATTTCATGATTTTAAGAAATTGGGTGTGAGCGATGAGAAACTGGAAGAATGGGATAGTAAAGCAGGCTATGAAAAGTTTTTAAACAAAAATGGCCTCACCTGGAAGCAGCTTGATCCCGCTGTAAAAGCATCAATAACAGGTAAGGAACCTGCCCTGCAATTGCTGCAGCAAAAAACCAGCATGATTAAGCGCCCGGTAATTGAAGACGGCGGCTTTCTGCATTTCGGCTTTGATCCGGAAACTTACCGCCAGCATTTCGGTAAATAATAAAGTTCTAAGTAAGATATCCTGAAGAGACACAAGGCCTTGTGTCTCTTTTTGTTTTTAGGGGATTTTGGCAGGTGTCAAACATCTTCTGTTTCTTATCTGTTGATTTTGATTGATGGGAAGGTATACACAAAACAGAGGCGCAGAACACCAAACGTTCCTCCGGAACGTTATTAAAATGATAGCGCGGTTCCTACCGACCAGACATCCCTCCGGGATGAAAGCAATCTCGTTCCAGAGGAACGATTGGTTGGTAGTAATTTAAGTTTATCTTTTTATTGCGTTCCAGCGGAACGCTTGGTGGCAATATACTCTTGGGCGGATTATCGCTCTGAAAGGTAAGGACAGGTAATATTTATTTTACGCCGAAGGTACTTCTGTGTTTTTTTAGATATACTTGTAATTACACTAAACGAATAATTTTTTACTCAATGAAACTGACTCTGTTTACCGGCGCCGCGCTGGTATTAATGGCAGGTATGCATATAGCCGTGGCGCAAACTACGCCGCCGGCTAAAAGTAATGCACCGGCCACTAAACCGGAGCGATCGTATCCGGCACCGGATCCCAACGCGCCGCCTACTAACTACAATTATCATGATGCCTTTGCGCCTTTCTTTTATACCCAGAACGGCAATGATGTGCGTGCCAGTGATGGCGCCCCAGGGCCTAAATACTGGCAAAACCGTGCGGACTATCAATTAAGTGCCACGTTGAATGAGGATAACAACGAAATTACCGGCACCGAGATATTAACGTACACCAATAATAGTCCGCAACGTTTGGGCTTTATCTGGATGCAGCTTGATCAAAACCTGTTTAAGCTTGATTCGCGTGGTAATAAGCAAGTGCCGCTGGTTGACGATGTGCCCACTAGTCGCAATTGGGGTAGGGGCCAGGTGTTTGACGCTGGTTATAAAATTAAATCTGTTAAAGTACTGAGTGCCGCTAAGGGCAGCAAAGGACTTGCCGAAACGCCGGTGAAGTTTTTGGTGAATGATACCCGTATGCAGGTTTTCCTGCCCGAAGATATCAAAGCAGGAGGTGGTCAGTTGAAACTGAAAATTGAATACTCGTTCATTTCGCCCATTTACGGTTCAGATCGTATGGGAGTGATATTGCAGGGTACAGATAAAGGGCAAGCCAAAGATGGCAAGATCTTCCAGGTGGCCCAATGGTATCCGCGTATGTGTGTTTATGATGATGCCCAGGGCTGGAACACATTGCCTTACACCGGCGAGAGCGAGTTTTACCTGGAATATGGCGATTTTGATATCAACATTACTGCCCCGGCTAAAGATATTGTACTATGCTCTGGCGAATTGCTGAACCCGAAGGAGGTATACACCCCTGAGCAGCAAAAACGTTGGGCGCTGGCCGCACAAAGCGATTCAACGGTAATGATTCGTTCGGCAGATGAGGTGACAGATCTTAAATCGCGCCCGCAGGGTAAAGAAACACTGACCTGGCATTACCAGATGAAAAATGCGCGCGATGTATCATGGGGCGCGTCATCGGCCTTTGTGGTAGATGCAGCCAGAATTAAACTTCCCAGCGGTAAAAAATGCGTGGCGGTATCGGCTTACCCGGCAGAGGCGGCACCCTGGAAACGTTCGACCGAGTTTGTTAAGGCTTCTATCGAGTACAATTCAAAAAAATGGTTTGAGTACCCATATCCTTACGCTGTTGCCGTTGCCGGTAAAGCGGGTGGCATGGAGTATCCGGGCATTGTGTTCTGTAGCCTGAATGGCGGCTGGAATGTGATTGACCACGAGTTTGGCCACACCTGGTTCCCTATGATTGTGGGCTCTAACGAGCGTTTGTACGGTTGGATGGACGAGGGTTTCAATACCTTCATCAACACACTGTCTTCTTTAAATTCCATCGGTGGTAAGTTTAAAAAGAAGGTGCCAGATATGCATGTGGCTGCGCAAACCATCTACACGGTGCCCAGCCTGGAGCCGGTAATGAGCAACCCCGATAACCTGAAAGAAAAGAACAACGGCACGTTGCTTTACAACAAGCCGAGTGCCGGCCTGGTGATGCTGCGCGAGCAGATTTTGGGTCCGGAGCGATTTGATTTTGCCTTCCGTACCTATATTAATCGCTGGGCGTACAAGCATCCAACGCCAGATGATTTCTTCCATACGATGGAGAATGCTTCGGGCGAGAGCCTGCAGTGGTTCTGGCGTGGCTGGTTTGTAAACAACTGGAAGTCGGACGTTTCAGTACGCGATGTGCGTTATGTAGACAAAGACCCGGCAAAAGGCGCCATCATCACCATTGATAACCTGGAGAAAATGGCCATGCCAGTGATACTGGAAATCAAGACCAGAAGCGGCAAAACCGACCGCGTGAAATTTACTGCCGAGATTTGGGAACGAAACACCAGCTGGTACTTCCGTTATCCATCTACGGAAGAAATTGAATCGGTAACGTATGACCCGGATCATGTGCTGCCTGATTGGAACGATACCAATAACGTGTGGCCGAGGCCAACCACTTCTGCTGCTGTAAAATAATATCCCTCACCTCAACCCCTCTCCAAACGGAGAGGGGTTTTTTATGCTTTTCGAATCCGAAGACTTGCGCGGAGAGGCCCACCCACCATGCTTCGACGGGGCTCAGCATGACATCTTTTTTAACTTGTCATGGGTAGGAACGAAGCAGCTCAAAAGACAAGCAAGCAGGACCTTAGAGCTGCTTCATTCCTCAGCAGGGCATTTGTTTTAGTAAGTTTTCTTACCTTTGCTGCATGTTCAAACGTTTAAGCATATTAACCATTTGTTTGCTGTACCTGGTTACAGCATCGGGTTTTGTGCTTAATATCCATTACTGCCTGGGCTCAGTAAGGTCTGTTACTATGGATGCGCCTTCAAAAAAATGCGCACCCAGAAAAATGCCTTGCTGTAAAGACAAGCATCTGAATGTAAAGGTGAAAGATGCGCACAGCCATGCCACCTCAACTTTACTGAGCAAGCTGTTTGCTGTAGAACTGCCCCGTTTGCCGTTTGAAGATTATCTTTTTCCACCACAAGCCCCCGTTGCTGATTCTCGTCATCAGCGTGGCCCGCCAGATGCGTTGCCGCCTTGTAAGCAGCCCATCTGGCTCAAAAATCGTAACCTCCGTACCTGATCTGTCGGTGTTTTTTCTGTTTCAGCTAACGCGAAGCCAATGACGGCTTTGCTGCATTTGTTGTAATTAAAATTTATCCGATTAGAAAAATGAAATCAATAAAAATATTATTGCCGGTAATACTGGCAGCAATCACTACTGTAGCCACTGCCCAGCAGCATATGGCCGATACCATGAAAATGGAGCACATGGATCATCATATGCATCACCCTGCTATGAAAATGACCGGCATGCCGGCCGACACCATGCCGCAGCATCACGCTGTTATGAGCAGCCAGTATTCTATTGATCTGCCTATGAACCGCGATGGTTCGGGTACGTCATGGGTGCCAGATTCAAGCCCGATGTATGCCTACATGAAACACGGCAAACGCTGGATGAGTATGCTGCATTTTAATCAGTTTATCCGCTATAACGCGCAGGACGTATTTAAGCAGGGGAGTAGAGGCGGCAGCCATTTCGATGCACCCAATATGATTATGGGGATGACCCAGACACAGGTAGGCAAAAATGGACTGTTCGGCATCAATGCTATGTTGTCTTTTGACCCGTTCCTGGTGGGCAATCATGGTTACCCATTGGAGTTTCAAACCGGCGAGACTTATAAAGGCAGCAAACTGGTAGATCGTCAGCATCCGCATGATCTGGTTGCTCAACTGGCCCTGAGCTATACCCAGCATCTGGGCGATAATATGGATGCCTTTGTATCGGCCGGCTATCCGTTTGAGCCTGCTTTGGGGCCACCGGTGTTTATGCACCGCCTCTCGGGCATGAGCAATCCGGATGCACCGCTTACCCATCATTATGCCGATGCCACGCATATTACTTTTGGCGTAGCTACACTGGGTTTCCGTTATAAAGATTTTAAAATTGAAGGATCAACCTTTACCGGACGCGAGCCTGATGAGCACCGTTATGATTTTGATAAGCCAAAGTTTGATTCCTATTCGGTGCGCTTGTCTTATAATCCGTCAAACAACTGGGCGCTGCAGGTATCAAACGGCTGGATCCATAGTCCGGAAGAATTGGAGCCCGACCACAACGTAATCAGAACAACTGCATCAGTGATGAATGTAACGCCTTATACTGAAGATAGCTACCTGGCTACCACGCTGGTGTACGGGCAAAATCATATATCAAACCATGGCGAAACCCTGCCATCTGTATTGTTGGAGAGTACGTTGCAACTCAGCAAAACCGCCGTTTATGGCCGTTTTGAGTATGTGAAAAAGAATGCTGACGAACTGGACTTGCTGGCTATGCTGCCCACCAATCCAGATTTAAATATCAACGCGTTAACGCTGGGTACCAACCGTATCATCTTCAATTTTAAAAATACGGATGTACGTGCAGGTATTCAGGGCACGCTCAATGTTTCACCTACTCAGGTGCGTAGTCTATACGGCACCGCGCCAATGGCTGTTGAAGTTTATATGCGCATCAGCCCCTCGCTCATGACCATGGGTGGGCATAAGCATCCCAAAATGGTGATGTAGAGCAAACCATTTGTCATTTTGAACGCAGAGAGAAGTCTTAGACGCCAGTATAGGGTCCGTTTTTCGGGGCGCTCGTATAAGATTTCTTTCTGCGGAAAATGACAAGTTACAGGCCTATCCTCTCAGCTGGCCTAAAAAGATTCCTAAAATCTGGTGGTTAAGAATAAAGGTGATAACAATGCCGCTGATGGCACCAAAAAGGTGAGCATCATGGTTAATGGTATCGTGCGATTGTTTAGAAGCCCAGTAACAATAAGCCAGGTACAATACGCCAAATAGCCAGGCCGGTATGGCAAGAACGCCATACAGGTAAATGGAATTGCGCGGCTCAAACAAAATGCTGCTAAAGATAACGGCACTTATTGCGCCGGATGCGCCCAGACTACGGTACCAGTAGTCGTTTTTATGTTTCATTACGGTGGGCAAATCACTCAATATCAGGCTGCCCATGTAAAGCAGGCCAAACTGCCAGTGCCCCAGGTAATACTCCAGCCTGAACGCAAAAAAGTAATAAGAGAACATATTGAAGAAAAGGTGCATCCAGTCTTTATGAATAAAGCCACTAGTAATAACTGTGTAAATATTGCGCCCGTGATAAACATTGCTGGGCGTTAACATAAAGTGATTGTAGACCGTTTCGTTATAAAAGGCCAGCAGGCTTACTATAATGGTGATGGCAAATATGACAGAGGCTACGGGGGCCACCGCTAAGTATTCTTGCATGTATTTAGTATGGTTTTATAGTAGCTAATATACGTTCTACCGAATATTGCAGATAGGTTTTCTTAAAAAAGGTAGTTAGTTAGAGAGCACCTACTGGGAAGATAATGGATCATTCCACCGCTCTGATCTCGTCTTGTAACCTTTTAGGGAGGCTTTGCAGTACCAGAGTATAAGAGTGGTGGATCATTTCCCGCAACTGTTTGTCGCTTAAATTGCCGTCCATATAAATGGTGTTCCAGTGTTTTTTATTCATGTGATAACCTGGCTGTACCTCGTTGTGTTGTTCGCGTAGTTGTACGGCCAGTTCCGGGTCGCATTTTACGTTGAAACGGTTACCTGTATCTAATGAAATAAGCAGAAAGATTTTTTCGCCTATGCGAAAGGCCAGCGTTTCTTCGCCAAAGGGCATATCCTCGGTAGTACCCTGCAGGCTCAGGCAATAATCGCGCAGGCTTTCTACGTTCATTGTGCAGTAATTGGTTTTACGTAAGAGCTGGGGTTGCCAAAAAAGAATTTCACGCCAACGGTAATTTGCCTGAACTGATCTGGTGCATTGTTCTTGAATTTGGTAGGCGGATCGGTATAGCCGTCCAACCCTTCACCAAAGGTAATGTTGTGGATATAGCCCAAATCAACGGCCATAAACGGCTCGTCAAGTTCATTAAATATTTTAACCTCGTATCCCATGCGGACAGATAACATGGTATTGATACTTTGATCCTCGCCCGGAAATCTGTAGGTAGGATTTTCTTTATCAAACCGGCGTATAGATGTAATATTGTTTCTAACCAAGCCAAAACCAGCGCCAAGGTAAAACCCGCGCAGTGCCCCTAGTATAAAGCTGTTTTGATAATCAACAATTTCGCCCAATTGCAGATCTCCATGTACAGAAAGGGTGGTAAAGTTATTGGTAAAATAACGGTGATAGAGGTCGGTAATGTCATTACCACCGCTTAGTTTACCCACCTGCAAATCAAGTGCAAGAGGTATGTATGGAGTAAAGTTATAATACAGTTGGGCGCTTGCAGAGTAAGTGTTAGCGTTTTGAGAAACGTCTGTGTATCCTTTTACAGAGTTGACGTGGAAACCCACGCTCCAATCTGCATAGTTATATTGTGCTTTTACAATTACTGAGCAGCAAAGTAAGGAGAGTAGAAGTACGAGTTTTTTCAAAGTAATTTTATTAAGGCCAAAAAGGCTGGCAATAAACATTATCAAAAATAAAATAACATCTTTAAACTTCTAACTGTTTATGATGAATATAAATAATTTAGCTTTTAAAGCCGAGGAGCGCTTTGTGCGCTATGTTACTATAGATACCCAATCAGACCCATCATCGCCAACCTGTCCATCTACCGAAAAACAGAAAGATTTAGGCCGGTTGCTGGTTGCGGAACTGCTGGAAATGGGTGTTGCGGATGCCCACCTTGATGAGTATGGGTATGTTTATGCCACTATCCCATCAAATACAAACAAAGATGTGCCGGTTATTTGTTTCTGCTCGCACATGGACACCGCGCCAGATTGTAGCGGCGAGGGCGTAAAACCCATTATACATCACAATTATCAAGGACAGGATCTTGTTTTGCCAGATGATACCTCGCAGGTGTTACGTATGGCCGAACATCCGGACCTGAAAAACCAGCTAGGCAACGATATTATTACTGCCAGCGGCACCACACTGCTGGGCGCAGACAATAAAGCCGGTGTAGCCGAAATTATGGATGCCTGCCGGTTGCTAATGACCACGCCCGAGATTAAGCATGGGAAGATTAGAATTCTATTTACACCAGATGAAGAGATCGGTCGCGGGGTCGACAAGGTAGATATTCAGAAGCTAGGGGCTTTTGCTGGCTATACCATTGATGGCGAAAGCGCCGGCAATATGGAAAACGAAACTTTTAGCGCCGATGGAGCAACACTTATTGTTAATGGTGTAAGCTCGCACCCTGGTTTTGCCAAAGGTAAAATGGAAAGCGCCATTAAGATAGCTGCGCAGGTAGTTGCCGCATTGCCGGTAAACCTATCGCCAGAGGGTACAGAAGGTATGGAAGGTTTTGTGCATCCGGTAGGCATATCAGGCCATGTGGAGCAGGCCTCGGTAGATTTTATTATCCGTGATTTTGATGCAGATAAGCTGATGGATCATGCAGGTGTAATTAGTGACATTGCCGAAGAGGTATTGAAACAATATCCCGGTTCAAGCTATGAGCTTTTGATAAGAGAGCAATACCGCAACATGCGTCAGGTGTTGGATGAGCATCCGCAGATTGTTGAATATGGTATGGAGGCTATTAAGCGTGCCGGCATGACTGCCCAGTTGTGCAGCATAAGAGGTGGTACAGATGGCTCGCGTTTGTCATTTATGGGTTTACCTTGTCCCAACATCTTTGCCGGTGAGCATGCTTTTCACGGTAAGCAGGAGTGGGTATCGGTGCAGGATATGCATAAGGCCACGCTGACCATTTTGCATTTGTGTGCAGTTTGGGAAGAGCGATCTTAACTTTAAGTGGCCGTATCAAGTGGCGGTAGCGGTTTGTATCTCGATTAAATGACTGCTACTGCTGCTTTGGTTATGCTACTTAACGGCTAACTTTTTCAACTCCTTCTTCCAGTCAAAATAGCCAATGAGGGCTATGATGATGTACACCACAAACATAAAAGCAAAGGCTTCCAGATCTTTATTGGTGTAGATGATAACGTAGATGATGTCTACAAATATCCAGATTAGCCAGTTTTCTACCACTTTACGGGCCATCAGTACTTGCGCAGCAAGACTAACTACTGTACAAAAGCTATCCAGATAAGGATAGGCTGGCGGCGCATAATGTAGTACAGCAGCAAAATGTATCAGCATAAAACCCAACGAGGGAGTGATGAGTACGGCTGCTATAGTGGTATAAATAATCTGTCGTTTGGCAATGGCTATAACCGGCCGCTTATCATCTTTTCCCCGCTTATTACTCCAGATATACCAACCGTAAATATTAATGATGGTGAGGTAGCTATATTGTAGCATATCAGCATACAGTGCACGCGTTGCCATTAAATAAACGGTAATGACGGTACTGATGATAGCAATAGGCCAGTTCCAAATACTGTTAATGGCTGCCAGATACACGCAGATCAATCCCGTAATAACGGCAATAATCTCCAACCAGCTTAGCTGATGCCACCACTCGGCCAATGATTGAAAGAGATGCATATAAAAGGGAACCAGGATGAAACGAATTTTTAGGATTAACAGGATGCCTGTTTTCAAAAAAAAGAATTTAGTTCAAGTTGCTAAAAAATCCTATAAATCATACAAATTCGTTTAATCCTGGTTCTAAATCTGTTCAAATTTGTTCAAAGTGTATATTATACAGGATAATTGTTCTGTAAACAGTACGGTTGATTGTATGTTTTAGTAGATGCCTTGGAAAAATCCAGACAGTGAAACATCAAAATAGTAGCAAACCTTACGTAAAGTGTCTAATCGCACGTCAATCTTGCCCGATTCCAGTCGCGCAATATTGATGTTGGTTTCACTGTAAAACTTCTCCTGGGTTACCTGATTCTGCCTTCTAAGGCGTTTTATCTGCAGCGCCACTTTCTTTTTAAAAGCATCTTCGGAATTGTTAAGGTATTCAAAATCAGTTAGTAACATAAAATATTCAGATTCAGGTACAAAAAATAGATTATTCCTAAAATAGGAAATATCGTTTTAAAAGTTGCAGTTGCAAATATAAGTAACCTCTTTCAAATTCTGACGTATAAGTAGTTGTGAGGAGCGGCCGGTGGCTTTACTTTTGTTAATAGTAATGTGACTCTGCAAATCTGTGAAAAAAGAAATACAAGACACATCTACCTGTGTAAAAACTTTGTTTTGAATTCTCAGACGCCCAAGCTGAGGTTTTACTGTTCTTTGTTTTGGGTTTAATCAATAGTTTAAATTAATTAGGGGAAAGGGAGCTTCAAAAGAGCTCTCTTTTTTTGTATAGATAATTTTGTTATGCATGCATAATAGATATATTTGATACTACAACCAATTACTATGCATTTTCAATTAACCGAAGAGCAGCAGATGATCCGTCAGGCTGCAAGAGATTTTGCGCAAACTGAGTTGAAACCCGGCGTTATAGAGCGCGATGAACACCAGAAGTTCCCTGCCGAGCAAATTAAAAAACTGGGCGAACTGGGCTTTTTGGGCTTAATGGTATCACCCGAGTATGGTGGCGCCGGTATGGACGCCGTGTCCTACGTGCTGGCCATGGAAGAACTCTCTAAGGTTGATGCATCGGCATCGGTAGTGGTTTCGGTTAATAACTCGTTGGTTTGTTATGGCCTTGAAAAGTATGGTACGGAAGAGCAAAAGCAGAAATACCTCGTTCCGCTGGCTACCGGGCAGGTTATCGGCGCGTTTTGCCTTTCTGAACCCGAGGCTGGCTCTGACGCCACATCACAGCACACCACAGCTATTGATATGGGCGATTACTATTTACTCAATGGTACCAAAAACTGGATCACCAACGGTAACTCGGCGTCAACCTACCTGGTAATGGCGCAGACAGACGTCAGCAAAGGTAGCCATGGCGTTAATGCGCTGATTGTAGAGAAGGGCATGGAAGGCTTTACCGTTGGTCCGAAAGAGAATAAGATGGGTATCCGTGGGTCTGATACACACTCGCTGATGTTTCAGGATGTAAAGGTGCCCAAAGCTAACCGTATTGGCGAGGATGGTTTCGGCTTTAAATTCGCTATGCAAACGCTGGAGGGCGGGCGTATTGGTATTGCCGCTCAGGCGCTGGGCATAGCGTCGGGCGCTTACGAGTTGGCTTTGCAGTATAGTAAAGAACGCAAAACTTTTGGTAAACCGATAGCAGATCATCAGATCATTCAATTTAAACTGGCCGATATGGCTACGCAGATTGAAGCCGCGCGCCTGCTTTGTTTAAAAGCTGCCTGGCTAAAAGATAATCATCAATCTTATGGCAGGGCAGGGGCGATGGCCAAGTTGTTTGCCTCAGAAACTGCCATGCAGGTAACTACCGAGGCCGTGCAGATTCACGGCGGCTACGGTTTTGTAAAAGAATATCATGTAGAACGATTGATGCGCGACGCCAAGATTACCCAGATTTATGAGGGAACATCAGAAATTCAGCGTATTGTCATTTCAAGAGATATTTTGAAATAGTTACACAATGCTGTCCGTTTGTTAAGCGCAGGCACATTAATTTAGTGGGATGACGAAAAAAGTGTTTCTTTCGCTACTGGCGCTGGCTATCTCAGTCAACGTTAGTTTGGCACAAAATAAACTGAAAACCGGCACCTGGCGCGGGGTATTGCGCCCCGGTTCTGCTACCGAACTTCCTTTTAACTTTGAGGTGAAAGATGTTGCCGACAAACAGCAACTCTATATTATTAATGGCGATGAGCATTTCAACGTGCCCGATGTGCGCACCGTTGGCGACTCGGTATTGATCAAAATGCCGCTATTTGATTCTGAATTTAAACTGGTCCGCAATGGCGAGGGGCTGCAGGGTAAATTTATCAAGCATCTGGGCGTACGCGATACTTATACCGATTTCAGCGCTGTGCCCGATGTATCTTACCGTTTCTTCCAAAACCCCGAAAAAGCTGCTTTTAACGTAACCGGCAGATGGAGCGCTGTGTTTGGATCGGGTGCTAAACGCGATACAACAGTAGGCGAGTTTAAACAGACCGGCAACCGGCTTACCGGTACCTTTCTTACCACCAGCGGCGATTATCGCTACCTGGAAGGTGTGGTGACCGGCAATAAACTTTATCTGTCGTGTTTTGATGGCGGCCATGCTTTCTTGTTCACCGCGACTGTTAAAAACGACAACACCATAACCGACGGTAATTTTGGCGGCGATACGTGGACCGCTGTGCGCAACGAGAACGCTAAACTGCCCGATGCTTATTCGCTTACCAGCCTCAAGCCGGGGGATAAAACGATCAGCTTCAGCTTTAAAGATCTCGGTGGTAAAGCAGTGTCATTGAATGATGCCCGCTTTAAAAACAAGGTGGTGATAGTGCAGTTTATGGGTTCATGGTGCCCTAACTGTATGGATGAAACTTCGTTTCTGGTTAACTACTATAAGAAGTATCATCCTAAAGGAGTAGAAATAGTCGGCTTGGCTTATGAGCGCACCAAAGACTTTACCCAATCAAAACGCACACTAACGCAGCTGAAAAACAGGTTTAGCATTCCGTACCCTTTGCTTATTACCGGTTTTACGCCAGGTAACGGTGGGCCTGTGCAGAGCATCCCGCAGCTGGCTAATTTTATAGGCTTCCCAACAACCATCATTATTGATAAAAAAGGCGAAGTAGCCAAAATTCATGCAGGCTTTAGTGGCCCGGGCACAGGTGAGCATTACACCGAATTTGTGAAGGAGTTTGAGCAACTAACCGATAAGCTGCTGACGGCGGAGTAGGAACCAGGATTGTCTGAAACAGGATTTTATTAAGATTTTTAGGATTTACAGGATTATCGAGTATTCTGAATTATTAGAGCGCAGGTGTCATCCTGAGCTTGTCGAAGGGCGCGCGAAGGCCAATTGCCCCACGCTCGTGTTTCGATGGTGCTTAACATAACACCCTCTTTTTAAGGTATCCTGCAAATCCTAAAAATCTTAATAAAATCCTGGTTCAGGTAATCTTAGTTGGCCATCACAATCCGGCCGTTATAAGCCCCGCCGGTTTCTATGCTGAGCGATTGAGTTTTAATATCGCCGTTAATCTTGCCAGTGGTTCTGATCTCGATGGATGCGCAGGCAATATCACCGTTTACTTCGCCGTAAACAATAATTTCCTGGGTGTCAATATTGCCGTTAACAATACCTTTTTCGCCGAGGATCAGGCCATGGTCAATGGCAATGTTTCCGTTGATGGTGCCTTCAATGCGGGTAATGCCGGGGGCCTTAAAGTTACCATCAAACACACAGCCGCTGTTGATGATGGTAGAGATGGTTTGCTGGTCGAGCTGTATCTTTTCTTTCTTTGAAAAAATAGCCATAATTGGTATGGGTTTATGTTTATCTAAGTGTATCTGAATTCTACTTATTTAGCATTTAGCGATAAAAACTTAGCCGGGTTTACAGGTTTGCCGTTAACACGCACCTCATAATGCAGGTGCGGACCGGTAGAGTGCCCCGTAGAACCCACGCGACCGATTACCTGGCCGGTGCTGATGGTTTCGCCTTCTCTCACATCAATGCGCGAGAGGTGACCGTATAGCGTTTCAAAATTGTTTTTGTGTTTGATGATGATGCAATTGCCATAGCCATTGTTCCAGCCGGCATGTTCAACCTTGCCATCGGCGGTAGCCTTAACAATATCGCCACGGTGACCGCTAAAATCCAGTCCCGGGTGATACTCGGCGCGTTCGCCATCAAATGGGTCGCTGCGGTAGCCGAAGATAGAACGGATGGCGCTTACCCGCGGATAACCCATCGGCGTAAAGGCAACGCTGTTTACCAGGCGGCTCAGGTACTCGTTATAAGAAGCATATTGCTCGTTGGCGCTCAGGTTGGCAGATTTTTCGCCGCCACCAATGGCTTTAATGCTGAACTGGCTCAGGCCGCGTTTCTGCAGATAATCATTTATTTTCTTCAGCTTAGCCTGGATGCTTTGGATGTAGTTCTGAGCGGTATCTGCATCGGTTAACTTGGCGTTTGATACCGCAGGTGCTTCAACAACCTTGGTTTTAATGGTGCTGATCTGCGCTAACAGTTGCTGCTTTTCGGCTTCTGTTTGCCTATTACTTTTAACCAGGTAAATTACGGTGCCTACCAGTACGGCAAACAGGGCAACAAGGCCCAATGCATAATGCCTCAGCCATTTTAAATGGCTGGTTCTGATGCGGAGCGATTTAGACTCTTCCTGATTTTTATTAACAACGATAATTGTGCTAAAGGAGGTTGGTTTACGATTGCGGAACATAATAGGGGCAATAAAACACGGCCGTGCGCTTGTGGCGCGATGCCTTTAAACATCAAATTGAATTACTTAATTATTGGGATAAAAGGACTAGTTTTCCTATCCGGTTTATAATGAACGGTCAAGATAATGTTATTATTTCAAACCAAACGAACTTTATATTGTTGTTTTGGTATTTTTGTTCTCGCTATAACATACTTACACTGATTATGATGTACCCTGAATATTTGGTTGCCCCCATGAGGGCCGAACTGACAAATGTTGGTTTTGAAGAGTTAAAAGACGCAGAAGCGGTAAAAAACGCCATTGAGAGCGAAGGTACCGTTTTTGTAATGGTAAACTCTGTTTGCGGCTGCGCGGCTGCCAACGCACGCCCTGCTGCACGCATGGCTAGTGCTAATGAGAAACATCCTGATAAACTGGTAACCGTTTTTGCCGGTATGGAAAAAGAAGCTGTTGACACTGCACGTGCCTACATGCTGCCTTACCCACCGTCATCGCCATCTATGGCTTTGTTTAAAGACGGCAAACTGGTACACATTATTGAGCGCCACCAGATTGAGGGCCGCCCCGCACAAATGATTGCCGATAACCTGATCGGTGCGTTTGAGCAATATTGCTAATTGCAGATGGCTTTATGATATTAAAGAGCGATGGGAAACTATCGCTCTTTTTTGTGTTTGACCATTAGTTCTCTTGTCATTTCGATGAGCACGAGGGCAAGGAATGAGGGTAGGCGCGGAAGAGAAATCTTAGCCCCCATGCTTGTACGCACCAGGGCTTGGCAAACGTACAAGATTTCTCCTCACGCTGCCGCACATGCTCCCGCTTGTTCGTCGAAATGACATACTATAATATATAGGTTACTCTCCCCCCACCAAATTTTCCCTGCTAAACTTCTCGTCTTTAATCCTAAAAACTATCTTTGCCCCATTATGAGCGCTAATACCGACGAACTTTTTAAGAACGTGATTGCCCATGCTAAAGAGTATGGCTTTGTTTTCCCTTCAAGCGAGATATATGATGGCCTGAGCGCCGTGTATGATTACGGGCAGAATGGTGCCGAGCTGAAGAACAACATCAAAACTTATTGGTGGAAAGCCATGGTGCAGCTGAATGATAACATTGTAGGTATCGATTCGGCTATTTTTATGCACCCGAAGATTTGGAAAGCCAGCGGCCACGTAGACGGTTTCAGCGATCCGATGATTGATAATAAGGACTCGAAAAAGCGTTACCGCGCTGATCAGTTACTGGAAGATAAAATTGCTGAGTACGATGCCAGCTATCAGACCGATCTGGCTGAGCGCCTGCAGATAGAAATGGACAAGGCCCTGAAAAACGAGGACCTGCCACGTTTAAAGGAACTGATTTTGGAAGAGGGTATTGCATGCCCCATCAGCAAAACGACTAACTGGACAGACGTGCGCCAGTTTAACCTGATGTTCAGCACACAGGTGGGTGCCGTAGCCGAGGAGTCGGACACGATTTACCTGCGTCCGGAAACGGCACAGGGTATTTTTGTAAACTTCCTGAACGTGCAGAAATCTGGCCGTATGAAAATTCCATTCGGTATTGCGCAAATTGGTAAAGCTTTCCGTAACGAGGTAATTGCCCGTCAGTTCATCATCCGCATGCGCGAGTTTGAGCAGATGGAGATGCAATTCTTTGTACGCCCCGGCACACAGCGCGAGTGGTTTAACAAATGGAAAGAAACGCGTTTGCAATGGCACCTGGCCCTGGGCACCGATGCTGCAAAATACCGTTATCACGAGCATACCAAATTGGCCCACTATGCCGATGCCGCTTTTGATATTGAGTTTGAGTTTCCATTCGGCTTTAAAGAGGTAGAAGGTATCCATAGCCGTACCGATTTTGACCTGAGCCAGCATCAGCAATACTCAGGCAAAAAAATGCAATACTTTGACCCTGAGGTTGACCCTGAAACAGGCAAGCCTTATGGTAACTATGTGCCTTATGTAATTGAAACCTCTATCGGTCTGGACCGTATGTTCCTGCTTACGCTGATAAATGCTTACGAGGAAGAAGACCTGAGCACCGAAGAGAAACAAGATAGCCGCACCGTGCTGCGTCTGCACCCTTGCCTGGCGCCGGTGAAAGCCGCCATCTTCCCGCTTACCAAAAAAGATGGTTTGCCGGAAAAGGCTCGCGAGATTATGGACAAGCTGAAGGTTGAGTTCAACATACAGTATGAGGAGAAAGATGCAATCGGCAAGCGCTACCGCCGCCAGGATGCTATCGGTACACCTTTCTGTATCACGGTAGATCACCAGACGCTGGAAGATAACACCGTAACCATCCGTCACCGCGATAGCATGCAGCAGGAGCGTGTACCGGCAGATCAACTGGATCGTATTATTGGCGATCTGGTGAGCTGGAGAAATGTGCTGTAGCCCCCTAACCCCCTGAAGGGGGAGAATTATTTCGGAGTTCCGATCTATAGATAAAATGATAAAAGCGGCAGATGCCGCTTTTATCATTTTATCCCCTTATGTCATTTCGATGAGCACGAGCGAAGGGAAGAGCGTTGGTGCGGAAGAGAAATCTTGTACGAGCGGTAGGTTCCTCCGCATGTTTTATCGCATACTTTTATAGCGTATAAGATTTCTCCCGTTGGTCGAAATGACAAGGTGTGATAATTGGTGCCCCACTAAAACAATCCGCCTCCAAATCCCTTTTATGGGATAACTAAAACTTACTACGTCGCCTATGCCTGCCGCTAAAGAAAAAGAATACCCTTTTTACCTCAAAGCTACCGTTATCCTTTTTGGCTTGGTGCTGCTCACTTACATTATGAGTGCACTGACAGATATTTTGGTGCCGCTAGCCTTTGCAGGTTTTATAGCTATTTTGCTGAATCCGTTATGTAACCGCCTGGTGCGGTTAAAGGTGCCAAGAGTATTAGCCATACTCATCTCTATTCTGCTGGCTTTGGTATTGGTAGTGGCCTTGTTCTATTTTCTGTCTACGCAGATAGCGCAGTTTAGTCAGTCGTTCCCGGCATTGAAGCAGAAGTTTGAGGCATTGAGTCACGATGTAAGTCAGTGGATTTATACCAAATTTGGTGTGGAAACAGAGAAGCAGGTTGGATTTGTGAAGAAAGTGCTGGATAACAGTCAGGCCATGCTGGGGCACACCGTGGGTACCGTGCTGAGTACGCTGGGCGTAGTGTTTTTGCTGCCGGTATACACCTTTATGTTGTTGTTTTACAAAACGCTTATCCTCAATTTTTTCTTTGAGGTATTTAAGGAAGATAACACCCGCCGCGTTGCAGAGATTTTGCAGGAGACCAAAAATGCGATACAAAGCTACATTGTTGGCTTGCTGGTAGAAATGGTGATTGTGGCCGTGCTTAACTCTACTGCGCTGATGATACTGGGCGTTAAATATGCCATTCTATTGGGTGTTATAGGGGCCATCCTCAACATGCTGCCCTACATTGGCGGCATCATTGCCATTGCCTTACCTATATTAATGGCTACGGTGACTAAAGACGGTTACTCAACACAACTGGGCATCATCGCGGCTTACCTCATCATTCAGTTTATTGATAATAACATTGTCTTCCCGCGGGTAGTATCGGTAAAAGTGCAGATCAATGCGTTGGTATCTATTGTGATTGTGCTGCTGGGGAATGCACTTTGGGGCATCTCGGGTATGTTCCTCTCGGTGCCGTTTGTGGCGGTGCTGAAAATCATCTTTGACCGGATTGATGATCTGCAACCCTGGGGCAAACTACTGGGCGATACCGTGCCTACCCGGCACATGGGCCAGCTTTGGGGTAAACGTTATGACAAGAATGAGGTTAACGAAAACTTGAAAAAGAAGAATTAACAAAAGCTTACGATGTTTTTGAGATTTTCATAAGTCTTCAATTTAGCATAGCAACAGGTTTTTAAATAAAGAAGCGATGGTATTTAACCATCGCTTCTTATTATCCGGTCATCCCGAACTTGTTTCGGGACCCCATGTGCAAGGTAAACTATCGGCCAATAGGCAGCCTGTTTTGTGGGGTGCCGAAACAAGTTCGGCATGACTTGGGCGGATTACTGTATCGCCTTCAATGCCTCATCAATCATCTTGCCTGTGGCGTCATCACCCATGGCCTGGCGGTGCGCTTTTACATCGTTCAGCATTTTGGTTAGCGGTTCTGTAATGCCGGCTGTTTTGTATTTGATGCCCATGGTTTTCATTTCGGCAATGCCTTGTTGGGCGTAGATTGGGTTTTTTAATTTGGCTACAAAATCGGCATAGTCGCGCAGCAGACTAAACTTGTCGGTAGTGCCCAGGTTATCAAAATGACTGTTAATGTAAGGCCACTGCTCATCGTTGCCGGCGGCAATGTACAGCGTTACAATGCTGGTAATTAGTTCGCCTTCGGCATCGGTTTCCAGGGTTTTGGCCATGGTCATCGCCTGGTCGGTATCTAAGCTGGCTAGCCCTACCAGGCCGGCGCCTTCAACGGCAAATGATTGGTTACTGATGGCCTGTTTAAACAGGTTCATGTTGCCTGGGTCTCTCAGCATAATTAATGCTTTGATAGCCGCCGCACGCACCAATGTATTCGGGTCGCTCTGCGCCAATTGAGTTAATACAGGTACGGCTGCATTGCGGATGTCGGCATTCTTCAGATCGAGTGCATCTATGGCGGTTGTCTGCAGTTCGTAATAACGGTCTTTCAATGCTGCTATCAATACCTTCTGCGCCTCTTTGCTATCACGATGAACGGATAGGGCCTCTATGGCTTCGGCCCGATCTGCATATAACGGGGCATTAAAATATTGGAAAACAAACTCGGCATCGGTTTTATGATCGGCCTTGATGCAGATGGTCTTTTTTGCGGCATCCACATTCACCAGGTCGGGCTTGGCCGGGAGTTTAAAGCTGGTGGTAAATACGCTGTCGGCCACCCAAACATCATGACGCGTTTTTTTGCCTCCGCCATAAATATCAATGGCCATAGGCAGGGTAAACACCTTGTTCATCTGCTTTTGCTTAATGGTTACGGTTTCGGTTTTTGAAGCCTCGTTCCAATTATAGCTGATATCCAGCAGCGGATGCCCCGAACCATAGTACCATTCGTTGAAAAACCAATTGAGATCTTTTCCGCTGGCTTCTTCCAATGCCAGACGCAGTTGCTGGGCTTCGCCGTTTTTAAAAGCGTTGGTTTTTAGGTAAATGTTTAAGCCTTTATAAAAAGCATCGCGGCCTAAATATTCGCGTAACATATTTAAAATACAGCCACCTTTTTTGTAGGTAACATAGTCAAACATGTCTTCTTTGTCGGCATAGTAAAAACGCACAAGGTCTTTGTCCGCATTTTTTGGGTCGTCCAGGTATTCGCCCATGTCTTTAAAGAAGTGCGCGTCGCCGGCATCTTGTCCGTACTTGTGCTCGGCCCACATGGTTTCACTAAAGTCGGCAAATGACTCGTTCACGGTCAGGTTGCTCCAGCTTTCGGTAGTCACGTAGTCGCCAAACCATTGGTGAAAAAGCTCGTGTGCAATGGTCTGCCTGCCAAAATTGTAGTACGCATCCATCAGCTCGCGTTTGGTGGCTTGCACATAATCGCCGTGCAGGGTGGCGGTGGTGTTCTCCATGGCTCCGCTCACATAATCGCGCACTACAATCTGGGCGTATTTATTCCATGGGAAATCAATGCCGAGGGTTTTGGAGTAGAAATCAATCATCTCGGGCGTATCGCCAAAAATGTCTTTAGCGTAGGGGGCGTATTTGGGTTCGAGGTAATAATCAACCGGGATGTTTTTCCATTTATCGTGATAGATCTTAAAATCGCCCACGGCCATCATAAACAGGTAGGGCGAGTGCGGCAGATCCATCTTCCAGGTATCGGTGCGGGTGCCGTTGGCATTAGGTTGCTGACTGATCAGTTTGCCATTGCTCAGCGTAACATATTTGGCCGGTACGGTCATGGCAATTTCTTCGGTGGTTTTCTGGTTCGGCTTATCAATAGTAGGGAACCAGGCCGATGAACTTTCAGACTCGCCCTGTGTCCAGATCTGGATTGGCTTATTTGGGTCTTTACCATCAGGGTTAATAAAGTACAATCCTTTATCATCAGTAATAGCCGCGCTGCCCTTTGTTTTTAACTGGTTGGGCTTGGAGGTGTAATCGATATAGATGGTATAACTTTCGTTGTTGAGGTAGGTTTTATTCAGCTTGATGTTGAGGCTCAGGCTATCTTCATAAGCATATTTGAGCGGGATGTTTTTGCCATTTTGTACCACGGCAATGGTTTTGATATCCATGCCCTTAGCATCCAGTCGCAACGAGTCGGTTGGGTAGAAGTGGGGTTTCAGCGTCACCCATTCCTTGCCGTACAGATAACACTTTTTATAGTCGAAACTAACGGCCAGTTTGGTGTTTACCAGGTCGTTGATTTTTGTAGGCGTGGCGCGATAAATCTTGAGCGCCGCAGTATCAGTTTGGGCTACAGCTTTATGTGTAAATGCGGTTGCGGTCAGTAGGGTAATTGACAGCAACGCAGCAGAAAATTTTCTCATGCTTGTTCAGTTAGATGATAGTAGAAATACAAAAAGCTAATGTAGATGTTTTGTGAACAAGCTGAAAGCAGAAAGCATGTCTATCACGTCATTGCGAGGAACGAAGCAATGACGTGATAGTGTTGTTTAGTACCAAACTTGATTTGATAGCTTTCTGCTTTTCGCTTTCAGCTTTAAAAAATATCTTTACACCCTATATGAGCATCAGGGTTGAAGCATTAACCAAAGTGTATGGTACGCAGCACGCGGTAGATAACATTAGTTTTACTGCCGGGCCGGGTGTGTTGGGCTTTCTGGGGCCTAATGGCGCCGGCAAATCAACCACCATGAAGATCTTGACCTGCTTTGTGCCGCAAACATCGGGTGCAGCCTCTGTATGTGGGTTTGATGTGAGCACCCAATCGCTGGAAGTGCGTCGGAGGATAGGTTACCTGCCAGAGAGTAATCCGCTTTACCTGGATATGTATGTAAAAGAATCATTGGGCTTTGTGGCGGGCGTGCACCAGGTGCCCGACGCGGCCAAACGCATTAAAGATATTATTGAACAAACGGGCCTCGGTCCGGAGCAGCATAAAAAGATCGGTCAGCTATCAAAGGGTTATAAACAACGCGTTGGACTGGCGCAGGCCATTCTTCACGACCCAGAGGTGTTGATTTTGGATGAGCCAACATCAGGACTTGACCCTAACCAGTTAATTGGTATCCGGCAGCTGATCCGAGATCTGGGGCGAAGTAAAACCATTGTGCTATCCACCCATATTATGCAGGAGGTAGAGGCCGTTTGCGATCGCGCCATCATCATTAACAAAGGCAAAATTGTGGCTGATGATACGTTAGCCGGATTAACATCAGCTAACCCTGGCCGTACCCTCGAGCAGATTTTTATCAACCTCACCAATTTTTAAATACCCCAACCTCATGAAAAAATACTTTCTATTGGCAATGCTGTTTTGCGGCTTTTGCAGGATGGCCTGTGCGCAAGACGATCATCAAAATCATACAGCCTTAAGCGCTGGCCCTGAGATTAGTTTTCCATCGCGTTCGCAGTTTAATTTTGGATATGGCGGTTCGTTAAAATTTGAGACGCCGGTTGCGCAAAACGTCGGACTGTCGCTTACAGGTGCTTATACCGAAATGATCTATAAGGGTGTGGCATTTGCCGGAGGCACCAAACCATCGCCGGCAGGCTTTGTGCCGCTTAAGGCAGGCGTAGTTTACTACGCGGGTGGCGCGCGACTGGAAGGTGAGGTAGGCAGTGTATTGGAACAGCAAGAGATTAACGGGGTTAAGCAAAACTTGTTTACGTTTTCGCTCGGTCCGTCGTTTCTGATCCCGCTGGCCGATAGCAAGCAGCAGTTTATTAATGTGGGCCTACGTTATGAGAGCTGGTCCAAAAACACCTTGCGGATGATTGGGATCAGGGTGGCTTATCATTTGAATTTTAAGAGTCAGGATTGAAACCAGGATTTAACGAATTTTTAGGATTTTCAGGATCATAACAATACCCCGACACGTCATTGCGAGGCACGAAGCAATCTCTGCGAAGGATATTCGAATATGCAAAGCCACTTTGCAGGTACAGAGATTGCTTCGTGCCTCGCAATGACGTGTCGGGTATTATCTCGATTATCCTGTAAATCCTAAAAATCCGTTAAATCCTGGTTCTTTTCTTAATTTCGCCTTTAGTGTATCAAATCCTTAAAAAAGAAATAACAGCCTACCTCAGTTCGCTGGTGGCGTATATTACCATTGGGGCTTTCCTGCTGGTAATGGGGTTGTTGCTGTGGGTATTCCCCGAGTCGAGCATCTTAGATTATGGTTATGCCGGGCTGGACGGGCTGTTCAGCACCGCGCCTTATCTGTTGATGTTCCTTATCCCGGCCATCACCATGCGCTCGCTGGCCGAAGAGCGCCGCGAGGGTACTTTTGAGTTGCTGGCCACCCGTCCGCTCACTAATACCCAGATTGTTTTAGGTAAATACCTGGCCTGTGTGGTGCTGCTGCTGTTTACGCTGCTGCCCACGCTGTTTTATTACTATACCGTTTATCAACTGGGTTTGCCGGTAGGCAATGTGGATACAGGCGGCGTAATTGGCTCTTACATTGGTCTGTTTTTGCTTGGCTGTGCATTTACGGCCATCGGTATATTTGCCTCGGGTGTTACCAGAAACCAGATCATCGCTTTTGTTATAGCGGTGTTTTTGTGCTTCTTTTTCTATAGCGGATTCGATTCGCTGGGTGGGTTGTTCTCTTTGCAGGATAGCTCTATCCAACAATTGGGTATTACTGAGCATTACCAATCAGTAAGCCGCGGTGTGCTGGATACGCGCGATCTGGCTTATTTCATTATCCTTTCGGCACTATTTATCTTGCTTACTTTGTTTGCGCTGATTCGTCAGCAACAACGGAAAGTGAATGTCAAATCATTAGTGTTCTCTATCGTGGGGATGGCGATTTTGCTGGTGTTGGCCAACCTGGGCTTCACCCGATTTGATTTTACTAAAGAGAAACGCTATACCATATCCCAAGTGAGTCGCGATATGATGGATAGTCTGGATCATCCCGTTACTATCACCGTTTTCTTGAAAGGCGATAAGTTCCCGTCGGGCATGAAGCGTTTGCAATTTGCTACGCGAGATATGCTGAGCGATCTACAGGCTTATAGCCACGGTAAATTACAGTTCGATATTGTAGATCCGCTGGCCGGCCAGAACCAACAACAGCAGGAGCAAACCATACAAAACCTGCAATCGCACGGCGTGCAGCCAACCAACCTGAGCGTGGCTACAGACGGCGGACAGGAACAGAAAATTATTTTCCCGGCGGCTATTGTGAGTTCGGGCAAGCGAGAGGTGCCGGTAAACCTGCTGCAAACCCGCGAAGGATTATCAGACGAAGAACAACTCAACAACTCTATTCAGAACCTTGAATATGCTTTTGCATCAGCTATCCATAATGTGATAAGCGGGGGGAGACGACTGGTTGGTTTCACCGTTGGTCATAACGAATTAACCGATCTGCAACTCTACTCGGCCCGTAAGGATCTGTTTGATGCAGGTTATGATGTGGGCCGGTTTAACCTGGCTAATATTCCTTTTGACAGTCTGAAGAAGATTAACCTGGTGGTAATTCCTAAACCAGATAAACCTTTCAGTGAACTGGAAAAATTCAAGCTCGATCAATACATCATGAACGGTGGCAGCGTGCTGTGGACGATAGATCAGGTAAGTGCCGAGCTGGACAGCCTGCGCGGCCACGGTGGCGAGCAACTGACCTTCCCTAAAACGCTGAACCTGGATGATCAGCTGTTCCGCTACGGTGTGCGTTTGAATTATGACCTGATTGCCGATATGAGCTGCAGTCAGATTCCGTTGGCCACAGGCAACGTTGGCGGACAGGCACAGATCCAGATGGTGCCGTGGTTGTTCTACCCGGTATTTGTGCCACAATCAAAGCATCCGGTAGTTAAAAATCTGGATGGTATCCGCAGCCAGTTTGCCGGTACCATGGATACGCTGGAGGTGAAGAACGTGAAGAAAACCGTATTGATCACTTCATCGCCTTATAGTAAAAAGCTGAAGGCGCCTTATATGCTATCGTTACAGGCAGTAGAGCAGACGCCAGACCCGCGAACTTTCCTCGATACGCCTAAAAATGTAGGGGTACTGCTGGAAGGTAAGTTTATATCAGATTTCCGTAATCGCCCTACACCCGAAGGTTTAGGTGAGCAGATCAAACGCCTGGATGAAAGCAAACCTGCCCGCATGATCGTCATCAGCGATGGTGATATTTTGCGGAATGATATCGGCACCGATGGTTCGCCATATCCGCTGGGTTATGATCATTATATGCATAAAAGCTTTGGCAACCGCAATCTGCTGCTCAACATAGCCGATTTTATGACTGGCGATCAGCGACTGATTAGTCTGCGCAGTAAAGAGATACAGCTGCGCCTGCTGGATAAGGCCCGTGTACGTGCCGATAAAATGCTGTGGCAGCTGCTTAACACGGTATGTCCATTAGGTATAGTGTTAATATTTGCTATTTTTCAACATTATCTACGCAGAAAGAAGTATGCTGTGTAATTTTTATATTTTTGGTTGATAAGAACCCTACGGTATGAGATTCATTGTTTCGACATCTACGTTACTAAAGCAACTACAGTCTGTAAGCGGCGCGCTTAGCAACAGTACCGTATTGCCGATACTAGAAAACTTTTTATTTGAAATTAAAGACGGCAGCCTCACTATCTCGGCTACCGATCTGCAAACCAGCATGACCACATCGCTGGCGCTGACTGATGCTAAGGAGAACGGCCGTATTGCCATCCCTTCACGCATTTTGTTGGATACGCTGAAATCATTACCAGAACAGCCGGTAGCTTTCAACGTTGACGATAAAACCTTCGCTATTGAGATCAATGCCGGCGACGGTAAATACAAACTAAGCGGCGAGAACGGCGACGATTTTCCAAAGATCCCGGTGGTAGAGAACGCTTCATCAGTTAACCTGCCTGCATCTGTACTGGCAGAGGCTATTAACAAAACCATCTTTGCGGTAAGTAATGATGAGTTGCGCCCGGCAATGACTGGTGTTTTCTGTCAGCTGTCGCCACAGTCTATCACTTTTGTGGCCACAGACGCACACAAACTGGTGCGCTACCGTCGTAAAGATGCTAAGGCTGAAGCGGCTTCATCGTTTATCCTTCCTAAAAAGGCTTTGAACCTGCTGAAATCTGCCCTGCCGTCTGACGATGTTAACGTGGCAGTAGAGTACAACACCACCAGCGCTTTCTTCAAGTTTGGTAGCATCAACTTAGTTTGTCGTCTGATTGATGAGCGTTACCCAGATTACGAAGCGGTTATTCCACAAAATAATCCAAACCGTTTGACGATTGATCGTCTGGCATTCCTGGGTTCATTGAGCCGTGTGGCTATTTACGCTAACAAAACCACCCACCAGGTGCGTTTAAAAATAAATGGCAGCGAGCTGCAGATCTCGTCTGAAGATATCGACTTCAGCAACGAGGCGCACGAGCGTCTGAGCTGTCAGTACGAAGGCGACGATATGGAGATTGGTTTCAATGCCCGTTTCCTGATCGAGATGCTGAAAAACCTGAGCGGCGAAGAGGTGGCATTACACATGTCGACCCCGAACCGTGCCGGTCTACTATTACCACAAGGCGGCGACGAAAACGAAGACGTGCTGATGCTGGTAATGCCGGTAATGCTCAACAACTACGCATAAGTATAGACTTAAATTATAGATCCAAGAAAAGCCGGCGCGATGCCGGCTTTTTTTATGGGATAGGGCTATATTTAGAATTTCTTGTCATTTCGAACGATAGTGAGAAATCTTATATGCCATACTATTTCACTTTGCTATTTTAGATGATCAACCTAACCAAACCATGTGGGGCAATAACTTCTACGTCTATATCACCACTAATTCTACAAAGAGAATTTTATACATCGGTGTAACTAATGATCTGAAAGAAGATTAAACGAGCATACTGAAAATAGAGGGAACGGTGATTCTTTTACGGGCAAATACTATTGCCGGTATCTGATATACTATGAACACTATACTGATATTAATCAGGCAATAACAAGAGAGAAGGAACTCAAAGCATGGCGGAGAGAGAAGAAGATTACATTAATAGAGTCTGTTAACTCTCAATGGCGTTTTCTGAATGGGGAACTTTAAGTTTAGAAAGCCGCTGTGGAACGAATGCTGTATAAGATTCCTCCTCACGCCAGGCGCAACCCAACGCAGGTTCGTTCGGAATGACAAATGAGGACCATAACAAGAAAGGCAAGCGTTAACGCTTGCCTTTCTTGTTATATTGGCATATGAAATTACGCCTTTGGTACTTTCACAACCAGTTTTTTAATCACGCCGTCACCAATCATTGGTGCGTGTACATCCTCAGGGTAGAAGATCACAAACTGACCGGCTTCCAGGGTGAAATGCATTTGTGGTTTGTCGGCATAAAATAATACGTCTTTCTCCGGGTTGTATTCGCCTTTTGGAGCAGTGCAGTTTTCGCGTGGAGTCCAGCCCATGGTTTCGGTGCCGCTGATCAATACCTGGATATCGATATTGTTGTTGTGACACTCAAATTTTTCAGAGGCAGTTTCGGCGGTTACGCCTTCTTTTTCCATTACGGCAGTTTTCATGCCTGCAACTTCCAGTTTACCAACTTCCAGTGCGTTCAGATCAGTGCTGGTCAGGTAATCAAAAGCAGCTTTAAATTGTGGGTGCAAAGCAGCGTATTTGTGGCCGTTTGCTAAAGTATCGATAATCATAATGTTTTTAGTTTAAGGATTGTTTATGTTAGATGTTTTCTTGAGGTGTATCCGGAAGGAGCTTAGCCAGTTCACGTATTTTTTCTACCAGAAAAGTGGTTTCGCGAACGTGATGTTCGTCAAGGCGTTTATACCGTTCCTCCCAGGTTAATGATTCATCGTCCACATATCGTGGTACTTTGATCCATTTGTAAGAATTCAATATTTCGTCTTTATTGATCGGCATCCTGATAGCTAACTAAAAATCCGCCCCACTTGCATGTGGGACGGATTCTATATTTTGACTTCCGGACTTTCGGTCTAACCCAGCTTCCGGACTTCTTATTAACGCTGTACGCGGCCAGAACCGTCACCTTTAACCAGGTCTTTCACCTCGTTCAGGGTAGCGTGGTTCAAATCGCCAGGGATGGTGTGTTTCAGTGCAGAAGCAGCAACGCCAAACTCAGCAGCATCGCCCTGGCTCATACCAGTTACCAGACCGAAGATAAAGCCTGAAGCGAATGAGTCGCCAGAACCTACACGGTCAACGATACGAACTTCGTACTGTTTAGTGTGGTAGAATTCGTTACCGTCATACACCAACGCGCTCCAGCCGTTGTCGCTTGCGCTGTGGCTTTCGCGTAGGGTAGAAGCGATGTGTTTGAAACCAAATTTCTCTTTCATCTGTTTGAAAACGCTTTTGTAACCGTCCAGGTTCAGTTCACCTTTAGTTACGTCGGTACCTTCAGATGTGAAACCTAAAGTGGTGTCAGCATCTTCTTCGTTACCAATACAAACGTCAACATATTGGCACAGCTCAGTCATTACTTTGCGTGCTTTTTCTTTGCTCCACAATTTTTTGCGGTAGTTCAGGTCAATAGAAGTAGTGATGCCTTTTGCTTTAGCAGCTTTCAGAGCAGCCAGGGTTAACTCAGCAGCTTTGTCGCTCAGCGCTGGAGTGATACCGGTAGTGTGGAACCAGTCAGCACCTTCAAAAATAGCATCCCAGTTAAATTCGCTTGCATCAACGTCGGCAATAGAAGCGCCGGCGCGGTCATAAACAACCTGAGAAGCGCGCATAGAAGCACCTGTTTCTAAAAAGTAGATGCCCAGACGGTCGCCACCGCGTGCCACAAACTGGGTATCAACACCGTAACGACGCAGGTGGTTGATAGCAGCCTGACCGATAGGGTTATTAGGTACTTTAGACACGAAGGTGCCATTTAAACCATAGTTGCACAGTGCAGCAGAAACGTTGGCTTCGCCACCACCGTAAGTGATATCGAAGGTATCGGCCTGAACAAATCTTTTGAAATCAGGGGTTGATAAACGCAACATTATCTCACCCAGGGTTACGACTTTTTTAGACATCGTGATTGATACTTTTTAAAAATTAAAAAATAAAACTACAAAATTACTCGGCTTTGCCGATGGAGGCCAAAAATACATTTAAACCTAACTAATTACTAAGTTTTTATAAAAAAAAAGCCCGGTAACGATTGCGCTGATTTATTTGAATTAATTACAGATTAGTATGCCGTGTTTAACTGATTTCTTTATACTTTAGGCCCCAAATAAATCTGAAGTACTAATAACATAGCAATGGATAAGAAAGAAACCATCCTGAAACTGATCCCTGAGCAGGGTATTTTGCCTTTGTATTTTAATAAAGATGCCGAAGTAAGCGTTAACATTCTGCGTGCGCTGTACAACGCCGGTGTTAAAACAATTGAATACACTAACCGTGGCGAGGCAGCTCTGAAAAATTTTGCCAAACTGCGTGAGGTATGTGATAAAGAACTGGGCGGTATGTACCTGGGTGTAGGCACTATTAAAAATGCTAAACAAGCTCAGGATTTTGTGGATGCTGGTGCAGATTACATCATTAGCCCCGGATTGGTTGAAGAAGTAATCCCGGTAGCAGAAAAAGCTGGTTTATTGTGGATCCCTGGCTGTATGACTCCGTCTGAGATTATCAAAGCTGAAAACCTGGGCGCTAAAGTAATTAAACTGTTCCCTGGTAACATGTTAGGCCCAAGCTTCCTTTCTGGTATTAAAGAACTGTTCCCTGGTATGTTGTTTATGCCAACCGGTGGTGTAGAACTGACTACCGAAAACATTGGTGGCTGGTTTAAAGCAGGCGTTTGTGCTGTAGGCATGGGCAGCAAGCTGATCACTAAACAACTGATGGAAGAGCAGAAATATGAGCAGCTGACTGCTGATACTAAAGCAGCTCTGGAAATTGTTAAAGCAAGCAGATAATTATTAAATACATATATAAAGCATATACCTAAATAACCAAGAGCCAAAATGAACGAGACGAAAATTGGAAGATACAGGTGGGTGATTATTACCCTGCTGTTGTTTTCCACAACCATCAACTATATGGATCGCCAGGTAATTAGTTACCTGAAAGATTTCTTTTCCACACCAAAAGAAAAAGGCGGTTTCGGATGGTCAAATAGCGATTATAGTAACGTAACCACTTTCTTTACCCTGTTCTATGCAGGCATGACGGTAGCGGCCGGTGCTTTGATCGATAAAATTGGTACCAAGCTGGGCTTGGCGTTGTCGTTAATTGTATGGTCGTTTTTTGGTATGCTGAATGCTTTGGCTGGTAGTGCTGTTTCCATGCACATCATCATCCGTAGCTTATTTGGTATTGGTGAGGGCGGTAACTTCCCGGCTTCTATCAAAACCGTTGCAGAGTGGTTCCCTAAAAAAGAACGCGCGCTGGCTACAGGTATCTTCAACAGCGGTTCAAACATCGGCGCCATGCTGGCATCACTGTTTGTGCCATGGTGTTTGTTAACCTGGGGTGTTGAGCCGGGATGGAAGTATGCTTATATTATTACCGGTGCGGTTGGCTTTTTATGGTTAATCTTCTGGTTTGCATTATATAACCCGCCTGCGAAATGTAAAAACCTCACAAAAGAGGAGTATGATTACATCCACAGCGATGAACTGGTAGCTGCTCATGTAGCTCCGTCTGAAGATGTTGCTGTTGAGAATAAAATGTCATGGGGTAAGTTGTTAACTTATCCGCAAACGTGGGCATTTTTTGTAGGTAAGTTTATGACAGATGGTATCTGGTGGTTCCTGCTGTTCTGGTTGCCAGATTACCTGAAGAAACAGTTCCATATGACTACCCACGAGGTAATGTGGCCAACATTTATTGTGTATGGTATAGCTATATTTGGTAGTACATTTGGCGGCAGTATCCCAATGTTTATGATTAACAGAGGCATGGAAGTAAGAAAAGCACGCATGTTATCTATGTTTGTTATTGCACTCTTCCCTATTGCGTTGTTATCAACACAATACTTTGGTAATGTGGCTCACTTTGGTGCCAATGCATCTATACTGGCTATTGGGGTAATTTGTATTGGGGCGGCTGCGCACCAGGCATGGTCTGCCAACCTGTTTACTACCGTTTCTGATATGTTTCCAAAACGTGCAGTTGGGTCTGTTACAGGTATCGGTGGTTTAGCTGGTGGCCTGGGTGGTGCTGTTGTTCAAAAAGTAGCAGGTTATTTAACCGATCTTTACAAAGCAACGCCAGAGCACGCATATGCTATTATGTTTGCCATTTGTGCGCTGTCTTATATTATTGCCTGGGTTATCATTAAATTCCTGTCAACAAAGGCGGTGGACATGTCTAACGCATAACACCTCTCAATGCCTTCCCGAAGGGAGGAGATAAAGTTAAGAAGAGGCCTTGCTCAAATGAGCAAGGCCTCTTTGTTTTGACGGCGACGACCAAAGGCCGCGGGATAGTCATCACTCGCGAAGACGCGAGCGATTGCAAGTTGGGTAAACAGAAAAAGCGACATAGTCGCTTTTTCTGTTTGAAATCTTCTCGCAGTCGCTCGGCTCCAGCCGAGTGACGATTATCCCGCGGCCTCTGGCCGCCGTTTAAGCTACTGCCCGACGGGGAGGCTGGGAGGGGTTTAATGCTTGAAAAATATAATATAGAGTTGCTTAAAAATATGATAAGCAGCAAAAGAGAAGAACAGCATCGATATGCCCGTATTAATAAACCGGGTGCTCAATGCAAAGCGGCCTTGTATGTAACAGGCAAATTTTGCATAGAGAAACAGGCATGAAAATGCACCGGCTGCAGAGCCCAGGCTGAATATCGTCAACGCAACGTTATCAATTTCTATCCACTGGTGCGTAACCAGGTAAGTACCCGCAATCATCCAGAACGGCACCTGCATAGGGTTAAGGGCGCCCAGAATAATACCGTATTTAATGCTGGCCGTGTTAGAGTATGTTGTTTTAGGTGGTTTGTTGCGGTTTACCCACATCAGTGTACCCAATGTGCCGAATAGCGCTACCATTACCCAATCAATAGCCGTATCCAGGTGTACCTGCTGCGAGAGCCACCTATCTGCATGAATAATAAAGAAGGTAAAGAAAAACTCGACGCATGAGAATGCGATCATAAACTGCAGCGCATGCTTCATGCCGCGATTAATGGTAATCTGCACCAGCGTTAAGTTGATGTTGCCCGGCGGGACATACCCGATGAAATTGACGATAAGGCCAAGGAAGAAGGTTAAAAAGATCATCGCCCCAAAGTTAAACTACCTTCATTATATTTCGGTTAAATTTTGAATTTGCCGTTATTTGCATCGACTTAAAATAAAATTGATGCCCCGGCAAAAAATTATATCATTATTACCCGCAGCTACCGAAATTGTTTGTGCCCTTGGTTTACAGGCAGACCTGGTAGGCCGCTCGCACGAGTGCGATTATCCTGAAGGCGTAAAACGACTCCCTGTTTGCTCTGAAGCCAACTTTGAAGATGGCCTGAGCAGCGCCGAGATTGACACGAAAGTAAAAGAAATACTGGCCGAAGCGCTATCGGTTTACTCCGTTAAACGCGAGGTGATCAAAGATCTGCAGCCTGATGTACTAATTACTCAGGCCCAGTGCGAGGTCTGCGCGGTATCCTTAGAAGAAGTGGAGCAGGCGTTGGATGATTACCTAGAGAAACCGGCCAGCATCGTATCCTTATCTCCGGCCAAGCTAGACGATATTTTTGAGAATATCCGCCAGGTGGCCATCGCGCTGGATGCCATCCCGCAAGGTGAGGAACTGTTGGAACTATTGGAGGAGCGATTGGACATCATCCGCCATAAGCTGAAATTTATTACCGATAAGCCTACGGTTGCCTGTATTGAATGGCTGGAACCGCTGATGATTAGCGGTAACTGGATCCCCGAAATGGTTGAACTGGCAGGCGGCGTGCCAATACTGGCGCAAACCGGTGCCCACTCGCCCTATGTTAAATGGGAGGATATTCAGGCTGTTGATCCGGATATTATTGTGCTGATGCCTTGCGGATTTTCTATAGATCGTACCATGCGCGAGGTAAGTTTAATTTTACAACATCCCGGCTTTAACGAGCTGAAAGCCGTAAAGAACAACCGCTTCTACATTACCGACGGTAATCAATATTTCAATCGACCGGGCCCACGTATTGTGGATTCGGTAGAGATACTGGCCGAGATCATTAATCCCAAACAGTTCATCTTCGGGTATGAGGGGAATGGTTGGGTGAAGTTTGGGTTGTAGGAAATAAACTTGAATAAACTACCACGTCATTGCGAGGGACGAAGCAATCTCTGCGTATGCAAATCGGAAGAGCATATTTGATCGACCTGTACAGGAATTATTAATATTATTATTTGTTTCTAATGGTATTAATGAGCTCCCTCCGGTCGGTTGTCTTCGTTCCTCGCAATGACGTTATTATATAATCTGTCTTATATGATTATTTCAGAACCCAAACTCAGAACTTTTACCCAACAGGTATTCCTATCCATAGGCTGCAGCAAGGCCCATGCTGAATTAGCTGCCGACGTACTCTTGAAATCAGATCTGCGCGGCATCGACTCTCACGGTTTGGCACGTTTAGCCGGATACGTACGCCTGTGGGACAAAAAGCGCATCAACTCCACGCCGGATATCAAAATTGTACATGAAACGCCCACCACCGCTACCGTTGACGGCGATGCAGGCCTGGGGTTGGTGGTAGCGCCTTTTGCCATGCAGATTGCCATAGAAAAGGCAGAAAAATACGGTTCGGGCTGGGTATCGGTACGTAACTCCAATCATTTTGGTATTGCCGGTTACCATGGACTGATGGCGGTAGAAAAAGATATGATAGGCTTTGCCATGACCAATGCTAGTCCGCTGGTGGCGCCTACTTTTAGTAATGAAAAGATGCTGGGCACCAATCCCATGTGTTATGCGTTCCCGGCAGGCAAACACGCCCCGGTGATAGTGGATATGGCCACATCTGCGGCGGCTAATGGTAAGCTGGAAATTGCCCAGCGCAGCGGCAAGCAGGTGCCTGAAGGTTGGATACAAGATAAACAGGGTGCTTACACTACAGATCCGCACGCACTGAAATCAGGTGGTTCATTGTTGCCTTTGGGTAGCGATCGTGATCATGGCAGTCATAAAGGCTTTGGATTGAGTGCTACGGTAGATATTCTTTCTGCGGTGTTATCAGGAGCCAATTACGGACCGTGGGTGCCGCCGTTTGTAGCCTTTATGGATCCGGCACCAAATCCGCCGGGATTAGGTATTGGTCATTTCCTGGGTGCTATGCGGGTAGATGGTTTCCGCCCTGTTGCTGATTTCAAAGCCGATATGGATAACTGGATTGAACGCTTTAAAAGCGCGTCACGCGTTGATGAAGCACAACCGGTTATTATTCCCGGTGAACCAGAGTTGGAAGCCGAGGCTATCCGCATTAAAGAGGGGATTCCGCTGGTTGACGCAGTTGTAAAAGATCTGAATGAGTTGGCGGTGAGGTTTGGGTTAGAGGGATTGTAAGTTCTTGCGTGGTGCTGGTTCTAGCGCTCTTCAAATAAGTTCCTGCTTTTTCAACGGTTCATACTGTGATGTTCTGTAGCCCGCTCATTGCCGCGGAGGCTAGTCACTTTTTGCTTGATCAAAAAGTAACCAAAAACTGAGCGATAGCGAACTCACAAAGGCCTATTAAAACAAATTGAACTCCTGAATAAATCAAGTCAAAACGATTCCTTCTCCGCGCCCTGCGTAAATTTGACGCGCGCAGCGCAGTCAAATTTTACGGCATTCCCGCCAACGCCCGGCCCGGCGTTTTGACAGCCCTACGCTTTTTTTAGTTTTGAACCAGGATTTTTAGGATTCGAATGATTTTCAGGATCTAAGTTTGATAAGCATCCTATAAATCCTCAAAATCTTATGAATCTTGGTTCAAGACAGACAATTGGGCGCGGTGGCCGACAGCGGGTAGCTTCTGGATGAAATCAGGCAGAACAAGTTGGGCTGTGCGGCAGGAAAGGGCATTCATCTTCGACGCCTGAAGCGTTGGGATTGTGTGCAGCGTTAGCGGAGGCGTTGAAGTGGCGCCCTGTGGTTTTGATTGATTTGCAGGATAGGCCCCGTGCGGCAAAAGAAGCATTCCGCTGTCAAAGCGTTTTGGTTACTTTTTCGCCAAAAAGTAACAAGCCCTCCCGCGGCGATTGAGCGGGACGGAAGGCCGATTTGCACGAACAGATCATAATAGCAACAGAGTCAAAGCTATTGCCAATAGGCGCTTACGCTCCCGCTGCTTTCTCCAGCGCTTGCAAAAAAACCTCTACCGGCTGTGCGCCAGACACCGCAAATTTCTCGTTAAACAAAAAGAAAGGCACCCCTCTGATGCCGAGCTGCTGTGCTTCGGCAATATCCATTTTTACTTCGGCTTCATATTGATCAGTGCTCAGCATTTGGCGAATGTCTGCTTCTTGCAAACCGAGGGAAATACCGATGGCGATCAGTGTTTCCGTATCATCAATATTACGGCCTTCGGTAAAGTAAGCTTTAAAAAGGGCTTCTTCTGCACCCTCACCAAAACCCTTAGCGGTAGCCAGGTGGGCCAGGCGATGGGCGTTGAAACTGTTGGCTACTACAATCTGATCCATCCGGTAAGACAGATCTACACCCTGTGCCATTTCGGTTACCTGGCGGTTCAGGTCTTCCGCATAGGCAAGGTCCCAGCCTTTGGCGTCGGCAAGGTATTGATTGATACTGATGGTTGGATCGGTTTTTAGGTATGGGTTCAGCAGGTAACTTTTCCAGATGATGCTTACATCGTGTTTGCCTGCAAAATCATTTAAAGCTTCCTCAAAACGGCGTTTGCCAATGTAGCAGAACGGGCATACCACGTCTGACCATATCTCAACTTTTATCATGCAGCTAAGTTAGGTTTCCCGGGTGCTAAAATGTAAATTACTGTGTCAGGCGATAGTAATAGATGGGCTCGCCTTGTCCCTCGCTGGTGGTGTAGTAACCTTTGCCATCGGCCGTAAAACCCACCGCTTCGCCCTGCTTTTCACTCTTGTAGTACATTTTACGGGGCTTGCGCGTCATGGTTTGCCAGGCCGGTTCGCCAGGAAGGCGCTGCCAATAGTAAACATGCTGGTAGTTACGCAGCAGGATCTGGCTGCCGTCTTTAGAAATATCGCCCGCAGTGATCCATTTAAAAGGAGGCAGGCCACCAAAGTGAATGCTTACGCGTTTGGTCAGCGTAAGCGTATCGTTTCCTTTAAAGTCTAAAGGAGTAGTATAAACATTTACAGAACCGCTGCGCTTAGAAACAATGTAGATCAGCTTTTCAATCGGATCTATCATCAGCGTTTCTGCATCACGTGGCCCATCGGGGTATTTTAGATACACGCGGTCGCTGGCAATATTCTTATTTGCAGCATCGGGTTTAGTAGCTTGCTCATCAAAGCGATAAACGGTGACATAGGGATAATCAGCTTTGTTATCGCCAATGTCGCCCAGGTAAACATAGCTCTTGCCAGCCTCCGGTCCCGGACCAACGGCTATGTCCTCACAATCGCGTACGCCTAAAGCTATGCCTTTCTCGCCGGTAAAATGATAGGTGGCTTTTAAATCACCTTTAGGTGTGATAGCAAAAAAGCGACTGCTATCACCGCTATCATTGTGCACGTAAAGCACATCCGGATAAACAGAAGAAGCCGCAATACCCGAAATTTCATCGAGTGTTGAGCCTTGCAATGTACCCACTAAAACCTCTTTTTCTGATGATAATTTTTGAGCATAGGCTGCCACCAGCATCATCATAATAGCCGTGGGAACCAATATTCGTTTCTTTTTAAAAAAATTCATCATCGGGGTATTTATAACGGCGCAAAAATAGCACTTATTGTATCTGCTTTTTGTTAATATTTTATAAAGCAAATAGTTGAGCCAAATGTTGTAGCTATAAAGGCAAACGTTGTGCTATGGATACCAACTGCAAAAAATACAAGTTTGTTAACAGCCAAACGGGCAATACCATTTACTACCACTCGATTGAAGAAGAGCTGGATGAGCTAACCCTGCGTGAACATCTGGACAAAATAAAGGCCCAGGTAGCCTCGCAAAACGGCCTTTACGTAGATATTGTGTACTGGGAAGAGTTGAAAGAGTGATTGGTTATTAATAAAATATGTCATCTCGACCAAAGGGAGAGACCTTTTCGGAGCGACATGATGGGACGCATGTTCGAAAAGATCCCTCGCTATCGTTCGGGATGACATTATCGGTTATCTCGAAAATTAAATAACCTGAATTAAGCTAATTTACACCTTCACTCCAAAGCGGTAAACCGATGCGGAGGTAAATGTCTCGTCCGGATTTAAAACTGTGCTTGGAAATTCAGGATGATTAGGCGAGTCCGGGAAATGCTGGGTTTCCAGTGCCACCATCGTTCTGAAATCGTCTTTCGCGCCATTCTGGAAGGTGTTGGTGCCGTCCATAAAATTGCCGGTATAAACCTGCATGCCCGGCTCTGTGGTGTAAACATCCAGATAAATGCCGCTAATGTCGCCGGTTAAACGGCCGGCCAAGGTTAAGTCGCCGGGCTCAGGTTTGTTCAATACATAGGTATGGTCATAGCCGTTGCCGGTTTGCATTTGCTCGTGCGCATCGTTAATACGCGGGCCAATCTTCTGCTCCTTGCGAAAATCAAAGGCGGTGCCCTCAACCGGCATCAGCTCACCGGTAGGTATCAAGTTACTGTTAACTGCTACCAAAGCATCAGCATTAACATAAAGGGTGTGCTTCAGTATGTCGCCGTTACCCTCGCCGTTCAGATTATAATAATTATGGTTGGTAAGGTTGATGACGGTTGGTGCATCAGTCTGTGCAGAGTAATCAATACTCACACCGTCTTCCAATAGCGTAAATACTAAGGTTACTGTCAGTTTGCCGGGATAGCCGTCTTCGCCATCCGCAGAAACATACGCCATGCTTACATGCACATCATCCACAGATGTTACTTGCCACAGTTTATCATGAAAGCCGCTGCCGCCGTGCAGGCTGTTCGGGCCGTTGTTTATAGGTAGCTGATAGTGCTTGCCGTTCAGCTCAAATTTGCCGTTAGCAATGCGGTTGCCAAAGCGACCGATGGTAGCGCCATAAAAAGGAGCCGTGGCTTTAAGATAATCATCAACATTATTGAAACCGCCGGTCACCTCTGTTTTCTGGCCGTTGGCGTTTATGATAATGCTGGTCATACGCGCACCATAATTGGTAAGCGTAACCTCAATAAAGTTATTCTTTAAAGTATAAAACTGTGCAGACATGATAGCAGATGTATAAAGCAGATACTGGGGTTACTTGTTACGTTGCGTAGAACCCCTGATAAGAAGTTTTGGTTTGATGCTGATGGTTTTTGGCGAGTTGCGGCTCTCTTTTTCTTTTCCTTTAGCCTCTGCCTCGTGGAAGTAAAGGTTAGATACCGTTTGCCCGATATAAACCGCATGTTGATCTACCGTGGTGATAGACGGACTGGTAATTTGCGTAAATGCCTCGTTAGAGTAACCGCAGATACCCAGCTCTTCGGGCACTTTTACACCCATATCATTGGCCACTTCCAGTACACCGAGTGCCGAAAAGTCATCGCGCGAGGCGAAGATGGCATCGGGCGGGTTTGGCATGCTAAGCAACGCGCGCACGTTAGCGGTAGTTTGCTCTTTAGTCCACGAGTTGGGGATGATCAAGCTTTCGTCTACCGGCAGGTTGTTGGTTTTTAAGGCATTTAGGTAGCCATCTCTACGCTGACGGAAAATGCCCAGCACTTGCGGGCCTTCTAACAGGGCAATCCGTTTGTAGCCTTGTTCAATCAGGTGTGATACGGCTTCGAACGACGCCTGTTCGGTATCGTTAATTACCTTCAGCGTTTCCAGGTTTTCGGCCACACGGTCAAACTGAATGAGCTGGATGTTGTGATCGAGCGCGTTTTGCAGGTGACTGTAATCGTTACCATCGGCAGAAACCGAGATTACAATACAATCTACATGCTGATTCATCAACGTGTTTACGCATTGTACCTCTTTTTCGTGATTTTCGTTAGATTGACAGATAATGAGGTTATAACCTTTTTGATAGATGGCCTCCTCAATACCCGAAATTACGTTGGCAAAAAAGTTTTGGTTGATGCGCGGTACTACAACGCCAATAGTTTGCGTTTTGCCTTTACGCAGGTTTGAGGCCAGCGAGTTGGGCTTATAGTTCATCTCGGCCGCCGTTTTGAGAATCAGTTGTTTGGTGTTCTCGTTAACGTGGCTGCTGTTGTTCAACGCGCGCGACACCGACGAAGCTGTTAAATTCAGCTTTTTGGCAATGTCATAAATGGTAACTCGTTTTTTAGGCTTCATTTGGAATAGTGGGTAAGTATAAAAAAAATAATTCAGATAAAAATCTTGCAATCGATTGCATAATTTAAAAATAAGATTTACTTTAGCTACCTATAAACCTTGGTTATAAACAAAAAACCACGCCAACTAACTTCTAAAATGCTTTTATTAGGGATTGATATCGGTACTTCATCAGTTAAAGTATCTGTTGTAGATGCGGCTTCGCAGAAAGCGTTAGCCTCGGCCCAGTACCCCGACAGCGAGTCGCCCATCACCGTACATCAGCCGGGTTGGGCAGAGCAGTCGCCGGATATGTGGTGGGAGCAGGCCCAGATGGCACTGCAACGCTGCCATGCCACCCAAACGTATAACCCTGCTGATATCAAAGCCATTGGTATTGCCTACCAAATGCATGGCCTGGTGCTGGTAGATAAGGATCAGCATTTGCTGCGCGACAGCATCATTTGGTGCGACAGCCGCGCGGTAGAAATAGGCGATAAAGCTTTTGATGAAATAGGACATGAGCAATGCCTCTCGCACCTGCTTAACTCGCCTGGTAATTTTACCGCTGCCAAGCTGGCCTGGGTAAAACAAAATGAGCCTGAGATTTATAGCCGCATAGATAAAGTGATGTTGCCGGGCGATTATATTGCCATGAAACTTACCGGCGAAGTAACCACTTCGGCTTCGGCATTGTCTGAAGGTATTTTCTACGATTTTCAGGGCAACCGATTGTCTGACGAGGTGCTGAACTACTTTGGTTTCAGTACCAATTTGTTCCCGCCAATTAAGCCGGTTTTTGCACCTCATGGTCAGTTGTTGCAGTCTGTTGCAGAGAAATTGCAGCTGCCAGCCGGTATCCCTGTGGCTTACAAAGCGGGCGATCAGCCTAACAACGCATTATCATTAAACGTATTGAAACCCGGCGAGGTAGCCGCAACGGCAGGTACCTCTGGTGTGATTTACGGTGTGAGCGATGAACTGGCATTTGATCTGCAATCGCGCGTAAATACTTTTGCGCACGTTAACTATACCGATGAGCTGAAACGCCTGGGCGTGCTGCTGTGCATTAACGGTACCGGCAGTTTGTACCGCTGGGCCAAAAGCCTGTTTGGCGCCGGTTTGAGCTATAACGAGATGAATAACCTGGCGGCACATGCGCCGCTTGGCAGCGCCGGACTGCGCATATTGCCTTTTGGCAATGGTGCCGAGCGTATGCTGAATAATAAACTGGTGGGCGTGCATTTCCACCACATCGACCTGAATCTGCACACGCAAAGCCACATGCTGCGCGCCGTGCAAGAGGGCATTGCCTGTGCCTTCCGTTACGGGTTGGATATTATGCGCGAGAACGGCATGAACCCAACGGTGATCCGTGCCGGCAAAGCCAACTTGTTCCTGAGCGATCTGTTTACGCAGGCTTTTGTAAATGTAACCGGCGTACCGGTAGAGCTGTATCGTAATGATGGCAGTGTGGGCGCTGCTCTGGGTGCGGGTATTGGTGCTGGTATTTTCAGCACGCCTGAAGAGGCCTTTGCGCGTATGGAATGCCTGCAAACCATAACCCCAACCACTAAAGATTATGAGCCGGTTTACCAGGAATGGAAGGATCTCCTGACGGCGCAACTGCTGAGCGAGCAAATGTTTATCGGCAGCTTATAATCTAATCCCCCCGCAAGTATCGAATTTTTAATAATAACAAAATCATTAACAGTTAACATAAATGAGTATCACATTAGGAAACAACGAGTTTTTTAAAGGTATTGGCCAAATAAAATTTGAGGGCCGTAATAGCGATAATCCGCTGGCATTTCGCTGGTATGAGGCAGACCGTGTAGTAGCCGGCAAAACTATGGCAGAGCATCTCCGCTTTGCTTGTGCTTACTGGCACTCTTTCTGTGGTAATGGTGCCGATCCGTTTGGTGGCCCGACCCACGTTTTTGCCTGGGACGAAAAAGCTGACGCAGTTGAGCGCGCAAAAGACAAGATGGATGCAGCGTTTGAGTTCATTACCAAAATGAACCTGCCTTACTACTGTTTCCATGATGTTGACGTGGTAGATTACGGCAATGATATTGCCGAAAACGAGCGTCGCCTGCAAGCTTTGGTAGAGTATGCTAAACAAAAGCAAGCTGAAAGCGGTGTAAAATTACTGTGGGGTACCGCCAACCTGTTCAGTCACCGCCGTTACATGAACGGTGCTTCTACCAACCCTGATTTCCACGTAGTGGCTCATGGTGGTGCACAGGTAAAAGCAGCTATTGATGCTACCATTGCACTGAACGGCGAGAACTACGTTTTCTGGGGCGGTCGCGAAGGTTACATGAGCCTGCTGAATACCGATATGAAACGTGAGCAGGAGCATTTTGCCCGTTTCTTGCACATGGCTAAAGATTATGCCCGTAAACAAGGCTTTAAAGGTACGTTCTTCATCGAGCCAAAACCTTGCGAGCCATCTAAACACCAGTATGATTATGATGCAGCTACCGTATTGGGCTTCCTGCAGAAATATGACTTGTTCAACGACTTTAAACTAAACCTGGAAGTAAACCACGCTACTTTGGCCGGTCACACTTTCCAGCACGAATTACAGGTTGCTGCCGATGCCGGCTTGCTGGGCTCAATCGACGCTAACCGTGGCGATTACCAGAACGGTTGGGATACTGACCAGTTCCCGAACGATATCAACGAGATTACCGAAGCCATGATGATCATTCTGCAAGCTGGTGGCTTACAAGGTGGTGGTATTAACTTTGATGCGAAGATCCGTCGTAACTCAACCGATCCTGCCGATTTGTTCTACGCTCACATTGGCGGTATGGACATCTTTGCCCGTGCATTGGTTACAGCTGACGAGATTCTGCAGAAATCAGACTTCAAAAAGATCCGCACCGAGCGTTATGCTTCATTTGATGGCGGTAAAGGTAAAGAGTTTGAAGAAGGTAAATTATCACTGGAAGACCTGCGCAACTTTGCTGCCCAAAACGGCGAGCCTGCAGTAACCAGCGGTAAACAAGAATACCTTGAAAACCTGATCAACCGTTACATCTAAAATTTAATCAGTTAAAGCTAATTGAACGATTAGCTAATTGGTTTTTTAATAATCGGCGCAACGCCCCGGAGCAATTCCGGGGCGTTTGCATTTGAACTAGGGTTGAACGGATTTTTAGGATTTACAGGATACTTGTATCAGCCTGTTACGGCAATCCCCCAACACGTCATTTCGAGGAACGAAGGGGATAAGCATCCTGTAAATCCTAAAAATTCGTTTAATCCTGGTTTGGAATTTTTCCTACCATCCACACAATCAATCCACCCAATGCGGCAATAATGCCAAACGCTACCCTCAACCCGGCTGCTTGAGCCACATAACCTACTAATGGCGGTACCACCAAAAAGCCAAGGTAACCGATGGTAGATATAGCGGCCAATGCCGTAGCGCTGCCCATGGTTTTTGATTTGCCCGCCATGCTAAACACCAGCGGAACCACGCATGATACCCCGGCACCGGTAAATACAAAACCCAATCCGGCGGTAAGCGGGTAGGGGAAGGCTACCGCAATAGCCAGTCCAACCAGGATAAACCAGCCGCTATATTTAAGGATGGTTTTGATGCCCAGGCGGGTCACCAGCTTATCGCCGGCAAAGCGGCTCAGGGTCATGGCTACCATGTAGAATACAAAGGCGGCAGTGGCTCCTTGCTTGGTGGTGTGCAGGGCTTTTTCAAAGTAGATACCGCTCCAATCGTACATCGTATTTTCGCAGGCCATACAGGCAAAGCAGATAAGCGAGAATTTAAGCAGAAACTTATCAGGTAATGAGAAAACGGGTTTCTTTTGCTGCACTGCTACCGGCCGGTGGTAAAGTGTATCCGGGAAAAAAATAAGGGAGGACGCAATCATGCTGATACACACCGCCGGCAAATGCCATTGCGGAGTGATATTGAAAAGTACCATCAGGTAGCCAAGCGCCGCTCCGGCAAAACCTGCCAGACTCCAAACACCATGAAAGGCGGTAAGGATAGATTTGCTATAAAGCGATTGCAAGCTAACCGACTGCGCGTTAAGCGACAGATTAAACAAGTTGCGCGATGATCCGAAGAAAAACAAAATAATGGCCAGCTGCCATTGCTGATTTACAAAGCCCAGCAAGCCCAGCATAATGGCATATACCAACGCACCTGTAACCATAATACTGCGACTGCTGTACCTGCCCAGCAGCTTGCCGGTAATGGGCATGGTGCACATTAGTCCAACAGGCATGGCAAAAAGTACGGTACCCAGTTGGGCTTCGTTCATGTGCAGATGCTGCTGTATAGATGGTATGCGCGATGCCCAGGCCGAATATCCAAAGCCAGAGATAAAAAAGAACACCGTGCTGGCAATACGGGCCTTGCGCGGTGAGTTATATTTAATGACGGCTTCGTGAGACATGTGGCGTAAAAAGGCACAAAAATAAGCATTGGTGCAGTTATTTGTTGGTGGTAATTTCTTTTTCCATGTCATTTCGACCAACGGGAGAAATCTTAGCCCCCATGCTTTGCCTGTGGCTAGGCAGGCGTCTAAGATTTCTCTCTTCGCTGCGCTACTTTCGAAATGACAACGTAGGAAGGAAAAGAAAACTACTATTGGTTTTTAACCTGTTATTATCCCTCAACAAAACATTAAATTTGCTTTAATACCAAAACGAGTTTTATTTATGAAAGCATTGAAATTAGGATTACTGGCGTTATTTATAACTACCGCGGGTTTTGCGGGCAATAGAAAAGCCATCATTATCGGTCCGGCGATGGACGGGCTGATCAAATCATACTTGGGCATTAAAGATGCGCTGGCCGGTGATGACGCCAAAGCGGCCTCCAATCAGGCACGTTTGTTTACAGCTGCTATCAAGGTGCTGGATGCCTCTACTATGGATGATGACAAGAAGGCCATCTGGGCAAAATATTCAGAAAAGCTGCGCTACAATGGCGAACACATTGGCGAGGTACAAAACCTTAAACATCAGCGTGAGCATTTTGCCAAATTGTCTGACGATATGTATAACGTGGTGAAAGGCATGAAGACCAACGATTTTACCCTCTACCGCCAATATTGCCCCATGAAGAAGGCTTACTGGCTGAGTATGACCACCAGCATCGCTAATCCGTACTATGGCAAAAATATGCCTGATTGCGGGCAGGTGAGAGAGACGTTGCAAAAGCAGTAACGCCCCTCCACTCCTCCCCAAAGGGAGGAGTGGATAGACTAAACCAACACCACACGTCATTGCGAGGAACGAAGCAATCTCTGTACATGCAATACGTCCGACTGTCCTTCGCAGAGATTGCTTCGTTCCTCGCAATGACGTGCTGTATAAAAAGAAAACCCTTGGGCAAAAGCCCAAGGGTTTTCTTTTTATACAGATAAAGCTTTATCCTTTACGCTTTTGCTTTCAGTTCAGAATTACTTCCAGCCGAAATAATTGCTGGCGTTGTTGTAGCAGATATCCTGCACCAGTTTACCAATCCATTGGATATCGTTTGGCAGTTCGCCGTTTTCAACGTCATCACCAAAAAGGTTACACAGCAGGCGACGGAAGTACTCGTGGCGTGGGTATGACAAGAAGCTGCGAGAGTCTGTTAACATACCAACCAGGCGGCTCAGTAAGCCCATATTGCTCAGTGCGTTCATTTGTTTAATCATGCCATCTTTCTGATCCAGGAACCACCAGCCAGAACCAAATTGTACTTTACCGGCTACAGAGCCATCGTTAAAGTTACCAATCATGGTAGCCATCAGCTCGTTATCGGCAGGGTTCAGGTTGTAAAGGATGGTTTTTGCCAGTTTATCCTGAGTATCCAAACGGTTCAGGAATTTTGACAGCATACGGGCCTGGCTAAAGTCGCCGATTGAATCCCAACCAGTATCGGGACCTAATTGCGATAGCATACGGGCGTTGTTGTTGCGCAGCGCACCCAGGTGGTATTGCTGCACCCAGCCTTTTTCATGATCCCAAAGGGCAAATTCAAATAATAAGGCCGATTTAAATTTCAGGTTTTCTTCGTGGCTGATAGCCGCGTTGCTGCGGATCTTGGCGAAGATAGCTTTGATCTCGGCTTCGGTATAATCCTCAGCATAGATCTGCTCCAAACCGTGGTCTGATACAGAACAGCCGTTGGCCGCAAAGTAATCATGACGGGTTTTCAGGGCAGCCAGATATTCATCCAGGTTGCTGATGCTGGTGTTGGTAATGGCTTCCAGTTTGTCAATGTAAGCGTTCAGACCGGCAACGTCATCACTGTTCATTGCTTTGTCCGGACGGAATGACGGCAGAATTTTCACTTCAAAACCATCGGCAGCAATTTGCTTGTGGTATTCCAGGGTATCCAGCGGATCATCAGTAGTACCCACAACCCTTACGTTCATTTTAGTTAGCAGGGCACGCACGGTAAAATCTGGTGTTTGCAGTTGCTCGGTACACTGGTCATAGATGCTTTTAGCAGTGCTTGGCGACAGAATGTCGTTCACGCCAAAATAGCGCTGTAATTCCAGGTGAGTCCAGTGGTACAGTGGGTTACGCATGGTGTATGGCACGGTAGCAGCCCATTGTTCAAATTTCTCAAAATCGCCGGCGTTACCGGTAATATATTTCTCGTTCACGCCATTGGTACGCATCGCACGCCATTTGTAATGGTCGCCGTAAAGCCAAATCTGGGTAAGGTTTTTAAAGTTACCGTTGGCAGCTATCTGGTCGGGCGGCAAATGGCAGTGGTAGTCAATAATAGGCATTTGCTTTGCATACTCGTGGTACAGCGTTTTTGCTGTTTCGGTCTGCAATAAAAAATTTTCATCCAGGAACTTTTTCATAAAGAATATACTATGGGAGGGGCGGTTACCCCGAGTGCGCGCTAAGGTATTAATTATTATGATTTAAAAAATGATTTGCAGGCGGTTTAGTAACGGAAACGATTGCGTAAGAAACCTCTCCTGGCTCCTCTTCAAAGGGGAATAGCCCACAAAGAGGCCGGAGTATAATAAATCCCTCCTTGGGGAGGGGCGCGGTGGCTTTGTGAAGTGGCGGGGAGGGGTTTATATCGTACGCAATCGCATAAACCCCTCCCTACACCCTCCCAAGGGAGGGAATCGCACTGGCCTTCGCGTCCATAGATGCTTGCTACCTCTTTATGAGCTATTCCCCTTCAAAGGAGAGGAGGGAGGCAAAATACTCATTGATGTATAAATGCTTTGCGCTATCTTTAGGAACCTTAATTCAATTATCACATGCCTAATGTTTACAAAATTGGCAATAGCCATAATTCAATTAATCTTCAGGCTGATATCCACACTGTTGGCGCCGCTGCAAGCAAAGCTTCAATTACATCTTTAGATGATGATAGCGATGCCGGAGTTGCTGTGGCTCGTTCGGTAGACGCAACAGGCGATATCGAATCGCAGCCTATTGGTGATTATCGTAGCTTAAAAGGAAAATTACTTAACGTTTGGACAGAGATTGCTGCTGCTGATGGCGGGGCAAGCGGAGGGCAGGGGTAACCGGCCCATTTGGGGGGACTTACACAATTAGTGGTGGCGACGATGGCGAAAAGACATATACCGACGTTACCAAAAACATAAAGGACGGTAAGTTTTATTTGAATTTCTTGGTTCTGTTATCATGAGAAAAATTCTTACCCTTTTAATAGTGCTGACATTTTCGGGGATGGCTCTGGCACAAAGTACAAGCCAGACCCTGAATAAACTTGCCGTACCACAATCGCCTGCTTTTTCAATCACCGATATCACACCCGGGTTGGCTCAAGTTCCTGGTACGCCCAAAGCTTTCGCTTTAGGTGTGGCGCAATCTGTTCAGCAGTCAGGGTCATTGTTCCCTAATAATTTCTCCGCACAATTTGCACCGGTTTGGTGGATTGCGCCTAACGGTTTGAATGTATACGATTTTTTAGGAATCAATAAAAACACACATAAAGATAATCCCTGGGGAGGCATAAAATATACGATGTTGTCGGTCGCTTTTATTAATAAAGACCTGATACCAGACAATGCTACTACCACACAAAAGGTATATGCCTTGGGATTGCATACTAATTTGTTTCGGATTTATAGAAAGCATTCTAGAGATACAACACGTGCACAATATTTGGTTAAACGGCTTAAGGATTGGCATGATGCCGTACAGACAGAATTTGATAATGATGCTTTACTGATAGCCCAGTTGAGCCGATATCAATTTAAACATCCAGAAGATACCGCCGCTGCCAGTAAAATGATCAGCAAGCTTGGAGAGAGCCGTAGTACCGATATTATGAAGCAAATAAACGACGCCATAGCCGAGAAGCCCCTGTTTAATTGGGATATTGCCGGCGCCGTAGCCGTTTATGGTGTGGATGACGAAACCGTAAAAACCGGCCGCACTGCGGTATGGACGCAGTTGAGCACCTATATTCCGCTGGGCAACATTAGCAATGGTAACTATTTTACGTTGAGCGCGATGGGGCGCTACCTGGCTGATAATTTTGAGAAGAACGATAAAGGCGTTATCGGTCTCGTCAATAATAAAGACATTGGCGCCAATGCTGGTTTTGAGTTTAACCGTTTATCCATATCGGTCGAGTCGCTCTATCGCTTTGCCAGCCAGCTTGGTGGAACAGAAAACCGGACGGTTGGGGTATTGAATGTGCGCGTGAGTGATAACCTGATTGTAAGCGGCTCGTTCGGTAAAGATTTTGCGGGGCCAAACAAGCTGATCTCTGTTTTTGGTATTAACCTGGGCTTGGGTAAAGAGAAGGTGACTTTGCCGTAGGTGAATGCGCAGGCCCACGCGCGCATTTCGACAGGCTCAATGTGACACCCAAATGGAGCGGGGGATGTCATGCAGAGCTTGTCGAAGCAAGCGCGTCGGCTTCTGAACGATCTACTCAATACATCTCCAGTACCACCATCACCGCATCATTACTCAATGCCTCCATATCAGCCTCCTCTAAATTCCACAGCGCCAGGCTGTCTCGCTCATGCAATAGCCGTCCCTGCAACTCAAATGCTCCGGTAACTACAAATGCAAATAACCGCGATTCGCGACTATAGGTTTGATACAACGTTTCGCCGCGACCGGCAAACAAGCCGATGTGTAAGGCAAACGGCAAGTCATCATCTTTAAAAATATCAGTCAGTTGATTGCGTGTTTGCCCGAAATCAAAATTGGCCAGGCATTTATAGACAGATGTATCATGAGTCTGGATCTGCAGGTAAAGAAAATTGATCCAATGATCTGCGTACGGGTTACTCAACTCCACAGTGCTGCCAGCCTTGGCAAAGTAAACGTAGGCCTGCCCCGCATCGGCATGGGTGATGGTTTCTTCATGATTAAGAATTACCTCGCCGGTAATAGGCAGTAGCACAAAGTAGGCATTGTGCGTTACGGCGATTTGCACTGCGCCGCCTGCGGCAATCATTTCATCATTGGCTATAGTTAATGACCCGAAAGGTTGATTGCCCTGATTAAATACCGAGTATCTGCGATAAGTGTTGTTCTCCTCCAAGACGCGCTTGTCTGCCACAAAAATTTGTCCCGGCAATTCCATCTTATATCGTTTTAAGTGAGCAGATATTTAAATAAGGCTGCACCTGTATCAGGTTGGTGATGGTTTCGTTATCAGCGGTAGTATCTGGCTGATAGGTTGATAGCAACAGATACTCGCCAATACTATCGTGCCACACCAGTGGCTGGGTGTAAAAGTTAATAGCTATTTGGTGGCGGGCTTTGTTGTTAATATCAGAGTTGATGATTTCCAGCTGATAGTTATCAAACCGTAACGAACGGATGCCCACATTGTTCAAAATATCTGGCACCACATTGTTTAATTGGTGTATATAACCGCTGATGGCCGGCAATACCCGCGCTGACAGTTGGTGAGCACCGGGAATGTTGTTAACCAGTTGTGCGTACGAGGTAAACTGGGTATGCTGACTAAAGTTCTGCGCCTGCATTTTAAATTCCAGGTGGCTTGACTCAAATACCAGCTTGTCCCAGGGTTTGGTGCTGTTGGTGTCGATGACTTTACGGTAGCAGAGGGTGATGATACGCATGATATTGAAATGAGAAGGCGTCCCGAAGCTTGCCTTCAGGACGCAACCAAATAAACCTATTAACTATATGTGGGAGAGAGATTACACACTAATGCTCATCGTCAGTACAAACCCGTCGGTGGTGTTACCGGTAACGGCGGCAATTTCTGTGGCATAGCTGTCGCTAAACACATTGTCGCTGGCGTTGTAGGTATAGCCGGTTAAGCCTTTGCTGTAACCATTTACCTGTGCCACGGCGCTGCCGCTACCTTCGGGGAAGGCAATCTGCGTTACTTTTAACGATGTGCCCGATGAGTTATAAACATGCACATGGATATGTGTAGACCTGCCGCTGTACCAACCCGGGAAAATACTGGTATAAGTAACCAGTCCGCTGGTGTCGGTTGTTTGGCGGCCGCGCAGAAAGTGTACCGATGTGTAGTCTGTAGCCTGCATGCCACTGCCGCCGTATTCAGAGTAGTTGCCGTCTTTATCGCAATGCCAAATATCAACCATGGCGTTGGCCAGCGGGTTGCAACTATTGCTGTTACTCAAGATGATGATCTTAACCGTAAGCTTGTAGCCGGTGCGGCCGTCGGTAATATCGCTGCGCACGTATGATGCCGGTGTGTGGGTTGGAAAAGGGCCCTCCGTTTCTGTTGGTGCCACTGCACAGCCGTTGCTACTGCTTGGCGGTGTGCTAGCCGACGAACTGCCGGTTGAAGTAGTGCTGGCCGTATCATCCTTTTTACAAGCAGCTGCCAGCGCTGAGGTGGAAGCTGCCCCTATAATCAGGCTCTTTAAAAAAATCTTTCTTTCCATTTTAGTTCGAGTTTTAATTAGCTGTTCCTATTACTGTTATAAAGATAGATGGGTGTGGGGTTGGGCGTTTAAAGGTGTCGGTGGGTACGGGGATTGAGTCGATGAAATGGATTTGTCGGTTTTACGGCGGCCGGAGGCCGCGGGATAGTCGTCACCCGGCTGGAGCCGGGCGACTGCAAAGTGGGAGAAGCGCAATGCAGCGCAGCTGCATTGCGCCATTTTAATCAAGTGCAATCGCTCGCGTCTTCGCGAGTGATGACTATCCCGCGGCCTCTGGCCGCCGTCATTCAGCTATGTTAGCGCGTTAGGGATAGGAGCGGATACCGGCCTCGTGACTAAAGCCTGCAGGCGTATGAGCGGATAGCCCGGCCCGAAGGGAACGCCCTTTAGATAACGCAAGAGCAGGCATTACTCTTCAATCTTCAATTATCGTATTTTGATACCTGATCTTTAATCTTCATTCACCAAATCTTTACGATTCCCTAACCGACTTTCCGTCGTGCTGCCTTCTCTCTTTCGGCATAAAAATGTAAATTCGCCTGCCATTATGACTTCATAATGACCAATGGCGTAATTGTTGATGCCATATTTGATATCATTAGAAAAATAAACCATGTTAAATTTTATAAGCAAGCTTTTTGGAAGTAAGTCGGAACGGGATGTGAAGGCTATTCAACCAATAGTTGAACAGATAAAAGCTGAATATGCAAAGTTATCAGGCATTACGCATGATGAGCTGCGTGCCATGTCTGTAAACTTTAAAGAGAAGATCAAAACCGGTCTGGCCGATATTGACGCCCAGATAAACGATATAAAGGCCCGCGTTGAGAACGAGGCGGATATGGACGTTAACGAAAAAGTTGGTCTGTATACCGAGCTGGATAAATTGCAGAAGGAGCGCGATACGGAGCTGGAAAAAATACTGATGGTGATTTTACCACAGGCTTTTGCCGTGATAAAAGAAACTGCTCGCCGTTTAAAAGAAAACCCAACCATTGAAGTTACTGCTACCGATTTTGACCGAGAGCTGGCTGCCAAAAAGCCAAACGTGGTTATTAAAGGCGATAAAGCCATCCACGCTAACACGTGGACTGCCGCTGGTAACCAGGTAACCTGGGATATGGTGCACTATGATGTACAGCTGATTGGCGGTACGGTGCTGCACCAGGGTAAAATATCTGAGATGGCTACGGGTGAGGGTAAAACGCTGGTGGCTACGCTGCCTGCTTACCTGAACGCGCTGGCCGGTCAGGGGGTACACATTGTAACGGTGAACGATTACCTGGCCCGTCGTGACTCGGAGTGGATGGGCCCGCTGTATGAGTTCCACGGCTTGTCGGTTGATTGTATTGACAGGCACGAGCCAAACTCGCCAGCCCGTCGTAAAGCGTATCTGGCCGATATTACCTTCGGTACCAATAATGAATTTGGTTTTGACTACCTGCGTGACAATATGACACGCAGCCCGGAAGAGCTGGTACAGCGCAAGCTGCACTTTGCCATGGTGGATGAGGTTGACTCGGTTTTAATTGACGATGCCCGTACTCCATTGATTATTGCCGGTCCTATTCCGCGCGGTGATGAGCATGAGTTTTATGAGCTGAAACCACGTATTGAGCGCCTGGTAAATGCACAGCGTAATTACATTACCGGTGTGCTGAACGAGGCCAAGAAACAAATAAACGACGGTAATACCGATCAGGACGGTGGTGGTTTGGCACTGTTCCGCGCACATCGTGGTTTGCCAAAAAATAAGGCCTTAATTAAGTTTTTGAGTGAAGGCGGTAACCGTCAGGTACTGCAAAAAACCGAAAACTATTACATGCAGGATCAGGGCAAGGAGATGCCTAAGGTTGATGAAGACCTGTTCTTTGTAATTGACGAGAAAAATAACCAGGTAGAGCTGACCGAAAAAGGTATCGAACTGATTACCGCATCGGGCGAAGATCCACACTTCTTTGTGATGCCAGACGTGGGTACAGAACTGGCTGCCATTGAGAAATCTGATCTGGCTGCCGAAGAGAAAGTGCAACGCAAAGATGAGCTGATGCGCGATTTCTCTATCAAATCTGAGCGTATCCACTCGGTTAACCAGTTGCTGAAAGCTTATACCTTGTTTGAAAAAGATACGGAGTATATCCTGGACGAGGGCAAGGTGAAAATTGTAGACGAGCAGACCGGCCGTATTATGGATGGTCGTCGTTATAGCGATGGCTTGCACCAGGCTATTGAGGCCAAAGAGAATGTGAAAGTAGAAGACGCTACACAAACTTTTGCGACTATTACTCTGCAAAACTACTTCAGGATGTACCACAAATTGTGCGGTATGACTGGTACAGCGGTTACAGAAGCAGGCGAGTTCTGGGAAATCTATAAACTGGATGTGGTTGAAATTCCAACCAACACTCCAATTTCACGCAAGGATGACCAGGATTTAGTTTACCGTACGGTGCGCGAAAAATACAATGCCGTTGCAGACGAGATTGTGAAACTGACAGAGGCAGGTCGCCCGGTACTGGTGGGTACTACCTCGGTAGATATTTCTGAGTTATTGAGCCGTATGCTGAAGCTGCGCGGCATTAAACATAACGTACTGAATGCCAAATTGCACCAGAAAGAGGCCGACATCGTAGCCGAGGCTGGTAAAGCAGGCACGGTAACCATTGCCACCAACATGGCTGGTCGTGGTACGGATATTAAACTGGGCGCTGGTGTTAAAGATGCGGGCGGTCTGGCCATCATCGGTACTGAGCGCCATGAGTCTCGTCGTGTAGACAGACAGCTGCGCGGTCGTTCTGGTCGTCAGGGTGACCCGGGTTCTTCACAGTTCTTCGTGTCGCTGGAAGATAACCTGATGCGCTTGTTCGGTTCTGAGCGTATTGCCAACCTGATGGTACGTATGGGTATTGAAGAGGGTGAGGTAATTCAGCACTCGATGATTACCAAATCTATCGAGCGTGCACAACGTAAAGTTGAAGAAAACAACTTCGGTATCCGTAAGCGCCTGCTGGAGTATGATGACGTGATGAACTCGCAGCGTACCGTGATCTATGCTAAACGTAAAAACGCCTTGTTTGGCGAACGTTTGGATGTAGATATCAACAATACCATTTTTGATGTGGTTGAAGACGTGGTGACCGAGTACAAAGAGCAAAATAACTACGAAGGCTTCCAACTGGAGATCATTCGCTTGTTCTCTGTTGACGTTGAAAGCACTCAGGAACAGTTTGCCGGCAAATCGATCAACGCTTTGGTTGACGAAACCTTTGCTGCGGTAACGGATTTCTACAAACGTAAATCTGAAGGTATTGCTGAGCAGGCATTCCCTGTGCTGCAGGATGTATTCCATACCCGCGGTGCGCAGATTGAAGATATTATTGTTCCGTTTACCGATGGTATTCACGGTATCCAGGTTTCTGTGCCGTTGAAAAAAGCGGTAGAGAACAAAGGTCTGGAAGTGTTCAAATCATTTGAGAAGAACGTTACCCTGTACCTGATTGACGATGCCTGGAAAGAGCACCTGCGCGAGATGGACGAGTTGAAACAATCTGTACAGAACGCCGTTTACGAACAGAAAGACCCATTGCTGGTTTACAAATTCGAAGCGTTTGAGCTGTTCCGCCAGATGCTGACCAACGTAAATAAAGAGCTGGTAAGCTTCCTGTTCCGCGGTGTAATTCCGGTGCAACAAGCGCCAGAAGAAATCCGTGAGGCTCAGCCACAGCCGCGTACAGATATGAGAAACATGCGCGCCTCAAAACCCGAGCTGATTAGCGAAGGTGCGATGGAAGGCATCCCTGGTTTGCCAATGGATGATACCCGCGAGCATCAAAAACAAATGCCGGTACGCGCCGAGCAAAAAATAGGCAGAAATGACCCTTGTCCATGCGGCAGCGGTAAGAAATACAAAAACTGCCACGGCGTAGGCGAAGAATAAGAGCCAGTGGCGGTGATTAGAGATTAGTTAATCAGAGATTGGTTCTTTCCAATCGCATTCTGGAAGGAGTACCTTCACGTCATTGCGAGGAACGAAGCAATCTCTGTATAGGACAAGCAGATATGCTTAGCAGTTAAGCATCCGCAGAGATTGCTTCGTTCCTCGCAATGACGAATTTGATACTTTATGAAATTAACAGCATCACACTATAAAGCTTTTGGCCGTATAACAGGATGCTGTTTTTTCATGCTTTTCACTTTAGCGGTAAAAGCGCAAACCCGCGGCACGGTAGAAGTGGTGCAAGACCCGTTGATTGATACGCTGATGGCCCGCAGGCTGCATCCAACCAAGGCATACATGCCCGTTGGCGGCGCCACAGCGCCCGGCAACGGCAGTACTATTTCTTCAGATGGTTATCGCATCCAATTTTTTACCGGCACTAGCAGGGCCGATGCTTATGCCGCACAGAATAAGCTGAAAGCACGTTTCCCTGAGCTGCATACCTACATCAGCTACAAAGAGCCGAATTTTAAGGTGCACGCCGGTGATTTCCGCACCCGTATGGATGCTTCGCGTGTGATGCAGCAATTACGACCTTACTTCCCGGTACTGTTTATTATTGCCGAGAAGATCAATCCCCAACTTAACGAACAGAACTGATGATCAAAGAAAAGATACAGCAGCTTACGCAAGATATTTTTAACGATGTGGTGGCCAACCGCCGTCACCTGCACAGTCACCCTGAATTGTCTTTTAATGAGGTACAAACCTCGGCCTTTGTAGCAGGTAAATTGGATGAACTGGGGATTCCATACGTGCGCATGGCTGATAACGGTTTGGTAGGATTGATAACCGGTGCGAAACCAAGCAATAATGTAGTGGCTCTGCGCGCCGATATGGACGCACTGCCTATTACCGAGGCTAATGATGTGCCTTACAAATCGCAAAACGTAGGTGTAATGCACGCTTGCGGTCATGATGTGCACACTTCATCGCTATTGGGCACAGCCAAAATATTAACCGCGCTGAAAAATGATTTCGGCGGAACGGTAAAACTGATCTTCCAACCGGCGGAAGAAAAACTGCCAGGCGGCGCCAGCCTGATGATTAAAGAAGGCGTACTGGAAAATCCAAAGCCGCAGGCGGTAATGGGGCAGCACGTAATGCCTTTGATAGATGCAGGTAAGGTAGGCTTCCGTGTAGGTAAATATATGGCCAGTACAGATGAGCTTTATGTTACCGTAAGAGGAAAAGGGGGTCACGGTGCACAACCGCAGCAAAATGTAGATCCGGTAATCATCACCGCACATATCCTGACGGCCCTGCAACAGGTAGTAAGCCGTTTTTCAGATCCTAAGAACCCGTGCGTACTGTCATTCGGTAAAGTAATTGCCAATGGCGCTACTAACGTAATCCCTAACGAGGTTTACCTGGAAGGTACCTTCCGCACCATGGATGAGAAATGGCGCGCCGAAGCACACAAACGCATGAAGAAGATGGCCGAAGGCATTGCCGAAAGCATGGGCGCTACCTGCGAGTTTAATATTATGAATGGCTATCCATTCCTCATCAACGAAGAAAAAGTAACCAGAGCTGCCCGCGCCAATGCCGTAGATTTCCTCGGCGAAGAAAACGTAGAGGATCTGGACATCTGGATGGCCGCCGAAGACTTTGCCTACTACAGCCAGGTAGCCGACAGCTGTTTCTACCGCCTGGGCACCCGTAATGAGGCCCGCGGCATAACTTCATCTGTACACACCCCAACCTTTGATATTGATGAAGACGCGTTTAAAGTGAGCACAGGCCTAATGGCTTATCTGGCGGTGAAGCAGTTGGGGAATTAACGGGTGAAGATTGGTTGCTGAAGATTGAAGATTAGTACTCTTTGATATGCCGGTTCCTGTTTATGCTTTGTTTGCTGTAATTGCTTTTGCTTTGATAGCGATGCTGTTTTTGTCTATAAGTAATGCAGTCAGAAATAGGCTTATCCGAATTGCGCTGCAAAAGTTTATTATTCCTGAATTACAGAAGCACGGATTAACTTATAGCTACTACAAATTTTTAAAATCCTTTTCAGGTTCAGGACGAACTACCTCCATCGTATGGATGAATGGTCGTCCTGACATGACTATAGTATTAAAAGTCTTTTATTTTGAGGGCGAGAAACAGGGAAGTATGATGGCAGAAATAAAAACGATTGCGTTAACGGTACAGGGTGTGACTTTTAATGATTGACACAGATCGTAATATAAAATAAAGAAGACGGCCTAAAGCCGTCTTTTTTATTTTACCCTCATGTCATTTCGATGAGCACGAGCGTCGGATAACGCGCAGGAGCGGAAGAGAAATCTTGTACGAGCGATTAGGAAATTGATATGCAGTACGCCATACCGTTCGTATAAGATTTCTCCTCACTCCTAAACATAGCCCATCCCCACGCAATCGCTCGCGTCTTCGCGAGTGACCGTTATCCCGCGGCCTCTGGCCGCCATCAATCAATATGGATAATTTCCTGTATGCTCACGTCGGCCAGAGGCCGGCAGATAGTCGTCACTCGCGAGGACGCGAGCGACTGCAGAAAAGATAAAAAGAAGCGGTAGAATGGTGCGATTCCCCTCTTGAGAGGGGGGAGGGGTGTGTTCTTTATACGTGCGAATGACACACCCCTGCAGCCGCACCGTCAACGCGCCCCCTCTCAAGAGGGGATTTTAACATCTTCCTAACACCTGTGGCGTCCTCGCGAGTGGCGGCAGAGCACAGCAGTAACCCACCATGTTATTCGAGTGAGCGAAGTGGACGAGCATGGGGGCGACGAGAAATCTTGTACGTGCAATAAGCCATTTGCTAAACATCAAACTAATCGCACGTGTAAGATTTTTTGCTATCGCTCAAGAGAATGTATTCTCCTCATCCCATCGCACACTCTCTGCTTTTTCGTTCGGAAATGACAGGATAAATCTTTTTATATCAAAGAGTCCACCAGATCAAAATTTGAAGTTTTGAGTCATCTCATTATACCATTTCCTCAACGCTACGCTCAACTCGTTAATAATTTCTTGCTGTAAAGTTTCATTGATCGGCCAACTATCTAAAGTATCTTCATACTCCATAAGTAAACTATACACTTGTTCAAAGCCAATGCTATCATATGCGTAGCGCTGAGTTTCTGAATTAAAATCGAATCTGTTTATCGCCTCATAGTACATCTTAGAAGCTCCTTTAGCAAGATCTATCTTTTCTGAAAATATATCATCTGCGATTGACAGCGCGTAAATAATACAGGCATCCCGTTTAGATGGTATCGCAATGCCTATTTCCTTAAGCGCAAGCTTAAAATAGTGGGTAAGATCATAGAACGTGTCATTTGCGCTCATGCCTGCTAATATTACCAATGACGGCGAGTCAAGGCCTTTCAGCAGCGCGTTATAGGCGATCAGTGGCAGGTCTTCCGTTGAGAAAGCTCCAACAATATAACCCGCTGCGGCTTGTCTGAAATTCATCTTTGTTAAATAGGTTGTTGTTAATATCAACAAAAAAGCCGGTTCTCACAGAGAACCGGCTTCTATAAAACCTTTCAGCTTTAACCTTAGTTTCCTTTCGGATAATATTTAAAGTTTTTGCCGATGAATTTCGCGTTAGCGCCCAGTTCTTCTTCAATACGCAGTAACTGGTTGTATTTTGCAATCCTGTCTGAACGTGATGCAGAACCGGTTTTGATCTGACCGCAGTTCAGGGCAACGGCTAAGTCGGCAATGGTAGCGTCCTCAGTCTCGCCAGAGCGGTGACTCATTACAGAAGTATAAGCATGAGTTTGTGCCAATGATACCGCGTTGATGGTCTCGGTTAATGAACCAATCTGGTTAACTTTTACCAGGATAGAGTTTGCGGTGTTGGCATCAATACCTTGTTGCAAGCGCTCAACGTTGGTTACAAACAGGTCATCACCCACCAGCTGTACTTTGTCGCCAATTTTCTCGGTCAGCAATTTCCAGCCAGCCCAGTCGTCCTCAGCCATACCGTCTTCAATAGAAATGATTGGGTATTTAGCAGCCAGCGAAGCCAGGTAATCAGCTTGCTCAGCGCTGGTGCGGATGGCACCTTTATCGCCTTCAAACTTAGTATAGTCGTATTTGCCGTCTTTGTAGAACTCAGAGGCCGCGCAATCAAACGCCAGGCAAATATCCACACCTGGTTTGTAACCGGCTTTCTCAATCGCTTTCAAAATGGTTTCAACACCATCTTCAGTACCTTCAAAGGTTGGCGCAAAACCACCTTCGTCACCTACTGCGGTAGACAGGCCACGGTCATGCAGAATTTTTTTCAGGTTGTGGAACACCTCAGTACCCCAACGCAGCGCTTCAGAGAATGAAGGTGCGCCAACCGGCATGATCATAAACTCCTGGAACGCGATAGGCGCATCAGAGTGTGAACCACCGTTAACGATGTTCATCATCGGGATAGGCAGGGTGTTAGCGTTAACACCACCAACGTAACGGTACAACGGCTGACGGCTCTCCAGAGCAGCAGCTTTAGCAACGGCCAGCGATACGCCCAAAATGGCGTTAGCGCCCAGTTTACCTTTGTTATGGGTACCGTCAAGCTCAATCATCAGGCGGTCAATCGCGTTTTGTTCAAACACATCAAGGCCTTGCAGCTCTTTCGCAATAACATCATTTACGTTAGCAACGGCTTGTAAAACGCCCTTGCCCATATATTTAGATTTATCGTTGTCACGCAGTTCAACGGCTTCGTGCGCACCTGTAGAGGCACCTGATGGTACCGCCGCGCGACCAAGCGCTCCGTTTTCAGTTAAAACTTCTACCTCTACGGTAGGGTTGCCGCGCGAGTCGAGAATCTGGCGGGCATGAACGTCAATAATTAAGCTCATTTTTTATTTGGGTATTAGTCAAAAATGATGTTAGTGTATTTTTTACACTAACTTATACAATGTCAAATATACAACTTCCGGCAAAATAAGCTAAAAATTAGTGAAATAAATAATCATTAAACCAACTTAACATTAACTTAATATTGGTGATTGGTTGAAATGTTTTAAATCAGTAGAGCCACATATTTGTGGCTCACCCAACGCTCGTCTGATGCTGAGCATGTAGGTGAGCCACAAATATGTGGCTCTACAAAAGTTTTTTGAAAACGAACAGATATCTCACTTCGGCACCTGCAGCCCCGCTTTCCGTTCCAAGTCCTCGTTTCGCTGCGCTGCACTCCGGGCTTTCCACTGCAATCGGGTTTAGGCCGGGCGGTCTGTACAAGCAAAATTAATCGCCGGTACTGGGCAGGTGCTCGCGTTTAACAGCGCCTTTGCGGTTAATGCGGTACATCAGCATCAGTAATAAATTGTTTTTATCGTTACTCTGGTTAGGGATATAGTTGTACTGGTTGATCCATCCTGCCTGTACGATCCATGATTTATCAACCTGGTAACCCAAAGCGGCCGACATGCGGTTGCGCTCAAAATTAGGCTCTTTGTTATTCAGGAAGATCTCATCAAAGAGGGAAGCAAACCACGTATTAGCCACAATTTTAGGGTGGTTAAACGGAATAAACACGTTTAAACGGTAGCGGAAACGGTTACGGTAATCGCCATTTACCCAGCGTTGTTCTATGCGGTAACGGTGCTCCATTTTTATGCGATACAGGTATTGGTTCACCACCATCTGTTCCCATAAGCGGGTCTCTGTAGTTTGCGGACCGGCGCTCAGGTTGGTATAATCATAAGTAGTGTACCGGCCGGTACCCAGCAAAGCGGTAAAACTACGATCGATGTCATAGCTCACACCAGCTTTCGCCTCATAATATTGAAACTGACTTAGTACGCCATTGCTACGTACTTGTAGTTCGCTATAGCCACCCCAGCGGTGTAGGCTATCACCCGGTAATAGCACGGTGGCAATACCCCAGGTACCGGTTTTGCTGTTCTGTGCCGATGCTGGGAGTATTAAAATAAATAGTAAAAATGTAATTAGGGAAAATTTTGGCATTGTTAAATTAGTATTAATAATGCCAAAATTATGAAAATATTAATACTAATTTAACATATAAACTATCATTCCCACTTAAATAGCTTTATGGCTACGGCGTAAACGCAAATGCCCCAGATAAATAATATCAGTAATTCATGCGTACAGCCCGCCAGGCTTGCTCCCTCAAAAGCTACACGGCGCATGGCGTTGTTGAGGTGCGTTAACGGCAAAATATTAGCCAGGGGTTGCAGCCATTTTGGGAACACACTGGTAGAAAAGAACGTGCCCGATAAGAGGAACTGCGGCAGCGTAATGATATTGCTGAGCGGCGGTATAGTGCTCTCGTTTTTGGCAATGCTGGATACCACAAACCCGAAGCCCATAAATACAATGAGGCCTATAAAGGATAGCGCCAGCATGGTGAGCAGGGTGCTAACCCCATTAATCAGCGTAAAGTGGAACACAAAGTGCCCGATGGTAACAATTACCACAGCGCCGAACAGCGAGAACACAATACGCGCCAGCATCTCACCTAAAATGATGCTGTAGCGTTTAACCGGCGTTGCAAAAAAGCGTTTGATCACCAGCGTTTGGCGTAAGCTCAGGAACACGAATGCTGTACCGAATACGCCTGTACTCAACAGCGAGAAACCCAGCTGGCCCGGTAATATAAAATCGATATATTTAAACTCACGACCTGATACCACTTCCTCTTTCAGATCAACTGCCTTTGGGATTTTGATGCCCGAGAGTTGCTGATACATCGCTATCTGACGGCTTTGAGCGGTGTAAAGGATGTTGCTCAGCAATGATTTCAGGATGGCGCCTTTCTGTGCCGATGCCTTGCTGTAACGTACGGTCATATCAACCGGCATGGTAGGGGCGGCCTGCTTTTTAATATCTATCACTGCGTCCAGCGTGCCTTCGCCCAGGTTTTTGGTCATCTCGGCCTCGCTCTGATTGGTTACGAAGCGAATGATCTGGCTTTGTTTCAGCGCCCTATAGATAACGTTGGTGGTATCGGTAGTTTTAGTCTGACCCACGTCAACCTTCATGCCGCCGCCCAGGTTGGCAAACACCACGATAAATATTAACGGAAAAGCCAGCGTAAAAATTACAGCCGACGGGCTGCGTAATATAGAGCGCAAGCTGGCCTTGGCAATTGCCATGGTTGCGCGGAAATTATTGTATTTCTTTATTTCAGTCATTTTACCTCTCCCCGGCCCTCTCCAGAGGAGAGGGAGTTTTGGTTGGTTATGTAAATTATAAGTTTAATGATAAAGCATGGAAAGTCCTCTCCTTCGGAAAGGTCTTACCCATCCTTCCACTCTTTGCCTGTTTTGGCAATAAATACGTCCTCCAGGTTGGCGCCTTTTACCTCTTTTTTGCGCTGGAAGCCGCTGGCTATCAGTTCGTCAATAAAGTGGTCGGGAGTATCCAGGCCGATGATGCGGCCGCCGTCTACAAAGGCTATACGGTCACATAGTTCTTCGGCTTCGTCCATGTAGTGGGTGGTAATAACCACGGTAGTGCCGTTATCACGGATCTGACGGATCAGGTCCCACAGGTTACGGCGGGCCTGAGGGTCAAGGCCGGTAGTGGGCTCGTCCAGAAAAATAATGCGGGGATTGTTAATGAGCGTAGTGGCAATAGAGAAACGTTGTTTTTGCCCGCCAGAAAGCTCTTTGTATTTTGATTTGGCTTTATCTGTCAGGGCCACTTTATCCAGCATCTCATGTGCCGATACTTTGATGCCGTACAGGCCAGAGAACAATTCGATAAGCTCGGTAAGGTTAAGATTGGGGTAGTAACCTGCAGCCTGTAGCTGCACGCCTATGCGTTGTTTGATCTGATCGGCATCGCGCTCAATATTAAAACCGTCAACCGTTACGCTGCCCGATGTTTTTGGGCGCAGGGTTTCAATAATCTCTAACGTGGTGGTTTTGCCGGCGCCATTCGGACCGAGCAGCCCGAAGATCTCGCCCTCAAAAACCTCAAAGCTGATACCTTTTACAGCTTCAAAATCGCCATAATGTTTAACAAGGTTGTCAACTGAAATAATGGGGTATTTTACCATGCCGCAAAAATCGTTCACTGAAAGCATATATCCATGAACTTTTCAGCGAATGGCAGAAATTTTACTTAAATGGGTGTGTTTTAGCGAGATGTGCGGATATGAAAATGTGCAGATGTGCAAATGAAATCAGTTAATTAAGATCATCGGCATATCTGCACATTCACGCATTTGCCATCATTCCCCCTTTAGGGGGCTAGGGGGCTTTTACTTCTTGGCCACGCTGATCTGGTACAGCTTAGGCCATTTTTTGCCTGTTATAAACAGGCGTTTGCCTTGCGGGTCCCAGGCTATACCGTTCAGTACGTCGGCATTTGGTGCGCGTTGCGCCTGCGGGTAGAGCTTGCTCAAATCAATGCTTTGTAATACGGCTCCCGTTTTAGGGTCTATCACAATAATTGTGTCTGTTTGATAAATATTGGCCCACAGCTTGCCATCAATCATTTCCAGCTCGTTGATCTGGTTTACCGGACCTTTGTCATCATAAACGTCAATAAAACCGGTAGCAGCGTAAGTCTCAGGGTTGAGGAACCAAACGCGGTTGGTGCTATCATCCATGTACAGTTTATGGCCGTCATAACACATGCCCCAACCCTCATACCCAACATTATTGGTGAAGGTTTTGAGCAGCTTGAAAGTGTTTTTATCATAAACGTAACCCAGTTTTTCGGTATAAGTCAACTGGATCAGTTTATCGCCTACGATGGAAATACCTTCCGAAAATACTTTGGGATCGCCGTCAACTTTCAATACTGGTTTGCCGGTTTCCACGTTTACCTTGCGCAAGCTTGAACGGCCGGCATCTTCGCCCTCGCGACCGCCATCGCTTTCGTATAAAAAGCCGTCTTGATATAACAGACCCTCTGTATAACTACTGGTATCATGCGGGAAAACTTTGTCAACCTTATAAGCTAATTCTTCCGGAGCTTTTGAGGGGTAGAGCATAAAGTTGGTTGATACCTCTTCGGCCTTGCCGCCCTGGTAAAGTTTGGCGGTAATCAACCTCGAACCCAATCGCATGGTATCGGTTTTTAGTTTTATGCCGGCTGAATCTTTTGTAGATGCAAAACGAACCGAATCAAGCAGATAAACTACAGAATCGGGTTTAACGTCAGATGGGTATTGCAGTTTTACCGGTATGGCGTCGCCGGTTTTATAGGTGGTGCCCATTTCGGGGCTCAGGGTCATTGCTGTTTTGTTGTCTTTGTGGCTGCATCCGAAGGCCAGCAGGAGTGCGCCGCCCAGAGCTAGTACTTTTAAAGTTTTCATTTGTAATAATTATTCAGGCTGAGGCCAAAAGGCATCTTCTATGTGTTTCAATTTGTGCGAATCATCAGAGGCAAACAGTACAGATACAATATCAAACCGCACTTCGCCCTGATGGTTCATCAGGTAAATGTATTCATCGGCAGCCCGGGCCAGCAAACGCTGCTTGCGGCGGTCTACAAAGTCTTCAGGCTCGCCAAAGTAATTATAAGAACGCGATTTTACCTCAATAAATATAATCACTCCGTTTTTATAGGCAATTATATCAATTTCGGCCTTGGCATGCGTCCAGTTTTGGTCTAAAATCTCATAGCCCGTAGCTTCCAGGTGTGTGCGGGCCAGTTGCTCGCCCCGTTTACCAAGTTCTATGTGTGCAGGCATGTGGGTGATTTTTAGATGGCGAAAAGTAAAAATTTAGAATTGAAAAGGGAAAAAGGTTTTATGCTGTTTGTCATTGCGAGGCACGAAGCAATCTCGTCATAAGACAATTGGATATGTAGTGCCGTTTTGCATGCGAAGAGATTGCTTCGTCACCCTGTCGCACAATCCCCGCTGTTCCTCGCAATGACAAATGGATTTATAGAATGATGATGAAAGCCCTCTCCTTTGGAGAGGGTTGGGAGAGGTTCTACCGCAATATCACAATCCCCAGCTCATCGGCAATTTTGCGCTCCACCTTTTTCATAAACATATACTGGCTTTGCAGTATCTCAATGTCGGTTTCAACGGTGCAGTGTTGCAGATCATGCAGCAGTTTTTCCAGAATCTTGCTCACCTTGTGTTTTTTAAGGTGATATACGCCGTTCATAATGGTGGCTTTCAGGTCGCGTTGTTCATCATTGGTGGTGATGTTGTGCATGGCCTCCCAGTTATCACTCAGGATGTAGAGCGGGGTGAGCATATCAATGGTCATGTCTACAATCTGCTTGTCCTGCTGGTGGATGAAGAAGTTATCATCCGGCAGGTCGCCTTTTTCTACCTGGCTTTTGTACAGGTCAACAAACTTTTTGCAGTCTTCGTGTTCAAACTCTACGTCGTCCAGCATGCCCACTATAAACGGACCGATATAGGTGCTGGTATTGTTACTGGCATCAATCTCAATCATCTGGTTGCCGTAGAGCAATAACAGACGAACAATCTCGCGTTCCTGCAGCTCGCCATCGGGACGGGGCGGGGCTTCGCGGGCATAATCGGCATAGTTAGGCTCAATGCTCGGGTCAAACTGCTCGTAAAAATCAGGAGGAGGTTGATCTGGATGAAATTGCGGCGTGTATTGTTGCTGCTGTTGCGACTGGCCATCTTTTTTGGCCTTGGCCATGCGCATCTTGTTCAGCTCGGTAAGCAGGGCGCGCTCATCGATCTGCATCAGCATACTACACTCTTTGATGAATACCGATGCCTTGATCGAGTCAGGAATCTTAGCAATACTTTCCACCACCTCACGGATCACGCCTGCCCGTTTTATCGGATCATTAGCTGCGTCTTTAAGCAGTGCATTGGTCTTAAAAAGAATAAAATCCTTTTTGTTCTCGTCGATGTACTTCTTAAATGCGCTGCTGCCCAGCTGGCGCACGTATGAGTCGGGGTCGTTCCCATCGGGGAACAGTACTACTTTTACGTTCAGGCCTTCTTCCAGAATCAGATCCAGTCCGCGCAGCGAGGCCTTGATACCTGCCGCATCGCCATCATATAATATGGTGATGTTTTTAGTGAGGCGACCAATCAGCCTGATTTGCTCTACGGTAAGCGAGGTGCCCGACGAGGCCACCACGTTTTCAATGCCCGCCTGGTGTACCGAGATCACATCGGCATAACCTTCTACAAGGTAGCAGTTATCCTCATCGCGAATGGCTTTCTTGGCAAAGTATAAACCGTAAAGTACGTTTGATTTATGGTAGATGTCGCTCTCCGGAGAGTTGACATATTTGGGTACGCTTTTGTCGCTTTTGAGGGTACGGCCACCAAAGGCAATTACCCTGCCGGTAATGCTGTGGATGGGGAACATTACACGGCCGCGGTATCTGTCGTACAAACTGCCGTTATCCCGCTTAACCGACAAGCCAGCCTCGGTCAGAAACTCTTCTTTATACCCCTCTTTAATAGCTTTGGCCGAAAACGCTTCCCATTGATCGGGCGAGTAACCCAACTCAAATTTGCGGATAGTCTCGGGCGTAAAGGCACGCTCTTTATAATAGCTAAGACCAATGTTTTGCCCGTCTGCTGTCTCCCACAGGCTATCCTGAAAAAACTTGGCAGCGTAAGCCGTGGCAACCATCAGGCTTTCGCGGCGGGTTTCTTCTTCCCTGTTTTCGGGCTTGTCTAAAATTTCCTCAACCTCAATGCCGTACTTTTTGGCCAGCCATTTCAGCGCTTCGGGATAGGTAAACTTCTCCAGTTCCATCAAAAACGTGATGGCCGAACCACCTTTGCCGGAAGAGAAGCATTTAAAGATGCCTTTGGCCGGAGATACGGTGAACGATGGCGTACGCTCGTTGGAGAAAGGGGAGAGGCCCACGTAATTGGCACCACGTTTTTTTAATTGCACAAACTCGCCCACTACCTCCACAATGTCGGTAGCTTCCATAATTTTATCGATGCTGAGCTTGGTGATCATAATAAAACAGTGCGCTAAAAATTAGCGGGGTTACAAAAGTAAAATATTATGATGATGGTAATACGGTTAACCGCGTCAATAGTTTTCTACAGTTAATTAACATACGGTGTGAATGGCGGTACCCATTGCCGTCCCATTCATGGGACGGAATATACAATTATATTAAATGGCTTTAGCCAAATTTAAGTGATTGCTCTTATATTAAATGGCTTTAGCCAAATTTAAGTGATTGCTCTGCTTGCCAATTTAGGCTAAAGCCATTTATAATTTGCTTTAATCCGTTGACTAAAGTCAACGGCAATGAACGCTAATTCAATCGAATCTATCAAGAGTCTATGGTAGGCTTCGCTGTTTTACAAACGTAATAGCAATCCCCGCCAAAACAATCATACTACCAATAATCTCTTTCATCTCCAGTTGCTCATGTAGCAAAATAGCGGCTATTATAGCAGTTACCACAGTTTGGCTCAGCAATGCAATGGCTGTTTTGGTAGCCGGCAGCAGGCCGATAGCGTAGTTAATGGTGAGCCATCCCCCTAGCTGACAGATCAGTCCCATGCCGATGAAGTTGAGCCACACGTTGGTGGGGTAATGCAGCAAATCTGCGCCTTGCGTCCAGTTAATTAATAGCAGAAACAACATCGCCCCCAGCATATTATAAAACATAAAGGTTAGGGTGCTGATACGCTGCAACACACCTTTGGTAAGCAAGATATAAATGCTGTAAAATATGCTGGCGGTTACTGCCAACACAATACCGATGTTAAATTTCAATCCGATTAACTGATCGAAGCCAACCAGTACCACCATGCCGGCAATTGCAATGAGCGTACCTACCCAGAATAGCCACCCCGATTTTTTGCGCAGGAAAATATAACTCATCAGCCCCACCCAAACAGGTGCAAGGTTAGCCAGCAAAGTTGATACCGTGGCGCTGATTTTTAATATAGAGATGTTCCAAACGGCAATATCGCTGGCGAAGATGAAGCCAGCCAACAGTGCAATCAGCAGATCCTTACGGGCAATAGCCGTTTGCTTTTTGATGATGCAATACGGCGCCAGCAAAACCCAGGCAAAGGCAATGCGGTAAAACGCAGCAGCCAGCGGCGCCGTGCCCGCCAGTTTTACAAAAATAGGCGAGAACGCAATACATACAATGCCAATGGCCAAACTAAGCTTTGGGTTCATTAAGGCAAACTTAGGGAAATGTGCAGATATGAGGATGCTTATACATAACGTAGAGCCACATATTTGTGGCTCCTTGAGGATATTCCCTGCACGAAGGGCCGTTGGCATGTGGCTCCCTGAGGATATTCTTTGCACAGGAGAGCCACAAATATGTGGCTCTACGTTTTTTAAGGTGAGCATTGTAATAATTCTCACATCTCAAATCTCACGTCTCACATCAAAATTGTATTTTTGCCGCTCATTTAAAAAAAATTATATGAGTCAGCGAACAAAAATTAAAGCATTGTTGGCCGGCGGTCAAACCGGCACCGAAGTTACTGTTAAAGGATGGGTACGCACCTTCCGCAATAATCAGTTTATCGCTTTAAACGACGGCTCTACCAATAATAACCTGCAGATTGTTGTCGATTTCCAGAACACCGATGAGGCGCTGCTAAAGCGCATCACCACCGGCGCAGCCATTGCCGTAACCGGTCAGCTGATCGAGTCGTTAGGTAAAGGACAGACGGTGGAAGTAAAAGCCACCAGCATTGAGATACTGGGCGACAGTGATCCGGAGAAATATCCGCTGCAGCCAAAAAAGCATAGCCTGGAGTTTCTGCGCGAGATTGCGCACCTGCGTTTCCGTACCAACACGTTTGGCGCGGTGTTCCGTGTGCGTAACAGTCTGGCATTTGCCGTTCATAAGTTTTTTCAGGAGCAGGGTTTTGTTTACCTGCATACCCCAATTATCACCGCCAGTGATGCCGAGGGTGCAGGCGAGATGTTCCATGTAACCAACTTTGATATTGGTAACCCGCCGCGTACCGAATCGGGTGAGGTTGATTTTAAACAAGATTTCTTTGGTCGCGCGGCCAACCTAACCGTATCTGGTCAGCTGGAAGGTGAGCTGGGTGCAATGGCTCTGAGCGATATCTATACTTTCGGCCCGACGTTCCGTGCCGAAAACTCAAATACCACCCGTCACCTGGCAGAGTTCTGGATGATTGAGCCCGAAATGGCTTTTTATGACCTGAACGATAACATGGATATGGCCGAGGCGCTGCTGAAATACGTGATCAGCTACGCGCTGGAACATAACAAAGAGGATATTGAGTTTTTGACCCAGCGTTTACTGGAAGAAGAAAAGCAGAAGCCACAGCAAGAGCGTTCTGAACTGAACCTGCTGGATAAACTGCAGTTCTGCCTGGATAACGATTTTATGCGTATCACTTATACTGAGGCTATCGATATCCTGCGTGATTCATCGCATAACAAAAAGAAAAAATTCCAGTACCTGATAGAAGGCTGGGGCGCCGATCTGCAATCAGAGCACGAGCGTTACCTGGTTGAGAAACACTTTAAAAAACCAGTGATTCTGACTGATTATCCAAAAGAGATCAAAGCCTTTTACATGCGCCAGAATGACGACGGTAAGACCGTACGCGCAATGGACATCCTGTTCCCGGGCATTGGTGAGATTGTGGGTGGATCGCAACGTGAGGAACGCCTGGACCGCTTGGAGCAACGCATGAACGAGATGCACATCCCGACCGAAGAGCTATGGTGGTACCTGGATACCCGCCGTTTCGGTGCTTGTCCGCACGCCGGTTTCGGTTTGGGCTTTGAGCGTTTGGTACTGTTTGTTACCGGCATGGGTAACATCAGAGACGTGATTCCGTTCCCAAGGTTCCCTAAGAATGCAGAGTTTTAATTGATTTCGAGTTTCGGATGTTCGATTTCGGATTAGTAGGATGTCGGCTTTCGGGCTAGATTGATAAATAAAAAAGCCGTTTTGCTAGTTGCAAAACGGCTTTTTGTTTTCGGTCCAAAATCAAACTTAGTAAATCCGAAATTGAACATCCGAATTTCGAAATCAGGCATTACCAATGACGGTAACCCCTATGGTAACCACCATAATAAGCCGGGCGGTAGTACTCATGACGGTAAACTACGCGGCGGTACTCGTGACGGTAATATGCTGGCCTGTAATGACGGTAATATACCGGGTAAGATGGTGCGCAATACTCCGGCTCATAATAAGCAGGTGCCGGTTCATAGTAAGCAGGCTGATAATAAGCCGGACCATAATAACCACGATGGTAATTGCCGGCGCTTATATGTAAGCCAGGGGTATTAACACTAACGTGGAAGCGGGTTTGCGCATTGGCCAAACTCAAAGAACCAACGGTTAATATGGCGGCTATCAATACTGTTTTTAACGTTTTCATATCGGTAAATTTTAACTAAACTCTTTGTATATATGACTATTTCTATGCCAAAAGGTAAAATCTGGCAGGTCACTTTTTTTATGGTCAACTGATTCCCAACGCAATTAATTTAGTTTTTATTGCCTGCAGCGGGCATTTTGCCACTAATTTGCGGTATGCAGATTGTGGGCTTAATTGCGTACCTTTGCCAAAATAAAACAGCGCTGATAGCCAATTCATATCGTAGACTTTTCTAAACAATACGCATCGGCGCCATACAATAACAATACATGTCATTTCAGGATCTTAAATTAATTGAGCCTATCCTCAAGGCCTTAAAACAAGAGGGTTATACACAGCCTACGCCCATACAGGCCCAGGCTATTCCATATATATTGCAGCAGCGCGATCTGCTGGGCTGTGCCCAAACCGGTACCGGTAAAACCGCCGCATTTTCCATTCCAGTGTTGCAACTGCTTTATCAGCAGCGCCAGCAGCATAAGGAGCAAAAAAGCATTAAAACGCTGATATTAACTCCAACCCGAGAGCTGGCTATCCAGATTGCCGAGAGCATTACGGCCTATGGCCGTTTTACGGGTTTGAAACATGCCGTTATCTTCGGTGGCGTGTCCCAGAATCCGCAGGTTGATACCTTGCGTCGCGGGGTTGATATTTTGGTAGCTACCCCCGGTCGTTTGATCGATTTGATGAATCAGGGTTATGTTAGTCTCTCGCACCTTAAAATATTGGTACTGGACGAGGCCGACCGTATGCTGGATATGGGTTTTGTGCACGATGTGAAACGCATTTTAAGCAAGGTGCCGGCAAAAAGGCAAACATTGTTCTTCTCGGCCACTATGCCCGCAGAAATTCAGCAACTGGCGGATAGCATCTTGAATAATCCAGCCAAGGTAGAAGTAACACCGGTGTCATCAACAGCCGATACCATACAGCAGACTATTTATTTTGTAGACAAGGCCGATAAGCGAGGCTTGCTGCAACACGTATTGAAAGACCAAAGCATTGAAACCGTATTGGTGTTTACCCGCACCAAACACGGTGCAGATAAAGTGGTGAAAGACCTGGCTAAAGCCGGCATCACTGCCGAGGCTATCCATGGTAATAAGTCGCAAAATGCCCGTCAGCGCGCGTTAACTAACTTCAAAAACCGCACCACCCGTGTGCTGGTAGCTACAGATATTGCCGCCCGTGGTATTGATATTGACGAGCTGACGCATGTGATTAATTACGAACTGCCTAACATACCTGAAACCTACGTACACCGTATCGGTCGTACCGGCAGGGCAGGAGCTAGTGGTATGGCTCTATCATTTTGTGATACCGAGGAGAAAGAGTTTTTAAAGGACATCCATAAACTCATTGCCAAGCAAATCCCGGTTGAGGAGGAGCATCCATACCCGATGAAACAGCTGAGCACGCAGGAGCGCATCCGCGAGGAGCTGAAAAACAATCCGCACCATAACAGCAGGCAGTCGCCGCGTAATAATAATAACAAAAACACACGCAATAAAAGCAACTGGCGCCGTGGCGGTAAAAAGGGCACCGGTAAGCCGTCAAATGGATAATATCCGTTTAAACATATTACGGTTATATTAAACCATTGTTTATTTAAACTAAAAAAGCCTGTTTTTCAATAAATCAGGCTTTTTTATTCCATTTGTTTATAATTCAGGGCTGTCAATATAACATGCAATAGCTATATTTAATCCCGATTATGAGGATACTCTACGCTATTCAAGGCACAGGTAACGGGCACCTGAGCCGTTCTATGGATATTGTGCCGCTTTTACAGCAGCGCGCTGATGTGGATATTGTAGTAAGCGGTATCCAGGGCGATCTGTCCTTGCCCTTCCCGGTAAAGTATAAATTCCATGGCATGGGCTTTATCTTTGGTAAAAAAGGTGGGGTTGATCTTTGGAAAACTTTTAAACAGGCCAATACCCGTTTATTCATCAAAGAGATGAAAAAGCTGCCGGTAGAGGATTATGATCTGGTGATCAATGATTTTGAACCCGTATCATCATGGGCCTGTTATCAGCGTAATAAATTCTGCGTTTCATTGAGTCATCAGGCGGCGGTAATGAGCGAGAACGCGCCAAAGCCTGACGAAACAGACATGATGGGCAAGTTTATTATCAAAAACTATGCGCCCACCAACGTGCAATATGGTTTCCATTTTGCAGAGTTTGACCAGAATACGTTTACCCCGGTAATTCGCAAGCAGGTACGTGAGCAGGTGGTTGAAGACCGTGGCCATTACACCGTTTATCTGCCTGCTTATGATGATAAGCGTTTGATAGAGCGTCTTACCGAGTTTAAGCATATCAAATGGGAAGTATTCTCTAAGCACAACAAAAAGGTAGTTTCGCATAAAAATGTGAATATCCAGCCTATCAATAACGAGCGGTTTATTGCCAGCATGGCGCAATCAACCGGTGTGTTGTGCGGTGCAGGGTTTGAAACGCCGGCCGAGGCATTATTTATGGGTAAAAAGCTGCTGGTAATACCCATGAAAAATCAGTACGAGCAACACCTCAATGGCGCTGCTTTAAAATATATGGGTGTGCCGCTGATTAAGAGTTTGAAGCCAAAACATAATGATGTAATTTATGATTGGCTGGAAAACGGTAAGGTTATTCCGGTAAATTATCCAGACAAAACAAAAGATATACTGGATATGGTGATAGATAAACACGCAGGTTTTAATAAATAAGAAAAAAATAACTAATTGAGAAATAAAAATAACCTTGCGTAAAATGTTGCGTTAAAATATATAGTTGTGGTTGTTGTATTGTATTTTTTAGTTTAAATAAAAGTTTGTTATTTTAATGCAGCTAACAAACAGCGGCTGCAGCCGCGTTTTATTTGTCTACCTATGAAGCTGTTTTAGTAATTGTTTTGCATTAAATAGCTAAATTAAGCGCTAACATGAAGAAAAATTTATTGGTAGTTGATGATGACCTGAGCATTCTGAAACTGCTCAATTTTATACTGTCAAAAGATTATGATATTGTGGTAAAAACCAGCGGTTTTGAAGCACTGGACTGGCTGGAAGAAGGTAACATGCCCGAGCTGATTATCTCAGACCTAGCCATGCCTACTTTTGACGGACAGGCTTTTGTAAAGAACGTAAAGATTAGTGGTTTTTATAAAGATATACCGGTAGTACTGCTTTCTGCAGCCGACGATCTTGATGAGCAGGTGTCGCGTATGCCGTTCCAGGTGGATGCTTATTTGCACAAACCCTTCAATCCAACTGTTTTAAAAGCTGAAATCAGCAAAATTCTGCAAGTTTATGACACAACCAATTACAACTGATTGGAATGAAAGTGTAGGTTTAAGGGTAAAGCTGGCCTATGCAGGCACAGCCCTGCGCGATAATATATTTGCCGAGCTGCCTGCCCATTACCAGATATTTGCTAGCCAGAACCTTAACGGCCTGGATGAGTACCTGGCAGAACAGTCGCTGTTGAGTATGCCCGATATCTTATTGATCGAGCTGGATGAAACAGGCGAAGCCTTTACCTTTGTTGAGCGTATCAAGAAGAACAGCATGTTTAAGCAAATGCTTATTGTGCTGGTAACAGATCGTAACGATGCCGAGTGGCGCCGCCGTGCGATAAGTTTAAAGGTGAATGACCTTTATGCCATGCCGATCAACCTGCTGCACCTGCGCGAGCGTTTAAACTTCCTGGTAAACTTTAAACTGATCAAGCCAACACTGGCCGAGCTTTCTAAAAAGGTAGATACTACTTACAAGTTGCCACCGGGTAAACGCGCTATGGACGTTATCCTGTCATCGATGGCTTTACTGGCTTTTTCTCCGGTGCTGTTGGTCATTGCATTAGCTATTAAACTGGGCTCAAAAGGACCTATCATTTATAAGAGCAAGCGTGTAGGTACCGGCTACCAGGTGTTTGATTTTTATAAATTCAGATCGATGCGTAGCGATGCCGATCAGTTGCTGGCCAAGCTCTCTGCAGAGCATAACCAATATGCTAATGAGGATGGCGGCGCAAAAGGCAAAGCATCATTTGTAAAAATTAAGAATGACCCGCGTATTACCCGTCTGGGCGGCTTTTTACGCAGCACCAGTTTAGATGAGTTGCCGCAGCTGGTAAACATCTTAAAGGGCGATATGTCTATTGTAGGTAACCGTCCGCTACCGGTTTATGAGGCAGAGATGTTAACCTCTAACGAGTGGGCCATGCGCTTTTTAGGCCCTGCGGGTTTAACAGGCTTATGGCAGGTAACCAAGCGCGGTAAAGATGATATGTCTGAGAGGGAACGGAAGAAGCTGGATAATTTTTACGCACAGAACTACTCGCTGTTGCTTGATATGAAGATCATTTTATCAACTATTCCGGCCTTGTTCCAGAAAGAAAAAGTCTAAGCATGTTCAAATTTCGCCTGATAAACCTTTCATTTTTTTTCATATTATGCTCTGCCGCTAGCCTGCGCGCGCAGGAAAGCATGATACCCGACGTAAAGCAAGACTTTCTGCAAAAGCTGATAGATACCGCTAAAAAGAACTATCCCGAGATGAAGATCCGGTCTACGCAGATTGGTATTGCGCGTACCACCTACCACCAGGCGCAAATCTCGTGGTTTGATATGATCACCCCATCGTATATATACAATCCGCAAAACACCGTAAATGTGGTTAACCCCAACATTTTTTTTGGTTTCTCATTGGCGGTTACGGTAAATATTGGTCAGCTGCTGGCAAAACCTTATCAAATTAAAAATGCCCGCCAGGCAGTTGATGTAGCTTATTACCAACAGCAGGAATATATTTTAACGCTTACAACTAACGTAAAACGTTTATACTATAATTACGTGGAAGCGCTGGCCGAACTCAGAGTGCGCGTTAGGGCCGAGCAGGATGCCGGCACCAATGTAAAGCAAATGAAAACAAAGTTTGAGAAAGCTGAGGCATCATTAAAAGATTATAATGACGCGCTGGTAATTATGTATACACAAACATCCTATAAAATACAGGGCGAGCGCTCCGTGCTTACCGCAAAGGTTGATCTGGAAGAGTTTATAGGTAAGAAATTGGAAGACATTAACTAATGGAAGTAAAAGATTTTTTTAAACTTCTAAAAAAATATATCAGCATACTCATTATTGTGCCTGCTGTTGCCATAATGGTGACTTTTTTTCTGGTACGTAATCTGCCCGATGAGTATGTTTCTAACTCACGCATTGCAACGGGTATCGTAGATCAAACCCGTCAGCTGCTTGATCAAAACGAGACCAACGTACAGGATACCAAGATCTATACAGAGTTTAGTAACTTGATGGAGGTGATGAAGCTGAAGAAAATGTATGATATGGTTTCTTATAACCTTATCCTGCATGATCTTAACAGCAAAACGCCGTTTAGAAAGTCATCAAAAATGATGGCTTCATTAACCGTACAACAGTGGAAAGATGCGGTTGCGATCTTTAATTATAAACTGAAGCATCTGGAGGGTCTTTCGCTGGTCAATCCGAAAGAGAACTCGCTCAACAAAATGCTGATAGAGATGCGTTACGATGAGCGTTCGCTGAGCAAGGCCATCACCATCACCCGCGAGGATTTCAGTGATTTTATTATTGTGTCGGCTTCTTCGGAGAACCCGCAGCTATCAGCCTATATAGTCAATACCCTTTGCCAGGGATTTATTGATTACCATACCAAGATCGTTCAGCAGAATGAGTTGGCGGCTGTGCGTTACCTGTCTAATCTGTTGAATGAGAGACGTGATACCCTGGCTGTTAAAACAGGAAAACTGCAGAACTACAAGATCAAGAACGATGTGCTGGATCTGGAAGATCAGTCTAAAACCGTTTATGGCCAGATTGTAGAGTATCAGAATAAACTGATAGAGGCGCAAAAGAATATGGCCTCATATACCGGTGCGCTTGATAATATTGATAAAAAGTTTGACCCGAAGAGCCGTAAGTTTATTGAACAAAACGTTAGCAAGATCAACTCGCAGTTGACCACTTCTATGGATCAGCTGCATGCGCTGAACGATAGATGGGTAATGAGCAATTTCGACCCGAAAATCAAAACTGCTATAGACTCATTGCAGAAAAAGGTGACCAACCAGGCGCTACAATCTAATGATGCCTATATCCTCGATCCGCTGCAAACCAAGTCTGACCTGTTGCGTCAGCGTTTGGAGCTGGAGATGAACTATAACCTGACCAAGTACAGTCTGAAGTCTATTCAGCAGCAGTTGGATAACCTTAATGCTAACTTTAAACGCATGGTGCCGCTGGATGCCAAGGTGAAAACCTACCAGATGGAGATAGAGATTGCCAGCAAAGAGTATCAGGATGTGCAGAATCGTTATAACAATGCTGTGCTGCAATCAAAATCAGAAACTAAACTGATGCAGATTGAAAAAGCAGAACCGGATGTTGCAGAGCCATCTAAAAAGTTGTTGCTGATTGTATTAGCAGGCGTGGGTGGCGAGATGATCTGTCTGGTGATCTTCTTTGCGATGTTCTTTTTGGATAACAGTATTAAAGATCCGGTACGTTTGGCTAACCGTACCAGCTTGCCGGTGTTGGGCTACTTGAACCGGATACCCGGCTCAACTATTGATCTGCGCCGCCTTTGGGATGTGGAGCACCGCGACCGGATGCAGCAGTACAAAGATTTGCTGCGCGCTATCCGCTTTGAGGTTGACCAGGAGCTGGCCGGCGAAAAGGTAGTGGCTGTAACCAGCATGCGCGATGGCGAGGGCAAAACCCTGTTGGCAAGCACGCTGGCCTACTCTTACAACATGATCAATAAAAAGGTGTTGCTGATAGATGGTAATATGGAAAACCCAACCATCAGTCATTCGGTACAGCCCAAAGTTTTTATTGAAGACTTTTTCAGGAATGATCCGTCTAACGCCCCTGCAATTAGTCAGGCCGTTGGCGTGTTGGGTAACCGCGGCGAGGATGTAACGTTGCTGGAAATTAGCAGTGAAGTGTTCTTGCGCAACAAGTTTACCGAGTTGAAGCAGATCTATGATATTATTCTGATAGATATACCATCGCTATCTGCCAAAAACAAGGCTAAAGAGTGGATGTTGTTTGCTAATAAAGTAATAGTTGTTTTTGAGGCCGATCAGGACATTGTAGAGGGCAGAAAGCAACTGGTTAAAGAACTGCAGCAACTGAATACCACCGGTAAGTTTGCCGGTTGGGTGCTCAATAAAGCAGCCTATCAATCAAAAAAACGCGGTTAAGGTCTAGTACCTTAGCGCGTTACATGGTTACATCTTTTTAAAGCAGGCCGCCATGAAAGTTAAGCCAATATCAACCCCCGACCCATTTGCAGAGCTAACACCACTGCAGCAAAAAACGCGTAAAATAGCTATTGCTATTGCCTTTATTGGCGTTTTTGTGTGGGCTGTTAAAATATTGTTTCTGTAAACCGGTATGGCGTTTAGCAGGGATAGATATATAGACGACCGCCCGCTACTGAAAAAGCTCTTCAGTGGAAGGTTTGCATGGTTTGCCCTGCTGGCAATTTGTTTATTGGGTGCCTATCTGGTCAGTTATGTAATTTACTACTACGGCTTTGTTGCCGGGTTACTTCTAATTGTAGGCGTAGTAGGTTTGCCAGTTGTTATTGGTACCGTTGGCTATCCTAAATTTGGTATTGCCGTTCTGTTTATCTGGGCCTATTGGGTAAACTTTATCAGCAATTTTACGCCTGCAGGTACGCCTATTGGTACCAGTATGGATATTTTGCAGTATCTGCTGCTGCTGGGCTTTCTCATCAGTCAGAAAATAAGGCCTAACTGGAAGGTTTTTGCCAATCCCATCTCTTATTTAATGCTGGCCTGGATCAGCTATAACATATTACAGGTACTTAACCCGGTAGCGGCTTCAAAGCTAGCCTGGGTATATACCGTGCGTACAGTGGCCATTATTGTATTGATGTACTTCGTGTTCGAGTACCAGATCAATGACCTTAAATTTGTTAAGCTCCTTATTAAAATATGGCTGGCCCTTACCACCTTTGCTGCCATTTACGGCTATGCGCAAGAAATAAATGGTTATTTTCCGTATGAGTGGGCCGTGTTGCGTCGTAACCCGCTTACTATGCACCTCAACTTCCAGGCGGGGCATTGGCGCAAGTTCTCCATTTTTTCGGATCCGGTTGTATTTGCTTACAATATGGCCCTTACCAGTGCCTTGTGCCTGTCCATGCTATTTGGTAAGCGTAGCCTACGCAAAAAACTGCTACTGGCAGGCATGATCATTTTGTTCATGAACTCTATGCTCTTCTCGGGCACCAGGGCGGGTTATGTGTTGTTGCCAGCATGTTTGGTGCTATTGATGGTATTATACTTTAATACACGCGTGCTGTTGACAGGGTCTTTCGTGGGGATGATCTTTATCTTTATGATCTTTGTGCCAACATCAAACGGTGCCATTAAGCGTTTCCAGAGTGCGTTCAGACCTACGGAGGATGCATCGTTCAATGAGCGCGCCAAGAACCAGGCTTTCATTAAGCCGTATATCCAATCGCACCCTTTTGGTGCAGGTTTGGGCGCTGTGGGTGTTTGGGGGCAAAGGTTTGCGCCCAACTCGCCATTGTCAAAGTTTCCGCCAGATAGTAGTTATGTGCGTATAGCCGTAGAGTTGGGTTCGGTAGGTTTGTTGTTATTCTGCACGCTGCTCTTTGTAACACTAAAAACGGGGATCAATAATTTCTTTTTGATTAAGGATCCCGAACTAAAGAATTACACGCTGGGGATGGTGATGGTGATCTTTGCATTTGCTGTTGCCAGTTATCCGCAACAGTCCTTCGTACAGTTTCCGTCCAACATTATGTTTTATTTGTGTATCGCACTGATAAATGTTTTAAAAAGATTGGATGATGAGAAACAAATAGCAGAAAATTCAGTAAAAAGGATTGATACCTAATGAAGTCAATTTTAAAGCAATTGCGTAATAATCACTTCCTGTCTTTTGCCGGGAACATGATCATGGCCGTTATCGGTATGTTGACCATTTTATTATTGGCGCATAACTTCTCTACCAAAGAGGATGTGGGTAATTGGGTATTCTTTATTCTGAACATGGTTACCCTGGCAGACGTTTTCCGTACGGGTTTCCTGCAAAATTCACTCATTAAATTTTATTCTGGTACCGATAAAGAGCGCTCGGCCAGTATCTCAGGTGCTGCCTGGCACATTGGTTTTGTGATTACGCTTGCCGGCTGCGCAATTAATTTGCTCTGGTATTTGTGGTATGTTATTTTTCATCCCACAGTTACTCCGGCCACTTTAATTATGATGCACTGGTTCGGCATTATCTTTTTGGCCATGCTGCCCTACAGCGTAGCCACCTGGATCTTACAGGCCGAAGAACGCTTTGGGATGTTGCTGGTTGTACGGGGCATTAACCAATGCCTGCAGCTGCTGTTTATGGTTATCCTCATTTTAACAAACCATCTTACGTTTTTAAATGCTGTTTACGCCAACTTTCTTACCTGTGTGCTTACCAGCGCTGCAACGATGATTGCCGGGTGGGATAGATTAGGCACTATAGGAAAGCGTACTAAAGAGAGTATCCACGAGCTGTTTCATTACGGAAAATTCAGTGTGGGCACCTCTATTGCGGCACAATTTTTAAAAGCTTCAGACACCTATATCATCAACTTTATGTTGCCGGGCAATGCCGCCGCCGCTGCTGTGGGTATGTATGGTATGGCCCAACAACTGATGCAGGTGATAGAGATCTTTATCCGCAGTTTTACGGCCACCGCAATGCCAATGATTTCAGCCGCATCTAATCAGGGCGATAACAATAAAGTGGTGTACCTGATGAAGAAATTTGCCGGGATGATTACCCTTGCGCTGATTCCTATTTGTTTAGTGTGCTTTGTTGGGGCCGATGTGTTTATGCACATTCTTGGTGGTAAAAAGTTTATCGGGTCTGAGTCGGTAGGTGTGTTCAGGATCTTTATGTTCTTTGCCATCCTGCTGCCGCTAGACAGGTTTATGGGCATCACCCTGGATATGATCAATAAGCCGCGAGCCAATATGATTAAGGTATACATTATGCTGGCGGTTAATGTGATAGGCGATATTGCAGGCCTGCTCATTTTCAAGAGTATTTATGGCGTTGCCGGTGCGTCTATTATCACCTTTATAGTAGGAACGCTTTACGGGTACTGGACGCTGAAAAAATACCTGAACTTTAAAATGGGCGACATTTTTACACTGGGTTATGCCGAGTTGAAAATGTTAATCAGCAATATTTTCAAAAAGTTTTCGAAGGCCCCAATTGGGGAATAAATTGCACATAAAGTATGGTGCTTAAAATATAAAAGAGCTGTATGGAGATTATTCACACTATTGCCGATATTATTTTTTGGATAATTTTTATCTACCTGGGTACCTATTCGCTCTACCTGTTTTTCTTTTCATTTAGCGGACGGGTAATCAAAGTACAGGCACCGCCGGTTACCGATAGGTTGCTGAAGTTTATCATCTATATTCCGGCTTATAAAGAAGATGCCATCATTCTAAATACCGCTGCCAAAGCCCTGGAAATTGACTATCCGAAAGATCTTTACCGCGTTTGTGTTATTGCCGATAAACTGCAGCCGGAGACGGTGGCAACACTAAAGTCAATGCCCTTACAGGTGGTTGAGGTATTTCTGGAGAAGAGCACCAAATCGCGTGCGCTGCATGCGGCCATTGCTGCAACCGAGCCTGGCTTTGATGCCGCTGTGGTTTATGATATTGATAATATTGCCGCGCCTGATTTTCTGCATCACATTAATCGCCACCTGGTGGCCGGCCAGAAAGTGGTGCAGGGGCACCGCGTTGCGCTTAACTCTGAAACCTCTATTGCCATGCTGGATGCGATTAGCGAGGAGATCAATAACCACATCTTCCGTAAATCACAAAGGGTTTATAACCTGTCTTCGGCTATCATTGGCTCTGGAATGGCGCTTGAATATCAGTTGTTTACCAGCGTAATGGAACGTATTGATGCCGTGGGCGGTTTTGATAAAGAGATGGGCCTGCTGCTTACCCGCGATAAAATCTCAGTTGATTACAGCGAGGAAGCCCTGATCTATGATGAGAAAGTGAGCAAGCCGGATAACTTTAAAAATCAGCGTAAACGTTGGCTCTCGGCACAGTTTGCCTTGTTTCGCAAATACTTTGTAAATGGCTTGCAAGAGCTGTTTCTGCGTGGTAACCGCGATTATTTCAACGAGATCTACCATACCGCCATTTTACCCCGCGTACTGATGCTGGGTATTATGCCAATGATGTTAGTGTTCTCGTTAACCGGCATTGGCCCCTCTTGGCGCTGGTGGACACTGGGCACCGGGTTGTGTTATGCAGCCATATTGCTGGCCATCCCGCCATCGTTTTTTAACAGGAAATTGCTGAACGCAGTGCTGAAATTGCCGTTCATCTTTTTCACCATGTTCTTGCTGTTGTTTAAGCTAAAAGGCGCAAATAAAAAATTTATACATACGGCTCACCACGTAAAACAATAAACAGGTGGCATAGTTATTGGATAATTGTTTTAAACCGATAGTTCTACAACCTTAAACACAAGGGTGGTGAGCACCGCTATCGATATAAAAAAGCATTATTTTTACAGAACTCGAAAATATAGATTAATGGATCAGGAGCGAAGCGATACACTAAATATTGGTTTTGGCCCGGCTGCAACCTATCAGAAAGATAAACCTGTTTTTGAATACATTGCCGAGATTGCACAACAATACCCGGACAAGATTGCGCTGTCGTTTGAAGATCGCCAGATGAACTATCGTCATTTGGACGAAACCTCTAACCGCATTGCCCATATATTGATTGCCGAAGGTATTAAGCCCGGCGATGTGATTGGTCTGTCGCTCGACCGTTCGCCAGAGATGATTGTTTCTCTGCTGGCCATTATCAAATCGGGTGCGGCTTATATTCCGCTTGATCCGGAGTATCCGGCAGATCGTATTGAGTTTATGCTGGAAGATGCCTCAGCGAAGATTCTGTTCACCTCAAAAAAATATCAGGGTAAATTCAATACCCAATCGCAAGAGCTTTATATAGAAGATATCCTGTTTAAGCTGGACGCACAGCCAACCACCCAACCCCAGGTAACGGTTAAGGGTGATGATCTTATCTATATCCTGTATACATCTGGTTCTACCGGTAAACCGAAGGGCGTACAGATCAGGCACAGCAACTTTGCCAATTTTATATTGAGCATGAAGGAAGAGCCGGGCCTTACTGCAGATGACGTGCTGCTGGGCGTTACCACCATTTCTTTCGATATTTTCGGGCTGGAGATGTACCTGCCGTTTATTGTAGGTGCTACGCTCATCATTACCGATACTGTGACCGCAAAAGACGGTCGTGCGTTGTTGGAAATTATGCGCACTCAAGGCGTTACCATGATGCAGGCCACCCCATACACCTGGCGCATGCTGATTGAGGCTGGTTGGGATAAACCGCTGCCCGTGCGTGTAATTACCGGAGGTGAGCCATTGGCTAAAGATTTAGCCGATAAACTGATCCCACTGTGTGAAGAGCTTTGGAACCAGTACGGCCCTACAGAGACCACGGTTTATTCTACCATAAAGCATGTTACCGAGTCGGCCGATATTACCATTGGTAAACCGATCTGGAACACCCAGATCTATATTCTGGATGAGCAGAACAACAACCTGACCGATGGGTCGGTAGGGGAGATTTGCATTGGCGGCGATAGCGTGGCCGCAGGTTACCTGAACAGGCCAGAACTAAATGAAGAGAAATTTATAGACGATACTTTTAGCGGCACTCCCGGAGGCAAAGTTTACCGCACCGGCGATTTGGGCAGCTTTAAAGAAAACGGCGAGGTAAATTGCCTTGGCCGTATAGATCATCAGGTAAAAATTCGTGGCTACCGTATTGAGCTGGCCGAGATTGAATATATCCTCTCAAAACAAAAGAATGTACGTTCGGCAGTGGTATTACCGCGTACCGATATGGGGCCAGATTTGCGCCTGGTAGCTTACCTGGTGCTGGAACCTAACGAGGAGGACCTGGTGCAGCAAATGGAAAGCTGGCGCCAGGCCTTGGCTGATGCATTGCCAGAATACATGGTGGCCGATGATTATGCGGTGATTGACGAAATTCCGCAAACGCCAAATGGTAAGGTAGATCGTAAGGCGTTGCCAGATCCACGCCCGTTTATTGTTAGAAGACGTGAGGTTTACGTGGAGCCACGCACCACTGTAGAAAAACTGGTAGCCGATACCTGGGCCGAGTTTATGGGTCTGGAGCAAGTAGGCGTTTATGACGATTTCTTTGAACTGGGTGGACGCTCTCTGGTGGCCGTGAAAATTATGGCTAGATTGGAGCAGGAGACCGGCAAACGTCTGCCACTGGCTACACTTTTTGAATTTTCAACAGTAGAAAAACTGGCGCAGCGCCTGCAGGTAGATGGCAAGTCTATTACCTGGGAGTCGTTAGTAAACATTAAGCCTAAAGGCACTAAAATGCCTATCTATATTGTGCATGGTGCCGGTTTGAACGTGTTGCTGTTCAATGCGCTGGCTATGAATCTGGATGCCGATCAACCGGTTTTCGGTTTGCAAGCCAAAGGTTTGAATGGCATAGACAAACCGCTGGACAACATGGAGGAGATTGCGGCCAACTATATTGCCGAAATTGTTGCCAAAAATCCGGACGGCCCGTATGCGTTGGCTGGCTATTCGCTGGGTGGTATTATTGCCTATGAGATGGCCCGCCAGATGATTGAAGCTGGCAGAGATGTGCGTATGGTGGCTATGTTTGATACGCATATCACACAGACCGAAAGATACGATTCGGTTATAGTAAAGCTATTCAGACGCACCCGGTTACTGATTATGCAGCTATTGTACAGCTTTGTACTGCTGGCGCAAGATCCTAAACGCGCTATAGAATATAAAGCCCTGCAGTTAAAGCGCCGCATCATCCGTTTATGGTGGCGCATTAAAGGGGCTGATCAATCGCAGGAAGGCTTCTTTGGATACTCTAACGAGCTGGACGAAGAGAACAAGCGCGCGATGGACAACTACTTTGTGCAGCCGGTTAATGTTGCGATAGACCTGTTTCGTGCTAAAAAGAAAACTTTTTACATGGACGATTTTAAATTCATGGGCTGGAAACCTTATGCCAAGAAGGGCGTTCGTGTGCATGATATTCCAGGTGAGCACAACACTATCTTTGCTCCGCCAAATGATCAGGAGTTTGCCGTAGTGTTGCAAAAATGCCTGGATGAGGCGGCGGTAAAAAAAGACTAGTTACTTGCTGATGGGCCAAGGCACAGTTACCTGCAGTTTTAATACTAAGCCGGTATGGAACGCGTTTTCTGCCGGCCCGGGCATTGCGGCAGGTATTCATCTTTGGCATGGTAACGTGGCTGATTTTGCCGGGATGCAACAGCAGTTCCACGCATTGCTTAGTCCGGCCGAGCAGCAGGCAGCAGCCAGGTTTTACCGCCAGGCCGACCGTGATCGGTACATTATTCAGCATGGTTTGTTGGTTGTATTGCTGCGCTGGTATTTGGAAGATGCTGAACTCAAACCATCATACATTTATAATCCCAATAAAAAGCCATTTCTTTCCAACCGGTTTGATTGCTATTTCAATCTCTCTAATACCGGCGATGAGTTCCTGATAGCCGTTGGTGACAGCGCGATGGGTATCGACATAGAGAGAGTAAATCCCAACTTTGCCTATGCCGATGTAGCGTCTTACTACTTCGGCTCAGAGGAACTGGAGTACATCAACCAATCTGCTGATCCACACCAGGCATTCTTTCTGCTCTGGACGCGCAAGGAGTCGTTGCTGAAAGCCTGTGGATCGGGCATTGACGATAACCTGCCCCAAATCCCCGCACTCGATGGAACACATGATCTTCCCGCTTACTTTGACAGCGCTAATTGGGTAACCGATAGCTTTATGGCTGATAGCGGTGCGATGGTAAGCGTTACGCATGTACTGCCGGGAAATGGGATGAATTTGTGGCAAATAAATGCAGATAGCATATAGCACATCAGTGCTGCGTAATCTTCGCAAAGCGTTTCTTCAGATTCAGGAAATATTTTTCCAAACTGTAGTAAGAAACCGCTGCCAGCGCAATGGACAGCGCAAAGCTTACGATGTAGATAAACAGATTTTCTACCGCAAAGCTCATGGCTGGCATGTGGTACTTAACAAGCCATTGCACCAGGTGTACCGGGAACTTATGCAGCAGGTAAATACCGTATGATACCTCGCCCACAAACATTAGTTTTTTGTTGGATAGCGTGTAGATGCTGGTCTCCGTCTGGCAAAGGTTAACTATAAGTAAAGCCGAAAGGCCGGCAATCAACAAATCGCCTTCTGAGAAATGGTAAGTGATGTACAGGTAAATTACTATCAGCAAAACGACAGATATTAGCACCTGTATATACTTGTTAAATAACAGGTTAAACAAGCGCTGGAAACGGAATTTAAAATCGTTGTATTTGGTATTGTAATACAATACGGCAACCAGTGCCCCCAGCATCATATTGTCAAAGCGCATGTAATAGGTTAACATGGCCAGTGTACCCATCCAATCGCTTTTGTGCTGAAAATGACGGATTGCCTGCACTCCGGTCAAAAACACGATCAGGAAAATAAGCAACGCATTAAAGATTTGCCGGGTAGTTTTAAATCTGAAAAAGTGCGGGTGAAAAATATAGAATTGCTCCTCGGTACCGATAGACCATATTGGGTCAAAAATAGCGGGGAGCAGTTGGAGTGTAAAAGCCAGGTTGGGCAAAAAGAAGATAGATAACACAAATGGCTTGGCATCGGGCCAGTGTACTACCATGCCAATCAGCACCAGAAAATAATACAGCGGCCAAATGCGCAGAATACGACGCATATAAAAATTAGAAAAGCTGACTTTGTTGAAATTGCGCTTTTCTTCCAGCAGCAGGTAGGTAATCAGGAAGCCGCTCAGGGCGAAAAATATGGATACCCCTACACGGCCAAAATTGCTGAGCGCCAGAAAATTGAACTGGTGCAGGCCAAAGGTCTTCTTATCAAGCTCAATGTGAGCAACCACCACCATCAAGGCAGCAATGGCCCTTACACCATTGAGGTTTGGAAAATAAATTTTAGATTTTTTTACAGTGGCACCTGCATCAGCCATTATGTGTGACGTGTGTTTAGTTCTGTAATGCTATAAATTACCCTCGTAAAGATGCGTAAATTATCTTATAGATTAATTATTGCTGTAAATATGTTGTGTCGGGTAACTGCATCGAAATGATAAGTAAAGTTATCACACGCCCTGCAAATCATCATCAAGCCATAATGTTCTGATATGCCGGTGGCGGTGTCTGCTCCAATTTCATAATCCTCACTATAAAAGTGCAGGCTATGCGGCGAGGTGACGGTAACAAACAAGCCGGTTAGCATATCCGCATAAAGTTTTATGGGATGGTGGGGGATGGTAGTAAGCGGCCATTCCCATTTAATATCTTCCTCTACGCTTGCGCTAAAAGCTGCCCCTGCATCCATTTTTTGGATAATTAGTCGCCCCTCATTAATGGCCAAGCTCAATTTAGTGGGGCCATGCCCCGAGTGTTTAATGCTATTGGTGAGCAATTCGGTAACAATTACCTTTATTTTAAAGATCAAACTACGGCCTGCCCCCGGGATATGTTGCTGCACAAATGCCGAAGCCGCCTGCCAGGTAGGATGCACCTGGTCTGGCAAGTGTTGAAATATCAGCGTATGTTGTGCACTGGGTTGCATGTTATTTACGGTATTTGGTCAGCGCTTCTTCTTTGTTCGGGTAAATTTTGAACACCTTATCCAACCTGATCAGGGCAAAAAGATCACTGATGTCTTTATTGGGGTTAAGCACGGCAACATCCAGTTTGCCTGCAACTGCATATTTAAGTGATGATACCAGCGCCCCCAGAAAAGAACTGTCTACATAGTTTACATCGCTAAAATCAACCAGTACGCTATTGCGGTAGTGATCCAGTGCGGCTATCAGTTCGTCCTTTAATTGTCCGGCGTGGCTCAGGTTGGCCTCCTGTACCAGTATGCGGGCAATGGGTACGTTTTGTTCTTCGGTTATTTCTAAAAGCTTGCTCATGCTTGTTTCTGTAAAAATATCAGGCTGCAGTCGTCAATGTGTGCAGTGGTTTTTTCATGTATAAACTCGCTTTCTTTAAAGCGGGTAAAAGTATCAGGCGTGCCAAGGTAAGGGGCAACGGCGTTTTCAAACAGTTGATAGTCTGATCGTTTTCGGCCTTTCTCCTCGGTGTCCGTCATGCCGTCGGTAATCAGCATTAACTGATCGCCGGGGTTCAGGGTAATAAGGTTCTCGTCAAAATCGCCATCCTCGCGCAAGCCTAAAAGTAAGCCGCCAGAGGTGATGCGCCGGGTTTCGTCCTGAGCGTGGCTATAATAAAGCAACGGTAAATCGCCCGCGCCAGTATAACTTACGGTTGATTGTTCAATATCCAGCATCAGTAAAGATAAGGTTGATAGCACCTCGCTCACCAGCGGATCTTCATAAATCACCCGGTTTATCTTCTGCATAATGCTTTTGGTAGATACATCGCCATCAAAAATACACAGCCTTACCGCGGCACGGATGTAGCTCAGAAATCCGAACGAGAAGAACCAGGCGCCCCACTTTTTGCCCATCACATCGCCCAGTACAATAATGGTAAAGCGCTCATCAATCACAATAAAATCAATGAAATCTCCCCCGGGATAATCCTGAAATGGTTTATGCCAGAAGTTAATATCATAACCCGCAATTTGCGGTGTTTGCTGCGGTATAGAGTTCAGATGTAGCGCAACGGCCGCCTTGCTCAGCTCGCTTATAGAGCGCTGATGCTGCTCGCGGATGGTACCCAGCACGTTGCTGATCTTGGAGACAATGACCGGCAGGGGCACATCTTTAATAATATAGTCAATGGCGTCCATGTTCATGCCCTCAATCATCAGCTCGGTATTGTTTTTTGAAGTGAGGAACATGAAGGGGATATTTTTATACTCGGTATCGGCCATTAGCTGCTGCCGAAACTCGAAACCGTTAACATCGGGCATCTCATAATCGGAGAGGATAATATCTGGCGTCTCTTTTTTTAATACAGAAATGGCCTGCGCGGCCGAAGTGGCTTTGTAGCAAGTAAACCCTTCCTTGGTCAAAGCCCTGCCCATCATTTCCAGTACGAGCGGATTGTCGTCTACCAACAAAATTTTGTAGGAGTGGGCCATGCGGGTTTGTTCAGGATTTATTTTTTTTGATCAGGGCGTTGATAAGCAAATATACACCGCAGAAGATAATTAGCAATGATATTACATCCATCACCGTAATCCCGTCGTTGGGGTTAAAATAATAGAGGGTGTAAATTTCAAAGTAGCCGGGCGTAGGTATCACAATCATGCCAATGCCCAGCACCATCATGGTAAGGGCAATGATGATTTGCATTGATTTTTTTATCCGCTCGCCATACAGATATTTTTGCGATGCACGGCTATCCAACTGGTGTTGCGATAGCAGGAGCTCCAGGTCATCCAGCATATCCAGGCGGCTCTGGTTGGTGTCCAGCTTTTCAAAGGCCTCTATCTTGTCAGAGAAAGCGGTTTCATCAAGCGCGGCATTTATTTTTTGCTTAATAGCTAAGGCCAGCTCTTGTCCTGGCGGATTTTTGTGCAGCAAAGCCACCAATTCTTCAACTTTTGTTTCAATCAATGCTGCCTCGTCCATTGTTTCTTTTTTCGTAGTTTAGTGCAGATATTAACGATCTGTAATTACTTAATAAGCAAAAGTGGTAATAACCGGCTATATCTTTGCATGAAAAAAGTTTCCATCATAACCGTCAACTTCAATCAGGCCGGTGTTACGTTAGCGCTATTGCAGTCTATACAGCAAACAAATACTTATGCTGATACAGAGATAATTGTGGTTGATAATGGCAGTCAGGAAAACCCCCAGCAAGCCATTGCACAGCAATATGCCGACGTAAAATTTATACGCTCTGACCGTAACTTAGGTTTTGCCGGCGGGAACAATTTAGGTATAAATGCTGCCACCGGCGATTACTTTTTTCTTGTTAACAACGATACCGAATTTACGCCCGGGTTAATACAAAAACTGGTTGACGTGTTGGATGCGCATCCCGAAGTGGGTGCTGTATCGCCGCGTATCAACTATTTCAATGATAAAACACTGATACAATACGCCGGTTTTACCCGCGTAAATTTTTATACCTGCCGCAACTATGCCGTGGGTAAGTTTAAGCGCGATGAAGGGCAGTTTGATGAGGTATGCGGCCCAACGGCTTACGCCCACGGAGCAGCCATGATGGTAAAACGAGAGGCCACCGCCAAAGCCGGGCTAATGTTTGAAAATTACTTTTTGTACTTTGAAGAGATTGACTGGTGTGAGCGCATCCTACGCGCCGGTTACCAGATCTGGATGCGGGGTGATGCGGTGATCTACCATAAAGAATCGGTATCGGTAGGGAAGAAGAGTGTGATTAAGGAATACTTTATGAACCGTAACCGCATACTGTTCACTCGTCGTAACGCTCCTTTGCTGGCTAAGCCGGTGTTTTATATTTATTTTATGCTGATGGTGGTTCCACGAAATATCATCAGCTATGTTAAGGCGGGCGACAAACAGTTTATCGGCGTGCTGCTAAAAGCAATAGGGTGGAATCTGACCCACAGCCGCAACAGTGCCGATTTGGGTATTACATTAAAAACTACATGAAAATAACATTCTGGATTAGCTTGTTCATGGCCTTTTATACTTACCTGGGCTATGGTATTTTGTTATACATCATTATAAAAATAAAGCGCGCGGTTAAAGGCAAAAGGCCCGTTCCTGTGGTAAATGCCGATACCTTGCCAGACTGCACGCTGGTGGTAGCCGCTTATAACGAAGCCGGCATCATTCGCGAAAAAATTGAGAATAGCCTGGCGCTTGATTATCCTGCCGGCAAATACAAACTGCTGTTTGTAACCGATGGATCGAGCGATAACACGCCCGATATTATTGCGGAGTATCCACAGATCAAATTGCTGCATAAATCCGGTCGTTCAGGTAAAATTGCTGCCGTGCACCGCGCTATGGAGTTTGTGGATACCGAGATTGTGATTTTTACCGATGCCAACACCATGCTCAATAAAGAGGCGTTGGTGAACATTTGCCGCCATTATTCTGATACCACCGTGGGTGCCGTAGCGGGTGAGAAACGCGTAAAAATTGAAGAGACTGATGATGCCAGCGCTGCCGGCGAAGGTTTTTACTGGAAGTATGAATCGACCCTGAAAAAATGGGACTCTGAGTTGTACTCGGTAGTAGGTGCCGCAGGTGAGCTATTCAGCGTGCGTCGCAGTTTATACAAACCGGTACAACCAAATGCCCTGCTGGATGATTTTATGATATCAATGCTGATTGCTGCTGATGGCTACCGCATAGTTTATGAGCCTGATGCCTACGCCACCGAATCATCATCTGAAAATGTATCAGAAGAATTGAAACGGAAAGTGCGCATTGCCTCGGGCGGTATCCAATCTATCATTTGGTTAAAGAAACTGCTGAATCCGTTTAAGTACCCGATGCTATCGTTCCAATACGTTAGTCACCGCGTATTGCGCTGGACGGTTACGCCGTTTTTTATGATCCTGTCACTGATCACTAATATTGCCATAGTTGCCGGACCGGGCGGCTGGATCTATCAATTGCTGCTTGCGGGACAAGTACTCTTCTATCTGCTGGCTCTATTGGGTATGATTATGGAGAAACGCCAGATTCGCGTTAAAGCGCTATTTGTGCCCTACTATTTCTGCGTAATGAACTATGCTGTGTTGGCTGGGATTATCCGCTATTTTACCACTACGCAGACAGGTGTTTGGGAGAAGGCGCAGCGGAAGGTGGGGTAATTGCCTGTATGCATTGCGGCGGCCAGAGGCCGCGGGATAGTCGTCACTCGCGTAGACGCGAGCGATTGCGATTAAGTTTTTATTTAGAAACTAAATAAAGGATGCAGTCGCTCGGCTCCAGCCGAGTGACCCTTATCATGCGGCCTCTGGCCGCCGTCATCTAACCAAACCGTCACATGTCAGAACTAAGAAAAGCAACTTCAGACCGTGCATACTTCATTACTATGACCGTTGTGGGATGGATAGATGTTTTTACCCGGAAAGATTATTGCGAAGAAATAATCAGAAACCTTGAATATTGTCGTCAATATAAGAAGCTTAAGCTATTTGCCTATTGTATTATGAGCAACCATATCCATTTGATTGTTCAACAAGAAGATAGTAGACTGGCCGATGTGTTGCGCGATTTTAAAAGTTATACGGCCAAGCGAATAATTGAAATGATAATTAATAATCCGTCAGAAAGCAGGACCGAATGGATGATTCATCTATTTAAATACCATGCTAATATGAGCGGACAAAACAGCGAGTTTCAGTTTTGGCAAAAGACCGGCCATCCCGTTGAATTACTGACCGAGGAGGTGTTTGCTCAAAAAATGAATTACATACATCAAAACCCGGTAGAAGCAATGCTTGTAAATGATGCGGGTAGCTATGTATTTAGTAGCGCTAATCCTGACTCGCCTTTAAAGATGGATTGGGATTGACGTGCTTGACGGCGGCCAGAGGCCGCGAGATAGTCGTCACTCGCGTGGACGCGAGCGATTGCAGAAATAGTTAAACAGAAAATGCGACTTAAAGCCGCATTTTCTGTTTATAAAAACCTTTGCAGTCGCTCGGCTCCAGCCGAGTGACGACTATCTCGCGGCCTCTGGCCGCCGTCATGCAACAAACTATATCTTACCCAACAGCTCCGCCAACTTTGCATCCAGCTCCTCGCCGCGCAGGTTTTTGGCAATCACCTTGCCTTGCGGATCGATCAGAAAGTTTTGAGGGATAGAAGTAACCTGGTACTGCGCTGCCACCGCGTTGTTCCAGTATTGCAGGTCTGATACCTGTGTCCAGGCCAGGCCATCGTTTTTGATGGCGTTTTGCCAGGCCGTTTTATCTCTATCCAATGATACACCCAGTATGGTGAAATTCTTGGTTTTGTACTTGTTATAGGCACGCACCACATTAGGGTTTTCCTGGCGGCAAGGGCCACACCATGAGGCCCAAAAATCTACCAGCACATATTTGCCTTTGAATGATGATAGCTTTACCGGTGCACCGTTTATATCGTTCTGTGTAAAATCTGGTGCAGGCATACCAATTACGGCGCCGCTCTTCATTTTCTCCAGTGCAACTTTGATGCCTATTGCAGGTTCAGAAGTTTTTAGCTCATCAGACAATGAAGCCAGCATGTCGCCCAGTTCTTGCGGATTGGCGTTAGGGTTTTTGGCCAGCGAACCTACAGCCATCAAGCTTAAAAAGCTATTGGGATTGGTTTTGATAAAATCCTTCAGTGTGGTTTCTGCCATATCCTGTAATGACCTGTAGCGCGCTTGGATCTGGTTCTGGAAATCAGGTGAGTTCTTTTTTTCTGGTGGTGCTGCGGCAACATCGGCGCTAATCTGCTCTGCTGTTTTTTCAACTACGTTCATTTTAGTGCCCAGCACTTTGTTATCGTCGTTAATTTTTGAGCCGGTGATCTGGGCTTTGGCAATTTTGTCGGTCGAGTTGAGGTTGATCACCCCTTTCTCCACAAAAAATACCAGGTGATCTGCAGAGGTGTCGAGTTTGGCAATGCCGGCGCCGGCTTTGTCAATTACTACGGTGGCCTGTGCCGGATAGATCACATCACCAGTAATACTGAACTGACCTTTGTGTATGGTGGCCGAATCGAGCAGGCGGTTGGCCCCCAGTTGGTATAATAAATAAGCACGGGCCGGCGAGTCTATTACAGAACCAACGGTGCCTTTAACGGTAAAAGTGCTTTTTTGCATTTGAGCAGCGGCCAGCATTGGGCAAAGCGCTGCAAGGAGGAATAAGAATTTCTTCATCATGTTATAGCATTAATAACGCTTAGGGTGGCGTTAAATTATCAGTACAGTTTTTGGTAGGTGCGCCACCACAGGTCAGGCATTTCGCCGGCTACGGCCATCTGGTAATCGTCATAACGGCAAGGCACTAAATGGAAGCGCTCGTTTTGCGAACCGCCTGTAGGGTAGGGCACCTGCATCCACCAGCGGTCGCTCTTTTTGCTTTTTACAAACACCAGTTCATGATCGTCATGCGTAAGGCTGGTTTTGTAAATAAGGTATTGCGATTTGGGGTTAAGCGGGAAATCTTTTTTACGGTTATAGTAGCCATCAATAAAGTACCAGATCATCTCGGCCAGCAGCATAGCGGTTTGACCGTTGTTGTCATACGCCGGGTTAAACTCGTAGAAACCGATCGAGGTCAGTTTATCATTAAAGCCTGCGTAGCGACACATCTGGCAGGCCTCCTCGCCATAAAAACCGTTTGGTGTGGCGTTGGCATTGCCCGCGGCGTCTGACGAGCGGATAGCGCTCATATCAAAGCTCAGCATGTTGGCGTTGCGTATCACCGGCTCGGTAACGGCAATCTGACTGGTTAGCTCCCCCAAACGTTGGGCATCAAAATAGAGCTTGTCCATCACCCGCAGACTGTCTTGATTTACAAAATAGGTCTGGTATCCCAGGTTGCTGAAGTTGAACAGGTAATTAGGTTCGTGCAGGAAGATTTTATTCAGATAAGCGGCAGATGTGGTTTCAATGCTTTCGGTTGGTGGTTCATCATCCAGGTCAAAGCGTGCGTCAATTACAACCAGGTCTACCTTTTGTTCCAGTTCCTCGTAGGCCATGTACTGGGCGTAGGTAAGGTCCTGCCCGCCGCCGATGATTACCGGGGTGATATCTTTCTTAATTAGTTCCGACACCACATATTTTATAGCAAAATAGGTGTCGGCCACGGTAGCGCCGGGACGGATGTTGCCCAGATCTACAATGCGGGTGTTATAGGCACCTTCGTGCAGTTGGTACAGTTTCTCGCGCAGATGATCAGGCGCCAGTCCGCAGCCCTGGTTGTTTACCGCGTTACGGTCGTCCAGTACGCCGATGATGGCCAGATCAATCCTGTCATCGCTCTCCAGATCAGGGAAATCAACCGAAAAATGCTCAATACGGCTCCCCAGCTGACTGGCAAACCAGCCGTTCTTAGGAACGATATTTTTGAGACTGATGGGCGCGAAGAAATCTGCTAATGACATACCCTGCAAATGTATTATTTATTATGAATGTGCAGATAGGTGGATGTGCAAATGTGTGGGCACGTAACATAAAGTAGCAGATATACAACTCTCAATAATTACGTCATTGCTGTAATGAAGCAATCTTTGCGAGTTGTCATTCTGAGCGGTAGCGAAGCATCTCTGAGGATAAGTAAGCAGGACTATCCTTAGAGATGCTTCGTGCCTCAGCATGACATCTTGGTAAACACTTACTGTGAAAACTTCGTTCGTTGCAATGGTTTGAGAGAAATTTGCAGATCGGCACATATACATGTCTGCACATCTATATATTTGCACATCCGCATATTTGCACATTAAACATGATCCTCATTACCGGCGCAACAGGTTTTTTGGGGGCCGAACTGGCCCGGCAGCTTGTACAGCAGGTTGGCAACATCCGTTGTACCAAGCGCAGCAGCTCTGCCATTCCCGAAATTTTGAAGCCTTATGCTGATAAAATTGAGTGGGTGGATGCCGATATTACCGATGCTTTTGCCCTGGAAGATGCGCTGCAGGGCGTTACGCAGGTTTATCATTGCGCGGCCTGGGTATCGTTAAAACGTGCCGACCGTGAGCCGATGATCCGCAATAATATTGAGGGGACTGCTAACGTGGTGAACCTGTGCACGGAGATGGGTATCAGATTGCTGCATGTAAGTTCTGTAGCGGCAGTGGGCGAGGCTAAACCCGGCGAACTCATTACCGAAAACCATCACCTGGAAGAAACGGCAGCTAATGATGGCTACGCCATTTCTAAACTGGAGAGTGAGATGGAAGTGTGGCGCGGCATTGCCGAGGGATTGGATGCGGTAATTGTAAACCCCTCCATCATCCTCGGCCCGGATGCGGGTGTTGGTGGTAGCGGCGCGCTGTTTGAAACCGTACGCAAGGGCCTGCAGTTTTATACCTCAGGCAGCATTGGTTTTGTGGACGTGTATGATGTGGCTGCTTGCATGATCCTGCTCATGAACTCTGACATTAACAGTCAGCGCTTTATTGTTAGTGCAGAGAATCGTACCTATCAGAATATTACCGGCGAGATTGCCGGTAACTTTGGTATTAAAAAACCGGCAAGATTGGCTCGCCCATGGATGATGGAATTCTCCTGGCGATTAGCCGAGTTTGTTTCCGCTTTCACCCGCAAATCACCATTCATTGATAAAGTATCGGCCCAAACTGCCAGCAAAAAGCAAAACTTTGATAATAGCAAACTGCTTAAAGCAACCGGCTATCAATTTAAGCCGGTAAGCCAATCAATTAAAGAAGTTACTGTGCGTTTGCAGCGTTAGGCTGCTACCTCTGCTGCCAGGCCTTCTACCCAGTTATTAAATAAGCGGGTTTCAATCTCTACAGCTACATCTGCATGCTTTTGCCACTCGGGCGAGAAGTGCTGTAACTGGTTAATCATCTCTTCCAGGTGTCCTTCTTCTTCCAGGATGATAGATTTTACGTTCACTTTGCTTTTGGCAGCATCCAGTACGTCCTGGTAAACCGGGTAAAGTTCATCGGCCCGTACTTCAATAGCGTAGGTTACCAGCAGATAGGCCGCAAAGCGCAACTCGGCACCGTTCAGGTTTAATTCTGCTTTGAGGTAGCGCGATACCAGTACATCCAGCAGGTTGAGGTAATATTTACTGTTACTAGGGGTAAGCAAGTACTCGCCAGCATAAGTAGGGCAGTTGCCGCCAGGGATTTTCTCAATCTGTTTTTTCAGATAAAAAGCATGGCGGTGCTCCTCAGCCGCATGTTTCAGAATGATGTAGGTAACGGTTACCGGGTCTTCACAAGCTGATATTTTGCGGGCGCCGGTGTTTTCCATCAGCGACAGCGTATTTAACCAACGCGCGTGCAGATCCTGGTTTGCTACAATTTTATGGAGTATAGATGGTAAGTTGTTTTGCATAATTGTTTTGTTTTGGCGTTCCCTGATCGATGTCATTTCGAACGGAGCGTAGCGCAGAGAGAAATCTTAGACGAGTGCCATGCCGTGTGGTTTTGCAATTGTCTAAGATTTCTCCCGTTGGTCGAAATGACATGGAGAGTATATTATATCTCCTCTAACGCCTTTTCAATTTCGGCGTAAATATAGGCCAGTTGATCATCAGTTATGCAATAAGGCGGTAAAATATAGATCACATTCCCCAGCGGACGCAACACAATTCCGCGGTTAAGGAAGTGATGATACAGCCTGTCGCGCAAATTGCTGAAGTAAGACGTGCCCTCACCGGTTTCCCATTCTAACGCTACAATAGTGCCGGTTTGGCGCACCGTTTTTACTTTTGGGTGCGACGCAATGCGTTGAGCAAAAGCGCTGTGCGATTGTACAATTCGTGCGATGTTCGTTTCCGTCTGCTCATCCAAAAACAAATCCATACTGGCCAGTGATGCAGCGCAGGCCACCGGGTTGGCGGTGTAAGAATGACCGTGGAAGAGCGTCTTCATCTTGTCGTTAGACAAAAAAGCATCATAGATCTGTTGGGTACAGGTTGTCAGGCCGAAAGCCATGGTACCGCCGGTAAGACCTTTGGAGAAGCACATAATATCAGGCTGGGTTTGCACATGGTTGCAGGCAAAACGCTTGCCGGTACGCCCGAAGCCCGTGAATACCTCATCGTCAATCATCAGCACGCCTTCGGCACGGCAATGGGCCATCAATTGTTCCAGATGTTCGGCTTTGTACATAATCATCCCGGCCGAGCCTTGTACCAGTGGTTCAAAAATGAAACAGGCGAGTTGAGACTTGAGATTGGAGATCTGAGATTTGAGACCCTGGATGTTTTCCTCCGTTGGCAGATCAATAAACTCAACCTCAAACAGCAAACTATCGAAAGCAGCGGTAAATGCACTCCTGCCGCTTACCGCCATGGCACCAAAAGTATCGCCATGATAGGCGTTGTTAAACGCCAGTATTTTGGTGCGTGGCTGGCCCTGGTTGTGCCAGTATTGCAGGCACATTTTTATGGCTACCTCAACAGCGGTAGAGCCATTATCAGAGTAGAAAGCCTTGGCCTGGTTTGAGGGCAGGATAGCCAGCAATCGCTCGGCCAGTTCTACAGCTGGTTTGTGGGTAAAGCCGGCAAAGATGACGTGTTCCAGTTCTTTCAACTGTCCGGCTACCTTTTTTGCAATGTGTGGATGCGCGTGGCCGTGGATGTTGGTCCACCAGGATGATACGGCATCGATATAGCTTTTGCCGTCTTCGTCAAACAATAATGCCCCCTCGCCGCGCACAATAGGCACGGGTGGCTGGGCTGTTTGCATTTGGGTATATGGGTGCCAGATCACTTTAAGATCGCGTTCGGCTACCCCAACCCCCTCTAAATCTCCCCCGGAGGGGGAGACTTTCTTTTCCTGTGCTGACAGAAACCCTCCCCCTCGGGAAGGGTTGGGAGGGGTGTTCATCATTTTCACCACCTGCCTATCCGTAGGGAAAGTTACATCCTCTACTTTTAGCTCGCTCACTTTTACCCAGCGGAAGGCCTGCAGCAGGTCGCCCTCGCCATCAAAATCATACTCGATGGTTTTAACGGCAAACGTGATAGGCGAGAGGCTTTTTACCAGGTAATAAACGCTAATGATCTGAGAATCGTTAAAGGCAGATTTGACGTAGAAATCTGTGGTGTAAAAATGACTCAGCACTTCTACCTCCAGGTTACACTCTTCCATAAACTCACGTTTCAGGCCGTCAATCAGGCCTTCGCCGTGCTCTAAGCCCCCACCGGGGAATTTGATGAAGCGGTGGCCGTATTCCTGCTCGTCGCTCAGCAACACTTCCTGTTGGTCGTTAATGAGCAGACCATAAACGCGTACGTTGAAATTATACATGTTTTTAAAAATCTAAGTAGACGATGGCAAATGTAGGGTTTGGGAGGTGAAAGGTGAAAGGATTTTATGAGGTGAGGTTTTGAGCTCCGCATGATTATGTTTTAATATTTGATTACTGATCTTAACTTAGGACAAGTTTACCAAACCGGGAAAAATGACAGACGAGCACGAAAAACATGATCAGGAAACAAAGGATTTGATTATAGCCAATGTTGAAAAATATGGATGTCATTTAGCCATGTTTGAAGCTACTGGTCACCTGCCTGCATTTGTTTACTCGATAGGGCTTTTTAAGGCTTACGGGCATCCGGAAATTATTTGCTTTGGTTTGGATATTAACCTGATGGCAACGTTAATAAATGATGCAAAAGCGCAGATACAGGCCGGAAAAAGTTTTTCTGCTGGTGAACGTTCTGTCGACTTCCTTAAGGGTTTTGATGTACAATTCATCGAGGTCAATAAAGCCTTTGCATCTTATTTAGGATATGCCGGATGGTTTTACGGCAACTTCGAATTCCCGGTTTTACAGTTAGTTTGGCCTGATAAAGAACGTCATTTTCCATGGGATGCGGATTTTAATGCAAAATGGAAATTTAAGCAACCCTTGTTAGACCGGAACACAGACTTCTGGTTTTATGAAGAAAGAAATGTTTGTGCTTATACAACCAAACAGGCGCTTGAGGGTGACCCCATTTTGTTTGTTTATCATAATATTGACGGAGATTGGCAATTCCACACCAGCGAAGAGCCTCAAATAAACGACGGCAAATTGGTTGCCCTGCAAGAGCTGGTTAAACTTGATCCAACCCTTAACAAGGTTTATCATTTAGCATATGGCTGGTGCGCTTGGCGCGATAGCGTTGATGACAACTGGGAATACGAACAATTCGAGTTTGAGGAAGAGGAATAATACTCAACCTGCCATTTGCGTTAGGGATAGCAGCGGATACCGGCCCGTGGCTAATGCCCGTGCAGTATGAGCGGATAGCCCGACCCGCAGGGGAACGCCCGGCCTTAGTCTTGAACCATGATTTATTAGATTTTTAAGATTTACAGGATTTTAACCATAGAGTGCACAGCGTTTTGCCCAGAGAAGGCAGCGGTAATATCTATCCTGCCAATCCATCAAATCTGGGTTCGATGCTAAATTTCTAAAACCTTTCACCTTTTACCTTTATCCTTTCACCTCTATCGCCTATATTTGCGGCCAGTTTAAAAAAATTGGATATGAGCGCATTAAGTAACCGTATACAGAACCTTTCGGAGTCGGCCACTATAAAAATGGCTAAACTAGGCCGCGAACTGGCCGCCAAAGGTGTCGACGTGATCAGTTTAAGTTTCGGGGAGCCCGATTTTCATACCCCTGAGTATGTGAAAGACGCCGCTAAAAAGGCGATGGATGATAACTTTACCTATTACACTCCTGTTGCGGGTTACCCTGCGCTGCGCCAAGCCATTACTGATAAGCTAAAACGTGAGAACAACCTGGATTATGATCCAAGCCAGATTGTAGTTGCCACCGGTGCTAAACAAGCCATTACCAACTGCGTGTTGTGTTTAGTTAACCCGGGCGAAGAGGTAATTATCCCTACACCTTACTGGGTATCATACTCTGAGGTTGTGAAATTGGCCGAAGGTAAAAGCGTTTACATTGACACCACGGTAGAAACCAGCTTCAAAATTACGCCTGAGCAATTGGAAGCAGCTATTACACCAAACAGCAAGCTGTTCATGTTCTCGTCGCCATGTAACCCTACTGGCAGCGTTTACAGCAAAGAAGAGCTGGAAGGCCTGGCTAAAGTATTTGAAAAACATCCGCATGTATATATTATGAGCGATGAGATTTATGAGCACATCAACTTTGTAGGTGGCCATGAGTCTATTGCCCAGTTTGAGTCGATCAAAGATCGCGTTGTGGTAATTAACGGTTTCTCTAAAGGTTATGCTATGACCGGCTGGCGTATTGGCTACACTGCCTCTACCAAAGAGCTGGCTTCGGCATTTGATAAACTACAGGGTCAGGTAACTTCGGCTACTTGTTCTATCACTCAGCGTGCCGGTACTGCCGCTTATGAAGGTGGTTTGGAAACCGTATACAAAATGCGCGACGAGTTTAAAAAACGTCGCGACATTGTTTACGCTCTGCTGAGCGAGATCCCGGGCCTGAAAGTGAACCTGCCAGAAGGCGCGTTCTATTTCTTCCCTGATGTTACTGCTTTCTTTGGTAAAAGCTTCAACGGTCGCACGATCAACAACTCTGACGATCTGAGCCTGTACCTGCTGGAAGAAGGCCACGTTGCTACCGTAGGTGGCGATTCATTCGGCGATCCTAAATCAATGCGTTTGAGTTACGCTGCTGCTGAAGACAAACTGCGCGAGGCTTGCCGCAGAATTAAAGAAGCGCTGGGTAAACTTTCTTAATCCGAAAGACAGGAAAGACCGGAAGTCCGAAAGACGGAGGGTTTATTTAATATTTAATAGCGATGGGTTTCAAACCCATCGCTATTTTTTTATCTGTAGAGCCACATATTTGTGGCTCTTTTTGGTAAGCGGTATTTGCGTGAGGGTTTTGCATAGGGGAGCCACATATTTGTGGCTCTTTTTGGTGAGTGATATTTGCGTGAGGGTTTTGCATGGGGGTGCCACAAATATGTGGCTCTACGAAACGCGTCAGGTGTCTCTTGTTGGCATACCTGAAACCAGTATTCTGAAAATCTTGAGAAATCCGTTAAATCCTGGTTCAAATAAAAAAAGCGACGAGTCCTCCTCGTCGCTTCTCAATTTTTTTCTTTTTTTCTGACTTTCGGTCTTTTCTGACTTCCGGACTAACGCTTATCCTAAATATGATTTCAGGATCTTGCTGCGCGAAGTATGTCTCAAGCGTTGCAGGGCCTTGTCTTTAATCTGACGTACACGCTCGCGGGTAAGATTGAATTTTTCGCCAATCTCTTCCAGTGACAGCGGGTGGTTGGTGCCCAGACCGAAGAACAGCACGATAATTTCGCGCTCGCGCTCGGTAAGGGTAGAAAGCGAACGTTTGATCTCTTCTGACAATGATTCATTGATCAGGATAGAGTCAGTATTCGGCTCTTTGTTTTCCAGTACGTCAAGCAAGGTGTTTTCTTCGCCCTGAACAAACGGGGCATCCATAGATACATGGCGGCCAGAGTTGCTCAGCGTATCGCTGATCTTGTCTACCGTTGTTTCCAGAATGTCTGCCAGTTCTTCTGGTGATGGCTCGCGCTCATACTCCTGCTCCAGTTTAGAAAAAGCTTTGCTGATTTTACTTAGTGAACCTACCTGGTTAAGCGGCAAACGCACAATACGCGATTGCTCTGCAATAGCCTGCAGGATAGACTGGCGAATCCACCATACTGCGTATGAAATGAATTTAAAACCTTTGGTTTCATCAAAACGCTTGGCTGCTTTTATAAGGCCTAAATTGCCCTCGTTAATCAGGTCGCCCAGTGTAAGGCCCTGGTTTTGATATTGCTTAGCTACCGATACCACAAACCTTAAGTTGGTTTTGGTTAAGCGCTCTAATGCCGCCTGGTCGCCCTCGCGGATCTTTTGAGCTAAAATTACTTCTTCTTCGGCGGTAATCAGGTCAACCTTACCAATCTCGTGCAGATACTTGTCAAGTGATTGTGACTCACGGTTGGTAATGGATTGGGTTATTTTGAGTTGTCTCATCTATTAATACTACCTCGATTCTTTTGATTTAGAATAGAACGTGCAAAGGTACGATTTTGTTACGAAAAATAACAACTCGTTTTGATTATGTCAACAAAATGACTAAATAAAAATCTGCTTAACAGCAGGCTTTTACACCACGCACGCCGAACCCGGTTTGTTGTGGCCGTAAAAGTAGGCAATTCTTTCTGTCTGCCTACTGATTTTTTGAAAATAAGGACCGTAGGGTCTTTTAAAGGTTGTGCAGATCGAAGTTTCTGCTGTCTGGGGTGCTGTCACTGTACTTGTTTTGGGGTTCAAAGCTCTTGATTTAACTCGATATTTAGATAAAATTTATTGAAAATCAATAAATAAGTTTTGAATAATGATAAATGTTTGTTTTATTTGTTCACCGAAACCTTAATCTGTTATGAATAATTTATCCAATACAACGTAGCTCAGTTTTTGATACTCTTTGTGTTATTAACCGTGGGCATTTATTTATACAAATGCGCCGTTAAAAACAAGCTGGAACAGGCATTAGCCATTTAATATACTTAACCTTTACCTAACACAATAGATTATGAACGAGTCGATCGCAGAGTTTAAACAACGTTATCCGCTAATGGTGCTGGCTCTTATACTGTCGGTGGCATTTTTTTATTGGCGCTCTCATGTAACGCTATCTTCCGGCATCACCCTAAAGGTTACAAATGTTGGGCCGGGTATTATGGATAAACATGCAGATCTAAAAGAGCGGGGAAGTTTTGTATCAGGGAGAGACGGTAATTTATACTGGAAACCCAAAAGCCTAACGGAAGCTATGATCCTGAATTGTATAAAACCTGGTTATGGGTTAGATATGTTTGATATTGTTGGTGTGCTAATAACCATGCTTTGCGTGATTTACACTTTTATGGATTCAAGAGGCGATGTGGTGTTTACCCCAAAAATGGCGACTGGTTTTAAGTTAGTTATTTTTGTTTTTGTATGGGAAGGGATGCTAAGCACGGTGGGGAGAGACATTCTTGCAGAAAACTACCTGCCTTATATTACCAACGGACAATTTCGGGTTAATTATGATTATAAAATAAATTCATACTACTTCATGGTGCTTGGATTGATGCTGGTTTTAGCCCGCATACCCAAAAGCGGCCTTGATTTGCAAAAAGAACAGGATTTAACCATATAACCTATACCTTATCACATGAATGATTCTTTTATTAACCCGAAAAGTATAAAGCAGGTGCTTTCCTTTGGTTTAATCATTTACCTGTTTGTGTACATTCTTCTTCTTTTTCTTGTGTATTTAAAACCGTCTAGGCATGTGGTTGTCGTCAGCCAAACTCAGGAATTTGGGGTTATTCAGATTGACCATATAAAATACCCTACAGCATCCAGGTGGAACAATGCTTCGCTGCAAACCGAGGCCCACAACCCGCTGGATTATATTTTTTTGATACAGGGCAGTCAATTTTTAGACGATAGTTTAGCCTCCATCGTTATGAAACTTACCATCGCTTTTTCAATTGCTTTGTTTATAAAAAGGTTTGATTTTGATAGCCCTTTTAATGTGAAATATTTCAAACTGGGGTATCTGATTTTTAAATTATACATTGCTTATTGGGTGGTAGATTTTCTATCCAAATGTTATACCTCTTATTGGGTGAAAAACTATTTTCACGGCAGCAAGGCATATCAGGTTCCTTATAACCTCCATGATTTGGCAAATGCCTATTGGTACAGCTATGCGTTTTATGTAGCTGTATTCTCAACCATATTATCTCTCTATGCAAAGGCAATAAACAATCGCCGGGAGATAGATTTAACCATCTAAGCATGCCCATAATAGTTAATTTAGACGTAATGATGGCCCGGCGCAAAATGTCGCTGAATGAGTTGAGTGCGCGGGTGGGTATCACGCTGTCTAATCTTTCCATTCTTAAAACAGGCAAGGCCAAGGCCATCCGTATAGAAACGCTGGAGGCTATCTGCAAAGCGCTGGACTGCCAGCCGGGAGATATTTTGGAATATCGGGCCGAGGAGAAGGAGTAGTAGAGAGTACCAGTAATAATTGAGCGCTGGGTGTCATCCTAAGCTTTGTCGAAGGGCGCGCAAAGGCCTTGTTAACCCACAGCGCGTGTTTCGACAAAGCCCAACATGACACCCCTTTTCATGTTTCCTACAATTCGCTCAACTTGAAAGTTTCCATCACTCTAATACCTTTTTCGGTTTGCTGTAAGGTACAACACTCGTTCACAGCGTCATGCTCCAGGTAAAGTATCCAGTTGTTATCCAGTGCTTCGTTCCAGTATTTGTGACGCTCGCTGATTGTGGTGAGTGGGAACATATCATAACCCATTACGTAAGGGATGGGCAAATGGCCGACAGACGGCAGCAGATCTGCCGCGTAAAGTACTTGTTTGCCTTTGTAATTAATCAGCGGCAGCATCATGGCGTCGGTATGGCCGTGTACAAAGCGGATCTTGAAATCGGGCGTTAGCTGCACATCGTCCTGTGCATCAATAAACTTTAGCTGACCGCTCTCCTGGATCGGCATAATGTTTTCTTTCAGGAAGGATGCTTTCTCGCGCTCATTAGGGTTCACTGCCCAGTCCCAATGGCGGTTGTTGCTCCAGTAAGTGGCGTTTTTAAAGGCAGGCTGCAGTGTCTCTCCGTTGCGCTCTACCGCGCCGCCCACGTGGTCAAAGTGCAGGTGAGTTAGAAACACGTCTGTAATATCATCGCGATGAAAACCCAATTTGGCCAGTGATTTATCCAGTGTGGCTTCGCCATGAAGGTAATAAAAACTAAAAAACTTTTCACTCTGCTTGTTGCCAATACCGGTGTCAATCAGCGTCAGCCGGTTGCCGTCTTCTACCAGCAAGCAGCGCATGGCCCAGGTGCACATATTGTTCTCGTCGGCAGGATTGGTTTTTTGCCAGATAGTTTTAGGCACCACGCCAAACATGGCGCCGCCGTCAAGTTTAAAAAAGCCGGTATCGATGGTATGGAGCGTCATTTTAGTTTATGATTGATGGTTCATAGATCATGCTGAGTGCAAAGTACAAATTGTACGTGTACAGACACAATATTTTGTATCAGTTGTTAGGGGGATATTAGTCAACTTATTACATTTGAAATAACCAATACATCGGTCATGTTTTTCCATAAACCGTGATCTATAAACCATAAACCAACGACATGAACAAAGTAGTAACCAATGCTGATGAGGCTATAAAAGATATTCAGGATGGCGCGGTGCTGATGCTGGGCGGTTTCGGTTTGTGCGGATTGCCCGAAAATTGTATTGCTGCCCTGGTTAGAAAAAACGTTAAAGGTTTAACCTGCATCTCTAACAATGCCGGGGTTGATGATTTTGGTATTGGCCTGATGCTGAAGCAACGCCAGGTAAAAAAGATGATCTCGAGCTACGTAGGCGAAAACGCCGAGTTTGAGCGTCAGCTATTAACCGGTGAGTTAGAGGTAGAACTCATCCCACAAGGTACGCTGGCCACCCGTTGCATGGCGGCAGGTTATGGTATGCCGGCTATTTTTACTCCCGCAGGCATTGGTACCGAGGTAGCCGTAGGTAAAGAGGTGCGTAACTTTAACGGTAAAGATTACCTGATGGAAATGGCTTTTAATGCTGATTTTGCCATTGTAAAAGCCTGGAAAGGCGATGCTGCAGGTAATTTGATCTACCGCTCAACCGCACGCAATTTTAACCCCGTAATGGCCATGGCCGGCAAAATTACTATTGCCGAGGTGGAAGAATTGGTACCTACCGGTGAGCTTGATCCCAACTATATCCATACGCCGGGCATCTATGTGCATCGTATTTTTCAGGGGAAGGATTATGAGAAACGGATTGAAAAGCGGACAGTAAGGAGCGCGGAGTAGGCAATTCCACTCCTGTCATTTCGAACGAACAGCGCGTGGGATTATGAAGGGCGTGAGGAGAAATCTTAGACGCTTGATAAGCCACTTGCCTGACTTGGGGGCTAAGATTTCTCTTCCGCGCCCACACCACACAAAAGCCTCCGCTCGTGCTCATCGAAATGACATAGGGTGCTTCTATCACTCACTACATCTGATCCCTTACCTCCAGCAGAAACTTTTTCAGATTCTCCAGGGTGGTAATCATGCTTTGGGTGTCTTTGGTATCGTTTGAGTTTTTCTTGAGGTGCTCTTTGGCGCCTGCCAGGGTAAAACCTTTGTCACGGATGAGGTGGAAGATGATCTTCAGGTTCTCTACGTCCTCGGGGGTAAAATAACGGTTGCCTTTTTTGTTCTTCTTAGGTTGAAGAATATCAAACTCCTTTTCATAATAGCGGATCAGCGACTGATTAACGTCGAACATGGCCGATACTTCGCCCATGGTGTAGTACATTTTATTGATCTCGCGTTCTTTATAAGGCATACACGCAAATATAGTCAGAAAGTCGGCAAGTCCAAATTTGGGGGCTATGGTACTGTTGCTCTTAGTAGTAGCAGTTGCTGGTCAGAATGGTGAAGGTCAGCGTGAAACCGATGTAGAAATAGGTGTCGTTTTTCTGAGAGTCGCCGCGCTGTGAGCCGGCAGTGCCCAGATAAACGCCGGTGCGCTCGCCCGATCGGTCCGACAGGGCAAGGGCGGTTGAGTTAGTAAATAAAGCTTTATTGGCATAGGTGCCGCTCACATCATCCAGGTAATCGGTACGTACATAACGGTAGCCGGCGCTCAGGGCAATGTTCCAGCTCGATGCAAAGTTGTATTTGATGCCGCCGCCGTAGGGTATTACCAATGTAGATCGGGCGTAATCGCCGGTCTGGCCTTCGGTGCGTAGCGGACGCAGATCATAAGTTTGGCCCTGATATTCTGCCTGCGGATTAAAGCTGGTGAGGCCAATACCCAAAAACACAAAAGGAGAGAAGCGATATTTGTAAGGATCGTATCCCGGCATGTATTTCATAAAGTTGAACTCGCCCATCAAACTCAGCTCATCCAGTTGGCTGTGAAAACTCAGGTTGCGCTCAGGTTGTCCGGCTTTTGAAGAGCTGTCTGCCGCAGCAATTTTTCCATGCGTATAGGCCAGCTTAAAAGCAAAGTATGGGTTGAAATTGCGTTGAATAGATACCCCGCCCGCAAGTCCCGAAGTTTTATACAGATTGCGCGTATCCAGATCGCCCTGGTAACCGGCGCCGCCGATAAACAGACCGGGCTCCCAGGTTTGGGCGTTTGCGGTAAAAGCAGAAAGCAGAAAGCAGAAAGCAAAAAGCGTTTTAGGGAAGACAAAAGATTTTTGCTTTGCGTCTTTTAAGCAAGCCTTTACTCCATACCTGTTTTTACCGCTATTTTTCAACTTAAAGATTTACCAGATTACTAAGGTCGTTTATTTTGAGTTAACAGGAAAGCACATTGGCAGTTATGCGAACTAATGAAGTAAATGCCTTTTACCTTTCGCCTTTATCCTTTCGCCTCAAATATTAATAGTTGCGCACATCAATGCCCCACAACAGTTTTTGTCTTAACGTAGAGAGGTAACTTTCATTGTTCAGGCGCAGCAGATTCATTTGAAAGCCGGCCTTTTCAATTTTAAAGCGTACGCGTTCTTCCAGTACGTAGGTGCGCGAGTCGCACGAGATGAGGTAGTTGGCGCTTCGGTTCTCTACTTCAAAAGTAAGCACTACGTTATCCGGCAATATCACCGGGCGCACGTTAAGGTTGTGCGGTGAAATAGGGGTAATGGCAATACTGTTTGATTGCGGGAAGATGATTGGTCCGCCGCAGCTTAGCGAGTAAGCGGTTGAACCGGTAGAGGTAGAGATGATGATGCCATCACCCCAGTAAGAGTTCAGGATCTCGCCATCCAGGTAAACGTGAACGGTAATCATAGCCGAGTCATCACGCTTGTGGATGGTGATATCGTTCAGCGCAAAGTTGTCATTGCCAAATACCGGCGAATCACAGCTGATGCTCAGCAACTGGCGACTATCATGTGTAAACTGGCGGTGTACCACGGCATAAATCGCGGCAGCAATATCATTACGGTTCACACTGGCCAAAAAGCCCAGTCGACCGAAATTAATGCCAATAACCGGGATGCCGGTGTCGCCAATTAGCGTCACCATGTCTAGCAGGGTGCCGTCGCCGCCAATGGTCAGAAAAACATCTATCAGTCCTTTCAGTGCAACGCCGGTTTCCAAAATATGGTAGTTGGGGGCGGTCACCCTGTCGGCCAGAAAGGCATGCAGTTGGTGGTGCACGTAAATCTCCACCTCGTGCTGGGCCAGGTTATCAAAAACCTGTTGTATGTATGGTAAAGTGGTATCGTTAAACTGCCTGCCGTATATAGCTATGTTCATGCGTTTATATGTTCAGGTAATTCATCAGCGAATCGTAACGGTCTTTAGAGCCGTCATCATGGTCTGAGTGATTAAAGGTGGCCTTGATCTCGTAGTCGTAACGTAAGAAGGTGGCCGTAATATTTGATATGTCGAGTTTATTTACTTTCAGCGTAACCTCCAGCTTGGTAGAGTCTGGAAATGAGCGGATGTAGGAGCTGAGGATCTGTGCGTTGTCAGACTCTACAATCTGCGCCATGTGCGCCAGCGAGTTGTTTTTGTTGCTAATCTCCAGCACAATAATGCCGCCTGGCTCTGCCGATGAGGTGAGCTGCGCAAAGTACGCCGTCATGGCATTGATGCAAATCATGCCAGCGTAATTCTTATTGGTATTGAGCACAGGCACAATGGTTAGCTTCTGCTCATAGAACAGACGGATCACATCATAAATATGCTGATCTTCCAGTACGTAAGGATTGATGAGCGAGAGCGCCAGTGCGCCGATAGGCTGCTCATAATCGGTCTCCTTCTGAAAATCGTCCTCAGAAATCAGGCCCAGAAACTGCTCTTCGTTTACAATTGGCAGGTGTCTTACCCTAAACTCTACCATACGGTCAAGCACTTTCTGTATCGTGTCAGAAGTGTGAACGGGGTGAATTGTTTGGGCAACCATTTCAATTGCAAGCATGGCGGTTGTTATTTTAGTTTTTCTAAAAATGGTTCAAGCAGCTCATTAAACTCATGCGGGCGCTCCATCATGGCGGCGTGTCCGCATTTGTCTATCCAGTGCAGCTCTGAATTGGGCAGCAACTGGCTAAATTCTACCGCAACATCAGGCGGCGTAATCTTATCGTTTTTACCCCATATTAACGAAACGGGGACGGTTATCTTATGCACTTCCTTTGCCATGTTATGACGGATGGCCGATTTTGCCATAGCCAGGATACGTATAACACGGTTACGATCGTTAATTGTTTCAAATACCTCATCAACCAGCTCTTTAGTGGCCGTTGCAGGGTCATAAAACGTAAACTCCACCTTCTCCTTCACAAAATCATAGTTCTCACGGCGCGGAAATGATCCGCCGAAGGCGTTCTCATACAAACCAGAGCTGCCGGTAAGCACCATAGCTTTTACATGCTCGGGGTGTGCCAGGGCATAAATTAAACCAACGTGCCCACCTAACGAGTTGCCCAGTAAAATTACTTTATCAAACTTTTTATAGTTGATAAACTTGTTTACGTATTTAGACAAACTTTTAACGCCAGTTGTGAGCAGCGGCAGATCATAAATAGGCAACATGGGTATAACCACGCGGTATTTATGCCTGAATTTCTCGATCACGTGCTCCCAGTTACTCAGCGCGCCCATCAGGCCGTGCAATAATAACAGAACCTCGCCTTCGCCTTCGTCAATAAATTTAAACCCGTTTTCTTCTTTAAGTACGAGATCCATAGTGCTAAAGTTGTCCTTTAAAAAAAATAATGCAACGGGCCGTTCGGTTGAAATGTTAAACGGGCCATCGCCTATAAAATTAGATGATTACGGTTTACTTACAATAACAAAAGCAAAATTATGCCAGTAATTGTTTTACCAGTTCAGAAATGGTTTTGCCATCGGCTTTACCGGCCAGCTCTTTGTTGGCAGCGCCCATTACCTTACCCATGTCTTTAACTGATGATGCGCCTACGCGTACAATCAGATCTTTCAAAAAAGCCTCAATTTCTTCGCGGCTCATTTGTTTGGGTAGGTAGGCTTCAATCACTTCCATTTCTTCTGCCTCAATTTTATAAAGGTCTTCACGGTTTTGAGCCTGATAGATATCTGCCGATTCTTTACGTTGTTTTACCAGTTTTTGCAGTACGCGAATTTCGGTCTCGGCATTTAAATCTTCCGACGCCCCTTTTTCTGTACGGGCCAGCAATAAGGCCGATTTAATAGCACGTAAACCGCGCAGGCGGGCTTCTTGTTTAGCCAGCATGGCTTGTTTAATATCCTGATCTATCTGGTTAATGAGTGACATGTTAGTTTATGTTTAGTGCGTGGATGCTGAATCGTTTACAACAACCGAAGCGACAAAGGTAATGATTGTTGTATAGTATAAAAGTTAAGGTTTTGTTTTGTGTGGACGAGTGCTACTCCGCCTTAAAGGTTTTGTACAATTGCCACACGCCGTCTTTCTTTTTGTAGACCGATAGATTTGCGCTTTTTGATGCCTTACTCAGGCTATCGCCCGCAGATACTTCTTTATCGATATTAAAAGTTGCAGCAGAAATAGCACTTACGCCTGGCTTGCCATCTTTTTGCAGGGCGGTGTAACTGATCTTATAGTTGCCAGGCGCACCCTCCAGTTTAGTGACCACGCCGGCAATAACTTCATCCTGTATTTTTTTGTTGTAGCTGATGGTGCGCATGTTGGCATAAATAAAGGCGCCCGTCATAACAGCTACCACTAATACGCCCAGTACAATTTTTAGTTTTCTCATGATTTCTTAGTCCGTAAGTCGGAAAGTCCGGAAGATATTGTCATTCTGAGCGATAGCGAAGAATCTCTGCGGACAAGTAATTTGGACCGTCCTCAGAGATGCTTCGTGCCTCAGCATGACACATGTTTTAATAATTTTTTCCTTCACTCATTTGCTGTTACTCCTGCTTCCTGAAAATATTTGCTCCGCCTGATTGTGCTGTTGGCATCAGCAACAAATCATTCACATTTACATGTGGTGGGCGCGAGGCGCAGAACCAGATGGTTTCGGCTACATCGGCAGCTACCAGGGGTTCAAAACCTTCATATACCTTTTTAGCGCGATCTTTATCACCCTTGAAACGCACTTCAGAAAATTCGGTTTCTACAGCGCCAGGATGCACAGCGGTTACCTTAATTCCGTGTGGCAGCAGGTCAATACGCATGGCTTTGTTCAGTGCGTCAACCGCGTGTTTGGTGGCGCAATACACGTTACCATTGGCATAAACCTCTTTGCCGGCTATTGATCCCAGGTTGATGATGTGCCCGAAACCGTTAGCAATCATCCAGTTAGATACTACTTTGCTTACATACAGCAGGCCTTTTACGTTGGTGTCAATCATGCGGTCCCAATCGTCATAACTGCCCTCGTTAATGGGCTCCAATCCCTGGCTCAGGCCGGCGTTGTTAATCAGCACGTTTACTTTCTTCCATTCTTCCGGCAAGTTCTCCAGGTTGCCGACGGTGGTTTCGCGGTCGCGCACATCAAAATTGAGGATGCGTACGTTAACGTTATACTCAAACTTCAGAAAATCAGCCAGTTTTTCCAGTCGGTCCATCCGGCGACCGGTAATAATCAGGTCATAACGCTCACGTGCAAAAACGTTGGCGCAAGCCTCGCCAATACCCGAGGTTGCCCCGGTAATCAAAGCAATTTTAGCCATAGGTGATATAGAAATATGCGAACGAAATTAGAAAAATTGTCTGAACTTGGATTTATAGGATTTTAAAGATTTATAGGATATATTAATAAAGTAAATACAAATGATCTTTGTATCTCCCTAGGCTCTATAAAAACGCAGTACTCTCTGTGTTTAAATAATTATCCAGTAAATCTTTAAAATCCTATAAATCCTGGTTCAAGACTTACTCAAAATAAAAACTAAACCGTAAGCTATGTAAAAACAGCTTATCTATTGGTCGGGAATAGGGGGTGTCATCCGGAACGATGATGTTGCCGAGCGAGTTGGAGATGCGCAGCTCTGGCGAGAACTTAAAGAACTCGAAATAAATATCGCAACCTATACCGGCTTCGTAAGAGGCAAAGTGACTGGCATTTTTAATCAGTTTGTCCTCCGGCGATAGATCGCGCTCGGCTTTTTTGGTAGAGATGGCGGCAGAGTATTTAAGGCCACCCATTACATACATGCGAAAATTGCCCAACCGGTCTGACTTTAGTTTCAGCGTCAGCGGTACCTCTACCATTGTAGTTTGCACCTGGCGTTCCAGAAAGCCGTCTTTTGTTACCTCAGAGCTGGGGTTGGCGTTTGCGCTATAATAGCCAAACATTAATGAACGGTCTGAGAATACCAGCAGCGGCGTAGAGCGCACTTCCAGATGTTCTGTTAAACTATAGCGAGAGATAAAACCCACTGCTAAACCCGGACTGCTTTTTGACGTGATGCTGGCCAGCGGGCCAACCAACGTTTGCCCCGTTACGGGATCTGGGTAAGGTGCCTGCCAGTTAGGGTTTTTAATGATCTTGTAATCATTAGAAACGTATTGAAAAGTAAAGCCAAAGCTTAAATCGCGTTGATCTGCCCCGCCGCCCCATGCTGGTACCACTTGCTGCGCAAACGAAATCTTGCCGCAAAGCATCAGTAAGGTTAATAATAGCGGGGTAAATCTTTTGATCATTTAACGCCTGTATAAATGGAACAGATACCAAACGCCAAAGGCCTGTTTTTGGTATTTTTAAAGCCAACCTTATCCATAATTGCGGTGAAATTCTTTCCATCCGGAAAAGCCGCTACCGACTCTGGCAGATACGTATATGCCCGTGCATCTTTAGAAAATAGCTTGCCAATGCCTGGCGTAATATAATTAAAGTAGAAGTTATATAGCTGTTTGATAGGGAATGCTTTTGGTTTAGAAAACTCCAGCACTACCGCTTTACCACCCGGTTTCAACACGCGAAACATATCGGCCATGCCTTTTTCCAGGTTTTCAAAATTACGGACGCCGTAAGCTACAGTAATGGCATCAAAAGTACTATCGCTGAAAGGTAGTTTTTCTGAGTCACCCAGTTTAACCTCGAAGCGATCGCTCAATCCGCGTTTGGCAATTTTTTGCTTCGCGATGTCGAGCATGCCCTGCGAGATATCCACGCCCGTAATTTTTTCGGGGCGAAGGATGGATAACGCCTCGAAGGCGAAATCGCCGGTACCGGTGGCCACATCCAGAATATGCCGGGGCTGATCGGCCTTTAACTCATTGATAGCTTTTTTGCGCCAGATAACATCGATGCCTAACGACAGAAAATGATTCAGAAAATCATACGTTTTGGCAATGTTGTTAAACATATCAGCTACCTGTTCTTTCTTGGTAGCCTGTTCATCCTGGTAGGGCGTTACGGTTTTGCTCATATATATAGACGGCAAAGATAACCAGGATTAAACGAATTTTTAAGATTTACAGGATTTTGAATGTACGGGAACTTATGTCCTAAGTTGCTAACTATACGAAGATATGTCATCTCGACCGTTGGGAGAGATCTTTTCGGAGCAAAATGCCGGGATGTATGACCGAAAAGATCCCTCACATTCATTCGGGATGACATATCTTTTGATATACTTATTTATTGTTTCTCCATATCCTGAAAATCCTATAAATTCGTTCAATCCTGGTTCTAATCCTGGTTTTTATGCTGGCCACGCACAAAGGCGAAATACCTTATCTCATTTACCTGCTGCCATTTATGGCAGGTGTGGCACTGGCTTTAAATGTGCCGATGCTGCCGTGGTTAAAAGCTGCCCATATCATCTTTCTGTTTACCACGGTTGTTTTCATCGGCTTCAATCTTTTTTATCGAAGTTTTAAAGTTTACCGGTTTACTTGGACCGGTGGCCTGCTGCTGCATATTGTCCTGTTTACAGCCGGCATCATTACCACGGTTAAATTTGATGATCGGCAGGTATCAACCTATTTTGAAAAACTGCCGGCCGGCAAAATGCTGCTGCGCATTAATAGCGAACCGCAGTTTAAAAATGGCTTTATAAGGTTTACGGCATCAGTTAAAGCGGTTGGTAAACGGGCCACTTCTGGGAATTTGCTGGTCAGTCAGCCGGTAGATAGTGCGCATGCAGCGCAATACAATTATGGCGATGAGGTGGTGATTCCTGGGCAGTATCGCGCTATTGATCCTCCTTTTAATCCGGCTGAGTTTAATTATAAGCAATACCTGTCTCGCCAAAATATTTATGCGCAGGCTTTTCTGCAACCCGGCGAGATAGTGGTAATTGCACACAATACCGGTAATCAGTTGGTAGCTTACTCATTGCACTTGCGTCAGCGGATGATCAGCCTGTTTAAGCAACACATGCATAGTAAAGAAGCCATTGCCGTAGCCTCAACATTGATATTAGGCTACAAGGCCGAGCTGGACGATCAGGTGCTGCAGGCCTATGCACAAACGGGCACCATCCATGTGCTGTCGGTTTCGGGTACGCACGTGGCTATTGTTTTCTGGTTAATCAGTTGGGTATTGGGTTTTCTTGGTCGCGGGCGTTTCTGGCGGTTAACGGCCGCTACGGTATCGTTTCTGCTCATTTGGTATTATGCGTTGCTGAGCGGATTATCGCCCGCGGTTTGTCGGGCTGCTGTGATGATCAGCTTTCTCATCATCGGTCAAAATTTTAACCGGCAAATCAATACGCTAAATCTGCTGGCTGCATCAGCTTTCTTATTGTTACTTATAGATCCGTTTTTACTAGCCGATGTAGGCTTTGAACTTTCGTATCTCTCTGTTGCCGGATTGATTGTTTTTCAGCCTGTAATCTACAACAGGTTTGATGTGCAGAACCGTTGGTTAGATAAATTGTGGATAGCTTGTTCGGCATCGTTGGCGGCGCAGGCGGCTACCTTTGCACTTAGCGTCTATTACTTTCATCAGTTCCCGGTTTATTTCCTGGCGAGTAATTTGTTCATCGCTATACCATCGGTGCTGATTATGTATGGTGGCATGCATTACCTGCTGGTGTCGGCCATTGGCGTACCGCTGTTTATTAAACCCATTGCTTTTTTGTTTGAGCAAAGCATTTTGCTGATGGACCATGGCTTGGCGTTTATTGCGCACCTGCCTTATGCCTACACCTCCAAACTATGGATAACCAATGCCGAGCAATGGCTGCTATTTTTGCTGACCGTATTGGTATGCTGTTTGTTTTACTATAAAAAGTCGGTTTTTCTTCATCTGGCTTTGATTTGCCTCTTGTTTTTCAGCGCAAGTGTAAGTTGGCGAAAGATAGAAATGCAGCAATCATCAGCCTTAACATTTCTGAATTTAAAGAAACATACTGGCGTTGTTTTCAGGCAGGGCAACAGGGGAGTGGTGTTGACTGATTTGGCCGATACCGATAAAGCGTTTAAGTATTCCGTTCAACCCTACCTGGATAGCAGCGGTATCAGGCAGGTTAACGTCATTGGGTTGGATAGGGATATCGCAATCGCTTTTCTTTGCAAAAAGAAAAATCTGCTACGGTTTCTGGACAAAAATATTTTGATGGTAACACCTACACTGGTTGGTATTGATAAAGGCCGTACGGCTAATGTTGATTATTTGTTTGTAGCGGGCAGCCCTCATCCAGATTGGCAATATCTGCGCCGCCAGTTTAGTTATCAGCAGGTTATCGCAGCATCAAACAATTCAGAGCGCTTGCTGGATACTTTGGCGAAAGGTGCTGCAGGGACGGAAATAAAAATAAATGCGCTGAAGCGTAACAAATCCATAATAATTGTGTCTAAAAGATAATTGTAGCGGAAATAATATATTTGTTACAAATAACAAGGTTGAATTAACTGATAGAATTTAAATATGAATTTCAAAAAATTAGCTTTTGCTGCCGCCATCACCGTATCGGCTGCCACTTTAAATGCCAACGCACAAAAAGTTTATAAAGAAGGAAGCCTGGTTGTTACAACCACTACGCCAATGGGGCAGATAGACTCTAAAGTGTATTTTAAAAATGATACTACCGGCGTAACCCTTCAGCAGGGGCCTGCCAATATCAAGGTAATTGGTGTGAGCGATACTTATTTTGCTGTATTGGTAGACGTACCGGTAGCTGGTAAAAAACTGGCTGCCGTTGCCACTCCTGCCGAAATTGAGGAGACGATGTCGCAGTTGCCAGAGCTTACCTTTACGCCAACTACCGAAACCAAGCAGATCTCTGGTTTCAATTGCACAAAGGTTACTGCCAAAAACACCAAAACTAACGACACTTTTGATATTTGGGTAACCAACGATATCAGCCTGCCACAGCATGGCTCTGCTGCCGATATTTATGCCAAAGCGGGCGGCGTGCCTATTGATTATTACTCTTTTCAGCAAGGTAAAGCCCACGTTGTGGTTAAATCTATAAGCGATGAGAAAGTGCCTGCCGGTATGTTTAAAATTACCGACGACTATCAGCGCATTAGCCTGACCGATCTGAAAGCTATGAGCGGACGCAGATAATAAACAACCTCTTAAAAAAGAGCCGCCCTTGTTAAAGTGGCTGCTCTTTTTATTTATATTGTGGCTGTCTAAATACTATTGATTTTAATATTTTCCCCGTATCAAATGAAACTAATATGCCTATTTATCGTTAAATAGTGCAAAAAAGCCCACCAGCTATTAATGAAGGTATTTTACAAGAACCTTAACTCGCTTCGCTTTATTGCTGCTGCATTGGTTATTATTCACCACACCGAGCAGTACAAATGGTTTAACGGACTCCCGCATTATTTTAATCATCCGGTTATCATTCTATTTGGCAAGTTGGGGGTAGATATCTTTTTTGTGCTGAGTGGTTTTTTGATTACCTCGTTACTGGTTATTGAGAAAGAACGTTTCGGTCGTATCGCCATCAAAAAATTCTATATGCGTCGTATCCTGCGCATCTGGCCGTTGTACTTTTTGATTGCGGGGCTGTCGTTTTTTGTGTGGCCGCATGTGCCTGCGCTGCACATTAGCCAAATGCCAGATCCGCGTGCACATTTCTGGGAGAACCTGCTGCTGGTGGTTTTCTTTTTGCCCAACGTGCAGTTGTTGCTGTTCAGGGCTATTCCTTACCAGGCGCAGGCATGGTCAATCGGGGTGGAGGAGCAGTTTTACCTGGTATGGCCGTTTATTGCCAACTGGGCAAAAGATAAGCGGAAGTTTCGCAATACCATAGCTGTGCTGCTGGCCGGCTATCTGTTGATTAAAGCGGCGCTGGTGTTGATTCCAGCCATCACCCATCGTTACCATAAGCTGGACGATATGGCTTATTACATCTCAGATATTTTCCAGATTGATTGTATGATGATAGGCGCACTGTTTGGTCTGTTTAATTTTGATGCAAAAGCCAAACAACTGCTAACCGGTAAAGTGCTGCAGGTGGTAGTTTATGTAGTTACTTTAGCCCTGATATCAGCCGGTGCCATGTTTGGTTATTTTTACTGGGAGATTTATGGGGTGTTGTTCGGGATCATCATCATTAACCTGGTTAATACCAATACCTCTGTCATCAGTCTTGAATTTAAGTGGATGGATTACCTTGGCAAGATTTCTTACAGCATGTACATGATACACGTGCTGATGATTAACTGCGTGATCCGCTTTTTTACCCATAACACATTGCTTATTTACCCGCTGGTGTTTTTGTGCACTATTGTGGTTTCAATCGCGTCGTACGAGTTATTTGAGAAACGTTTCCTGCATCTCAAGCAAAGTTTTGCCAAGGTGCAAAGCGGCTCAGACCCTAAAGTGGGTATGTGATTTTTACCTATTATCATTGCGAGGAGCAACTGAGGTAAGTGGGGAAGAGCGACGAAGCAATCTCGTCGCATGATTAAGCAAGCGACGAGATTGCTTCGTCACCCCGACGCTTTTTCCATGCCGTTCTTCGCAATGACAGGAGATTGTCGATTCATAGTCCGAGCCGATCTGTTTTTGTGAATATGTAGATAAATATCCGCCCGAAAACGTGATAATTAGTTTTACTTTTGCGGCATCGTAGGGTAGGGGTAAATAACTGTTTTTTAAATTGCTGTTTTAAACCATTGCCCGCTTATTTGGTATATAAATTAATGCTGCAAAAAAACACCTGGAGACGCGCTCTCCGCCTGATTTTTAGTTTAACTATTGTATTGCTGATTACCAGCCAAGCACGTGCTGCCGGTAATGGTGTCGACTCTGGCGCCGTAAACTCGTTCGCCTTCAGAACGGTGGTGATAGACGCCGGTCACGGAGGGAAAGATCCCGGTGCCCATGGCGCCTTTGCCAAAGAAAAAAATGTAGCCCTGGCCATCGCCCTGAAACTGCGCGATGCCATCAATGCCGAAATGCCGAGTATTAGAGTGATTATGACCCGCACCACAGATAAGTTTGTGGAACTGCAGGAGCGCTCTAACATTGCCAACAGGGCCAATGCCAACCTGTTTATTTCTATTCACTGTAACTCCTCGCCAGAGCGGGTAGGCAGTCGTAAAGGCGCGTTGATCCTCGTTTATGGTTATCATCGTAAAGAAGAACAAATGGAGGCATTGCGTGAGAACGCTTCTATTTACCAGGAGAAAGATTACGCCAAAAAATACGAAGGTTACAAGGGTAATGATCCGGCTTATTTCATTCTGCTCAATCTGACCATGCAAAAATACCGTGAGCAAAGTATCCGTTTCGGTCGCCTGGTTAATGAGCAAATTACCGAGCATGACGGTCGACGCAGCGATGGCGTGCACGAGCAAGGTGTACTGGTGCTGGCTCATAGCGCCATGCCCAACGTGTTGGTAGAAACAGGTTTTATCAATAACCCAACCGAAGAAAAGTACCTGGATTCAGACGAAGGTCAAAGCGAAATAGCGCAATCTATTCTGCGTGCGTTGAAGAAGTATAGGAAAGATTTTGAGCGGTAATCCCCCTAACCCCCTAAAGGGGGAACTATAATAGAAAACAAGAGAGGTGCGGCCAATTGGTCGCACCTCTCTTGTTTTTTACCCTTCATGTCATTTCGATGAGCACGCGGGGAGGAGCGGGCGTAGGAGCGGAAGAGAAATCTTGTACGAGCGATAGTCCGCTTGATTAGCATGGAGGTTTATCGCCCGTACAAGATTTTTCGCTATCGCTCAAGAGATTAATTTCTCCTCACGCCGCTACACATGCCCTCTCTTGTTCGTCGAAATGACATGATGGTAAAAAAAGGGAATGGCGACCAATCGGCCGCCATTTCCTTTTGCCTTTAAAGTATGTCATTTCGATGAGCACGCGGGCAGGATTGAGAGTAGTTTCTCCTCAGGCCACCACACATCTGCCCTTTCTTGTTCGTCGAAATATGACATGACGGTAAAAAGAGAAAAGGCTGCCAACGGCAGCCTTTTCTCTTTTATAATTTGCACAATCGCTCCCCCTTTAGGGGGCTGGGGGGCTTAAGCTGTGTAAGCTCTCGCTTTCTCCAATGCTCTATCCAATCCGCTGGCGTCTTTGCCACCCGCAGTGGCATAAAACGGCTGACCGCCGCCGCCGCCCTGGATCTCTTTGGCCAGTTCGCGTACGATGGTGCCTGCGTTCAGGTTTTTGTCTTTTACCAGGTTTTCGGCAATCATCACGGTTAAACCAGGTTTGCCGTCGGCCTCTGTTGCTAATACCAGGAACAGGTTTGGCACGATGTCTTTTAACTGGTAAGCCAGGTTTTTCACCGCGTCTGCATTTGGCAGATCCACCTTTTGGGCAATAAAGTTAATGCCGCCAATAGCCTCGGCTTTAGCTGCCAGTTCATCTTTCAGTCCGGCAGATTTTTCGAGGATGGCTTTATCAATCTCTTTCCGCAGTCGGGCGTTTTCTTCCAGCAGGTCCTCAATACTTTTTACCACATCTTTCGGGTTCTTCAGCGCCTCTTTAACTTTCTTGATAATCAGGTTCTGACCGTTGATAAAGTTTTCGGCACCTACACCAGTGATGGCTTCAATACGACGCACGCCAGCTGCCACGGCGCTCTCGGCTACAATTTTAAAGTAACCAATCTGGCCGGTAGCCTGCACGTGTGTACCTCCACAAAGCTCTTTGCTAAACTCATCATCAAAAGTAATAACGCGCACATACTCGCCATATTTCTCGCCAAACAAGGCGGTAACGCCGCTGGTGATGGCCACCTGGTAAGCTACGTTACGTTCTTCTTTCAGTGAGATGTTTTCGCGGATTTTTTGGTTAACGATAACTTCAATCTGCGCCAGTTCCTCATCGGTTACTTTGGCAAAGTGCGAGAAATCGAAACGCAGGTAATCATCATTAACTAATGATCCTTTTTGGTTTACGTGTGTGCCCAACACCTGTTTCATAGCGGCATGCAGCAAGTGTGTAGCACTGTGGTTACTGCAAATGCTGTTACGGCGACTTTGATCAACAATGGCCGTTAGCGCTTCGGTTGGGTTGGCAGGCAGTTTATCGGTAAAGTGAACAATCAGGGCGTTCTCTTTTTTGGTATCAGTAACGTGGATCACCTCGCCGTCAGGAAATACCAGCTCGCCGGTATCACCCACCTGACCGCCACTTTCGGCGTAGAAAGGTGTTTTATCCAATACTATCTGATATTGCTCTTTACCTTTTGCATTTACCTTGCGGTATTTGGTAATGTGGGCAACGGTTTCGGTTTCATCATAACCGGTAAACTCTACGCTGTCGTCATTCTGTAATACTACCCAATCGCCGGTATCAATAGCAGTGGCCGCGCGTGAGCGGGCTTTTTGCTCGGCAAGGGCAGTTTCGTAACCAGCCAGATCAACTGATAGGCCTTTTTCGCGGGCCATCAGCTCGGTTAAGTCTATCGGGAAACCAAAGGTATCTGAAAGCACGAAAGCCTGTTCGCCGGTAATATCGCCGGTAAACTGATCAAATACCTGGATGCCTTTTTCCAACGTTCTCAAAAACGCGGTTTCTTCTTCTAAAACCACCTTCTGCACAAAGTCTTTCTGGCTGTACAACTCGTCAAACACGCCCTTGAACTGATCAGCCAATATCGGCACCAACAAATTCAGGAACGGTTCTTTAAAGCCCAGGTACTGATACTGATAGCGCACCGCACGACGCAGAATACGGCGGATTACATAACCAGCTTTATTATTGCTCGGTAATTGACCGTCGGCAATAGTAAAGCTGATGGCGCGAACGTGGTCGGCCAGTACACGCATGGCTACGGCAGCGTTCCAATCAGCATCATCGGGTTTGGCAGCGCTGTTATAGGTTTTACCGCTTTTATCAGAAATGAATTGGATCAGTCCCTGGAAAACGTCGCTATCATAGTTTGATGATTTGCCTTGCAGTACGCGCACCAAACGTTCAAAACCCATACCGGTATCCACATGTTTGGCCGGAAGTGAATGCAATGAACCATCTTTAACCCGATTAAACTGCATGAATACGTTGTTCCAGATCTCAATTACCTGGTCGTGGTCGCCGTTTACCAGCGTAGCGCCATTCACTTCGGCACGCTCGTTATCCGGGCGACTATCAAAATGGATCTCGGAACATGGGCCGCATGGACCGGTTTCGCCCATCTCCCAAAAATTGTCTTTTTTATTGCCCGGCAGTATGTGGCTATCGTCAACAAACTGTTTCCACAGGTTCAGCGTTTCAATATCTTTTTCCAGGCCTTCTTTAGCGTCGCCCTCAAAATAGGTAACGTACAGACGGTCTTTCGGTAATTTATAAACTTCGGTCAGCAGCTCCCAGCTCCAGGCAATGGCTTCGGTTTTAAAGTAGTCGCCAAAACTCCAGTTGCCCAGCATCTCAAACATGGTGTGGTGATAGGTATCAATACCCACTTCTTCCAAATCATTATGCTTGCCGCTTACACGCAGGCAGCGCTGAGTATCGGCTACGCGCGCATTTTTGGCAGGCGCTTCGCCCAAAAAGATCTCTTTAAACTGGTTCATCCCAGCGTTGGTGAACATCAGGGTAGGGTCGTTTTTTACCACAATAGGAGCCGATGGCACAATAGCGTGACCCTTAGCGGCAAAAAAATCAAGAAAAGCCTGTCTAATCTCTTTAGCTGTCATATGAGGGCAAAGGTAGAAATAAGTCCGAAAGTCGGGAAGTCCGAAAGTCCGAAAGATGCTGTTTGTCTGGGGGAAGGTAAAAAGCAGGTCTGTTTTGTTGTAGAGAATGGATAAAGCCGAAAGGTTTCTGTCTCTTATTTATGACCCCATTGTCATTGCGAGGAACGAAGCAATCTCGTCGAAGGAAAGTCGGTTATGCAATTCTGTTAAGAATGTGACGAGCTTGCTTCGTCGCCCTTACAGCAATGGCAAGTAGCAAAAGGTGTTTTTGAAAACGAACGTCAGCAATTCTTCGTTTCTGTAGCCCCGTTTTCCGCTGCAAGCCGCATGCGCGGGCTTTCCGCTGCACCCGGGTTTAGTTAACAGCGGTTGTTTTGAAACAATTAATTCATGCGTCATTGCGAGGAACGAAGCAATCTCTGTACATGCAAATCATCATGTATGGAGCACTATCCTATGCAGAGATTGCTTCGTTCCTCGCAATGACGTGTGGGAGAAATTAGCGTTGATAAATAAAACTAAATAATTAGTTGTTTTTAAACTAAAGAGTTAGTAGATTGGTGTGTCGAAACTATTTCACCTTAATATATTACCATCATGGCCGAATTAAATCAATCCCCCGCAAAAAACAGCGCCCGCCGTACCCGTCCGCTTGGCGCCCGTGTAGATCTTACCGCAATGGTAGATCTTGCTTTCCTGCTGGTTACTTTCTTTATGCTGACTACCCGCCTGGAAAGACCCAAAGTAATGCCACTGGCCATGCCCGATGGCGATGTTCCCGGCGCGGTAGCAGAATCGCGCACGGTAACGTTCTGTCTTGGCGCCAATAACCAGGTGTTGCTTTATCGTGGTTTGGTGAGCAAGCCGCTGGCCGGTCCGCTGGTAGTGGGGTATGGTAAAGATGGCCTGCGCAAAGCCATCACCAGCATGACGGCCCAGATCAAACTGAATACTGGCGGCGATATGATAGCCGTTATCAAACCCAGCGATCACTCGCAATATGGCAACCTCGTAAGCATGATTGATGAACTGAACATTACCAACTCGCAGCGCTACGCCGTAGCCGACATTGCCAAAGAGGATGTGGATTTGCTGAAGCTGAAGAGGGTGTACTGAACTAATTGTCATTGCGAGGAACGGTAGAGGCAGTGAGCCGGCGTGACGAAGCAATCTCGTCGCTTACTTAACCATGCGACGAGATTGCTTCGTCACTCTTACCCGCTCTTCCCACGCGTTCCTCGCAATGACACAATTACTATGCTAATAAGCTGATAAAACTCCTATCTTCGCTCTCATTACAATCGTTTCCTAAATATACACACCAAGGCATGCCAATAAGCGCGATGCCGCTATCAGGTTCCGCCATCCGGCGTTGGACCAAATAACTCCTATTTGTATATTTATAGTGAAACATTATCATGATACTTATTGATCCATCGATAGATGCTTTTTATAGCCAAAGCAGCGAGGATACCCGGTTAACAGTAGGCCTCGGTCCGCTTGAATTTGAACGAAATAAAGAATTAATTGCCCGCCATTTGCCCCCCGGTAAATGCCTGGTTGCCGATGTGGGTGGCGGCGCAGGTCACTACGCCCAATGGCTGGCCGGGCTGGGGCATCATGTCATACTGATAGATCCGGTGCTCAAGCATATCCGCCAGGCCGAGCGCCGGTCTAAACAAGGCAAGCCTTTTAAAACTATACAGGGCGAGGCGCGCAGATTGCCATTGGACGATCACAGTGCCGATGTAGTGATCCTGCACGGGCCGCTCTACCATTTGCAAGAGGAAGCAGACCGAATTGCCACTATAAAAGAGGTACGCCGTGTGTTGCGGATAAACGGGGTGGTGCTGGCTTTTGCCATTACCCGTGCGGCTACTGCAATTGCCGCTTTACAAGGTGGTATGATCCACCAGCCTGACGTATTTGCCATGTGCCGCGAAGAGTTACAAAGCGGTAACCATCATCCGCCGTCAAATTTTCCCGGTATGCTGGCCCAGGCCTATTTTCATCGCCCTGATGAATTAGTAGCCGAGTTTGAATCGGTCGGCTTTCAAGCCACAGATCAGCTCCCGGTAGAAGGTATGGCCTGGCTGGATGGCCAGTTCTTCCAAAGCTGGGCATCGCCTGAGAAGCGCCAACGGCTGCTGCAACTCATCAGGTTGACCGAGCGGGATAGAAGTTTGCTGTGTTTGAGCCCGCACATGATGGGCGTATTTGTCTTGAACCTGGATGTCTGAACCTGGATTCGTGGGATTTGAAGGATTTTCGGGATGCCAGTTCATTTGTCTGCCTATGGTCATCCCGAACTTGTTTCGGGACCCCAAATGCAAAGTGAACGTTATCGCTGGTCCTATGGGGTGCCGAAACAAGTTCGGCATGACGTGCTTTTGTTATTTACTATAGAGACCTGTATCCTGTAAATCTTTAAAATCCCACGATTCCTGGTTCAGACGGTTCTTTTTTTCTTTTCGCCTGATAATAAAAAAATTGAAAGTAAGTTTTACCTTTGTACCCTGAAAAATTAGGCTGCAGCCAGTGGGTTTTGAACAGATAAGTGCAGTTGCGCAGTTGGAATTTTAATGATATAGATTAATTATAAAATCCACCTTTATAAAAGATATTGCCGTTTGCGCAGCATCTTAATGTTAGCATGGGATATAAAGAGCAGATAGACTTATCAAGATTACCCGAACACATTGCCATTATTATGGATGGTAACGGCAGGTGGGCTAAGGGCAAAGGCAAGCTGCGTGTTTTTGGTCATCACAACGGTGTGGTGTCTGTAGATGATGTGGTTGAAGGCGCCGGCCTGATTGGTATTAAATACCTTACCTTATACACTTTCTCGGCCGAGAACTGGAACCGTCCTAAACTGGAAGTTGCGGCCATTATGGAGCTGCTGGTAAGCACCATCAACAAGCATATTGCCAAATTGATGAAAAACAATGTGCGCCTCAACGCCATTGGCGATTTGGATATGCTGCCGCCTAAATGTCTGAAAGAGCTTAATAACGCTATCCAAAAAACATCAACAAATACCGGTTTAGTGCTTACGCTGGCTTTGAGCTATGGCTCTCGCCGCGAAATATTGCACTCGGCCAAACAAATAGCCGCTAAAGTTTTAAAAGGCGAACTGAGTGTAGATGATATCGACGAAAAAGTTTTCAGCGATAACCTGTACACTGCCGATATGCCTGACCCTGAACTGCTGATCAGAACCAGCGGCGAATACCGCATTAGTAACTACCTGCTCTGGCAAATAGCTTATGCCGAGCTGTTCTTTACACAAAAGTTATGGCCCGACTTCCGCAGGGAAGACCTTTACGAGGCAATTTTAGATTACCAGAGCCGCGAGCGCCGCTTCGGCAAGACCAGCGAGCAGGTTAACTAATATTTTTAACTTTAACACTTTTTAACAAACGTATAAACTATTTTTAGCCACCAAAATATTCGAATGAATAAATATATTTTTGCTATTCTTTTCTTAGTACTCAGCTCAGCAGTAGTGGCTCAAGTTCCCAATCAGCAGCGTTTTCGCGTACCCACAGGTGGCGGCTCTGATACCCTTAGTTATCTTAATCCTAAAGAATATATTATTGGTGGCGTAACCGTTAGCGGTATCAAAAACCTTGATAAAGACATTCTGCTACAGATAGCAAAACTGAACAAAGGCGATAAGATCACCCTGCCCGGCGATGCATCAGCCAAAGTAATTAAAGACCTGTGGACCCAGGGCCTGTTTGATGACGTGAAACTGAACGTTACCAAAATAAACGTTGATACAGTTTACCTGGACATTGCCGTTCAGGAGCGTCCGCGCCTTTCCCGCCTGCACATGACCGGCGCCCGTAAAGGTGAAATTGAAGACCTGCAAAAGTCACTGAATGATAAAACGGGTAAAATTGTGAACGAGAACTTGTTCAACACCATTACCACGGTTATCAAAAAGCATTATAACGAGAAAGGCTATCTGAACACCACCGTTGATATTAAGCAACGCCCTGACCCGGGAGATGCTAACAACGTGATATTGGATGTTGCGATTGATAAAAAGCAGAAAGTGAAAATTGCCCACGTTTATTTTGAGGGTAATAAAGCCATGAGCGCTGCCAAGCTGAAAGGCTACCTGGGCAAAACCAAAGAGAAGAAGTTTTATAACATTTTCGGTTCAAAGAAATTTAAAGAGACCCAGTATACTGAGGATAAGCAAACGCTGGTAGAGAAAATGCAGGGCAATGGTTACCGCGATGCCGAGGTAATGAGCGACTCTGTATGGAAAAATACCGACAACACGGTAAACATTAAACTGAAAGTTTACGAAGGCCCTAAATATTACTTCGGTAATGTGAAATGGTCTGGCAACGCCCGTTACCCGGCAGACTTTTTGAACAAAGTGGTCCGTATTAAAAAAGGTGACGTTTTCAGCGAAGAAGAGCTGACCAAACGCCTGAGCGGCCCGACAGCTAACAGCGATGACGTAAGCTCGCTTTACCTGAACGATGGTTACCTGACCTACAACGCAGATCCGGTACAAACCCGTGTTTATAATGATACTATTGACCTGGATATCCGTATCTATGAAGGTCCGCAATACACCATTAACAAGGTGATCTTAAAAGGTAACGATGTTACTAACGACAAGGTAGTGCTGCGCGAGATCACGACCAAACCTGGTCAGAAATTCTCTAAAGAAGGTATTGTACGCAGTACCCGCGAGATATCTCAGTTAGGTAACTTTGACGAGCAGAAGATTGACCCGAAACCTACCAATATTAACCAGGCCGATGGTACGGTGGATATTGTTTACAACGTGGTTGAAAAACCATCAGACCAGGTGGAGCTTTCAGGTGGTTTTGGTGGCGGTCAGCTGGTAGGTACGTTGGGTTTAACTTTCAACAACTTCTCGCTGCGTAATATCTTTAACCTTAAAGCTTACCGCCCGCTGCCAAAAGGCGACGGTCAGAAACTGAGCCTCCGCGGTCAGGCTAACGGTAAAAACTACCAGAACTACTCGTTCACGTTCTCAGAGCCTTGGTTAGGTGGTAAAAAACCAATCTACTTTGCGTTGAGCGCCTACACTCAGTTAAGCTCAACCGGTGATTATCTGCCAAAAACAGACCCTAACTACAACTACCTGCGTATCAATGGTATTGGTGTAACCCTGGGTAAACGTTTAAAATGGCCGGATAACTACTTCCAGCTGAACTACTCATTGAACTTTGACCACTATAAACTGGATAACTTTACCGGTTACCTGTTTAGCAATGGTACTTCATACAACATCAAGTTAACACAAGAGTTGAGCCGTAACTCGCTGGATGCACCTATCTATCCAACTTCGGGTTCAAACATTAAGTTTACCGTACAGGCTACGCCTCCATACTCGTTGTTTAACAACACCAACTATGCCATTGCAACACCAGAGCAACGCTACCACTTTGTAGAGTACCACAAATGGAAGTTTGATGCCCAGTGGTTCGAGAAGATCTACGGCAAGCTGGTGTTCATGTCGCAGGTGCGTTTTGGTTTCCTGGGTTACTACAACTCAGCTGTGGGCCAGTCGCCGTTTGAGCGCTTTAAAGTGGGTGGTGACGGTATGCAGAGCTACCAGTTCCTGCAAGGTTCAGAGATCATCGGTCTGCGTGGTTACAAAAACTTCTCTATCGTGCCGGTGGGTTCAAACTATACTGCCGATACCAACCCGGGCAGCCCTATCTACAACAAATACACTATGGAGGTGCGTTACCCGGTTATTGCCAGCCAGAGCGCTACAATCTTCATGCTAACCTTTGCTGAAGGTGGTAACGTGTGGAACAGCTTTAGCCAGTTCAATCCGTTCAACGTTCGCAGATCAGTGGGTGTAGGTGCCCGTATCTTCCTGCCAATCTTTGGTTTGCTGGGTCTTGATTACGGTTACGGATTTGACAAAATACCTGGTATACCAGATGCGAATAAAGGACAGTTCCATTTTTCAATTTCTCAAAGCTTAAATGGCGGATTTAATTAAATTTGAGAAAATCCAGATTTATGAAAAAGATCCTCTTATCACTCGCTATTATATGTTTGGCCGCAACTGCATCGTTTGCACAGCGCTTTGCTTATGTTGATTCTGAGTATATTCTGAAACATATCCCAGACTATGCATCGGCACAAAAGCAACTGGCAGCGCTGTCAGACCAATGGCAAAAACAGGTAGACACACGTTTTCAGGAAATTGATCGTTTATATAAATCATACCAGGCCGATCAGGTTTTAATGACGGCCGATATGAAGAAACGCCGCGAGGCGGAAATAGTGGAGAAGGAGAAAGCCGCCAAAGATTTTCAACGTCAGATTTTCGGTCCGGATGGTGATCTGTCCAAAAAAAGTAATGATCTGATTAAACCAATTCAGGATAGAGTAGCCAAAGCAGTACAAGCCGTGGCCGAGTCTGAAAACCTGGATATGGTGTTTGATAAGAACAGCGAGGTGATGATGTTGTATGCTAATCCGCGCTATGATAAAAGCGCTGCGGTAATAACCCGATTAGGTTTAAAGCCAGGGGTTTTGGCAAAGTAAAAAAATGTATAATTGCATAAATTAATAAAACAAAGAACAAGAACAGTACAAATGAAAAAATTAGTAAAAGTTGCTTTAGTTGCAGGTTGCTTACTGCTGGCTGGTAATTTAGTTAAAGCACAGTCAAAAATTGGATATTGCAACTTCAATGCGCTGGTACAACAAGCTCCGGAGTTTAAATCTGTACAAGGTCAGATTGATGCATATCAAAAAACTTTCTTAGATCGTTTACAGGCAATGCAAAGCGAACTGCAAACCAAAGCAGAAGCTTATGATAAAAACAAAGCTACCATGACCGATGCTACCCGCACCGCTACCGAAAGCGAACTGCAAGACCTGAACAAACGCATCCAGGATTATAACAACACCGCTTCTCAGAGCGTTCAGCAGAAATATGGTGACCTGTTAAAACCACTGACTGACAAGCTGCGTGCTGCTGTTAGCCAGGTTGCTAAAGAAAAAGGCTACACTTACGTGTTAGACACTTCAAACACAGACCTGCTGGTTGCTCCAGAAGGTGATGACCTGTTAGCTGCTGTAAAAGCTAAAGTTGGTATTCCTGCTTCAGCTGCTCCAGCTCCGGTTAAAAAATAATTGCACACAAAAAATTAAAAGCTAAAAAGCGCCTCAATAAATGGGGCGCTTTTTTAGTTTTGCAGCATGCCGGCACAGCAACCCATAGGTGTTTTTGATTCAGGTTACGGAGGGTTAACCGTTTTTCGTTCCATAGCAGCACAACTGCCGGGGTATGATTACGTTTATCTGGGCGATAATGCCCGGGCGCCCTATGGCAACCGGTCTTTTAGCACCATCTATCAATATACATGGGAGTGTGTACAGCAGCTGTTTAAAATGGGCTGCCCGCTGGTTATCCTGGCGTGCAACACGGCATCGGCCAAGGCGCTGCGCAATATCCAACAGCTAGACCTGCCAAATGGAGATCCCACCAAACGCGTGCTCGGCGTTATCCGTCCTACGGCGGAGGTTATTGGCAGCTACTCTAAAACCAAACAAATAGGAGTATTGGGCACAAAGGGTACCGTTCAATCAGAATCATACCTGATAGAGATTAACAAGTTCTCTCCTGATGTGCAGGTATACCAACAGGCATGTCCCCTATGGGTACCGTTGGTAGAAAACGGTGAGCACAATCAACCCGGGGCCGATTATTTTATCAAGAAATACCTTGATGCCGTAATGGCGCAATCAGCCGGTATTGATACGTTGCTCCTCGCCTGTACTCATTATCCGTTATTACAAGAGAAAATCGAAGCCTACCTGCCGCAGCACATCAAGGTAGTGCCCCAGGGCGATATCATTGCCGCCAGCCTGGCCGATTACCTGCAACGCCATCCCGAAATGGAAACCCGCCTGAGCAGAACAGGCACGCACCGTTTCTTCACCACCAGCGACGACACTGCCGACTTTGATAAAAACGCTTCATTGTTTTTGGGCAGCGAAGTGAAATCGGAGTATTTAGAATTGTCTTGAACCAGGATTTTTTAGATTTAAAGGATTGACAGGATACCTGTTGATAGTTATAACCGCAGAGATCACTGAGGTTTTAAATCTATGTGTACTCTGTGCATACCTTTGTGGCCTCTGCGGTTAATTTATCCTGTCAATCCTTTAAATCTAAAAAATCCTGGTTCAAGACCATAACCAAATGGCATGGATAATTACAAAAATCTATCAATTTAATAGACTAAAATTTATGGCCTTTTTGTGTAAGTTTGCAGCTTGATTTCAGGGGCATTGAATAATTACCTTTTATACTTCGTTATTGCTATAGGGCTGTTTGTTTTTGCGGCCTTGTTTACGCTGTTTGGCGTATATGCGGAGCGTAAAGTTTCGGCTTTTATTCAAGACCGCCTGGGTCCGACCGAGGTAGGTAAATTTGGCCTGCTCCAAACCTTTGCAGACTTTTTAAAAATGCTGCAAAAGGAGCTGATCATCCCTGCTGCAGCAGATAAGTGGCTGTTTATGGCCGCACCGGCTATTATTTTTGTGGCGGTTTACCTGGGCTTTGCTGCACTGCCTTGGGGGCCGGGATTGGTGCCTGCCCATATCAACCTGGGTTTGTATTATGTGCTGGCCATTATCTCGGTAGAAACGCTGGGTATTTTGATGGCGGGTTGGGGATCAAACAACAAGTATTCAATCCTGGGTGCCATGCGTTCGGCAGCGCAGATTATTTCTTATGAGATTCCGGCCGGTTTTGCGCTGATCTCTGTGGTGATGATTGCACAGTCGCTGGATCTGCAGGTGATCTCTGCCCAGCAGGGCGTTACCGCTCAAGAGACCATTAAATTCTTTGGCTTTTGGGATGTAACCCATATTGGCGGTATCCTGTCGTGGAATATTTTCAGGGCACCACATCTGTTGATTGCGTTTGTGATCTATTTCATCGCATCGCTGGCAGAGAGTAACCGTGCGCCTTTTGATATTCCAGAGGCGGAGTCTGAATTGGTGGCCGGTTTCCACACCGAGTTTACCGGTTTGCGTTTTGCCTTTGTGTTTTTGGCAGAGTATTCGATGATGTTCCTGGTGAGCATGGTAGCTATAGTGGTTTTTGTGGGATCATGGAACACGCCATTGCCCAACATTGGCTCAGTTCGCCTGGCCGATTGGACTACCGGTCCGGGCTGGGGCATTTTCTGGATCGCAATGAAAACGTTGCTGCTGGTAGCTGCCCAAATGTGGATACGGTGGACGCTGCCACGCTTCCGCGTAGATCAACTGATGAACCTGTGCTGGAAGGTGCTGACCCCGCTATCATTTTTATGTATGCTGATATCGGGCATCTGGCGGGTGTGGTTAATGTAATTAGTGAATGAGTGAGTTGTGAATGAGTGAATATTTGTGATCAACTCTCAGGCATTCAATTTAGATGGGTGTGAATTTAAAGACTAAATAATAACAGGATATTGAACGGTCGGTGTAGAAGTGAAAATACTCACTCATTCACTCCTTCAATCATTCAACATTCAATATGAGCGTAATAAAAGGATTTACAACTGCATGGCAGGGTTTAACACTAACCCTGAGGCACCTTTTTGCGCCCAAGGCTAAGCGCCAGGTACAAACCGTTGCGGCCGATAACTATTTCAAAAAACTGGAAGAGGGTACCAACACCATCCAGTACCCAAAACAGGAGCTGCCGGTTCCGGAAGTTGGGCGTTATCAACTGGATGTGGAGATGGATGATTGCATAGTGTGCGATTTGTGCGCCAAGATCTGTCCGGTTGATTGTATCAGCATCGAGTCCATCAAAGCTACAGAGTCCATCGGTCAAACATCTGACGGTACTACCAAACGCCTTTACGCCGCCAAGTTTGATATTGACATGGCCAAGTGCATGTATTGTGGCCTGTGTACCATTGTATGCCCAACCGAATGCATTACCATGACCAACCAGTATGACCGCAGCGTGCCGCTGCTGGACATGCTGAATTATAAATTCTCAGACATGTCGCCTGAAGAAGCCGCCCAGCATCGCGAAGCTTTTGACAAACAACAAGCCGAACGAGCCGCCGCTAAATTGGCCGCCCAGCAAAACAAGGGAGGACAAGCCTGATGACGATGTTTATCATCTTGTTCTGGGTAATGGCGGTAATCACCATAGTGCCTGCGCTGTATATTGCTTACAGCAGTAACCTGGTACGCAGCATCTTTATGTTTTTCATTACGCTGTTCGGTCTGGCTGGGCTGTACGTTTATGCCATGGCAGATTTTGTGGCCATCACCCAGATCGTGATCTATGTGGGCGGTATCCTGGTATTGATTCTGTTTGCCTTCATGCTCTCGGGCCGGGAAACTTTGGAGCGTTTGCAACAATCGCCGGTTAAATTATTCAATCTTAAAAAGATACCAGCATTGTTGGTATCGGCAATGTTCCTCATCGTGCTGGTCAATGTGATCTTAAAGGCTAATGTGGATAATCAGGCATGGATTACCCGCAATATTCAAGCTCACAACGTGATTGCTACGACTGACATTACTACAGATAACATCGGCATCAATCTCATGACCCGTTACCTGTTGCCTTTTGAGGCGGTTTCAATTTTATTGTTGATGGCTTTGATTGGCTCGGCCCATTTGTCCAGAAAGGAGCAGGTACAATGATGATCGGTCTAACTCACTTTCTGTTGATCGGCGCCGTGTTATTTTGCACTGGTCTGTTTATGGTGGTTACCAAGAAGAACGCCATACAAATATTGATAGGTATTGAATTGATGCTGAACGCGGCTATCCTGAACATGGTAGCTTTCGGTCGTTTTGATAAGATGAATAATGGCGGACAGTTGATGGCTATATTTTCCATTGTATTGGCCGCAGCTACAACGGCGGTGGCGCTGGCGATTATCCTCAATGTGTATCGCCGTTATAAAACCATCGATCCGGATAAATTGAACCAATTGAAAGACTGATATATATGAGAAAGTTATTGATGATCTTATTGCTATGCCTGCCTTTCGCTTTGCGGGCGCAGAGCACTAATCAGGGGCATGCAAATGTTTCGTTACCTGATAATGTGCTTTACATTGTAGATGGTAAGGAAGGTACGAAGGATGCATTGAAAGCTATTTCGCCGAATGACGTATTAACAGTAGAGGTTTTAAAAGAATCGGCGAAGGCCAAATATGGTGAAAGAGGCGCAAATGGTGTTGTTATTATAACTACCAAGCCGTATGCCGTTAAACATTATCAGGAAGTTTTCCGCTTGTTTTCTGATGATTTGGAAAGCTGGCTGACCAGTCACGGTGCCGACGATGCGCAGTTCCATTATTATGTTGATGGTGAAGAAGTGCAGAATGCCAAAGATGACGGTATCCTTAAACTTTATCACTTAGATAAAGACAAAATAGAGAACGTAACCTTTGTGCAAGACGAGCCTGAGGGCAGCAAGTACTCTGCAAAAATTAAAATAGAAACTAAAAAGTAATTGGTAACAGCGCTATCACCGGCAAATACGCAGCTAATTTACCTGGCCTTAGGGGCCGTGGTAATGCCTTTTGCTGCCTTTCTGATAAACTTTTTGCTGCTGGGCAAAGGCAGCAAAGCCGCCGGGTGGGTGTCTGTACTGGCCATTGTACTGAGCTGTGTTTGTGCCATAAGTCTGTTTAGCAAAGTTTGGAACGGGCCGGAGATTCATATCAAAACCATCTGGTTCACTATTGGCGAAACCAATGTTTATGCTGGGCTGTGGCTCAATAACCTGTCGGCTGTAATGCTGGCCTTAGTTACGCTGATTGCCGTTCCGGTGCATATTTATGGCACCGCCTATATGAAGGGCGAGCCTAACTACGGTCGATACTTCACCTACCTCAGTTTCTTCTGTTTCAGCATGCTGGCGCTGGTGGTGGTAGATAACCTGGTGCTGTTGTATGGTTTCTGGGAACTGGTTGGTTTCTCCAGCTACCTGCTCATTGGTTTCTGGAACACGCGCGATAAAGCGGTGCAGGCCAACAAAAAAGCATTCATTATTAACCGTATCGGCGATATAGGATTGCTGGTGGGTATCCTGATCATCTTTGTACAGTTCCGCACGTTTGATATGACGGAGCTGTTCCGTCAGAACGGTTTGATCTCGCAATCGCTGATGCAAGGTGGTGTTTGGGTATTCCATACTGCCGCGATGCCTGCTGTTTGGCAATATGTGGCTGCGGTTGGTATCATCATGGCCGTTGCTGCAAAATCGGCCCAATTCCCGTTACATACCTGGTTACCTGATGCGATGGAAGGCCCAACTTCAGTTTCGGCACTGATCCATGCCGCTACCATGGTGGCTGCTGGTGTTTTCCTGTTGGGGCGAGTTTATCCATTGTTCAATACTTATGAGCTGAATGCGTTGGCCATCATTGGCTGTTTTACCGCATTTATGGCAGCGACTATAGCACTTACGCAGGACGATCTGAAACGCGTGCTGGCTTATTCAACCATCTCTCAATTGGGCTTTATGGTGCTGGCTATGGGTATTGGCGCTTACTCATCGTCGTTGTTTCATTTAATTACCCACGCTTTCTTTAAGTGTCTGTTGTTCTTGTGTGCGGGTGTCATCATTCACGAGATGCAGCATATTAAGGACGAGTACGATTTGGATATCGATCCGCAGAATTTACTCTACATGGGCGGCCTGCGTAAAAAGATGCCGCTAACCTTTGTGGTGTTTACCATTGCTGCCGGTGCGCTGGTGGGCTTGCCGTTTACATCGGGCTATCTTTCTAAAGACGGTATCATTGTGCAGGCCTTTGAGTGGGCGGCAGGCAAAGAAGGATATTTTATGCTGATCCCGGTTTTTGCGTTAATCAGCGGAGCGTTAACGGCGTTTTATGTGGCACGTTTGTTCTTTAAAGTTTTCTTTGGCGAGCTGGAGATTGTGCGCATCAATCCACACATCAAACCACATATTAGCGATGGGGGATGGGCTTATAAAGGTCCGCTGGTATTTCTGGCTGCCTGCTGTTTGTTTCCGGTTTTTTCGGGCAACCCATTTTTATACGAGGATGCCTGGCTGATGAAAGGGTTGGGCGAAGCCGTACACATGGAGCGTATGAATATTTATCATACCATTGTGCCGGTGGCCGTAACGGTGTTTAGTGTGTTTTTGATCTATTGGGCTTATGCCGTTTATATACAGCAGCGTAAGCTGGTATTCCCGCAGCATAATCCGCTGTTCAGGTTTTCTTATAACGAGTGGTATATAGACAGGTTTTACCGCAGGGCCGTTGTTGCCCCGGTATTAGCCTTAGGTGGCGGGTTGTATGGGGTAGACAGAAACGTGATTGACGGATTTATCGGTCTGCTGCAAAAACTGATATTAAGTTTAGCTGATGTAACCGCCTGGATAGATAAACACCTGATAGATGGTTTCTTACACCTACTGGCGTTTTTGGTGCGCAGCATTGGCAACTTTGCGCGCAGCTTTCAAAACGGGCGCGTACAATACTACCTGCTGAGCATGCTGGCTGTAATAGCTGCCTTTTTTATTTACAAGATATTGATGTGATTTAATGAACATATTAACCTTACTCATATTTCTGCCCATACTGTTTGCTCTGGTGATAGCGGTTTTGCCGTCAACCATGCGCAACAGCTTCCGTTACATTGCCCTGCTGGCCACTTTGCTGCAGTTGGGACTGAGCGTGTGGATGTACACCCAGTTTAAAACAGGTGCTGCGTTTGCCGGTGTTGACAAAGAGGCCGGTTATCAGTTTGTGCAGAAACTGCCCTGGATAAACCTGAAACTGGGTGCCGATAGCGCCCTGCAGGTAGATTACTTTGTTGGGGTTGATGGCATCTCGATCGTGCTGCTGGTCATGTCATCCCTGGTGATGGTGGTTGCGGCCCTTTCAAGCTGGGAGATTAAGAGTAACCTGAAAGGCTTTTTTGTGCTGTTCCTGGTACTGGATATGGCCGTGATGGGGGTGTTCTGCGCGCTGGATTTCTTTTTGTTTTACCTGTTCTACGAGTTGATGCTGTTGCCGTTATACTTCCTGATTGGTATGTGGGGCGGCGTGCGGCGTGAGTATGCGGCCATTAAGTTTTTCCTGTATACGTTGTTCGGCTCGGTATTTATGTTGCTGGTGATGATTGGTTTGTACCTATCAGTAAAAGATCCGGTTACCGGTCACCATACCTTTAATATGCTGCAGATGATGAATCCGGCTAATTATGAGCAGGGTTCGATCTTCTCAACGCTGACGCATTATACGCTGTTCGGCGTGCCGGCACGCACCTTAGGCTTTATCATCCTGTTTATTGCCTTTGCTATCAAGGTGCCAATTGTACCGCTGCACACCTGGTTGCCGGATGCGCACGTGGAGGCGCCAACCCCGGTATCTATCATCCTTGCCGGGGTGTTGCTGAAGATTGGTGGTTACGGTATCATCCGTATCTGCGTAAGTATGTTCCCTGATGTGGCTGCCCAAGGTGCATGGTGGATAGGACTGATTGGCGTGGTATCTATATTATATGGTGCGCTGAATGCCCTGGCGCAACGCGATCTGAAACGAATGATCGCTTATTCATCTGTATCGCACATGGGTTTTGTGCTGCTGGGTATTGCCTCGGCTACGCCTGAGGGTTTGAGCGGTGCGATGATGCAGATGGTGAGCCATGGTTTCTTATCAGCCATGCTGTTCTTCCTGGTGGGTGTGGTTTACAACCGCGTGCACGATAGGGATATCTACAACTTCCGTGGATTGAGTACGCTGATGCCGCGTTATACTGTTTTTGTAATGATCGCCTTCTTTGCCTCCTTGGGTTTGCCGGGTTTCTCGGCTTTTGTGGCCGAGGCTTTCTCGCTGGCCGGTGCGTTTAAATCTGCCAGTTATAATGGTTTTGTGCCGCAGTGGATGGCCGTCTGTGGATCGGTAGGCATTTTGCTGGGTGCAGCTTATTTCTTGTGGACGTTGCAGCGCATGTTTTTTGGTAAAGAATTATTAAAAGGTGGGGAGGTCTGGAAAATAGCCCTGACCGACCTGAACGTACGCGAAACCCTGGCCCTGCTGCCAATGGCCCTGATTGCCTTGGGGCTAGGCATTATGCCATCGCTGGTTTTTAGCAAGGTTAATGATACTGTGTTGGCGCTGGCCGATATCACCAAACACCTGATTAAATAATAATGCGCGAACTGCTGCCATATATCACCAATCAGCTCGACTTTACGGTTGACAGTCTGCATTATTTCATGCCAGAGATTTACCTGGGCGTTCTGTTTTTGCTGGTAATGGTAACCGACCTGCTTTACTGGAAACGCCTGCCCGGTCTGTGTCGCATTATAGCTGTTTTAGGTATGCTGGCCGTTTTGGCTCAGGATATAGTGCAACTGCAGATCCCTCAGCAAAAGATGCACCTGCTGTTTGGCGGTATGCTGGTATTGGGTTTTGCAGCAACAAGGTTTAAGCTGATTATTGATATATTGACCATTTTGCTGCTGTTCTATTTTGTATGGGACAGGCAATTGAAAGCCCACCGCAAAGGGCTGACTGATCTTTACAGCATCGTTATAGCGTCGGTTCTTGGGTTGCATTTAATGACGATGGCTACGCATCTGTTGTCCATCTTCCTGTCGATAGAATTTGTGTCGCTGGCCTCCTACCTGATGGTTGGTTATAAATCAGAGAATGGCGTAAGCGCCGGCGCTGGTTTAAAATATGTGCTGTTTGGGGCGGCAGCCTCGGCAGTGATGCTGTATGGCATCTCGCTGTTGTACGGATTTACCGGATCGGCAGAGGTGCTCTCTGTGGAGTTCTTCAATGGCTTATCTGGTATTAACGCCCTTAGCGCAGGATTAGCCCTGGCGCTGGTGCTGGCTGGTATTGGCTTTAAGCTTTCTTTTGTGCCAATGCATTTCTGGGTGCCCGACGTATACGAGGGCGCTGCTACTCCGGTGACGGCTTACTTATCAACCTTGCCTAAAATAGCGGGCTTTGCGTTGCTTATTAATTTTCTTCGTCCTTTTATTTATTACCATTGGCAGGGCTTTGACATGATGTTGCTGCTATCAGTCCTTGGTGTAGTAACGATGATTGCCGGCAACTTTGCAGCAGTGATGCAGCGCAATGTGAAGCGCATGTTAGCCTATTCCAGTATCGGTCATACCGGCTTTGCTTTGATGGCAATTGTCACTTTCAAGCAGGAAGAAGTAACCGGCTTAGTTTACTACCTGCTGGTTTATGGTGTAGCCAATATTGGAGCATTGATGCTGGCCTCATACTTCCATAATATTACAGGCGCAAACCAGACAGAAGATTACAAAGGGCTCGGCTTTAAGTTGCCTGCCGCGTCGGTTTGTTTTGTTATTGTGCTGATATCGCTGACCGGTTTGCCGGGTACTGCCGGTTTTATTGGCAAGTTGCTGTTGTTTAAGTCTACCTATAGTGCGTGGCAGTTGCAGCATAACCCATGGTTACTGGCGCTGATGGGTACAGGCGCGCTTACTACCGTAGTTGCTTTATTCTACTACATTAAAATTCCTCTTAACCTCTTTGTAAGAAAGACGGAAGACAATCACGAATACCAGATCATGAACCAGAGTCTGCTGATTGTTGCTATTCTGATCTCGGTTTTCCTGGTATTTGCCGGACTTTTCCCCGATTTAATCACTAAGTATCTGTAAAAGCAGATGATTTCGGCGTTTTTTAGGCAAGCGATGGCCAATTTGGGTTATTTCGGTTGCATTTAAGCGTTCTTATACTCTTTGTAGGCGAACCGTTATTCTGGTTTCTTCGCTTATTAATCAATGTAACTTATTGGTTTTCTTAAGTATATCAGAAATAGCAATATCTGAACCATTTTACCGACTGTTTGGTGCTTTGGGGTGTCAATATTAAGAAAAGTGAAATTTTGACTGTAAAAAACGGGGTTTGGTTAATTAAAATTTACATATTTCAATTCAAAGGCATCAAATTTTATAAAATGATGATCTATATCATATAATTTCAAAAACTTTCGTAATTTTCGCGCTTCAAATTATCGTATACCCCACATATATGAAAAGATTTATACCGTTTATTTTAGTACTATGCATTTTAGTGCTTTCTTTCTGCTTTCCCGGCATAGAAGTACATAATTCTGCAACCTCAACCATCAATCCTGCCGATACAGCCTGGATGATCACCGCAACAGCGCTGGTTTTGATCATGACACCCGGTCTGGCGTTCTTTTACGGCGGTATGGTGAACAAGAAAAACGTGATCAGTACCATGCTGCAAAGCGTGATCTGTATGGTGATTGTTACCGTGATGTGGATGATCTTTGGCTTTAGTTTAGCTTTTGGTGATAGCATCCACGGCGTTATTGGCGATCCGCGTACGTTTTTTATGATGAGAGGTATGCTGGGCAACCATGTTTGGAAAATGGCACCTACCATTCCAATCCTGCTGTTTGCTATGTATCAGCTTAAGTTTGCCATTATAACGCCTGCGCTGATTACCGGTGCGTTTGCAGAGCGTATCAACTTTAAATCATACGTCATCTTTTTGGTCCTGTTCTCGATATTCATTTTCTCTCCGCTGGCGCATTGTACCTGGCATCCTGACGGCCTGCTGGCCAAAATGGGTGTGCTTGACTTTGCCGGTGGTACCGTTGTACACATGTCGGCCGGTTGGGCTGCATTGGCATCGGCGCTGTACTTGAAAAAGAGAAGCGAGGTGACCCATACACCGGCCCGTATTACTTATGTAATTATAGGTACCGGTTTGTTATGGTTCGGCTGGTTTGGTTTTAACGCAGGTTCGGCCTTTGGCGCTAATACGTTAGCGGTAACTGCTTTGGCTACCAGTATGTCTGCCAGTGCGGCAGCAGGTATCACATGGATCTTCTTTGATGCTGTACGCGGTCGTAAACCATCGGCTATGGGCACTTGTATTGGCGCAGTAGTTGGTTTGGTTGCTATTACCCCGGCGGCGGGTTTTGTATCGGTACCACACTCGTTGGCTATCGGTATTATCTCGGCTATTGTAAGTAATCTGGTGGTTGAGTGGCGCACCCGTACTGCTATTGACGATACGCTTGACGTATTCCCTTGTCATGGCGTTGGCGGTTTAACCGGTATGTTATTAACCGGTGTTTTTGCTCACAAGAATATCAATCCAGGTAACACAACCGGTAACGGTTTGTTCTTTGGTGAAGGTCACCTGTTTATGGTGCAGCTAGTGGCTCTGGTAGGTGTATCTATCTTTGCATTCTTCGGGTCTTTACTGTTGTTAAAGATTACCGATATGATCCACCCGTTACGTGTGTCTGCTGAAGACGAGAAACTTGGTCTGGATCTTAGCCAGCACGGCGAAAAATTGTAACCGTTCTTTATTGTTTTAACATATGATCCGGAGTAGGCTGAGGCTTGCTCCGGATTTTTTTTGAACCAGGATTTATGAGGATGCTTGTCTTTTCGTCATTGCGAGGAACGAAGTAATCTCTGCATACGCTAAGCGGATATGCAATTTCTAATGTCCTGTACAGAGATTGCTTCGTTCCTCGCGATGACGTGGTTGAGATTTCTGGCATCCCGTAAAACCCTAAAGAGTCTCATAAATCCTGGCTCAGACATTCCTGATTCAAGACTATCTTCTCACCCATCCTCACAGCAATATCGCTACCATCGGCAAAGAAGACCGACACAGGCTCCCGCTTCAGCCATGGCTCAAAGGCTGGGCCGTACAGGGAGGTTACGTCGGCATCGAAAATATAGTCGGTGGCATCACCTGTGTTCCAGCTGATGTGCTCTACCTGATACTCCATGGTTTCGCTATCACTCAATTTGTTGTAACCCCAGTAGTGATCAAAAATGAATTCCTCGGCACTACCAGATTGGATAGGTTTGCGCGTGTTGTTAATGGTGGCACCAAGTTTATTCCAACGGCCGTTTAGTTTCCACTCGTAGAGGTATTGAGTATGGTTGGCGTCGGTCGGGGTAATCGTATGTCGCATAGGGAGCGCTCGGTAATGTTCCTTATATAGATTATTGGCAATGAGCGCAATCATCGGTTTAGGGACAATCTCGCTTACAAATACAGCGCCGCGTTTCCATTCGGTACCGTCAAAATATCTGACGTAGAAACGTAGATTGACTTCCTCGAAATTAGTATGCAACGGCCAGCTTACGTTGATTACCTTGGTTTGATGAAATAGGAAACCTACCATGCTTACCAAGGCTTTTCCCTGCCAAAAGTCAAGTTCGGTACCAGGAGGTAAGTAAGGCATTAAAATATCAGGATCAACCTCGTAGTTGATCATCACTAAATTAAGCCATTGTGCTTTGAGAAATTGACGTTTAGGCATGTTGACGAGGTGAAAGGTTAAAGGCGAAAGGTAAGGAATCTACCAATAAAACAAGAACTTGCTGATCTCGCTTTTGTGCGTTTAAATCCTGTCAATCCTAAAAACGGCGGAGCCTTCTTGAGCACCTATTAAAAACAATTAGATATACGAAAAATCTTATAAATCCTGGTTCAGACTTACTTCTTATAATACCTCATCGCCTCACTCATGTGCGCCTCAATGTCATTAATACGGGTTTGATCTGTAGGGTGGGTGCTCAGAAACTCGGGAGTGCCATTTTTGCCCAGGGCGGCCATGCGTTGCCAGAAGGCAATGGCGTTATGCGGATCATACCCGGCCATGGCCATAAAGGTTAGTCCGAGGCGGTCGGCTTCTGACTCCTGACTGCGGGAGTATTTGAGCAGTGCCAGATTACCGCCTACACCGTATAGCTGGCTAACGATGGCTTGGGTGGCTGATGACTGTCCGCTGGTGGCTACGCCGGCAATGCCGCCGCCTGCTTGTACAGCCAGTTGCTGTGAAATGCGCTCTGCAGAGTGGCGTGCAATAGCGTGACCAATCTCGTGGCCCATTACAGTGGCCAAACTGGCGTCGTCTTTAGTTATCGGCATAATACCGCTATATACGGCTACCTTGCCGCCGGGCATACACCAGGCGTTTACCTCGTTACTTTTAATCAGGTTAAACTCCCATTTAAACTGGTACCTGTTGCCGTAACCGGTTTGCTGCAGGTAACGTTCAATAGCCGCAGCTAATTGAGCGCCTACACGCTTTACGCGTTCGGCATCTGATGTGTTTTTGATAACCGTTGTTTTGGGGTCAGACAGCAGCTGAGTATAACTTTGGGCTGCCGATTGATTTACCTGATCGTCTGAGATCAAGCTCAACTGTTTGCGGCCGGTAAGCGGTACGGTTGAGCAGGCGTATAAGAAGAGCATAACAATGGCCATAGCCATTACCTTGCGCAGATTTTCCATAAGCTAAACTTTAAACTGTTGTAGTTTTCTTTTTAAACAGGTTTACTTTAGACTCTTTGCCCTTGAGCAAACGCTCGATATTTTTTTGATGCGTAACCAATATCAGTACGCAAATACACATGCCATAAATAATAACCGAACGCACATGCACCTGAAAAACAAACGTAACGCCTATCAGGTACGTAAAGCCGGCTATAATAGAACTCAGCGATACATAGCGGGTAATGAGCAATACAATAATAAATACCACAACGCATAGCAGCGCCGCTTGTAAATGTATAGCCAATACCATGCCGCATAAGGTAGCAACACCTTTGCCGCCTCTAAAACCTGCAAATATTGGGAAGAGGTGCCCCATTACCGCAGTTATACCTAGAGCTAACTGATAGTTAGTAAACCCTACGGAATGAACGCTGCCAATGGCAGACAGGGGTAAAAAGAAAGCAAGATTGGTGGCTGTGAAGCCTTTAAGAATATCAATGAGCATTACCGGAATGCCTGCTTTTTTGCCCAGCACCCTGAAGGTGTTGGTAGCCCCGGCATTGCCGCTGCCATACTCGCGCACGTCTATGCCGTAGAAAGCCTGGCCTAGCCACACCGCAGTAGGGATAGAGCCGCACAGATAAGCCAAAATAAGTGCTGAAACGGAGTAGACAGATATCATCTCACCACAATATTACTAAAATGATCGCTCAAAAACTACTAATAATTACTGTTTAACGGCTTTGAGGCTCAGATCGAGGCTTTTAACCGAATGGGTGAGAGCGCCCATAGATACATAGTCAACACCACAGTCGGCATAATCGCGTACGTTTTCTATGGTAATGCCGCCGGATGCCTCTGTAATGTAGCGTCCTTCTATCATGGCTACGGCCTGTTTCAATACATCAAACTTAAAGTTATCCAGCAAAATGCGTTGTACGCCGCCGGTGCTCAGTACCTGTTCCAGTTCTTCCAGGTTACGCACCTCAATTTCAATATCAAGCTTGCGACCGGTATCTGCCAGGTATTGTTTAGCGTTGTTGATGGCATTAGCGATGCCGCCAGAATAGTCTACATGGTTGTCCTTAATCAGGATCATATCATACAAACCAAAACGGTGATTTACGCCACCGCCAATTTTAACGGCCCATTTTTCAAGATAACGCAGGCCCGGAGTGGTTTTGCGGGTATCAAGTACTTTGGTGTTGGTGCCTTTCAGCACGTCAACCACCTCGTGGGTAATGGTGGCAATGCCGCTCATTCGCTGCATACAGTTGAGCACTAATCGCTCGGCTTTCAGAATGCTGTGTGTACTGCCTTCTACCTCTAAAACAATGTCGCCAACTTTTACCTGGGCGCCGTCGTTAATAAGGACGTTGACCTTTAGTTGAGGATCTACAATAGCGAAGATCTCTATGCTCAGCTCAACGCCGGCCAATACGCCGTTGTCTTTTACCAAAAGTTTGGCTTTGCCAGTAGTGCCCGCCGGAATGGTAGAAAGCGAGGTATGATCGCCATCGCCCACGTCTTCAGTCAGGGCGTTTATAATGAACTGGTGTATGAGTTGCTTATCCAAGGTGTTGTTTTGCTAAAGGCGCAAAAATAACAACAATTGGGAGTTTATTATGCTTTTTCAGTTTCAACTCTAAATTCATCCAGCAAAAACTGGGCACCGCTTTGTTTAAATGATACCGATACGCGGTAGTTGCCGGTGCTGCATCCCACTAAAATTACTCCAAATTTAATTTTAGGGTTAGAGTCTATCCGGTGAAGTACTTTGACCGTTTTAATAGGATTTTTTTTGAAGAAACTTTCTACCGATGCCAGTGCCTTGGTGCCTGAGAGCATGTTTTCGTCATCCATCAACGTTACATCTACACTACCAGCAAACAGCTTGCCCAGTTCAGTAAAATTGCCGGTTTTAAGCAGTTCGGCAGTGCGGTCTACCTGATCTGCAAGGGCGGTAAGCGTGGCGGGCAGGATAAATAGAAGGAGTAACAGTTTCTTCATAAGATTGATAAGTGATTAGTGTGGCTGGTTAAATATTAAGCGTTGCGTAGTCCTCTTAATTGGCCTCATCCCAACTCTTCTCAAAAGGCGAAGGAGTTACAAGGATAAATTCAAATCCTCTCTTTTGTCCGAAGGACTCCGTTGGAGGAGAGAGGATTTAGGTGAGGCTAATAAAGCAGTTTCATCAAAGCGCTTTTCTAGATCCACGTTAAATATATATAATTAACGTAATATAAGGCCCTAACGCGACAAGCAATTTTTATATTTGCGCCGTGGAACAACAGAAAAAAGTCGCATTACTTATATTAGATGGCTGGGGTTACGGCCGTCACGACGCATCAAACGCTATCTTTAACGCTAAAACGCCATTTTTTAACTCCCTGCTGGAGCAATATCCAAATTCAAAGCTTGAGGCATCGGGCATGGCCGTTGGTTTACCCGACGGACAAATGGGTAACTCTGAGGTAGGACACATGAACCTGGGTGCAGGCCGTGTGGTTTACCAGGAGCTGGGCCGCATCCACAAAGCTGTTGAAGATAAAGAGCTGGATGAAAACCCGGTAATTAAAGACGCCTTTAATTATGCCAAACAAAATAATAAAGATGTACACTTTATCGGGCTTGTGTCTGACGGTGGCGTACACTCGCACATTAAACACCTGAAAGGTTTGTGCGATGTTGCCGGTCGTTATGCTTTGCCCAACGTTTATATCCACGCATTTTTAGATGGACGCGATACCGACCCCTATAACGGGTTGAAATATATAACCGATCTGGAGCATTACACTCAGGACACCAATGTTAAAATAGCCTCGGCCATTGGTCGCTATTTTGCAATGGACCGCGATAACCGCTGGGAGCGCGTACGCAAAGCCTATGACCTGATGGTGAACGGCGAGGGCGTGCATGTACAGAAGGTTGCAGATGGTATTGTTGAATCATACGCGCACGAGGTTAGCGACGAGTTTGTGGAGCCGATTGTTAGGGTGGATGAAAATGATCAACCCATAGCCGTAATAAAACCGGGAGATGTGGTGTTGTGCTTTAACTTCCGTACAGACCGTGGTCGCGAGATTTCATTAGCTTTAACGCAGAAAGCGTTTCCTGAGCAGAACATGCACCCGCTTGATCTGCGTTATATCACTATGACACCGTATGATGAAACGTTTAAAAACGTGCAGGTGGTGTTCCACAAAGATGACCTGACCAAAACCCTTGGCGAAATTTTGCAGGATGCCGGTAAAAACCAGATCCGCATTGCCGAGACCGAGAAATATCCACACGTAACGTTCTTCTTCTCGGGCGGTCGCGAAAAAGAGTTTGCTAATGAGAAGCGCCTGTTGGTGCCATCGCCAAAAGTGGCTACTTATGATTTACAGCCAGAGATGAGCGCCGAAGGCATCAAAGAGGCGATTTTGCCTGAACTGGAAAGCCACTGGGCCGATTTTATCTGCCTTAACTTTGCCAATACCGATATGGTTGGCCACACAGGCGTGTTCAGCGCTGTAGTAAAGGCTGCCGAAACAGTTGATGCTTGCACCAAAGCAGTGGTTGAAACAGGCCTGAAAAATGGCTACTCATTCATCATCCTTGCTGACCACGGTAATGCAGATTTTATGATTAATGCTGATGGTTCGCCAAACACAGCACACACCACTAACCTGGTGCCTTGTATTGTGATTGATAAAGATGTAACCGCTGTGAAGGATGGTAAGCTGGGCGATGTTGCCCCAACCGTGCTCAAAATGCTCGGTGTTGCCATCCCCGAAGAAATGACAGGCAATGTGCTGGTATAAAATATTAAACATACGCCCCTCTGCTAACAAGAGGGGCTTTTTATTGCTGTTAATTGCCGGTATCTTGATGGCAGCTACTGGCTGCAAACCTGATATTAAAGAAACCGGTAAAGCAGCTTACTTTGATATAGCCGGCTATTTTAAAGGCCAGACAGCGGTGCTCACCAAGCAAAATCCGTTTGTAAATAAAACGGCTATACACAACGGCGCATCGCAAACCAGGAAGGTGCAGATTGGCAATTGGGAGGGTGAGTTTGAACAATTTATCAAGTCAGACATTAATAAGCCTGCCTGGCGCCAGAGTTATGTTGTTAACCAGGGTAAAGGTCTGACGGTTTACAAAGCCAATAACCCGGGGCTGAAAACGCAAAAAATCATCCTCAAACAGAAGGATGGCAAGCTGGTGTGGATTTATATTTATAACCATGACAAGAACCTGCTGTTTGAGAGCTATGAAGATTTGGCTTACTACCCAGACTCCGTTTACACGATCAAGAAATGGCAGCATGTGAAGTTGATGGGTGTGAACAGGTATGAGATTAGGGGAGAGGTGGTAAAGTAAGAGAAATTGTTGCCGTAGAGCCACATAATTGTGGCTCATTCTGGTTGTGAATAAAGCATGCCGGAGCCACAATTATGTGGCTCTACGTATATTCTGGGAAAACTAATCTCTGATTAACTAATCACTAACGCCGCAGGCGCCTCAATGATGGCCAAGCGCAGTGGCCAGTTTTTCTTTAGATACCGCTATGAGCGACTCAATATCGGCGCGGGACGGATCACTGGCTAATACTTTCATTAAATCGGCAACAGAAGCTTTGAGGGCATTAATGCCGCGGGTTTGATCGGTCTGTTTGTTGCCCGCCTGTAGTTTAAATACGCCGTAATCGCGGTAGGCAATGGCCCGGTTCTGGTAGTATTTCATATCAGACGGGTCAATCTCTATAGATCGGGTAAAATCGGCTATAGCGCCCAGCATCCACTTTTCTTTATCAATGTTTGATGCTTGTGCGTCTCTACCCAGGTAGGCTTTGGCTCGTGCGCGATAGTAGTAGGCGGTGCCGTCTGCCGGCTTAATAGCAATTACTTTGGTATATGCAGTAACAGCTTTTTTATAGTTTTCGTTATGGTAGTAGGAGTAGCCCAGCATCCAGAGGGCGTTGGCATTGGTAGAGTCTACCACGCAGGCTTTTTCCAGATGATTGGCCGCCGTTCGGAAATCGCCGTTCATCAAAGCCTGCTGACCTAATTTAACATAGGCGTTCTGGGCAACTGTGTTGTGTGCAGCCGCGGTAATGATCAGACATGAAAGTACAACTGAGAGCCTCATCAATTAGATCAACGTGTTAAACAAAAGTCAATTATATTAACTGTTGTATTTGCAAATTATTATGTGGCAGTCCGGATTTTTTACCAGATATTCTTCTAAAATACCCCTCAATACATCCTACTGACTTTTTTGCACGTCAATTATGCGTTAAATTTTTCACACTGTCAAGGTTGTTTGCTGTAAAAGGCACTTCATCAGGGTTTTGTATTTTAAAAACGTAAATTGCCGGTGATTTGCACAACTTGGCATACCAATTGAAACATAATGTAATTGCAGCCGTACACACGGTATAATGCAGTTTTAGTTAGCCTGCGCACACTCAGGCTGACATTTTGACGTTTAACCACAGAAAGGTTTAATTAATGAGTTTCAATCCATTTGATATAAACGCTGCTCTCCCTATCATCAATGAAGATTCTGAGTTTTTCCCTCTGATGTCGTCTGAGGATGAGGAGGAGATGAATAATGAGCAGATACCTGACATTTTATCTATTCTACCCCTACGTAATACCGTTTTATTCCCCGGCGTAGTAATGCCTATTACGGTTGGCCGCGATAAATCCATCAAACTAATTCGCGATGCCAATAAAAAAGACCGCATAATTGGGGTAGTTTCTCAACAGGATGTGAGTATAGAAGACCCTGGTTTTGATCAACTGAACCAAATTGGTACAACCGCTCTCATCATCAAGATGCTGCAAATGCCCGATGGTAATACCACCGTGATATTGCAGGGTAAAAAGCGGTTTACATTGGGCGAAGAGGTGCAAAGCGAGCCTTACATAAAAGCCACTATCACACCTTTTCAGGAAGTTAAACTGAAGGAAGATAAAGAGTTTAAAGCCATGGTATCGTCTATTAAAGACATGGCCATGAGCATTATTCAGCTATCGCCCAACATTCCGAGCGAAGCCGGCATTGCTATCCGCAACATCGAAAGCACATCGTTCCTCATCAACTTCATCTCATCAAACATGAATGCTGATATGAGCGTGAAGCAAAAGATGCTGGAAACGTTTGATCTGCGTGAACGGGCCAAGATGGTTCTGGAGCACCTGACTACCGAGATACAGATGCTGGAGCTGAAAAACCAGATTCAGAACCGTGTTCGTACCGATCTGGACAAGCAGCAGCGTGATTACTTCCTGAACCAACAGCTTAAAACCATCCAGGAAGAACTGGGCGGCAACACGCCCGATCTGGAGGTAGAAAGCCTGCGCGACCGCGCTGTTAAGAAGAAGTGGGCCAAAGAAGTAAACGATCACTTTAACAAAGAGATAGAAAAACTGGTGCGGATGAACCCCGCTGCAGCCGATTACTCGGTACAGATCAACTATCTTGAATTGCTGCTGGATTTGCCATGGAACGAGTTTACCAAAGATAACTTTGACCTGAAACGTGCCCAGAAGATTCTGGACAAAGATCACTTCGGTCTGGATAAAGTAAAACAGCGTATTATTGAATACCTGGCTGTGTTGAAGCTGAAACACAACATGAAAGCGCCTATCCTGTGTTTGGTTGGCCCTCCGGGTGTGGGTAAAACATCGCTGGGTAAATCTATCGCTAAAGCATTGGGCCGCAAATATGTGCGTATGGCGCTAGGCGGTATTCGTGATGAGGCCGAAGTTCGCGGTCACCGTAAAACTTACATTGGTGCCATGCCGGGCCGTATCATTCAATCTATCAAAAAGGCCGGTGCAGCTAACCCGGTATTTATTCTGGATGAGATTGATAAGGTAGGTAATGATTTCCGCGGCGATCCATCGTCAGCTTTGTTAGAGGTACTTGACCCAGAGCAGAACAGTACTTTTTACGATCATTATGTAGAGATGGATTTTGATCTGAGCAACGTAATGTTCATTGCTACCGCTAACTCGTTAAGCACCATACAGCCAGCGTTGATTGACCGTATGGAGATCATCGAGGTAAACGGTTATACTATTGAAGAAAAGATAGAGATAGCCAAACAGCACTTATTGCCAAAACAGCGCGAGGCCCACGGCGTAAAAGCCAAAGACGTATCGTTAAAGAACGATGTGATCGAGAAGATTGTGGAAGAGTACACCCGCGAGTCTGGCGTACGTACGCTGGATAAGCAGATTGGTTCTGTGGTGCGTGGCGTAGCTAAAAGCATCGCTCTGAAAGAAGAATATAGCACCAACGTCAATAAAACAGACGTAGAGCGTTTTTTGGGCGCGCCTATATTTGACAAAGATTTGTACGAGGGCAACGATATTGCAGGTGTAGTAACCGGCCTGGCCTGGACACAGGTGGGCGGCGATATCCTGTTTATCGAGTCGAGCCTGAGCCCGGGTAAAGGCAGGCTAACGCTGACCGGTAGTTTGGGTGACGTGATGAAAGAATCGGCCACTATTGCCCTGTTCTATCTGCGTGCACATGCGACACAATTCAATATCGATCCAAAACTGTTTGATCAGTGGGATGTGCATATCCACGTGCCTGCGGGAGCTACGCCAAAGGATGGTCCGTCTGCCGGGGTAACTATGCTTACCGCATTAACGTCAGCATTCACCCAGCGTAAAATAAAACCACACCTGGCTATGACCGGAGAGATTACCCTGCGCGGGCGCGTATTGCCGGTAGGGGGTATTAAAGAAAAAATACTGGCAGCCAAGCGTGCAAACATCAAAGAGATCATTTTGTGCTCTAGCAACCGCAAGGATATTCTGGAAATTAAGGAAGATTACATCAAAGACCTCACTTTCCACTATGTAAAGCAAATGCACGAGGTAATTGACCTGGCGCTGCTGAATGAACAGGTTGATGACCCGCTGGATCTGACCGTTCGGGAAGAAAAAGTGGCCGAAAAATAAGAGTATAGGGCTTTTTTGGTCGGAAGACACCTTTAGGGAGTGATTATTTTGATTGATAAGAGCAACTTTACAGGTCAGACAATAATGGTTTTACAAAACAACCATTATAGCTTTACAAGATAAATTAGAGGGCCGGAACATTTCCGGCCTTTTTTTATCTTCGGGTCTCAATCAACTGAATGAAAACTTTATACATTAGCCTGCTGGTCTGTTTTTTATTTGCCGGTTCGGCTTTCTCGCAAACGCGTGTTAACGAAGCCGGGTTTCAGACAGAGAACGATTCTTATCTGGCCCAGGGCTCAGACCGTTATTATACTAACGGCATATTTGTTTATTATCGTCATGCGCTAAAGCTTAGCGACAGTTCTAAACTGAAGAACAAGGTGCTGGGTTTTGAAGCCGGACAGCGGATGTACAATCCGCAATCGGCCTCTATTCCGGATATGAAGTACGTGGATCGGCCATTTGCCGGCTACCTGTATGTTGGCGCCAATCTTAACCTGTTGTATCAGAATGAAAGTAATCTTAAACTGGGCGCGCAATTAGGCGTGGTGGGTTCAGGGTCTGGCGCATACGAGATTCAGCAGGATATACACAAATGGTTTGGCTTTTATCCGCCCCAGGGTTGGGAGTACCAGGTGCATGATGGTATCGAGATCAATCTTTCTGCCGAATATAATCACCTGCTTGCACGTGGCAAAGGCATTGACCTGACGCTTAACAGTTATGCAAACCTGGGTAATGGTTTTGACGGGTTGGGCGTTGGTCCGCTGTTGAGATTGGGAGACTTTAACCAACTTTATAACTCCGTAAGCACGCAAAGCACCGTTAGCAGGTTAAACAAGAACTCGTTATTGCACCCCAAAGAAATTTTCTTTTATTATAAACCGATGTTAAACTATGTGGCTTATGATGCCACGGTGCAAGGAAGTTTATTTGGCGATCATACCCAATACCCCAATGAAATATTATTAACCCCCAATCGATTGGTTTTCAGTAATCAACTGGGTGTGTCTTATGCGCCTGGTCGTTGGGTGATTGATGCTTCGGTCATCTTTCATACTAAAGACGTGAAGCAAATGGTGAAGGCTCATCAGTGGGGATCGGTTACGTTATTGTACAGGTGGTAGTTACCCCACCCGGCCTCCCCGAAGGGGAGGGGCTTTATGGTTTTGATTTTAAAGTTCCTCCCCTTCGGGGAGGTTAGGAGGGGTGAAGAGTCAATAATCAAAGTCCTTCTTCCTGGTGGCTTTTTTAGCCGAGTGCTGTTTCTTATTGTCCAAGCGTGCGGCTTTGGTGGCTTTGCTTACTTTGGTTTTCTTGCGGGTTTTAGGGCGTTCTAGCGCTTTGGTAAGCAATTGTACTAATTTTTCTAAGGCAATCTCTTTGTTGAGGAACTGGCTGCGTTCTTCATCGCAAACTATTTGCAGCAGGCCATCTTTGTTAAATCGCGAACCGAGTTTTTCGGTAAGACGTTGCCTTTCTTCGTCGGTAAAAAGCGAGGTGCCGGCCAGGTCAAACAACAGTTCAACCTTGGTGGCTACTTTGTTTACATTCTGGCCGCCTTTACCGCCACTGCGCGATGTTTTGTAGGTGATATCTTTTTGTAGATCGTTTTTTGCAGGTATCATAAATCTGTTCACCCTTTGGGGCGATTGAGGGATTAAAGGTCGGTGGTTTTTCGTAATTTTGGCACAATGAGCAATAATATTGTCGTAGCGATTGATGGCTACTCATCTTGCGGAAAAAGTACGCTGGCTAAAGCGTTGGCCAAGAAACTGCATTTTATTTATGTTGACAGCGGAGCCATGTACCGTGCCGTTACGCTTTATTTTTTGCGCAATAAGATCGATCTGCATAGTCATGATGCTATTATGGATGCCTTGAAAAATATCCACCTTAACTTCCACTCGCGCGATTATCAGACACACATCACCCTGAATGATGAAGAAGTATCTGACGAGATCAGGCTGATGCCGGTTTCAGAAAACGTGAGCGCGGTTTCGGCCATTCGCGAGGTGCGTCATGAGATGGTGCGCCAGCAGCAGCGCATGGGCAAATCAAAAAACATAGTGATGGATGGTCGTGATATTGGTACGGTAGTGTTCCCACATGCCCAGGTAAAACTGTTTATGACGGCTGATCCTTATGTACGCGCCGAGCGTCGCTATAAAGAATTGTCACCTAACAATCCAGACATCAGCCTGGAAGATGTTTTTGAGAACCTGGCCCACCGCGATTATCAGGACACCACCCGCGAGGAAAGCCCGCTTACCCGTGCGGAGGATGCCATCATCTTAGATAATACCGACCTGACGCCTGACGAACAATTGCAGTTTGCGATTGATAAGATTACGCCTTTTTTAAAGAAATAATTACCCCACCCGGCCTCCCCGAAGGGGAGGAGTATAATGTTGCAGTGTATTTGGTTCCTCCCCTTCGGGGAGGTTAGGAGGGGTCTTCCATCAACACGACATCCACCCCAAAGCGACTCAGAAAATCCACCCCCTCATCACTAGGCAAGCCTTTGTATTTGGCGTATGAGTGCTTGTAGTAAACTTTGGTTACCCCGGCAGAGTAGATGAGCCTTGCGCAAGGCAGGCAAGGCGACAGCGTGGTATAGAGCGTAGCGCCTTCCAAACGTGCGCCGTTTTTGGTGGCATACAATATGGCATTCTCTTCGGCATGTAAAGCAAGCGAGCAGCTGCCTTTAGAATCGCGCGCGCAACCGGTTTCCGGCCATTCTTCATCACAATTGTGCGTGCCTGACGGCGGCCCGTTATAGCCGATAGAGATAATGCGGGTATCTTTAGTGAGTACTGCTCCAACCTGTGCTTTTACGCAATGCGAGCGTTTGGCCAGATCGGTAGCCAGATTCATAAATATATCGTTGAAGCCGGGCTTTGTTATCATTGGTCGTTAGTCAATAGTCATTAGGACTGTGGACGTTTGCTAAGCTAAAAAACTAATGACAGAATTTTAAAACAAATTAGTCATTAATCATTAGCAGTAAACAATCTGTCATCCCGAAAAATAGAGTAAAAAGCAAAAAGCGGCTTATGCCGCTTTTTGCTTTTTATATGAGTACCAGAACAATACTGATGATCAATTAATGGCTGCCCTGCATTTCTACATTGTCAAAGTCTATGCCCTGTTTTTTTAGTTCGGCTTTGGCTACAACGGCATAGAATGCTAAATAAACAAAGCAAGCTACCCCCACCAGGTATGACCACTGGATGCCTAGTAAATTGCTGCCGGCTAACCAACCCTGCAGCAAGCTGATAAAGCCTCCGCCCATAATCATCATAATCAGGTAGCCCGAACCTTCGTTGGCATGTTCGCCCAGACCTGTGATAGATAGGGTGTAGATACATGGCCACAGTGTAGAGCAAAATAAGCCGACGCTAATGAAAGCAAAAACGCTTACCATGCCATGCGAGAGCATACCTATAAAAAGAGCTGTTATGGCCATTAACGAAAAGATTAATAGCTGACGGGCAGGATTGCCTTTGCTCAGGAAGCTGCCTACAATCATGGCAATAATTACAAATGCATATACATAAAATGGGGTAACATCGTGCTGAGCCAATTTATTAACGCCTAAAAATACCAGGAAGGCGATGTAAGGCATCGTTACGTTAAGAATCTTTTTGGCACCGCCGCTGATGTTGAAGGCACCGATGGAGTTGGTCCAACGGCCTATCATCAAACTTGCCCAATACAGCGATACGAATGGCGCTATCTGGTTTGTTGCGGTGTGCAGTTTTTCTTTCATAAACTCAGGCAGGTTACTGGCTGTAGATACTTCTACACCCACGTAAACAAATATGCCTATCATACCCAGCGACAGTTGCAGGTAACTCAGCGCGTTTTTACGTTTTGATATAGCTGTAGTTGAGTTGGAATGTACCGGCGAGTCTTCTACCTCTTTATTGGTGTCAATTTTATTGGGAATAGATGAAAATTTAAAGATGATGGCCACCAGGATAAAGCAGGCGCCCAGAATAAGGTAAGGGAATTTTACTGCACTAATACTGGCCACCTGGGTTTTTGCCGATACCTGACCAAAGATGGCTAAGCTAACCAGCAACGGACCAATAGTAGTACCGAAATTGTTTACACCGCCGGCCAGACTTAGACGCTGGGCGCCGGTTTTGGGGTCGCCCAGGGCAACAGCCAAGGCATTGGCTGCAATTTGCTGTAATGAAAAGCCAATACCAACAATAAATAAGCCGGAGATCATGATAAAGAACGACGCGCTTTCTGCTGCAGGGTAAAATAATAAGGTTCCCAGTGCAGAAATTACCAGGCCTATGGCAATTCCATTTTTATAGCCTACCTTGTTCAAAATATCGTCGCCTATGCCTTTTGAGATCACAGTGTACAGAATAGATCCTACAGTATAGGCCACATAAAACGCAAACGAGATCATTTGCGATTGCCATTGCTCAAGATGTAATTTCTCCTTAAAAACAGGGATCAGAATATCATTACTGGCGGCCACAAAGCCCCAGAAAAAAAAGACCGTAATAAGCGTGTAAAGCGCAGAGCCGTAGTTCTTGCTATTGGTTTGCTCCATAAAGTTAGTTTACAATTGGTGTTATAATTACACTAAGTTAGGTTAAATTTTTGTTTTTCTTAATTATTTAAAAAATTAAATCCGCCAATTACTTTCGTTGTTTAGTTTATAAAGTTGCATATTCGCATACTTTAAACTGGAACAAAAGCCTGCTTAAATAAATGATAGAAGCCATTATATCGGGTATTGGTATTGGATTAGTTTTGACGTTTCTTACCGGCCCGGTGTTTTTTGCGCTGATTAAAACCAGTATAGAAAAAGGTTTCCATGCGGGTGTAGCCCTGGCCCTTGGGGTAGTTACCAGCGATATTGTTTTTGTAGGCGCCATCTTGTTCGGTTCGCAGTTTTTTGATGTTACGCCAGAAACCAAAACCATTGGGGGCATCATCGGCAGCGCCATCTTATTCGGCATCGGGATTCACTATATCTTTAAGAAATCAGAGGTTGATTTTAGCAGTCATACCCCTAAGCGCATCAAAAAAGCAGGTTTCTTTTTCAAGGGATTTGTGATGTGCATCTTCAATCCTACCATCCTTTTCCACTGGATCACCGTTATCGGTACCGCCAGTACCATCTATCACCAGGGTATCCCTAACCGTGGATTAAAACTGGGGGTGATGTTCTTAACCGTCCTCATTGTACAATTTGGGATGGATACCACCAAAGCTTTCTACGCCAACAAACTTCGCGCACGCATATCGCCCAAATTTGTACACCGACTAAATGAGGTTGCCGGCGGCGCGCTTATCCTGGCTTCGCTTATCCTGGTAGATAAGCTGTTTACGCATTTTATTTTCGCTAAGTAGATTACTCCTGATCTACATATATTTATTGGCAACAAGCTTGTAAGTTGTATTGTCAATATGTATTCGTTTTCGCCACAAACGTTGATCATTCTAAAAGAATCGGGTTGGCATGCTGGTCGCCAGGTTGATATTTCTGTTTTCGAAGAAAGTTTATTGAAAGATGGTTTTACATTATTTCCGATAGCAGCTTCTTTTTTGGCTGAATTTGGAGATTTGGATATTGTTTTTTCGAACAGAATTGGCCAGAAAGCTAACTTTCACTTTAATGTTAAGAAGGCAGTTGAGGAGGTAGATCCCTTGTGGGCACAGCAGGATTATTATAGGCGACTGGGCGATAAACAATTGTGTGTCATCGGTCAGGCTTATACAGATCACATGACATTGATGATGAGTGAAACAGGTGAAGTATATGGTGGATTTGATGACTTTTTATGCAAAATAGCCAATAGTGGTGTTGACGCTATAAAGAGGATCTGCGACAATGAAAGGGCTGAAGAAATTCCTTAATTAAGATATGGGTGGTCATGCGATGACGTTTGGCCAGGCATGTGGGGGAGCTGCCTTATCTTACGGCGGCCAGAGGCCGCGGGATAGTCGTCACTCGGCAGGAGCCGAGCGACTGCAAATCTTCAAATCTGTTGAAGCGATGGGTGTCATACTGAGTAGTAGAATCCCGGTGGCGGGACTACGAAGGCGAAATAACATTATTAGCCGTTAACCAACAGCGTCGGGCTTCGGGTGAAAGCAGACGGCATAAGAAGGGCTTGAGTGATGGCAGAGGGCATTCAATTGCCGCCTGAAGCGCAGGGCTTGCGCGGGGCGATAGCAGGGGCGGTAATTGCGGCCCTGTGGTGCTGACTGATTTGCAGGGCAAAGGCCTTGTGCGGCAAAGAAGCCATTACGCTGTTAGGCGCTTTGGTTACTTTGGCGCCTCAAAGTAACAGCCCTCCGGCGGCGACTGAGCCGGGCTAACGCTCAACATCAGCACTTACTTTACCCACAAAGTACAACATGTCATGGGGAGCCTCGTCTGAGTGCGCGCCAGAGCCAAGATAGTTTGCAATGCGATAAGCTAGCATGAGATACGAAACAAAAAAGGCGAAAGATTAATAACCTTTCGCCTTTATCCTTTCAGCTTTCGCCTCCCGGAAAAATTACATATATGCTCTTTGGTTGTTTCCTTCCATCCAGTTGACAAAGGCACGGTTGGCAATTTTGTTGCCGCCCGGGGTAGGGAAATCGCCGCTGAAATACCAGTCGCCCAGGTGACCAGGGCAAGCTTTGTGCAGGTTATCCAGTGTTTGATAAATTACCTGTACTTCGGCATTGGTATCTTTAGGGGTGATGATCTTGGCAATACGATCTGAAATCTCCTGATCTGTAAACGGTGCATAGATCGCTTTTACGTAGTTCTCTACCTGCTCCTTTGGTAGTTTGGCGCTTTCTTTACATTTCTGGTAGGCATCTACAATAATATCTTCGCGACCGCTCTCGCGCAACAGGCTGATGGCAGCCTCAAAGGCCACAAACTCGCCCATGCGAGACATATCAATACCATAACAATCCGGATAACGGATCTGTGGGGCTGATGATACTACCACGATTTTTTTAGGGCCGAGGCGATCCATAATTTTCAGGATACTTTGCTTCAGCGTAGTACCGCGAACAATCGAGTCATCCAGCGCTACCAGCGTATCGGTACCTCTGTTAATGAGACCGTAGGTGGTATCATAAACGTGGGCAACCATTTCGCCGCGATCGGCATCCTGGGTGATGAAGGTGCGCAGCTTAACGTCTTTAATAGCAATTTTTTCTACACGTGGCGAAATGCTCAGCACTTCATCCAGCTCCTCATCGCTAATCTTGTCGGCACGTTTCAGCAGCTTTTCGCGCTGATAGGTTTTGATATAATCGTGCACACCTTCAACCATACCATAAAACGCTACCTCAGCAGTGTTAGGGATAAAGCTGAAAACGGTGTTTTTAATATCGTAGTTAGCTGCTTTTAGAATTTGCGGGCAAAGCAGGCGGCCCAGTTGTTTACGCTCCTGGTAAATGTCTGCATCGCTACCGCGCGAGAAGTAAATACGCTCAAATGAACATGATTTTTTCTCTTTTGGCTCGCTAAACATTTCTTCGGTTATGCGACCGTTCTTTTTAACGATCAGCGCATGACCAGGTTTGATCTCTTTAACAGCTTCCAACGGAATGTTGAAGGCAGTCATCAGCGCAGGGCGCTCAGACGCAGCTACCACAATCTCGTCGTTCTGATAATAGAACGCCGGGCGGATACCTGCCGGATCGCGCATTACAAAGGCATCGCCATGGCCGCAAATGCCGGCGATGGTATAACCACCATCCCATTTACTGGCAGATTTACGCAGAATTTTTGCAATGTCCAGATCTTCGGCAATCATCCTGCTGATCTCAGTATTGTCATCAATACCCTCGCGTTTGTACTGATCAAACAGTCCCTGGTTTTCGGTGTCCAGGAAGTGGCCGATCTTTTCCAATACGGTTACGGTATCGGCTTTTTCTTTCGGGTGCTGGCCAAGGTCATAGAGTTGCTGTAGCAGCTCGTCAACGTTGGTCATGTTAAAGTTACCGGCAATAACAAGGTTGCGGGTTTGCCAGTTGTTTTGACGCAGAAAAGGGTGACAGCTTTCAATGCTGTTTTTGCCGTGCGTACCATAACGCAGGTGTCCTAAAAGAACCTCGCCGGTAAAGCTCACATTTTCTTTGAGCCACTCGGCATCCTGCATTTTCTCAGGCTGTTCTTTCTGGATTTCGGCAAACTTTTTCTGGATGTATTCAAAAATATCTGATACCGCGCTTGGGGCCATACTACGGTGGCGGCTAATGTAGCGCTTGCCTGGAGCAATATCCAATTTAATGGTGGCAACACCCGCACCATCCTGGCCGCGGTTATGTTGTTTCTCCATTAAAAGGTAAAGCTTGTTAAGGCCGTAGAGGGAGGTACCGTATTTTTGCTGGTAATAAGATAGTGGCTTTAAGAGGCGAATGAAAGCCACCCCACATTCATGTTTAATCGAGTCACTCATGATTGGTAATGAGTGGGCAAATTTAAAGTTTTAATGTTGAAACTTTAAATTAACAATGTCATTAAAATGCATTAATGTGTTCGAAATTTTGCACAAGCTGTGTGTATAATTAACACGGGGGCTTGCGGATGCCGCATCACGTCATCTCGAACTTGTTTCGGGACCCCACAGGACAATCCGTTGCTTAGCATGTGGGGTGCTGAAACGAGTTCAGCATGACCCGTTGTTTAAAGTCTCCCCCCTCGGGGGAGATTTAGAGGGGGTGAGGCTCTAACACCTCCATAATAGCCGATGCCTTTAGCAGGCACTCCTCATACTCGGCCCCTGCATCGGCATTATAAGTAATGGCGCTGCCTACCTGGAAGGATAGATACTGCCTGCCCGCATTATAAAGCATGCTGCGGATCACCACGTTAAAATCAAAATCACCATCGGGACTAAAATAGCCTACCGCGCCCGAGTATACGCCGCGTTTGCTGCGCTCGTAATGTTCCATCAGGCGCATAGAGTTTACTTTTGGGGCACCCGTCATGCTGCCCATGGGGAAGGTGTTACGGATGGCTTCCACCGGGCCGAGGTTGTTAGCTATCTGGCAGGTAACGGTCGAGATCATTTGGTGTACCTGGCGGAAACTATAAATGCCAAACAATTCTTCTGTAACAACCGTGCCGGGTTTGGCCGAGCGGGTGAGGTCATTGCGCACCAGATCTACCACCATTACATTTTCCTGCTGCTCTTTGGGGCTGCTTTGCAATTGTTGCATAATCAGTGCATCATCTTGTGCGTTGCCCGCAATTTTGGCGGTGCCTTTAATAGGTTGCGAGATCAGTGTTTTATCGCGCTTGGCCATAAAACGCTCTGGCGAGGCGCAGATGATGTATTGATTGTTCTGCTTATAAAACGCTGCAAAAGGGTTGGGCGATATTTGATTGAGCTTGATGAAGGCCGCCAATGGGTCAATCTGCGCAGCATCGGCATAAAATTCCTGGCAAAAGTTGGTAACATATACGTCGCCTCGAATGATGTGCTCTTTGATGCGGTTGACGACATCAATATATTCATCCCGGTCGAAACGGGATTGGAGGTTGATATTTGGTGCGATGTGTTCTTCGCGTACAACTTGTGCTTCTATTGCAGCTAAAACAACTTCAGCCTCGGGCGATTGGATTTCTAATTGATTGCCTTTAACAATCAGCAAATGCTCGGGCTCAAAGAAATGGAGCTGAGGAAAATGCAGTCCATCGAAATTGCCGGAACCCAATTGCTCGGTTTCGTTCTTCAGATCATAAGTAAGGAAACCCAGTAGCCAGCCCGGATGCTGATTTTTAAATGCCGATAGTTTTTCAAATGCATCCTGACTGATCACTTGCAGCTCGGCCTTGCGACCGGCGGCTATGAGCAGATCAAAGCGGGAATATTTATCGGCGTAACCGTTGCTATCCAGACAACAGCATACATCAAAGCCCGACGCCCATTGCAAGGCTTGCTGCTTAAACTTGTCTGTATCCTTAATAATCACCTTCACGGGGCAAAAGTAATAAACAAAAATGCCTGCCGGGTAGGGCAGGCATGGAATTTTATATCATTGCGTCATTGCCTCGTTTGTCATTCTGAGCATAGCGAAGAATCTTTGCGGACAGGTAATCAGGACTGTCCTCTGAGATGCTTCGTTCCTCAGCATGACATGGTGGGAACAACGGGTTTTTATTAATGCAAAGTCAGCGTCTGCACACGGTCTGGACCAACAGACAGGTACTTAACCGGAACGCCCAGTTGTGCTTCCAAATAGTCGATGTATGATTTCAGACGTGCTGGAATCTCATCCAGTTTGGTGATGCCGGTCAGATCTTCGTTCCAGCCGTCAATTTCCTGGTATATAGGCTCTGGTTTAATGGTGCAGATATCGTATGGCATGTAATCAATCACCTCGCCATTATAGTTGTAGTGTGTACAAGCATAGATTTTTTCAAAACCGCTCAATACGTCAGCTTTAGTCATTACCAGTTGGGTAACGCCGTTCAGCATAATGGCATATTTCAGGGCAGGAAGGTCAATCCAGCCGGTACGGCGCGGTCTGCCGGTAGTAGCACCAAACTCATGACCAACGCGACGCAGTTCTTCGCCGGTCTCGTTCTCTAACTCGGTAGGGAACGGGCCACCGCCAACGCGGGTACAGTATGCTTTAAAAATACCAATCACATCGCCAATCTGACGCGGAGCAATACCTAAACCAGTGCAAGCACCGGCAGCAGTAGTGTTTGATGAAGTAACAAATGGGTATGAACCAAAGTCAATATCAAGCATTGCGCCTTGTGCACCTTCGGCCAGCACTTTTTTGCCGTCTTTCAGGTAACCATTAACAAAATGCTCAGAATCAACCAGCGGGAATTTCTTGATCAGATCGATAGCTTCAAAGAAGGCCGCTTCGCGCTCTGCAAAGTCAACCACCTCGCCATATAGCGATTGCAGCATCGAGGTGTGTTTAGCTACCAGTTTCTCATAACGCTCTTTAAAATCTGGCAGGGTAATATCGCCTACACGTAAACCGTTACGGCCGGTTTTATCCATATAAGTTGGACCGATACCTTTTAGTGTAGAACCAATTTTGCCTTCGCCCATTTTCTTTTCAGAAGCGGCATCCAGCAACTGGTGGGTTGGTAATATCAGGTGCGCTTTTTTAGCAATAACCAGGTTGCCTTTAGCCAACAGGTCATGGCCGGCATCTTTCAGTTTGTCCAGCTCTTTTTTCAGGGTGATTGGATCAATCACTACGCCGTTACCAATCAGGTTTAGCGTGTTCTCAAAAAAGATACCTGAAGGGATGGTATTCAGCACAAATTTCTTTCCGTCAAACTCAAGGGTGTGCCCGGCGTTCGGACCGCCCTGAAAGCGAGCAATCAGATCGTAGCCTGCGCTTAAAACGTCAACAATTTTCCCTTTTCCTTCGTCGCCCCATTGCAGGCCTAATAAAACGTCAACTGCCATTTTAGTGTAAGTCAATTATTTGAAAGGGGGCAAAGTTAAAACTTTAGTTTGCAATTGAACCAGGATTGTACGGATTTTTAAGATTTACAGGATTTTAAAAAAATAGACCATGTATATAGGCGTTCAAAGCAACTTGTCATTGCTTCGGTCTCCGCAATGACAAAGGAGAAAAACAGAAAGCCTTCGGCATGCCGAAGGCTTTCTGTAAAAATAGAGGATTTGTATCCTGTTAATCTTAAAAATCCGTTAAATCCTGGTTCAGACAATCCTGGTTTAAACGGCTCTGCGGTCGCAATTACCGTCTTTTAGTTTAGTGCAGTTGCCATATAGGTTAAGCGAGTGGTGTTTGATATCAAATTTCAGGATATCGCCCATCATGCTCTGGATCTGCTGAATGCGCGGATCGCAAAACTCAACCACTTTGCCGCAGTCAATGCAAATAATATGGTCATGCTGTTTGTAACCGTATGATTTTTCAAACTGCGCCATGTTTTTGCCAAACTGGTGTTTGGTCACCAGATCGCATGACACGAGCAGCTCCAGCGTATTATAAACCGTGGCGCGACTAACACGGTATTTTTTATTCTTCATGTGGATGTATAACGATTCCACATCAAAATGGTCATTGCGCGAATATATTTCCTCTAATATGGCAAAGCGCTCGGGCGTTTTCCGCAGGCTTTTATTTTCAAGGTAGGCCTCGAAAATTTTTCTTACCATATCAATAGACTCTTGTTGAAGCATAGTTGTTGTTTACAAATTCAAAAGTAGCGTTTTAGTCCGGAAGTCCGAAAAGTCCGAAAGTCCGAAAGTTTTTTAACAGCATAATTTACTAATCTCTGATTAACTGATCACTAATCTCCAATTAGCTCGCCCGGCCAATTGACTGCGGCGAATCGAACCGGGTTACCGCGGTAACGCCCCGTACCATTTTCAAGCGTTTAATCAGGTTGTCCAGGTGCTGTGTATCATTTACATATACCATAATCGATCCCTCGAAGATGCCGTTATCGCTATCTACCGTGATAGAGCGGATGTTGACGCCAAAATCGGTAGAGATAACCGTGGTTAGCTTGTTAATCAAGCCCACATCATCAATGCCGGTGATACGTAAGCCAGTCAGGAAGGCCAGTTCTTGTTGGTTGGTCCAGCGGGCTTTTACAATGCGGTAGCCGTAGTTGCTCATCAGCTTGGTGGCGTTAGGGCAGTTAGTACGGTGTATCTTAATGCCCTCGTTCACGGTGATGAAGCCAAAAACGTCATCCCCCGGGATGGGGTTACAGCAGGCCGCCAGGGTGTAGTCAATCTTTTGCAGATCTTCACCAATCAGCAAGATGTCGCTGTCTTTAGCCTTAATGCTTTTGAGCAGGCTTTGCACCTGTTCGGCTTCAATTTTATCCTGAGGCTTGGCTTCAATCAGTTTCTCAGAAGCCTGGTATTCACGCAGGTCCTTTAGATCGATCAGGCCGCGGGCTACGTTATAGAACAGATCTTGCGTGGTTTGCAGCTTAAAGTAATAACTCAGTTTTTGAAGATTGTCTGAGTTATAGGTAATCTTCAACGATTTCAGCTTGCGCTCCAGTATCTCTTTGCCATCCTCGGCAACCTTGCGTTTTTCTTCTTTAAGTGAAGATTTGATTTTGGCCTTGGCCTTTGCGGTTACCACAAAGTTCAGCCAATCCTCTTTAGGTGTTTGCTTGCTGGAGGTAATAATCTCTACCTGGTCGCCATTTTGCAGTTTATAGCTCAGTGGTACCAGCTTGTGGTTCACTTTAGCACCAATACAGCTGGCACCTACATCAGAGTGAATTTCGAAGGCAAAATCAAGCGCCGTAGCGTTTGATGGCAGCTGAATCAATGCACCTTTAGGCGTAAAGATGAAAATCTCATCGCTAAAAAGGTTCATCTTAAAATCGTCCAGGAAGTCGAGCGCGTTTGAGTCCGGGTTACGCAGCATTTCGCGCACTTTTTGGATCCATTGGTCCAGACCGCTATCGGTACTGGCTTCTTTATATTTCCAGTGCGCCGCAAAACCCTTCTCGGCAATCTCATTCATGCGTTTGGTACGAATCTGCACTTCCACCCATTGTCCACGCGGACCCATTACTGTGGTATGCAACGACTCATAACCATTTGCCTTCGGCGATGAAATCCAATCGCGCAGGCGGTCGGGGTTAGGGCGATACTGATCGGTTACAATAGAGTAAGCCTTCCAGCACTCAGATTTCTCCTGGTCGGGCGCACTATCCAGAATAATACGAATGGCAAACAAATCATACACCTCCTCAAAGGGTATTGATTTCTTTTTCATCTTATTCCAGATGGAGTGGATTGATTTCGGCCGCCCGAACACATCGGCATGTAATTCTTGTGCCTCTAAAGTTTTTTTAATAGGCTCAATAAAATCACGAATAAATCTTTCCCGCTCGGCCTTCTTTTCGTTTAGTTTGACTTTAATAAACTGATAAGTTTCGCTTTCCATGTATTTCATAGAAAGGTCTTCCAGTTCTGACTTTATGGCATATAAACCCAGGCGGTGTGCCAGCGGGGCATATAAGTATACGGTTTCGCTGGAGAGCTTAAGCTGCTTATCGCGCGGCATAAACTCCATGGTGCGCATGTTATGCAGCCTGTCTGCCAGCTTGATCAATATTACCCTCACGTCATCGGCCAGGGTAAGCAGCATTTTACGGAAGTTCTCGGCCTGCAGCGAGCTATTGGTATCAAATACACCCGATATTTTGGTAAGTCCGTCAATAATACGGGCTACTTTTTTACCAAATTCGCGTTCAATATCCTCCAGGGTAAGATCGGTATCCTCTACCACGTCATGCAGCAGGGCGCACACAATAGAGGTGGTGCCCAGGCCAATTTCTTCGGCAGCAATCTGCGCAACGGCAATGGGGTGGTAAATATAGGGCTCGCCACTTTTGCGGCGCATGTCTTTGTGGCTCTCTAAAGCCATATCAAAGGCTTTGCGGATCATGCGCTTATCGCCCTTTTGCAGGGTAGACTTAGACGCTCGCAGCAAAGCCCGGTACCGTTTAAGTATCTCGTTCTTTTCGGCTTCCAGGTCTATCACTATTTCCTTCATTGGGCGGTAACGGTTTGAGTTTCAGTATGGGCAAAAAAAATATTTAGTGTTATTGGTAAAACTGAACAAAAAATAGCATTATTTTTGCAATACGTAAAATTATGAAATTTATTGGCTTTTTGTGCTTGTTCTGTCTCCTGACCATCACATCATGGTCACAAAGCGCATTGCCACGCCCTAAACTGGGCAAAAATGATACCATTAAAACATATCTGACAGAATATCAAGGTGAGCTCATTCCATGGGTGGTAACCAAAGATGTACAGATTGTTGATACCCGAATTTTTAAGAGCCAGAAAGACCGCGACGATTACATGCGCCTGCGGTATAACGTTTATAAAGTATTACCCTATGTTCGCTTTGCTAATGAGCGCTACCAGAAACTACAGCGGGATTTAGCCACTACCGGTGACAAGCACAAGCAGAAGGAGATGATTAACCAATGTGAAGACGAAATAAAAAGCTTATTTAATCGGGAGGTAAAAAACCTGACGATTACACAGGGAGAGATATTAATTAAACTGGTTAACCGCGAAACCGGCGCCACCAGTTTTGAGATGTTGAAAGAATTGAAAGGTGGCCTTAATGCGTTTATGCTGCAAAGCGTAGCGCGCCTGTTTGGGCACAACCTGAAAGAAACGTATGACCCCGAGCAGGAGCGCGATATTGAATCGATCCTGAAATCGGCCGGCTATGTTTCCTATAATAATTGATTAATGGACGATAAAAGTATTTACCAGTTCAGGGTTAAAAAACTGAACGGTGAAGAGATTAGCCTTAGCGAGTATAAAGATAAGGTGCTGTTGATTGTTAATACCGCCTCTCAATGCGGTTTCACCCCACAACTTAAAGAGCTTGAAGAACTGCGCCGCCTTTATGCCGGCAGAGATTTTGAAGTGCTTGCTTTTCCATCAAACGATTTTGGCGCACAAGAACCCTTGGAGGGTAGCGGCATCAGCAAATTTTGTGTGATGAATTTTGATGCGCATTTTTCGTTGTTTGAGAAAACACGCGTCCGGGGCGAGTATGCACATCCGCTGTATAAATTTCTGGCGGATAAAAAGCAGAACGGGCATGTACACAACGCGCCGCGCTGGAATTTTCATAAATATCTGATCGACCAGGAGGGGCATGTGGTAGACTTTTTCTACCCGTTTACCAAGCCCACTTCATCAAAGATCCGTAAAAAGATTGACAGACTGTTGAGCTTGCAGCCACAAGTGCTGCAACATGCTTAAGTTTGCGCCATGCTTAAGTTAGATATACTGGTTTTAGCCGTGCACCCCGATGATGCCGAACTGGGCTGCGGGGGTACCATTGCCAAACACGTGGCCATGGGCCATAAAGTAGGTATTGTTGATTTAACCCGTGGCGAAATGGGTACCCGCGGCTCTGCCGAGATTCGCGATAGTGAAGCCGCCGCCGCTGCCGAAATTCTCGGCCTGGCCGTGCGCGAGAATCTTGCCATCCCAGACGCTTTTTTTGAAAATACCCGCGAGTATCAACTAAAGGTGATTGGTGCCATTCGCAAGTTTAGGCCGCAGGTAGTAATTACCAATGCCTATCATGATCGTCACCCTGATCATGGCCGGGCAAATCAACTGGTTGAGACAGCCTGTTTCTTATCGGGCCTGCGTAAGATAGAGACTTTTGACGATGCCGGTAATGCGCAGCAGGAGTGGCGCCCAACCCAGGTGCTGCACTTTATACAGGATAATTACATCCACCCCGACATTATTGTAGATGTTACCGAGTATTGGGATAAAAAGATGGCCAGCATCTTTGCCTATGGCTCGCAGTTTCATAATCCTGATTGGGAGCATGAGCCGCAAACCTACATTTCATCGCCAGAGTTTGTGCAGGTGGTAGAGGGGCGTGGTCGTGAATTTGGAAAGAGTATCAACGCCAAATACGGCGAGGGTTTTACCTCCAAAAAAATACTGGGTATAGAACATTTACTGTTACTTAAATAAATACTAAAAGGGTTAACTTATTGCCTGATAATCAATAAAATCAGTGTTTATTTAATGTTAACTAATTGAAAATAACAGGTGGTTCAAATAATTTTCATGTGAATGTCATAATTGTGATAATGTAAAAATTATCGCAATTAAAATTAAAGAATGCTATTGGGATGTTTGTTTAATTAAAAACTTGCTAACTGAGAATTGATTTTTTTAACAAACCACCTCTAACTTGCTGAAAAAAAGCTTTTAGAGGGCTTAAAAATTAAAAGGCAAATTTTTTTTTAAAGAAAAAACGCGTTAGATTAGCTATGTTAAAACAATAAACCTCAAAGTATTTTTAAAGGAGTAATTCACATGAAAAAATTTACCGATGTAAAGGAACTCATCGCGTCACTGGAAGCTGATGCTGACAAATTTTATAACAAAGGAAACAACGCTGCAGGTACCCGTTTGCGCAAAGGCATGCAGGAACTGAAAAACCTGGCTCAGGCTATCCGTCTGGAAGTTCAGGATTCAAAAAACAGCGTCAGCTAATTAGAGACTAAAATATAAAAAGGGCCGCTATAGTAATGTAGCGGCCTTTTTTTGTTTTGAACCAGGATTTAACGGATTTTTAGGATTGACAGGATGTTTAGGTTACGTTACAGGTCATCCCGAACTTGTTTCGGGACCCCACTAGACAGGTCGCATCGTTTACTTAGCATATGGGTTGCCGAAACAAGTTCGGCATGACCTAACATAGCATAAAAAAAAGCTCTGCAAGTGCAGAGCTTTTTTTTATGCTATATGATCCTCAAGATCCTGTCAATCCTAAAAACGGCGAAGCCTTCTTGAGTACTAAAACATATCGACTCACGAAAAATCCGTTAAATCCTGGTTCAAGACAATACTACATTAATCTTATGTAACTCTGCTTCAATCGCGGCAGCAGTTTTACTGCCTACCTGCACCAGTGGCAAACGAACGGCATCACCGCAAACACCTAATTGTTTCAGCGCAGTTTTTACACCAGCCGGGCTACCTTCGGTAAATAGCAGACGGGTAAATTCTATCAACTCCAGGTGGCCTTTTTGTGCAGCTTTAAAGTTGCCCTCAAGTGCCAGCTTTACGTAGTCTGATACCTGTTTAGGCAGGGCGTTACCTGCTACTGAAATCAATCCCGCGGCACCTAAAGAGATCATTGGTAACGTAACCGGATCATCGCCAGAGATCAGCAGGAAATCCTCGGGCTTATCGCGCATAATCTGGTTAAAGATATCAAAGCTACCCGAAGCTTCTTTGGTAGCAATAATGTTCTTAAAATCATGGGCCAGGCGACAGGTGGTCTCCGCACTTACGGTGCTGCCGGTACGGCTTGGTACGTTATATAAAATAATAGGCAACTGCGCGCTCTCAGAAATGGCGCGATAGTGCTGATAAATACCTTCTTGTGTTGGCTTGTTATAATGCGGACTGGCCGAAAGGATAGCATCATAACCAGTTACATTGAATGCGCCCACCTGCTCAACTACCTCATAAGTGTTGTTGCCGCCAATGCCGGCTACCAGGTTAACGCGCTTATTTACGGTTTCAGCAGTAAATTCCCACACCTTCTTCTTCTCGTCTTTGGTCAATGTGGCGCTCTCGCCGGTTGTACCCAAAGAAACGATGTATTGCACACCGCCGTCGATCAAGTAATTGATCAGGTTTTTAAGGCCTGTATAATCAACCTGGCCGTCTGCCTGAAATGGGGTTACAATTGCTACCCCTGTTCCGTAAAATCTGTTCATTTTCACAATTAAAGGATGTAAAGATACGTATTGGCTGTTAAACGTAAAAGGATAAAGCACAAAGCAGCCAGTAGTTAGGTAACTTTAAGCCATATCCTTAATTCTTAAGTCGAGGGGGGGGGAGCCCCAGAGTTGATCAATACTTAAAGAAAGACTTACAGGATATCCTTTAACTCTTCAAACTGACTGATGCGTGCCACAAAACCATCTTCTACCTGACCGAAACCATAATCGGCAAAGATAAATGGTACCCCGGCTTTGGCGGCCGAGTCACGATCGCCCGTTGTATCACCTACGTAAACAGGGGCCTGCAGGTTATAATCGGCAACAATGTCTTTAATGTTCTGAAACTTGGGTTGGCCCTTGGTGCCATAACACTGATGGGCTTCAAAAAACTGAGCCATACCATCGTGCTTCAAAAATATTTCAATATAGCCTGATTGGCAGTTGCTTACAATAAACAAGCGATACTTGCTTTTTAAGTAAGTCAGTGTTTCTTCCAGTTTGGGGTAGTGTGCTCCTCCCAGTTCGTGCAGGGTGTCCAACTCATGTTTGGCGCAAAGCGCTTTAAAGTTATCGCGGGTTGGCGTATCAAGATAAGGGTAAAGCTTCTCAAAGATGGCATCATAAGCCATGCCGGTAATAGAGCGTACGGTTTGTTGGGTAATATCGTCTGTTACATAATCAACTTGTTCTTTAGCGGTTTGCCAGGCCAGGGCCACGTTAGCGGTCGAATCCCACAGGGTGCCATCAAGATCAAAAATTATGCTGTCAAAAGAAACGTTTGTTGCCATAGTGCCGTATATGTATATGTTTAACGGCGGCAAAAGTAATAGTTTCTGCCTGATGGCTTTTACCGGGAGTATCAGTATTGTGCAATAAAGCGCATTGATACCGGTAGCTGTTTTACGCAGATACTAAATTGTTCTTTTATTCGTATTTAAAATTAAAACCACTGTGTTTGCGATAGTTAGGTGAAATTTCCCATTTTGGGAAAAACTTTTCCTTATTTGCTGCGTAACTATGGTGTAAAAGCGTGTTTATCCGTTGCGGGTACTATATTTATTAATTGGCATCTGTTTTGCCTTACTGTTAACATCTGTAAGAAGATATTTTGACAAGCCTTTCTCCTGTAGGAAAATGTACGTTAAACTATTGATGAGGTGAACAGAAAGGCCTTGCAAGGTGAGGTTGATAAAGTGCGGATAAACATGGCATACTGCTAAAGGTAGTGGTATGCCATGTTTTACATTTTGAGCCCTTGCGAGGGCTGGGATATAATAAAATGAGAGATAAGAAACCTGAACTAAGTTTATTTAAGAGATATACTATAGCTGCTTTAGCTTTTACGGCTACTGCTATTGTATTTGCTATTGCCATTGTTCTTTCTCCCCTTTTTGTTCTTTTCTACATAGGTTATAATGTTTTTAATAATATAAAGAACAAGGGTAACGTTTCGTCTAATCCCTGGGCGTCTAAAAGCAGCGTTTCCTTGTCGCACTCCAAAATATCCTGAGTAAATTTCTGATTGTTAAATGCTTACAAGGAGTGTTGATTTCCCGATATTCCTCATTTGTGTGGTAAATTCTTCCCCAAATATTCCTCCATTGTTTAAGTAAAGCCCGGTTTTGAAGCTGTTTTGGGCGTTCGGCATGCATGGCATTAGCTTTGCCTTACTTTTAATACCTTTTTAATTGTAATAAAAGTTTAAAAGATAGCCCTTTCCCGTGGTATCGAAATTTAAACTGTTGATGAGTGTGATAGGGATAGACGCTATCCTTTTTTTTGATGAGTGTGGTTGGTGGTTAATTGATTTGAGGCCCGGTACAATGAAAATTGTACCGGGCTTTGTTTTGTTGCTGGCATGGCTGTTAACCTGCCGCAGCCTAAATATTAACTTGTAACTGATATAATATTGTTACTTTTGCTGCAAAAGTATCATACCCTTACAGCAATGATCGATCAATTTTTAAATGACCAGCAGGACCCTAAGGCGGTTGAGAAGGTTTATCTGCGTTTAACAGACCTGTTAACAGCTGGCGAAGATATTTTATATATAGCCACCCAAAAGAAACCGCTGGTAAACATACTGCCAGATTGCGTGGCGCTTACCAACAGACGTATTTTCTTTTTTACTCCGGCTAACCTGGGCCTCTCTATCAAGTTTGTTGATTTTGTTTGGAAAGACATCGTTGATGTGTACACCAAAGAAGAGATTATTGGAGCCATCTTTAGCGCTAAAACAACCAACGGTGCCGAGATGGGCGTTGATTATCTGCCTAAAGTGCAAGCCCGCAAACTTTACCAATATGCTCAGGATCGTAAAGAAGCCGAGCGTGAGGCCCGTCGCCAGCGCGATCTGGAAGAAAAACGTGCAGAATCTGGCGCTATACAGGTAGATCCTGCCGGTAAAATAGGTTTTCAGGCGCCGGTAGCGGCAGCGCCTGTTGCGGTTGCGGTACCGACACCCGCACCAGCTCCGGTAATACATGAAGAAGCCAAGCCAGATGTGCTGACTGAAAAACTGAAAAAGCTAAAAACGTTGTTTGACAATGGTCTTATCTCTCAGGAAGAATACAACCAGAAAAAGCTCGAATTACTGAGCGATCTGTAAAACTATCCTAAAATATAAAACGGCTACCTGATGAGGGTAGCCGTTTTGCATTTGATGGCTAATCTACAAGTCGGCTAATAGGCCGCACCTACGGCGCTAAGATAATTGTGATTGCTCTGCTACAAACAGGTCGCCCTTACAGGGCTTAATTGCAATTGAACTCCCGTAGAAGTGCCATGTTGGTAGTAAAAAGGAAAAAGATCTTTAGTGCCTTAGGTGTGGCCTGTTGGCTATTTTTATTCTAGCCACTGTCACTTCACGTAATCGGGCAGCTGCTCAATAAAACTATAGCTGTTCTGCTCAAAATCTATCTTGCAGAAATAATGTTGCAGACCATTGGTTACGGCCAGCAACGGCACTTTATGTACCATGTTATAGCGAGCAATTTGGTCAAACACCTGCTGGGTGATAGCTACTGATGGGGCCTTGCACTCTACCAGCAGGATCTTACCGCCTTGACGATCATAGATCAAAATGTCGCTGCGACGGGCCATGCCGTTCATCTTCAGGCCGCCCTCTAACCGGATGAGAGTTTTGGGGTATTGCTTATGCCCGATGAGGTATTGCACAAAATGCTGGCGCACCCATTCTTCGGGCGTAATGATGATCTGTTTTCGGCGCAATTCATCAAACAGCGAAAGCTTCCCGTTATCGTCGGTAATTTTGAAAGGGTAGGGTGGTAAATTAAGCGGCTGCAGCAGATCCATTGTTTTGCTAAGTTGGCAATTTTTCGTCAAAAGCAAGTAGCCGGTTTGAGAGGTATCCTGTAAATCTCTCAAACAGTGTAGTTCTCTTGAGTGTCAAAAACTATCAGTTCATGAAAAATCCGTTTCATCCGGGGGCACATTCTTTGTACTTTTACGCTTCTGATATATGACCGCACCCGAATTATTAAAAGATCTGAAAAGCCGGAAGTTTAAGCCACTGTACCTGTTGCATGGTGATGAGCCTTATTTTATTGATCTGGTAAGCGATTATATTGAACGCGAGTTGCTCTCTGAAGCTGAGAAAGGCTTTAACCAAACCGTACTTTACGGTAAGGATACCGATATTATGACCGTGCTCAACGCCGCTAAGCGTTACCCCATGATGGCAGATTACCAGGTAGTGCTGGTAAAAGAGGCGCAGGATTTAAAATGGGGCCGCGAGGAGGACGATAAAAAAAGCCTCAATCCGGTATTGAGTTATCTGGAAAATCCATTACCCAGCACCATTCTGGTGTTTTGCCATAAGTACGGCAAGTTTGATAAACGCAAGAAATCATACAAAGCCATTGAGAAACAGGGTATAGTGTTTGAGTCGGCGTCTTTGTATGACAGTAAATTGCCCGGTTGGATTGAAGACTATGTGAAGGAGAAGCAATACCGCATCAACACACAGGCCTCAAATATGCTGGCCGAGTACCTGGGTAACGATCTGTCTAAAATTGCCAACGAACTTGACAAGCTGATGCTGAACGTGGAGCGCGGTCAAGAGATCACGCTGAAACATATTCAGGATAACATTGGCATCAGTAAAGAGTATAACGTTTTTGAACTGCAGACGGCCCTGGCCAAAAAGGACGCCTATAAGGTTAACCAAATCATCAATTATTTTGAATCCAACCCCAAATCAAACCCTATTGTGCTGGTGTTGGGTAACCTGAATAATTATTTTACCAAAGTGCTGACCTTTCATTACCTGAAAGATAAATCGACCGCGGCAAAAGAGCTGGGCATCAATCCTTACTTTGTAAAAGATTACGAGCAGGCTGCCCGCAGTTTCAACTACACCAAAACTATGGACATCATCAGCGCCCTGCGCGAGTATGATCTGAAAAGCAAGGGCCTCGATTCAAACGCCTCGCACGGAGAATTGATGAAGGAGTTGATGTTCCGGATATTGCATTGATATTCCTTTTAGACATTTGCCTCCCTCTCCTTTGGAGAGGGCCGGGGAGAGGTGCTACCTGATAATTGTTATCGGTCCCGAACGTGTTATCGTTTTCTTACGGTAGATATCAAAACAGTTAAAAATCCAGTAATAAGTACCTACGGGCTGTAGCTGGCCATTCAATTTACCGTCCCACGGTGTTAGCGCTTGCTTGGTTTCATACACCTGTTTGCCGTAGCGATTAAATATTTTGAGGTAGTTGATGCTTAGTACACCGGTGGTTGTGGGGTTAAAAAAATCGTTAACACCATCGCCATTGGGTGTAAAAGTATTGGCGGCTACCAGGTCGGCCTCTGGCGGAGCATTTACGGTTACATGTACGGGTTGTATCAGCGTGCAACTACCTGAAATACCCGTTGCCTTGATGTAATAGGTACCGCTTTGTCCCACGGCGCGATAGTCTGTTATCTGTTTTTGGCTGGCAGTGGCATCATACCAATAAGTATAAGCAGCGTCTGACAGGTCGGGGCGGGTATCGGCCAGGTTAATGGTTGCCGGATAAGTTACCGGGCTAGGGTCTGTTACCGTAAAGCTGGGGACTTTATAAACCGTAACGGTTACAGTAGAGGGCGAGCCCGGGCAACTACTGTTCACCCCACGGTAGTAGTAAGTGCCGCTTTGAGCCGGATCAGTAAGGTTATCCGGATCTTTTACAGGTAACGTGCAAGCCGCATCATAAAAAAACTGGAAAGTATTGCCTGTGTAATCGCCATCAGATACGGCCCGGGTAAGGCTGATGGGCGGGCAACTTGCTACGGTTTTAGGCGATACTATGGGCAGTTGATTAACTATTACACTTACCGGTATAATGGTGGCGCAATTTAGTGCGCTGGTGGCTTTGATATAGTAAATGCCGGTTTTATCAATAGCAGTAGGATTGAGCAACGGCCTGGTGGCTATTTGATCTGTATAATATGATATGGTAGCGCCTTTTGCATCTGTAACCGCCTTTGTAAGATCTATTGTAGCGGGTTGACAAACTGCCAGTGGTGGTGTCCATTCTATGGTGGGCCCGTCAGCAAGGGTAACTTTTATGGGCTTAATATCCGTACATCCATAAACGGTATTGGTGCCGCGGATGTAATAAGTGCCCGATGTGGATATACGTTTTGGGTCGCTCACATAAATTTGCCCGTCGGGGTCTGCATAATATTGGTACGCCATATCGGCACTGCTGCCAGCGGTTATAGCCGGGGCGGTAATATCAGCTCCATCAGCCTTGCAGGCCAAAATTTCAGGTTGTGCAATGTTGAGTTTAAACGGTTGCGCCAGGCCAGATATGCTGGCATACATGGTATCTGTACAGCCTAAGCCTTTAGGTGGCGTAACAATTAATTGATATTGCGTGCCATCTGCCGGTATAGGGTTTAGGCGTAAGGTTGAGTTGGTGCCCACCTGCGTTGTAAAATTATCAGTATACCAGGCATAGCTATCAAAGCCCGATGGCGCTGTTAATACCACCTCGTTGGTGCCCTCGCAATAGTTGTTGCCTTTAATGAGTGATGTGCCGCAGTTTTCTTCAAAATCAAGGTAGGCATAGCCAAAGTGGGCCTGGTGGGTACAATCGTTAGTGGTAAAAGTAAAGCGAAGGGTGCGGCCGGCATAACCAATAAGGGTTAAGCTTACGGGCGACCAATCTTTATACTGTATTTGGTTGTTGCCGCTGCCGGTGGTCTGGAAGCCCGTCAAGCCTGATGAAGCCACAAAATCGTGGTTTACACAATCCAGCGAGCTTCGGTAAACCTGCGTAGCCGGGCCGCCCGTAACATCCTCTACCTTGGCCGAAAAACGAGGCTGCTCATCAGGCGGGTGATTGGGGTTGTTCATCACCACTGCATAGTAATAGGTGATGCTGTAACGGTTGCTTGGGATTTTAAAATCATAGCTTACGCTTTCCATTTCTGCACCGGCTTGATCGTTACCCAGCCGCAGCGTATAATTACTACCATTGGGAGAGTTGACCGGGAACCCACCATAAGGGTCAAGCTGTTGTGGGGATGTATTGGGCATGAGTGTGTGCCGGCCATTAATGGGGCCTGTTTCGGGCATATTAACAACACCGTTCTTTATCGTACCGGCATAGCATTTCCAACCAGAAAGGGTACCGTTCTCAAAACCAATGTTAGGGGGGCAATCCTGACCAAAAACAATACCACTAAGCAGTAATAAAAAACAAAGTAACAGGTTAAATTTCACACACAATTATCTTGGTACTGGCATGCAGTAACCCAAATATAAGTATATGTGAATGAAATCGTTCTGACTTTTACGTTCTTTCTCAGAGATTATTCAGCCGGTGGGCAATCTTTACCCGGCACATGCTTCTCAATGCGGGTATCAGGGATGATCCAGATGAGGGCAACTACCCAATACAGGGCAAAACCAACCCATGGGTAGAAGTAAGAGATGGCCATGGCGCTAAGATAAATTGCGGCTGATACTTTGCTTTTCTTGTCGTTACCAAACGCTTTTGCCAGCTCAGAATCGGGCCCGGCTTCCAGCACCAGTAAACGCGCCAGGATGATGTAGGCAATAGAGTTCATCATCAGTACAAACCCATAGAGCATAATAGGCCAGCGGCTAAAATGATTTTCGCCCATCCAGGCAGTAACAAACGGTATGAGCGAGAGCCAGAACAGCAACCCCAGGTTGGCCCAAAGCACTTTACCGTTAATGCTATCTACAGTATAAATCATGTGGTGATGGTTGTTCCAATAGATACCCACATATACAAAGCTGAGGATATAGCTCACAAACTCGGGTAGCAAGGGGAGTAACGAATGCACATCATCGCCGTGCGGAACCTTGAGTTCCAATACCATAATGGTGATAATGATGGCAATAACGCCATCGCTAAATGCTTCGAGTCGCGATTTCTTCATGAGTTATACTTTCACCGTAAAGATAAAAGCGGTTACCCGAATGTGCAAAGGTTGAGTGTGCTTATCAGCATTGTATGCCAGAAAACAACATTGCTATAAAGCAAATTAAGAACGTTAACGGCAAGGCACACAACGTTCCCCATAAATAATATTTGCCTTTGGGGTTTTGATTGCTGATGGCGATGATAGAGAACGTAACAGAAAACAAAGGGACGATGAGAAAGCTATAGCCACTAACATTGGCCCTGGAAATGAGTATTCCGGCCAGTATCATCAGTGCCGTATTGGCAAGTAACGCTATTAAAAATGGTTTAAGTTTCATATATCAATAAGGTTATTAGCAATCGCAAAAAGGGGGATCTGCTTCAGCATACACTAAGCTTGAGCCGCTTTGCCCTTTTTTAAGGTAATAACTGTTACTTCGGGCCAGATGCCCAGTCTGCCCGAAAATGCCAGGAAGCCAAAGCCCCGGTTAATATACAAATGTCTGCCATGATATTGCGCATGCCCGGCCCAGTGTGGGTAACGGTATTGCACAGGGCTCCAGCGCAGCCAGGCGGCTTCAATGCCAAATTGGGCGCCATGAGTGTGGCCTGATAGGGTAAGGTGGATTTTGGTTGGATGCTGTTTTACAATCTTTTCCCAATGGGTAGGATCATGCGAGAGCAGGATTTTGAATGCGCGCCCGTCAACTCCGCGCAGCGCTTTCTCCAGGTCGCCTTTTTGTTTAAAGCCTTGTCCCCAGTTTTGCACGCCGATGAGCGTGATCTGCTGCCCGTTTTTCTGCAGTGTCAGGTTCTCATCCAGCAGCAGGCGGAAATCCATTTTAGCGTGATTTTCTTTTAACCGGTCAAGGTTCGCGTCTTTCTCAGCTTCGCTGTCCCATTGAATATAGTCGCCATAATCATGATTGCCCAGGATGGAGAATTGCCCAAACGGTGCCTTCAATTGCTTAAAGTGATTGATGTAGGGCTCAATTTCCCAGGCGGCGTTGTTTACCAGATCGCCGGTAAAAACAAAGAGATCGCTTTTTTGCGCGTTGGCCAGATCAATGCCCCGCTGCACCGCGGCAGTGTTATCAAAACTACCCGAATGGATGTCAGATAGTTGGGTAATCGTAAAACCGTCAAAAGCCTCAGGCAGATCGTCAAAGTAAAGTGTTTGACGATGCAGTTTGTAGTTATATTTTCCTTTAAAGATAGCGTAAAAGAAAGAACTGAAAGGGATGGCCGCCAGCAGGACGGCCAACTCGCTGATAAATTTTCGTCGCGCCGGGAAGTAGGTTTCGCCTGCTTTTAATGGTTTGCCCAGGTGCTGCGAAAGCCCTACGGTAAACCGGCCCAGATCTCCCAGAGAAAGTACGATAGCAAAAAATATTTTGCTGATGAGGAAGGAGAGGAACAAACTTAACAGCCACTCATGATACGGTCGCATACCCTGTGCGTGGCGCAGGCTGCCCAGTCCTGCAAAAAACAGGATGGTTACGCCAAGCGAAATTACCAGGAAGCTGCCCAGTACAATCAACTGCCATCGGCGCGAAGGCCAGTCGGCTACCAGGGTGCGCAGCCCATAGAAAACATACCAATCCAGCAGCAGGCTCAGCGCCGCAATGATGACAAAAAACCTGATAATTCCGCTTCCGTGCATTTGGCAATATACTACAAGCCCTAAAAATACACAAAAGCGCCCTGGTAATGATTACGTTGAGATGACGGCGGGTTTTACTTGCCCGCAGCCGCAGTTTTTGCTAGTGTAAGTGCTTTTTGCATATCGGGGATGCCGTAGCCAAAAGGAATTGCCGGACTATCTGCTTTATCGCCTGATTTCCGGAAGATATCCAGCAAATCTTTATTGGTTAGTTGTGGATAGGCCTGCCACAGGCAAGCCGCTAGTCCGCAAATAATAGGGCTGGCGTAAGATGTCCCACTCCTCATTTCAGAGCTGCCTGATGTATTGATAACCGCAGCACCAGAACTTAATGACATGATGTCGGGCTTTACGCGCCCATCCACCGTAACATCCCAGGCAGTAAAACTGGCCAGTAAACCGGTTGGGGTAACGCCGCCTATAGTGAGCACGTTTGGCGAATCGGCAGGTGTGCCAACCCATGAGCGTTCATTACCAGAGCAACAAACAATAAATATACCCTTGGCAAAAGCCAGATTAGCCGCGCGGGTGGCAGTGGCGGTTTTGCCGTCCATGTCTTCAAATTTATATTGGGCAGCCGGTATATAGTAGTCATTGTTATAGGTTAATGATGAGTTGACAATATCCACGCCTACGCTATCGGCATATTCAATGGCGTTAACCCAGTAATCTTCTTCAATTGGATATTCGTCCGCTTCATCTTCAGTACGCAGCAGCCAGTAATTGGCATCAGGTGCGGTACCCACGTAGCTCCCGGGTTTATTAACCGCCATACACGATGTAACCCACACGCCATGGTCATCTATGGCATAGGGATCATGATTCTCATAAACAAAAGATTTTGCGCCTTTGATAGTGATATTATTGAAATAAGGGTTTGATTTAAGGTTAATAAACCCGGCATCAATAACGGCAATATCTATTCCCTTACCGGTAAAGCCGTTGTTGTGCAAGGCTTGCCCGTTGTTAACAGTAATATTAGTGGCGGCAGCACCATAGGTAATTGGCGTGACAATGGTATTGTGGGTGCCTGCCTGCGGCGCATCTGTATAAGCTGCGGGGGCGCTGCTTAATCTTTTACCCTGCCAAACCATGGTTACATCTTTTACAAAAGGCAGCGCTTTGTATTTTTCTACCAATAACTGATCAGAGGTTAAAACGCTTACCGTACCCAGCCATTTGCTTTGGGCCACTATAGTACCGCCTACATTTTTTATGGCTTTAATGTAATCGGACGAAATAGGCAGGTCTGTTTCATCTATGGCGATGTTTCTTTTCCGGCGGCGCTCAATAGCTTTGGCCGATAAGAAGGCTTCTGGCCGGGCAATAGAAAAATCAGATTGCCCTTTGTCTTTCAGCGTAATCCGATACTTATAATCATACTCGTCTGTTATGGTTATTTTGCATTTGGCTGATGCTATGCCGTTTCCCAATGTAGCTACTATGTTGGTTTGGCCGGCAACCAGCGCCTTAATAAGTCCGTCTGTGCCGACTGATGCAATTCTGGGATCCTCAGAAGTCCATGTTACCGTAGTTTCTGTAGAGTTGGCTATACTAACTTTTACGCGATAAGAGTAAGCGGGATTAACGGAGGAAATCTCCAGATGATCTGGGTCGATGCTGATGGTAGCAGGCGGTTGTGGCGTTTCGCTTTTTTTGCAGCTTACAGCTAATGTGCTGATAATAAATAGTAACAGGAAGGTGTAGGATTTCATATCTGCCGCTTTTTAAGGCTGTGCAAATATAGCGCTTTAACTATTGCTATAATGATTTTAAAGAATAGCTATTATCTCGTTTCATTCGTGCTCTGAGAGAGGTCTACTGCACCAGCAGATTACAGCCCCTGATATCTGAGTTATCAAAACGCCCCAAGACCTCAAAACTACCATCAGGCTGAATTTTACCCAGATCCTGCGTGGCTATAAAGCAACAGGAATTGATATTAGCCAGATCGATGACATTGATGCCGCCCGTCTGACCAGCACGGGTGAGGCTGAGCGGATCATTGGTATCGCGGGTGAGGACGCGCATCCAGGGTGGGCACTCAAAAATGCCGTTGCCTTTGGAGTAAGCTTGAGACAGCAGCTCGGTCATTCCATATTCTGAGTGAATAGCCGGTACGCCAAAGCCGTGGCAAAGTATGGTATGCAGTTCCTCGCGGATCATTTCTTTACGGCGACCTTTCATGCCACCGGTTTCCATAATAATCAGTTCAGGAAAATTGATGTGGTATTGCTCCGCAAAATCCAGCAACGCAAAGGTGACGCCGAACAAAATAGTTGGCTGCCCTTTGGCTTGCTGGCGTTGTAGCTGTACGTACAAATCATCGTGGTTGTAGAGGTAAAAACCGCTATCGGCATTGCCTGATTGCGCAATCAGATCGCGCACCATGTAGATGAGTGATGAGCCATCGCGTTCCAGGTAAGAGGGCAGCAGCGCCAGTACGCAATAGTCTTTGATATCGCCATAAAATAACTCAAACGCCCGGCGGAAGCTTTCTTCATACCACAAAACGTCTGTTACCTCATGGCTGCTGGTTACCATGCCTGTAGTGCCCGAACTGGTAAACGTAACCTGAGCCGGATCTTTACTGCTCAAAACCGTGTGGTTTTTAAAGAAAGAAATAGGTAGGAAGGGGATTTGCTCAACCGTGCTGATATTGGCTGGATCAACGCCCAGCCCGTCAATAAATTGACGATAGATATCATTATGCTGCGCCTGATGCCGAAAAGCCTGTAAGGCAATTTTGGCAAATTGCTGTTCGTTATCAATCCCAAATACTTCCTGGCGGCTAATCATGGCGGCAAAGGTAAGTAAAAATGTACCTTCATGTCATGCTGAGCGATAGCGAAGCATCTCTGACGCAGATCTGGAGGATGGTCCTCAGAGATGCTTCGTTCCTCAGCATGACATTGGGTTTAGTTGCTTCTGTGTTAAACCAGTCCTAATCTTCATTCTCCAATCCTCCCCCCAAACCTTTTTACCCCAGGGCAGTTAAAAATATAAAGCAAAAATCTATAACTATGAAAACTTTAAAAGTATTGATGGCTCCGCTGCTGGTGCTGGCCCTGGTGGTAACCACCTCGGCAAAGGTGGCAGATGACGGCAAGGAAACCGAGCGTGTGGAGAAATCTGCAGGGGTAATTCATGATTTTGGTAAGATGAAAGAGAGTATCCCATCGCAGTTGTTTGATCAGGCGCAGGGTATCATCATTATACCTAAAATGATTAATGCCGGCCTGGCTGTTGGTGGCAAACGCGGCAAAGGTGTGGCCATGGTTAAACTGCCAAATGGCGGTTGGAGCGATCCGGTATTTGTAACCTTTACTGGTGGTAGCTTTGGCTTGCAGATTGGCGTACAGGCGGTTGATCTGGTGTTGGTTTTTAAACACAAATACGTATTGACCAAAATGCAGAACGGTGATTTTACCATCGGCGGCGATATCTCGGTAGCTGCTGGTCCGGTGGGGCGCAGCTCTACTGCCAGTACAGACTATAAGCTAGAGGCCGAAGTTTACTCCTACTCGCGCAGTAAAGGTCTATTTGCGGGGCTGACTGTTAACGGCTCAAATATTTCGGTTGATAAATCGGCCATTGCCAATTTTTATGGTGCAGGCACCACTTCAAAAGAGTTGTTTGAGCAATCAAAGAATAGTTCAACTGCAGTAGTATCGCTTAAAGCATCGCTTAAGGCGCTGGGTAAGTAAATGTATTTCATCTCAATTATGTCATGCTGAGCGATAGCGAAGCATCTCTGCGGACAGGCTTGCTGGACTATCCTCAGAGATGCTTCGTTCCTCAGCATGACATAATTGATAGAAAAGACGTCTTCTTTCCACAGCAACAACGTTTTTGTGTTTTGTCGATTTTTATGCGCTACCTTTATTGCCGCTTGTCAGGTAACCCGTTCTGGCCTGACTGGCGGACTTTATACCGATGAAAAGATACTCCTTTTACAGCTTGCTGGTCGTTTCTGTGTTGCTGGCAGGTATGGCCTGGGCGCAAAATAGCAACTCGCCGGCCGACCGTATTTGTGGCCAGTGGATGTCGTCTGAAAAAAACCTGCTGGTTACCGTTTACCGTGACGGATCGACCTATAAAGGCAGGATGACCTGGTTTAAAGCTGAAGATAACAGCAAGACGATGGAAGAGTGGACAGATAAACATAACCCCGACCAGAAACTGCGCAACCGCAAGCTATTAGGCATGGTGGTACTCACTAATTTGGTGTATGATGCCCGGAGCCATACTTGGGAGGGAGGCCGTATCTATGAATCGCGTAGCGGAAAGACATGGGACGCCGCCGTTACCCTGCTAAATGATGAGCAAATGAAGGTAACAGGGTACTGGCATTTTAAGTTCATTGGGCGTGCAATGAGCTTTCATAAAGTGGCTGGACCGCCTACAGTGTCAACCTATTGACATATCAATAGTTGTACTTGTTTTTTAAGCTATTTTTTTCTTGCATAAATAAAAATTATTGCGGTTTTTTGCACCAAAATTCAGCACCCAAAAACACTGATAAAAAAGATGAAAAATCAAAGCTTAAATAAGCCATCAGCCAAGGCAGTATTTGCCAGGGTTGCCGCTGCTTTGCTTTCTACTGTTTTTGTGTTTTCACCTTCACCCCGACGAAGGCTTTTTATTCCCCGGGTTTGATACAGCCAGACGGACTGACCCAAACCCAATTAAGGTTTATTAAACCTTTCTCAATAAAACCCATTTTATTATTAAGGGCCGTAAGGCCAATAGTTTAACGGTAGTTTTTCGATTATTTCTGAAATGACCATACAAGATTTTGATATACAGGTTGCAAGCGCTCAGCATGTGGATTACGCAGAGCAGATTTGTATAGAGATGGCCGAATCGGCCAAGGCGCGGGGTACAGGTATTGCCCAGCGTTCGCCAGAATATGTAGCCAATAAGATGCTGGAAGGCAAGGCGGTAATTGCCTTGCATAAAACCGGCACCTGGGCTGGCTTTTGCTATATTGAAACCTGGAGCCACGGCGATTTTGTGGCTAACTCGGGCCTCATCGTTAATCCGGAGTTTAGGAAAGTTGGCCTGGCCAAGGCTATCAAGCATGCGGTTTTTGCACTTTCGCGTAAAAAATATCCTAATGCCAAAATATTTGGCTTAACCACCGGTCTGGCGGTAATGAAGATCAACTCAGACCTGGGTTATGAGCCGGTTACTTATTCTGAACTGACACAGGATGAAGCTTTTTGGAACGGCTGCAAAAGCTGCGTGAACTATGATATCCTGATGAGCAAGGGCCGCAAAAACTGCATGTGCACCGCTATGCTGTTTGACCCAGCTGAAAAAGCAAAGGAATACGAGGAGAAAATGAAAAAGATCACGCACAAAGCAACATTGTTAGAGCGTATTGAAAACGCATTAAAGCGTTCAACCAAAATGTTTACAGCCGAGCTGAAACACAATTAATAAGCAATCAACCCATCAATCAATAAATAAAAGCCATGGCAAGTGGCTTGATAAGGACCCTGAAGAATTAACGCATTTTGCTTTGAGCCTTCACCTTTAACCTCAAAAGAATGAAAAAGAAAGTAGTATTAGCCTATAGCGGCGGTTTAGACACTTCATTTTGCTGTATTTATTTGACCCGCGATTTAGGTCTGGAAGTTCACTCGGTAATTGTTAATACCGGTGGTTTTAGCGAGGAAGAGTTGAAAAAGGTAGAAGAGCGCGCTTTCCAAATGGGCGTAACCAGTCACCACGTGGTTGATGAGACCGAGAATTTCTACAATACTTGCGTGCGCTACCTGATCTACGGTAACGTGCTTAAAAATAATACTTACCCGCTGTCAGTTAGTGCCGAGCGTGTAAGCCAGGCTACCGCCATTGCCAACTACGCTAAAGAGATTGGTGCTGAGTATGTGGCCCATGGTTCAACCGGTGCCGGTAATGATCAGGTACGTTTTGATATGATCTTCAATATCCTGATCCCTAACGTACAGATCATGACCCCGATTCGCGATCTGAAACTGAGCCGCGAAGAAGAGATTGAGTACCTGAAGAAACATGGCGTAGACATGAACTTCGAGAAAGCCAAATACTCTATCAACAAAGGCATCTGGGGTACATCTGTAGGTGGTAAAGAAACACTAACCAGCCGCTATACCCTGCCTGAAGAGGCATGGCCAACTCAGGTAACTTCATCAGAAGTGAAAGACCTGGAGCTGACTTTTGAAAAAGGTGAGCTGGTAGCTATCGACGGTGAGAAGTATGATCATCCAACCAAAGCCATCCAGGCGCTGCAGGCAATTGCACAGCCGTATGGCATTGGCCGCGATATTCACGTGGGCGATACCATCATCGGTATTAAAGGTCGCGTTGGTTTTGAGGCTGCTGCGCCAATCATCATCATCAAAGCACACCATACGCTGGAGAAACACGTATTAACTAAATGGCAGCTGTCATGGAAAGATCAACTGTCATCTTTCTACGGTAACTGGCTGCACGAAGGTCAGTTCCACGACCCGATTATGCGTAACATCGAGGCTTTCCTGAATGATACGCAGGAGAACGTGAGCGGTAAAGTATATGTGCAGTTGCACCCATACCGTTTCAATGTGGTAGGCATTGAGTCTGAACACGACCTGATGTCGAGTAAATTTGGTAGCTATGGCGAAATGAATAACGCCTGGACCGGCGAGGATGTTAAAGGTTTCTCTAAGATCTTCGGTAACCAGGTAATGATTTATCATAAAGTAAACGGTTAAGAAAATGAGCGCAGGAGGTTTTTCTAAAGATAATTGCCTGAACACCTACAAATGGGGCGAGAACTGCGACGGCTGGACGTTTGTAGATACCGATGCCATGTCGGTTAAGCAAGAGTTGATGCCGCCGGGTACTGCCGAGGTGATGCATTATCACGAGAAAGCTACCCAGTTCTTTTTTATACTGAAGGGCACAGCCATTTTTAATATAGACGGAGCGGTAAAAGTATTGACTGAGCACCAGGGCATTGAAGTTTTGCCCGGCCAGAAACACCGGATCAGCAATCATAGTCAGGCCGATCTGGAGTTTACGCTGTACTCGCACCCGTCGACAAAAAACGATAGAATAAATGTTGAATAAAGTAAAAGCAGGCATTATTGGCGGCGCGGGTTATACCGGCGGCGAGTTGCTGCGCATATTGGTAAATCACCCATCGGTTGAAATTGTATTTGTAAACAGCAGCAGCAATGCCGGCAATTACATTTATGATGTGCATACCGACTTGTTTGGGGATACCGACCTGAAGTTTACCGGCGAGCTGCATTACGATATACACGTACTGTTTTTGTGCGTTGGGCATGGTGATGCACGCAAATTTATGGATGCCAACACGGTGCCTGATAGCGTGAAGATCATCGATCTGAGTCAGGATTTTCGTCTGAATGCCAAATCATCGCACCAAAGCAAGGCATTTGTGTACGGCCTGCCTGAACTGAATCGCGAAGCCATCAAAAAGGCTGCTAACATTGCTAACCCGGGTTGTTTTGCCACTTGCTTACAACTGGGCCTGTTGCCGCTGGCTTCAAAGCAATTGCTGACTGACGAGGTGCACGTAACGGCTACCACCGGCTCAACCGGTGCCGGCCAAAAGGCTACTTCTACCACGCACTTTACCTGGCGTAATGACAACCTTTCGGTTTACAAAGCTTTTGATCACCAGCATTTGAACGAGATCAGCGAGTCGTTGAATCAATTGCAGCCGGGTTTTATTCCGGATGGCAAAGCTACCGGTGCCATCAACTTTATTCCTTACCGCGGCGATTACACCCGAGGCATTATTGCCTCGATATATATAGACAGTAACCTGAGCGATAAAGAAGCCTTGGCGCTGTATCAAGACTATTATGCCGGTCACCCGTTTACCCACGTAACCGACAGGGACATAGATCTGAAACAGATCGTAAACACCAACAAGTGCTTCATCCAGGTGAAGAAACACGGAAACAAATTACTCATCATCAGTATTATGGATAACCTGTTAAAAGGTGCATCCGGCCAGGCTGTGCAGAACATGAACCTGCTGTTTGGTTTAAATGAAACTGAAGGATTGAGATTGAAAGCGACAGCTTTTTAAGCTGGGGCGAATAAAAATAAACGTCATTGCGAGGAACGAAGCAATCTCTGTAAAGGACAGTCGGAAATACAAGTCCACTGTGTAGTGTAGAGATTGCTTCGTTCCTCGCAATGACGAGGTTGATTACAGGGCTCATATTTACGACCCATAAACTAAAACAACAATGAAGTTATTTGACGTTTATCCAATTAACAATATCAACATAACCAAAGGCCAGGGTAGCCTGGTTTTTGATGATAAAGGCACTGAGTATCTGGACCTGTATGGCGGTCACGCGGTGATCTCTATCGGTCACACCAATCCGCATTACGTAAAGCGTTTGGAAGACCAATTGCATCAGATTGGTTTTTACTCAAACTCTATCGAGATACCGCTGCAAAAGCAGCTGGCCGAGAAGTTGGGCCATGTGAGTGGTAAAGAAGATTATCAATTGTTTTTGTGTAACTCAGGTGCCGAGGCCAATGAGAATGCGCTGAAACTGGCGTCGTTCTATAACGGTCGCAAAAAGATCATTGCGTTTAAGAAAGCTTTCCACGGTCGTACCTCGCTGGCTGTTGCCGCTACAGATAACCCGAAGATTGTTGCCCCTGTTAACGAGACCGATAACGTGATCTTTTTGCCATGGGCTGATGAGGCAGCGTTAGAGCAGGCTTTTAAAGAGCACGAGGTATCATCAGTAATTATTGAAGGTATTCAGGGTGTGGGTGGTATCCAGGTAGCACCTGTTAGCTTCCTGCAAAAGATCCGTTCGCTATGTGATGCTAATAACGCGGTATTTATTGCTGATTCTGTACAGTGCGGTTACGGCCGTACCGGCAAATTCTTCTCGCACGATTTTGCGGGTGTTGATGCCGATATCTACAGCATGGCCAAAGGCATGGGTAATGGTTTCCCAATTGGTGGTATCATCATTTCGCCCAAAATTAAACCGGCTTATGGTATGCTGGGTACCACTTTCGGTGGTAATCACCTGGCTTGTGCCGCAGGTTTGGCCGTGCTTGAAGTAATGGAGCAGGATAACCTGATGCAAAACGCAGCCCAGGTTGGCGGTTACCTGATTGATGAACTGAAAAAGTTTGAACAGGTAAAAGAAGTACGCGGTCGCGGCTTGATGATTGGTATCGAACTGCCGGAGGAACTGAGCCACGTGCGTAAAGAACTGCTGTTTAAACACCACATCTTTACCGGTGAGGCTAAACCAAACGTAGTGCGCCTGCTGCCGGCCTTGAACCTGACCAAAGCCTATGCCGACCGTTTCCTGGAAGCATTTGCACAGGTATTGAATAGCGTAAAAGAAACCGTATAATATTAACAATAAAAACTCTCCTCCCCTTTGGGGAGGTTGGGAGGGGTGTATGAAACTTTTTTCTTCCGTAAACGATGTCACAGACCTGAACCAGATGGTTCAGTTAGCGCTTGAGCAAAAAAAATCGCCGTACGCGCACCAGGAACTAGGTAAAAACAAAACCATCGGACTGGTTTTCTTGAACCCAAGCCTGCGTACCCGCATGAGTACCCAAAAGGCGGCCCTTAACTTGGGCATGAACGTTATGGTGCTCAATATGGATAAAGAAGGCTGGGCGCTGGAACTGCAGGACGGCGTGGTAATGAATGGTACAACCGTAGAGCATATCCGCGAGGCTGCCGCTGTGTTGGGCCAGTATTGCGATATTATCGGTATCCGCTCGTTCCCGGGTTTGAAAGACCGTGATGAGGATTACAGCGAAATGGTGTTTAACAAGTTCGTTAAATTCTGCGGTGTGCCTGTTGTGAGCTTGGAATCGGCCACCCGCCACCCGCTGCAAAGTCTGGCCGATCTGGTGACTATTGAAGAATTAAAAACCCGCCCGCGCCCTAAAGTGGTATTAACCTGGGCCCCGCACGTAAAAGCGCTGCCGCAAGCAGTGCCAAACTCGTTTGCCGAGTGGATGTGCAAAGCCGATGTTGATTTTGTGATTACCCATCCTAAAGGGTTGGAGTTAAACACAGCGTTTACGCAAGGCGCAACCATTACCCATAACCAGGACGAAGCATTGCAGGATGCCGATTTTGTTTACGTAAAAAATTGGTCGGCCTATGAGCCTTACGGCCAGGTAGTAGAAGTAAGCGAAGACTGGCTGCTGACGAATGATCGCCTGAAAATCACTAACGATGCCAAGGTAATGCATTGCCTGCCCGTTCGCCGCGATCTGGAGTTGAGCTCTGAGATTCTGGATGGACCAAGCTCGGTAGTAGTGCATGAGGCTGGCAATCGTGTATGGGCTGCACAAGCGGTTTTGAAAACGATGCTGGAGAGTTTGTAAGGGCTGAAATATGATGTAGAGACGCATAATTGCGTCTCCCATATAGGACAGGCAATTGCTAAGAATTAAATGATTTGCATTCCGCGAGACACAATTATGTGTCTCTACAAGGAATTAAGGGGCCGGAGATTAGTTTCCGGCCTTTTTTTATTATGAATACCCTGTTGGTTTATAATTTCATTCGGTATTAAAACCTATCGGCTGCCATATCGTTTTAAAACTTATAACGTGCAACCATTATGGCCTTTATCGATTATTATAAAGTTTTAGGCGTCGACAAAAATGCGGATGAAAAAGCTATTCGCAACGCTTACCGCAAACTGGCGCGCAAGTATCACCCTGACCTGAACCCAAACGATACGGAGGCAAACAAGCGCTTCCAGGAGTTGAACGAAGCCAACGAGGTATTGAGCGACCCCGAGAAACGCAAAAAATATGACGAATACGGCGAGAATTGGCAACATGCCGATGCTTATGAGCAAGCCAAACAACAGCAACGTCAGTACAGCTACTCGGGTGGTGGTACAGGCAGTGCAGGCGGCTTTGAGGGCTTTGGTGCCGATACTGATTTCTCGGAATTCTTCAACTCGATGTTCGGCGGATCAGGAGGTATGGGCGGCGCTGGCAGGCAGACACGCTATCGTGGGCAGGACTACAACGCCGAGCTAAAGCTAACCCTGAACGATATTGCCGAAACCCATAAACAAACGCTAACGGTTAACGGCAAGCAGATCCGCATTACCATCCCGGCAGGGGTAGAGAACGGGCAGACTATTAAGATTAAGGATCACGGCGCACCGGGGGTAAATGGCGGTCCCGCTGGAGATCTGTTTATCACCTTTAATATCGCTAACCATCTGCAGTTTAAGCGGCAGGGGGCCGACTTGTTTGAGATCATAAAGATAGATCTGTACACCGCCGTTCTTGGCGGCGATATCACCGCCGAAACCCTCACCGGTAAAGTGAAATTAAAGGTGCAGCCCGAAACACAAAACGGAACTAAAGTAAAGTTGAAAGGAAAAGGCCTGCCCGTTTACAAGCATGAGGGACAACATGGTGATCTATACCTCACTTACGATGTACAGCTCCCCACTAAGCTGACCGACAAGCAGAAGGAACTTTTTGAACATCTGGCCAAACTAAACACCGAGCAACAATGACCACCACCGAATTAATAGCTACCGACGATTTTTGCATCTATCACCAGATAGAGCAAACGTTTATCACCGATTTGCAGGATGCTGGTTTGCTGCACATCACCATGGTAAATCAGCAGCGGTTTATTCCGCATGATGAACTATCGCAGCTGGAAAAGCTAACCCGCATGCATCGTGAGCTGGACATCAATGTGCCAGGCATTGCCTCTATCGTTCATCTGTTGGAGCAGATAGAAGATATGCAAGAGGAGATGAAAGCATTGCGTAATCAGCTAAGACGCTACGAAGAGGAATAAAGGCACAGTTAACAAAAGAGAGCGCAGGCTGTCAGCCTGCGCATCGTCGAAGGGCGCGCGAGATGGTCATTAAAAAGATGATCGGCTTAACGGTTCCCTTTTAAAAACTGCTGTAAAGCCTGCTGAGTAAAGTCAGACAGCACCAATTCACCGCTAACAGCGGCTCGTTCGTTCAGCAGTTGGTCCCAGTTTTCGGTGCCTTCCCACAGTATTTGTTTCAGGCTGAGCAAGGCATCGGGGTTATAGGAGGCCAGTTTATTGGCCAGGGTATCTATGGCTTCGTCCAGAGCGACGATATCAGCATAAACCTCATTAAACAAGCCTTTCTCGTGAGCCCACTGTGCGCTTTGAAAATCAGTAGCGCGGATGGTGAGTTGTGAAAATGCCGACAGCCCAATTTTTCGTGAAACAGCAGGCGATATCACAAACGGACCAATACCAATAGCCAGTTCGCTCAACTTAATAGATGCCGCCTCGGTAGCCAGGCAGTAATCAGCAGCTGCGGCCAAGCCTACGCCACCACCAACAGATTTGCCTTGTACTCTGCCAATGATGATTTTATTACAAGTACGGCAGGCATTGATTACTTCGGCAAAACCCGAGAAAAATTTCGCCCCGCTTTCCTTGTCTTTAATCTGCAACAACTCATCAAAGCTGGCGCCGGCACAAAAGGTGCGGTCGCCCTCACTTTTAAGGATGATGACGCGCACAGCATCGTCATTACCTGCATCTGTTATGGCCTGGGCCAGTTGAGCCAGCAGGGCAGAAGGCAATGAGTTTTGTGCCGGATGAAAAAAGCTGATAATAGCAATACCGCGATGATCGGTATTTGCGCTAACATGGCCGTTTATTTCAGTGCTCATAAAAATGATGATTGATCAAAACAGCCAATGTTAATCAAAATAGCATCAAGAGGCAAGTATAATTAAGAATCAAAAGGATAGAGTCAAGAGTCATGATTATTGGTTAAAGCATCTTGAGTCCTGTTTCTATATGCTTGTTTCCACCTCAAAGTCAAATTAAAGATCCCCGTTCGGCAGGTTAGGCACTTTTAGTAATTCGTTGGGTTCAATATCCAGCGCTTTGCCAAGTGCGGCAATGGTGGTAAGTTTTGCGTTTACTCGGCCGCTTTCAATGCGGTAAATTTGTGAGAGCTCCATGTCGGCCATCTTGGCCAGTTTTTCCATCGATAACTTTCTTTGTAGTCTAATCTTCTTTAAGTTTTTACCAAAAACTTTCACTACATCCTTTTCGGGCAACTGGAAAAACATATTTACTATTATTTAAGATCGTAGGTTAAGTGCTGCAAATATAGGCTGGGCCTGTAGATATTATGGTAAAGCAACGTTTAATTAAAGTAATTAGTTATATATGAAATGAAATAGTTACATAAAACATACTTATAAGTTGGTAAGGGAAAATTTAGAGGCTGCGGCAACGCCCAACTGCAGTCTTTAAAACAGCAAATAATATGGCCGCAACAAGTTGCAGTAATAATTGGCATGTGTATTGTCTAATATTATTTAGCATGGAAGAAGCAAAGAAGATCTTAGTTGTGGATGATGATGTGTCTATTTTAGACACACTGGAGATGGTGCTGACCTATTATGGGTACGATGTGGCTAAATTATCGCGCGGGGATAAGGTTTTTGAGCAAATAAACCAATATCATCCGGATTTGATATTGATGGACATTATGTTGGCCGGTATGGATGGTAGGGTTATTTGCAGCGCTATTAAATCTAAGATGGAAGACATGCCCGTTATTCTTATCTCAGCCACAGAAAATGGTGCCACTTGCCTGGATCGTGCCGGCGCTCCTGATGATTTTGTGCAAAAACCATTCGATGTAAATACCCTTATTGAGCGCATAGAGCACCAATTGGCTGCCTGATATTATTACCTTAAACAAAATTCTCTTTAACTATTATTAAATAATAATTAATTGAAAATTTAGTGTGAATTAAAAAATTCAATTATTTTTTCAGTATTTGCTTTGATGTCTGCTTTTTTGTAGTATATTTGAGCTGGCGCATTAAGTATTATTTTTTTATAACCCTTGGCGCTCAACGTCCGATACTGCTTAGAACAAACAACGCCTTCTTTACCTCCTATAATTGGGCACAACACAAATCAACAATGTTGAAACGCATTTTAGTGCTGGATGATAACCAGGATATTTTAGACATGGTTAATGAAGTGTTGACCTATGAAAACTATAGTGTGCATGCCACCACCAACGGTAACAACATTGTAGAAATTGCCAAAAGCTTCATGCCGGATCTGGCTATTTTAGACTACAAACTGACCTATAGCGATGGTGTGGAGATTTGCCGGGAACTGCGGGCTCAGCCAGAATTTAAAGATATGCCGATGATTCTTTTCTCGGCCTACATCAACCGTGAGCATGTGGATTATGAAAAGTTTGGTTATAATGACATGATCACCAAGCCGTTCAATCTGTCAGACTTGCTGGACAAGGTGAATAAGCTGGTGAATCAGGCCTAGTTTATCGTGTTTTCCCGGAGGCGCAGCTTACTGTATTAGTTCGTTTTCCATAAGCCATAGGCGCTATTCTTACTTGCTTACAATATCTTCCAAAATCATTTTGGCGTGTATGCGCGAGTTTTCTATAAACCATAGGTGTGTATCCATGCCGCCGCAAACCACGCCTGCCAGGTAAATATTTTTCAGATTGGTTTCCATAGTTTCCGGGTTGTACTGCGGAATGTTTTTCTGGTCTGTGGATAGATTGATGCCCATCTTGCTCAGAAACTCAAAGTTGGGGCGGTAGCCGGTCATCGCCATTACAAAATCGTTAGCAATAGTTACTTTACCTTCAGAGGTTTCAATATCTACCTCGTTTTCGCGTACTTCGGTAAGGCTGGAGTTAAAGTAAGCTTTAATGCTGCCTTCTTTAATGCGGTTCAGGATGTCAGGTCGAACCCAATACTTCACACGGTGACTAACTTCTTCATTTCTGATCACTAACGTCACTTCCGCACCTTTCCTAAAAGTTTCTAGAGCCACATCAATGGCCGAGTTGCTGGAACCTACCACTACTACCTTTTGCATGGCATAATAGTGCGGGTCCTGGTAATAGTGTTTCACTTTTGGCAGATGCTCGCCTGGGATATTCAGCTGAACGGCAATGTCATAAAAGCCGGTGGCAATGATGATGTTGCGCGCCTCATAGCTGCCTTTGCTGGTGGTTACGTGGTAGTGATTGTCTTTCTTAGCCACACAGGTTACTTCCTCAAAAAGCTTTATAGGCAGATGATGCGATGTTGCCACCCGGCGATAATACTCCAGCGCTTCGGCGCGGTTAGGTTTATTGCTGATGGTAACAAAGGGCACGCCGCCAATTTCCAGTTTCTCTGAGGTGGAAAAAAACGTCATGGTGGCCGGATAGTTATAGAGCGAGTTGACCAGGCAGCCCTTATCAACAATCAAAAAGTCCAGTCCGGCGCGTTGAGCTTCCAGTCCGCAGGCCAGGCCAATTGGTCCGGCGCCTATAATTAGAATATCCAGCATACGGCAAAAGTAACAAGAATGACGTGATGCCGGTTTTCTGCATGGTCAAAATAATCTCAAAAAAGAAGAGGCGCTCATTGAGCGCCTCTTCTTTTATATATACATCTTGTCATTTCGATCAGCAGGAGATGCATCCCATCTCATCGCTCCGAAAAGATCCCTCACTTTCGTTCGGGATGACAAGCGCAGGTTTAATTACTTTACGGCTTCTAATTCAGCAGCTTTAGCGTAATCAGCCAGGAACTGAGCCAGGCCGTTATCAGTTAACGGGTGTTTCAGCAGGGCAACGATAGCAGAAAGCGGAGCAGTTACCACGTCTGAACCAATTTTAGCACAGTTGATGATGTGCATTGGGTGACGGGCAGATGCAGCCAGGATCTGAGTTTCGTAACCGTAGTTATCATAAATAGTACGGATATCTTCAATCAGGGTTAAGCCGTCTGTAGAAACGTCATCTAAACGACCGATGAAAGGAGATACATAAGTAGCACCAGCTTTAGCAGCTAACAAAGCCTGACCGGCAGAGAATACCAGTGTACAGTTAGTGCGGATACCTTTTGATGTGAAGTATTTAATAGCGCGTACGCCGTCTTTAATCATAGGTACTTTTACTACAATTTGTGGGTGCAGGGCAGCCAGGGCTTCGCCTTCTATCACCATCTCTTCAAAAGTAGTAGCAATAACTTCGGCACTAACGTCGCCGTCAACAATTTCGCAGATGGCTTTGTAGTGGTTAATTACGTTTTCGTGGCCAGAAATACCTTCTTTAGCCATTAATGATGGGTTGGTGGTAACACCGTCTAACACGCCTAACTCATATGCTTCTTTGATGTGCGCGAGGTTGGCGGTATCGATAAAAAATTTCATTGTGTATTAGAATTTTAAAAAGTGAATGAGCTTGATGTGATGCGGAGTGCGGCAGTATTCATATCTCGTGGCGAGGGCAAACGAAAAATTGAGAAATAAAAAAAGGGTAAGCACCTTTTATCGCACCGCTACAACCCTCTACCCTTGCTGCGTTCCCACCCTGGGGGAGTTCAAGAGGAGCTGGTCGTAAAAGACTTACCCACCGCAAATATAGAAAAAAAGGCGACGCGCTGTTAAATTATTATTAAAAAGATGAAAATAGTGGCTAATGTTTTAATTGTGAGGGTCTTATTTTGTGTTCTTGATTGTTGGTTAGAGCTGTTTTGGGCCTGTTTGCCTATTTGCCCGGCATTGAAGAAGCCATAAATATGTGGCTAAACAGGGGGCCAGATGCTTTTTTTTGAAATGCAGGTTACTTTTTGATCACCTTGGTTTCTACAACTACCCGCTGGTTGTCAAATAGCTGATCTGATATTTTGCGGATATTTAGTGGCAGTGGCTCGCTTTCCATCGCCTGCTGCATACCTTTTAATAATTTCTCCAGGCTGAAAGGTGCATGGCGTTCGGGCGCCATCTTGAGTTTGATGGTGTATTCGCCCGTCAGTAGCGCCAGCTCGTTATAAAACTGATCGTTGCATTTCTCCAATAGTTGCTCAAGAGCGGCAACATCATGCTCTGGGATACCAAGCGTTAAGCGGAAAGTCCACTTTACACTATAGCTCAGCAGGCTTTGTCCAGTTGGACCGGCCGCGGTAATGCTTTGCAGAAAGTAAAATGAAAACTGCTCTTCATTTTCTCTGAGCCACTTATTTCTGGCAGATATGGTTGGCGATACCATCCCGTTAACACCCTCAAACGCCGTTGGGTTTATCTCATTAGTCAGGATCTGCTTTTCTTCTTTCAGAATTTTCATAGAGGAGGTTTAGTAAGCACCTAAAGATAGGCAGCTATATTAATCTAATTGTTAAGTTTTTATGGTGAGTTGATTTATCTATCGTGGTAGTTCGCGGAGCTATCTAATCCCTCCCCAAGAAGGGATTGAAAGACCATAAATGGCCTGCCCGCTCATCTCTAAACCCGGGTGTAGTGGATACCGGCCCTGCGGTTAAGGCCTGTGCAGTATGAACGGAACACGGGGCTACAGGTACCTAAACGCTACAACCTTACGTTTTCAGAAATATTTAGTACCCGGTTTTAATAACCTGGGGTGATTGCTGCGATATTAAAAATTTGGTTATTTTTGATAGAACGCTGTTAATGAAAAAATTATTGATTCTTTGCCTATTGGTTTGCGGTGCCGTTGTTGCGCATGCACAATCGATGACCTTTTATAGTATGGCCGACATGGTGCGCCTAAGCGCCGGTGAGGTTGACAACATCCTGGTAAACACTGGTAAGTTTAAGGTGAACGACAAGCAAATTGTAAAGGGCCAGCTTTTAACCAGCTACCAGACTATAGATCGTAACAAAACCCCTATTAAGGGCGAAACGCTGGTTACCGGTGCTTATAATACCACTAACAGCGGCGAACATCTGCACACCATTACTTACAAAAGTATTTATCCAGAGTATATTTATAACCTGATTAAGCAGATCCAGGGCCTGGGCTATCACAATACGCTGAAAGGTGCCGACCAGGTACGCTCTATCTATATTTTTGACAGCAATTTTTACCACGTTACCGTGCTGATGATGCGCGATGGGTCTGTCAATAGTGTAGAGATCCGTCAGAAAGAATTGGGGATTGAGCCGTAATTTGCCGGCGCGTCCTTCGGCAAACTCAGGACGACATCTTATACTACAAATTCAGATTTATTCCCGCAAAGTAGTTTCTTAAAGCCGATGGGTTGAAGTATCGATTGCCCACTGCGTTCAGGTCGTTACCCAGGCTGTAATGCTGGTTCAGAATGTTATCGGCCCCGGCATATATTTCCAAACGTGTTTTTTTAGACATTCTGTGCGACCAGGCCAATTTGGCTTGTATTAGATTGTAATGCGGTGCGTAAACGGTAGAGGCATCATTCAATGGGATCTCCGCAGTATAACTATGCTGTACAAACAGGCTAAAGCCTTGTGCTAAACGTGTTTGAAGGCTGCTTACCACTACATTACGCGGCACGCCGGTAAGTGGGTTGCCAGAATAGTTAGCGCCCGCTACTACATAATCGCGGAAGAAATAGCGACTCAGCGTGTATGAGGTATTAAACTGCAGTCCACGGATAAAGCCAGTTCTTTTAAGCCGGATCAGCCAATCACTGAAGGCCAGTTCTACCCCTGTTTGGTTGGTGCCGCCAGCATTGATGTAATACTCTGTTTCGTCAGGATGCAGTCGTCGGACGATGGCGTTGTCGGTGCGATAGTAAAACACCGAGGCATCCAGGATGAGTGTTTCGTCAAGGTTGCGCAGGCGCAGGCCGGTCTCATAATTCCAGCCGGTTTGGGCCTGCAAGGCGGTGTTAATGACGTTGTCGGTCGGGCGTACCTCGGCCGTAGTAGGCGTAGAGTAGCCGCGGCTAACCGATGCCCTCGCGATGAAATTATTGGTTAACTGGTAGGAGAGCGCTAACCGCGGCATTAACTGAGCCGAGAAATTGCGGGGCGTGAAGCCAGTTTGCGCCAGTGGATACAGGTTTTTAAACTGATAGCTGTAATTGTTAAGACTAAGGGCAGCCTCGAAATGAAATCGAGATAGATCGCCCAGGTAACGCACAAAAAAGAAGTGCTGGTTAGTGTTGATACGGTCAAGCGTTTGGGCGGTATCTTTTACTCCTTTTTTGTTGCCATAGTTGTTAATAGCCGAGTTTGTTTGCTGCCATTCCAAGCCGGCGTTGATCTTCCATTGCAGATCCATGCCGCCACGGCTGCGCCATTCAAAGTAAGAGCGCAGGCCGAAGGTGTTCTCATCACGCTGCTCATAATTGGTGATGAACGGGTTTGCAAAATATACGTGCGAGCCATAAACGGCGGTAACGTTTTTTAAGCGGCGACTTAGGTTGAGGCTGTTGACCAGTCCGCCTGTTAGCATCTGCGTAGTAATGCTGATGTTTTGATCTATAGCTCCCGGAACAGCCGCTGTGCCTAAACGCGCCGAGCGCGGATCGGCTAATTGTTGGGTAAAGGTCAGGCCGCCGGGTGTGTTATAAAACAGGTCTGAATAAAAAGCCATCGCTTTCAACTCGTTGCCTGCCGAATAGCTCCACCTGTTTGCAACCTGGAAATAGTTGCGGCGCATGTTGCTGTGCTGGCGGTAACCATCATAAGTCTCGTGCGCTTGACTAATGTCCAGTTGGTCTTTATCCAATTTGCTGTGCAGTGCAGCGTTCTCATGAAAAAGTCCATAAGAGCCGCCATTTATGCCGATAGAGGCTGATTGTCCGACGGTATCAATATTGCCCGTTGGGCGGATGATGACCACGCCGCCTGAGTTAGCGCCAAATAAGCTGCCGTCAGGGCCTTTTAACACTTCTATACTGCGAATGCCGGTAGGGTCTATAGCGTTAAGATAGGTGTTGCCACCGGCATCGGTCAACGGGATCTCGTCGTAATAAACCTTAACATCGCGTACCCCAAATGGCGAGCGCAGCAGGCTGCCGCGTAACGATAGCCGGTAGCTACCGGGCGAGCGCTCTTCCATGCGTACACCGGGAATGGTGTTCATAGCAGGCACCAGCGAGTTATCAGGCTGAAGCTTTAATTGTGCCGGGCCGAGTGTGCTGATGGCTGCCGGAACATTTAATAAAGACTGATTGAACAGGTATGATTTAACCTCGACGGTTTTGAGGGTATCGGCAATAATGCTTTTACTTTTAGGTGCTTGAGCGTGTAGGTATAATGCGCCTGCCAGTAAGCCGGGCAGGAGCATAAGGGTTTTGCGCATGTTCTTCTCTATAATAGATTAAAACAAAAATAGCCTTTTTGAAAAGGCTATAATTATGTGCTATTGTAAAAATACTACTCGATTTATTCCGACAGGATGCAGAACTCAAAATCCAGCGGCTCAAAATGGCGGATCAGTTCTTCAATCAGTTGCTGGCCCCATTTTACGTAGTAAAGGCCAAAGTTTTCGGTACGCTCCTGCAGACTGTTACCGGGGAACAGTGCGGTTTTGATCTGTTCGATCTGTTCCAGTCGGGTGCCGTAGGTGCGTTTTTCGGCGCGCATCAGTTTCTTTTCCAGGTTGTCAACGGCTTTCTTCAGTCGGGCTTCTACTGCGCTTGTTGAGGGTACCAGGGTGCTATCTATTTTACCGGCGCGCTGCTTTATTTTTTCAAACAGGGCTTCCATTTCCTGCCATTCACTGGCCAGGGTGAGGTTGTGTTCTGAATGATCGGTTACCCAGCGCTGTTTCAGGCTTTCGGTACCGGTAAACAGATCTTTTGGGGTAAACTGCAGATTGGTAATTTTTGCCCGCTGTTCTTTGTGGATCAGTAAGCCAGAATTACGCAACAGGAGGATGGGGAAATCAACGCCGTAATGGTCAAAATTAGCTTTCAACTGCAGCCAGTAAACTACCTCGGCGCCGCCGCCTATGTAGGCGATGTTAGGTAGAATTACTTCCTGGTATAGCGGGCGCATGGCCACGTTGGGACTGAAACGCTCAGGGTGTTCCTTGATCTCCTGTTTTAGCTCTTCCTCACTGAAACTGATCTCGGTATTCAACACCACGTAACGACCGTCCTCAAAACTCAATCGTTCGCGCAGGTTATCCGTAAGGTAAAAAAAGTTGATTTCGCGCGAGTGGATCTGGGTGTGTACGCCAATGTCATGCAGCTTTTTATCGGTCGCGGTAATATTTTTAAAGCTGTTCTGCTGAATAATATCCTGCTCAATGATAGGTGCAAACTCACGTTTCAGTTCGATGTCATCAGCATCAACAATTACCAGGCCGTATTGACCAAATAGGGCATGCACGAGGTAGCGGGTGGCATCGGCCAGTTTATCAAATTTGGTGTAGGCGGTTTCTACCAACGCGGCCAGTTCAGGGCCGTGTTGTTCCATGCCCAGTACGCCTTTATATTGGTTAAGCGCCTGTCGGATGGTTTTGGTGAGCAGTCGGCCTGTTGCACCGGCTGCATCCAGTTGCCATTGCACTTTGAGACCACCAATTTTGGTGTAATTGATCTCGGCAAAGTCATGGTCCTCGGTAGCCATCCAATACACCGGAGTGAAGTTGTGCTCAGGGAAACGCTCTTTTAACTGGCGCGCCAGCTTAATGGCGGTAACAATTTTATAAATAAAATACAGCGGACCGGCAAAGATATTTAACTGGTGACCGGTGGTAACGGTGAAACCAAGGCCCCCGGCTTGTAGAGGCAGTTTAATGCCGCTTTGCTCATATTGCTTACGCAATACGTTGATCAATAAATCGGTATCGGCAGTGTTTTTTTTGTTTGGGATGATCTGGGAAAAACCATCAAAGGTGGGGCGATAACTGTAAAAGGGGCGTAGGGTAGGAGCATCATCAAGGTAATCAATTACCGTTTGCGAGAAATACCCGGTGTCTTTATAGCTGATACAGTTAGCGTCCATGTTTCGAAAAAAATATCTGAACCAGGATTTAACGGATTTTTAGGATTTACAGGATTCTTAATGCAGGTCTCTGATTCTTGAGCTATATAACTCATCTTATATAGCGATAACCATAATCCTAAAAATCCTAAAAATTCGTTAAATCCTAGTTCAGGGCTCGAATTTAGATTTTAATCTGCTAAAAAAAAGACTATCGCCTTTTGCCCGGACTTATTTTACAATCTGTCCATAAAGGTCAAAGTCCTCGGCGCTGTCAACTTTAACGTTTACAAAGCTGCCAACAGTGGCGTAATTGTTTGTGGCGTCAATCAGCACCTCGTTATCTACCTCAGGCGAATCAAATTGGGTGCGGCCCACAAAGAAGTCGCCGTCTTTTTTATCAACTAATACTTTGAACGTCTCGCCAACTTTTGTTTGGTTGATCTCGAACGAGATACCTTGCTGAATTTCCATAATGGCATCAGCACGCTCTTGTTTTACTTCATCAGGTACATCGTCCACTAAAGTATGGGCATGCGTTTTTTCCTCGTGCGAGTAGGTGAAGCAACCCAGGCGATCAAAACGGGTATCTTCAACCCATTGCGCCATCTCTTCAAAATCCTGCTCGGTTTCGCCAGGATAGCCGGTAATGAGGGTAGTGCGCAGGGCGATGTTTGGCACCTTGTCGCGAATTTCATTTACCAGATCGATGGTTTTTTGCTTGGTGATACCACGACGCATTGATTTCAGCATGTTGTCTGTAATGTGCTGCAGCGGCATATCCAGGTATTTGCAGATGTTCTCGCGCTCGTTCATCACATCCAGAATCTCCATTGGGAAGCCCGAAGGATAAGCATATTGCAGGCGGATCCACTCGATGCCGTTTACATCGCTCAGGCGACGCAGCAGTTCATCAAGGTTACGTTTGCCATACAGATCCAGACCGTAGTAGGTCAGGTCTTGCGCAATAAGAATCAGTTCTTTGGTGCCGTTTTTTGCCAGGTTTTTGGCGTTATCTACCAATTGCTCTATCGGCGTGCTGGCATGTTTGCCACGCATCAGCGGGATGGCGCAGAACGAGCATGGGCGGTTACAACCCTCGGCAATTTTAAAGTATGCGAAGTGAGATGGGGTGGTTAACAAACGCTCGCCAATCAACTCATGGCGATAGTTAGCGCCTAATGATCCCAACAGGTTTTGCAGATCATTAGTACCAAACCATGAATCTACGTTGCCAATCTCGGCTTCCAGCTCAGGTTTGTAACGCTCAGATAAACAGCCGGTAACAATCACCTTGCCTACTTTGCCCTGCTCTTTCAGATCGCTGTATTGCAAAATGGTATCGATAGACTCCTGCTTGGCGTTGTCAATAAAACCACAGGTATTGATAACGATAATATCGTCTTTTTTTACCTTGCTGGCCTCATGCACCACATCAAACTGATTGCCTTTTAACTGGCCCATCAGTACTTCAGAGTCATAGATGTTTTTAGAGCAGCCCAGGGTCACTACGTTTACACGTGGTTTGGCTTCCTGTTTTGGCTTGTTAATTTCTTTTGTCTTCATTTTCACCTCTCCCTAACCCTCTCCGGAGGGAGAGGGAATGAAACGGACTAATTGCCGTTTCCTCACTTTTAATTTTATCTATTCGTCATTGCGAGGAACGGAGCAATCTCTGTAAATTCCTACGCAGAGATTGCTTCGTTCCTCGCAATGACGTGTTGTTGTATTTTTATTTGAACAGGCTTTCCACAAACGTTTTCCTGTCAAACAATTGCAGATCATCCATTCCCTCACCCACACCAATATATTTCACCGGGATCTTAAACTGATCTGAGATGCCAATTACCACGCCACCTTTGGCTGTGCCGTCAAGCTTGGTTAATGCCAGTGCGTTAACGGCTGTAGCTTCGGTAAATTGTTTGCATTGCTCAATGGCGTTCTGGCCGGTTGATGCGTCCAGCACCAACAAGATCTCGTGCGGTGCGTTAGGTACAACCTTCTGCATTACGTTTTTGATCTTGGTCAGCTCGTTCATCAGGCCCACTTTATTGTGGAGGCGACCGGCGGTATCAATTATGGCCACGTCCTCGCCGTTAGCAACAGCCGATTTCAGGGTATCAAAAGCTACCGAAGCTGGGTCTGAACCCATTGGCTGTGCCACAACGCGCACATCAACACGCTTGCCCCACAATTGCAACTGGTCTACCGCCGCAGCGCGGAAGGTATCGGCAGCGCCCAGCACCACTTTGTTGCCGGTTTGTTTCAGCTGATGTGCCAGCTTGCCAATAGTAGTGGTTTTGCCCACACCGTTGACGCCCACTACCATAATTACATAGGGTTTGTGGTTGCCATATTCAAAGCTGGCAAAATCATTACTGTTGTTTTCTGCCAGCAGTTGTTGTATCTCATCGCGCAGCAGGCCGTTCAGCTCGGTGGTGCCAACATATTTATCGCGCGCAACACGTGCCTGGATCCGCTCAATAATCTTGAGGGTGGTTTTCACACCAACGTCAGACGTTACCAGGATTTCTTCCAACTCGTCCAGCACGTCATCGTCAACGGTAGATTTACCGGCAACGGCCTTGGTGAGTTTAGAGAGCAGGCTGTCTTTGGTTTTTTCCAAACCACTGTCAAGCGCCTGCTGTTGCTGCGGGGTGCTTTCTTTCTTCTTAAAAAAATCGAATAATCCCATAAACCCCTCCTAACCTCCCCGAAGGGGAGGGAATTAAGTGAATGTTTTAAATTGTATTCCCGGCATGGTTACCTCCCTCTCCAAAGGAGAGGGCCGGGGAGAGGTTTAAACAAAAAAAGCCCTCTCGTATATACAAGACGGCTCTAATATTTTTGCGGTTATCAATTACTTGATAACGTCTTTAAGGTTATCGTTAGGAACGATTTGCTCTTTGAATGAGTAAGCACCGGTTTTAGGTGATCTAACCGAGTTGATTACTTTTGAAAACTCTTTGCCTTTACCTGTTTTCAGGGTTGCAACTACTTTCTTTGCCATCTCTTTGTATAATTAATAAATTATTGAATGAGTGTGATTTATGCCGTAACGTTTCGCAACGTGTATTTGCATTAATTACTTAATCTCTTTATGAACGGTTACTTTACGTAATACCGGGTTGAATTTTTTCAATTCTAAACGCTCGGTAGTGTTCTTTTTGTTCTTGGTGGTAATGTAACGTGACATACCTGGCATACCGCTCTCTTTATGCTCGGTGCACTCTAAAATTACCTGAACCCTGTTACCTTTTTTTGCCATTGTATTGTTGTATTTTGACTATTGAAGCATCATACCAGCAATCAGCGAACTTCATCTCTGATTAACCGATTTCTGATTACTTATATAGAACCTTCTTTTACAAATTTGTTAATGCAGGCGGTGATGCCTTTTTTGCTGATTGTTTTCACAGCTGAAGTAGATACTTTCAAAGTAATCCACTTGTTTTCTTCAGGGATATAAAACTTTTTCAGTTTTAAATTAGGATAAAATTTGCGTTTGGTTTTAACGTTTGAGTTTGAAACGTTGTGACCGTTCATCGCACCTTTTCCTGTTAAATCACATATTCTTGACATGACAAATCTTTTTTATATGTATGCTTATTCTCAAAAAGAGTTTGCAAATATCAGGATTTAATATGAATTATTCAACACTGATTTTAAATATTTTAAAAAAGAGTTTTGCACAATTCGGGTGATGGGTTTTCCACAATGCGCTTACGCAATCGTATGCGTTAATTTTTATAGTAAAAAGCAGGTATGCTACAGAAAATCACTAATTTTCGCCCACCGTTACACCAAATTATGAAAATCAATTCTTTTGAAGATTACCAGCGCGTTTATGAGCGCAGTGTGAATGAGCCCGAAGCTTTCTGGTCTGAAATAGCCGAAACTTTCCAATGGAGAAAGAAATGGGATAAAGTGCTCGACTGGAACTTTACCGAACCACGCATTCGCTGGTTTGACGGCGCCAAGCTTAACATTACTGAAAACTGTTTGGACCGCCACCTGGAAAAACTGGGTAACAAACCCGCCATTATCTGGGAGCCGAATGATCCGACGGAAGATCATCGCGTTCTTACCTATAAACAACTGCACGATAAAGTTTGTCAGTTTGCCAATGTATTAAAGAACAACGGCGCTAAAAAAGGCGACCGTATCTGTATCTATATGCCAATGGTGCCAGAGTTGGCCATTGCTGTGATGGCTTGCGCCAGGATTGGTGCTATTCACTCGGTAGTGTTCGGTGGTTTCTCGGCCCAATCAATTGCAGATCGTATTCAGGATGCAGAATGTAATATAGTAATTACAGCCGATGGTACCTACCGCGGTGCTAAACTGGTTGAACTTAAAAATGTGATTGACGATGCGCTGGTACAGTGTCCGTCGGTACAAAAAGTAATTGTGCTAACCCGCAGCCGTACACCAGTAGCCATGATTAAAGGCCGTGATTTGTGGTGGGAAGACGAGATCAGGAAAGTAGAAACCCAGGGTAACCCGGATTGCCCGGCCGAAGAGATGGACGCCGAGGATATGCTGTTCATCCTGTATACTTCTGGCTCTACCGGTAAACCAAAGGGTGTGGTACATACTTGTGGCGGTTACATGGTGTATGCCGGCTATACTTTTGATACCACATTCCAATACCAACCGGGCGAGGTTTACTTCTGTACGGCAGATATCGGCTGGATTACCGGTCACTCTTACATTGTTTACGGACCGCTGGCGCAAGGTGCTACCTCGGTGATGTTTGAGGGCGTGCCAACTTATCCGGATGCTGGCCGTTTCTGGCAGATTGTAGAGAAATTTAAGATCAACATATTCTATACCGCGCCAACGGCTATCCGCTCCTTAATGAGCTTCGGTACAGACTTTGTAAATAAGTATGACCTAAGCTCGCTGACCAAACTGGGGTCAGTAGGCGAGCCGATCAACGAGGAAGCCTGGCACTGGTTCCACGATAACGTGGGCAAAGGCAAATGCGATATTGCCGATACCTGGTGGCAAACCGAAAACGGCGGCCACATGATTACCCCGATAATAGGCGTTACGCCTATGAAGCCGGGCTATGCCTCATTCCCGCTGCCGGGCATCCAGCCGGTATTGGTGGATGAGAAAGGCGACGAAGTACAAGGCAACGGCGTGAGCGGTAACCTGTGTATCAAGTTCCCTTGGCCGGGTATGCTGCGCACCACTTATGGCGATCACGAGCGTTGCCGCCAGACCTATTTTGCCACTTACCCGAATATGTATTTTACCGGCGATGGTTGCTTGCGCGATGAAGAAGGTTACTACCGCATTACTGGTCGCGTTGACGACGTACTGAACGTATCCGGTCACCGTATTGGTACTGCCGAGGTAGAGAACGCTATTAACATGCACAGCACGGTGGTAGAATCAGCAGTGGTGGGTTATCCGCATGATATTAAAGGCCAGGGCGTATATGCCTTTGTGGTAAATCCCGGCCGTAAAGATGATGAGGATGTTACCCGCAGAGATATCATTGCCACGGTGTCACGCCTGATTGGTCCGATTGCTAAGCCTGATAAAATTCAGTTTGTAAGCGGCCTGCCCAAAACCCGTTCGGGCAAAATTATGCGCAGGATTTTAAGAAAGATAGCCGAAGGCGATACTTCAAACTTAGGCGATACATCGACCTTGCTTGATCCGGCTGTAGTAGAAGAGATTAAAGCTGGTGCGCTGTAAGCAAAGAGCCAAGAAATAAGAGTCAAGAATCAGGAGCCGGGGTTTTATAGCCCTGGCTTTTTTTGTGGCATGAAGTGTAGAGAAAGACTACCTGAAAAGTTTATCCAGCTCAATAACCAATTACGTGCCAAATAAGAAATTGACAGAAGCCCGCACTCAGTTAAACGTCTGCTTGAAAGCCACCAGCACTTTTAGATAAACCTCGCGGTCAACACCAGCATTGCCGGGGTGATCGGGGCGCAGGGGCTTGCCGTTTTTGAAGCGTACGGGGAACAAGGCAACAAAATCGCGTCTGCTGATCTCGTATCTCAACCAGGCGTCCTGACTGTGTATTTCTTCCAGCTTCATTTCAAACAGCGATACGCTTATCGGGTCTAAAGTCATCAATCAAAAGTACAAATTTTTTGAGGCGCAGGGACGCCGGGGAACGATTGTAACTTTAAATAGACGTTTAAATTACATTCAATTGCGATTGTTAACTTTACGCCAATCACACATATACAATACATCATTTATGGAATATAGAAAATTAGGCGGCTCGGGTCTTTCTGTGCCGGTGCTTAGCTTTGGTACGGCTACGTTTGGCGGTGGCAATGAGTTTTTTAAAGCCTGGGGCAACAGCGATGTAGAGGATGCCCGCCGCATGGTAAACCTGTGTCTGGATGCTGGCGTAAACCTGTTTGATACGGCCAATATGTATTCCAGAGGATTGTCTGAAGAAATACTGGGCAAAGCTATAGAAGGCCTGCAAAATCGTGTGCTCATCTCTACCAAGGCCACCTTTGCCATGAGTGATGACCCGAACGATTATGGTTCATCCCGCCGTCACCTGATCCAGGCTTGCGAGGAAAGCTTGCGCCGTTTGAAGGTAGATCATATTGATATTTACCACATGCACGGCTTTGACGCCAACACCCCTGTAGAAGAAACACTGAGCGCCCTGAATGATCTGGTGACCAGCGGCAAGATCCGTTATATTGCTTGCTCTAACTTTTCGGGCTGGCATCTGATGAAATCACTGTCGGTATCAGAGCGTTATGGTTGGTCGCGCTATGTGGCGCACCAGGCGCATTACTCATTGCTTGATAGGGAGTTTGAGTGGGAACTGATGTCGTTGGGGATTGATCAGAATGTGGGCACTATTGTTTGGAGCCCGATGTCTGCAGGTAGATTGAGTGGTAAATTCCGTCGTGGTACAGGCATGCCTGCCGATAGCCGCCTGGGTCAGGGTGGTGCCGAAGGTCCGGCAACTGACTACGAGCATCTATATAAAATAGTAGATGCGCTGGACGAGGTAGCCGAAGAAACCGGCAAAACCGTAGCCCAGGTATCTTTGAACTGGCTATTACAGCGCCCAACGGTTTGCAGCCTGGTAATTGGTGCCCGCAATGAGGAGCAGCTGAAGCAAAACCTGGATGCCGCGGGCTGGAACCTGACCGTAGAGCAGGTAAAGAAACTGGATGCCGCCAGCGATGAGTATCCCGTTTACCCATACTGGCATCAGCGCAACTTCCCGATGCTGAATATTGCGCCGAAGCTGTATAAGTAATAATTTAACGCTAAGCATAACACAACACGTCATTGCGAGGAACGAAGCAATCTCTGTACAAGACAGTCGGACATGCAAGTCCCGCTTAGCATATGCAGAGATTGCTTCGTTCCTCGCAATGACGTGTTAAGTATAAAAAGGGTGCTCAATCTGTGAGCACCCTTTTTATACTACTGGCTGCAGTCGCTCGGCTCCAGCCGAGTGACGACTATCCCGCGGCCTCCGGCCGCCGTCATACCTACAAATATTTCTTCATAAACTGAATAAAGCGTGGCCAGTCGGTAGGCAATACCCCGTGAGGGCCGTTATGCATAAAATAGCCTTCGTTATGCAGCAGCTGACTTTCATCTTCTGCGGCAGGCCATTCGGTAGTAGTAGGGCCGGTTTCTTTAAATAATTCAAACACAGGTTTGGCGGCCAGGGCTGCCAGCCATTCGCCTTTCGGGTCAGACCAGCCGTCGGTGCTGCCGGTTTGCAGCAATACAGGGCGTGGAGCCATCAGGCTAATTAACATATGGCCGTCCATCGGCATCTTACTTGGGTCTGCACTGTATTTAGACCAATTGGTAGCAAACTGATAAAAATAGCGTGACGGAGCCGTCATGTGCGCCACAGTCTCCCCATAATTGCGGCGACTCAATGCTGCACCACCCTCGCCAGATACACTGCCGATGATGAGGGCAAAGCGGGTATCGCGCGCGCCGGTCCACAGGGTGGTTTTACCCAGGCGAGAAGCTCCGGTTAGGGCTACGCGTTTTGCATCAATATCTTTATCGGTCTCAAAATAATCCATCACGCGGCTCAAACCCCATGACCAGGCCGAGATTGCTCCCCACTCATCATCAGCAAACTTTCCGCTTGGATTATATACACTGCGGATGCCGTATTTATAGCCGTCTTTGGTATCAGGCTCAAAATCGGTATAACACAGCGTGGCAAAGCCGAAGCCCGCATCAATAAACTGCTCAATATTCATTTTACCAAAACGGCCGCCGCCTTGTACGGGCGCGCGCTTACCATCTGGCGTCCACATCAGGCTGTGTTTTACGCCCGGGTCATCAGTTACATTGCTGTTGGCGCTAAACGATGCATTTAACAACAATGCCGATGGTTTGGTAGCATGCGCAGGCAGGTAAATCAGTACATCAACTTTGTGATTATCAGAAGTGTCTTTGGTAAGATAAATGGTCACCTGCTTGCGGATGGCTTTGCCGCCAAATGCCGGTGTGCCTTTATCAAACACGTTAAAGCTCATATCTTTTGGCTTGCCCGGTACCTTGCCGTATTGCAGGGTGTAATACATGTTCAAGATCTCCGGGCGACGGTTCTTGGTCCAGTCTTCGGCGTTCTTGACTTTCTGGCCGTTTAGCTTCGTCAGCGGATCGGGCAGGGTATAAGTGCCTACTTTGCTTTCATCATAGTTTACGGGGATGCCCGCTACCTCGCTTGGGGGCGTTTTATCGGCAGGCTTTTGCTGTGCTGCCGCTTGCTGTTGTGCATAAACAAATCCGGGGGCTGCAATGGCTGCCATAACGAATATTGTTTTTAATAAAGATCGGTTCATATGTTTATTGGTTGTTGTTTACCTCTCCCTGCCCTCTCCAAAGGAGAGGGTTTTGAAATGTTTTATGTTTAAATATTTAGTACGCGTCATTGCGAGGAAGCCGTCTCTGTAATTTGTCATTCTCAGCGATAGCGAAGAATCTCTGCGGACAAGCAATAAGGGCTGTCCTTAGAGATGCTTCGTTTCTCAGCATGACATGTAGAAAGCAAGGTTTCTTCGTGCCTCGCAATGACGTTTTTGTTAAGGCGGGCTTAACCCCTCCCTGCTCTCGCGCAACCCCTTCGCGCCCCTCCCCAAGGAGGGATGTGGAAAGGATGCACAATAGTTCCCCCTTTAAGGGGCTAGGGGGCTAATCAGCCTCACCGGCCCCATCAACCCCGATGGCTGCATTTTATACATCCCGCCAAATGGCATTACATAGTTGGCCAGCACCTTTTTATCGGGGTTGGCCTTGTCGCCAATCAGGCGGTTGGTCCATTCGTTGGTTACTTTTATTTGCAGCTGATTGTTGCCTGGTTTAAGCGCTTTGCTGATGTCTACACGATAAGGCGCATACCAGGCCAGGTCTACCCGTTTGCCGTTTAGCCATACCTCGGCGAGATCGCCAACCTTGCCCAGATCCAGCCAGATGGCTGCTCCCGGGTTAAGCCAGTTAGGTTTAATGGCGATGGTTTTGGTATAAGTAGCTGTGCCACCGAAATATTTAATGCCTTCGTCGGTGTTAGTTGTCCAATCACTTAGGTTAGCCAGTTGAACGCTCTCAGGTGCGCCCCATTTTGGCGGGAAGCTTAATTGCCACGGGCCGCTGAGGGTAGCCAGTACGCTCATCGTTTTTACAGGTACGCTACGCGATGCCATTGGCGCTTTACCACTAAAGATGACGAACATGTTTTGCCCTGGTTCCAGATGCATAGGCACGCGGGTTAAATTGCCGGTAAGGGTATAAGCCGATGGGGTAACGGTGCCGTTATCAGGATTCCAGAGATTAACGTCTTTGCTACCGGTGCGGAAGGTGATGTCAAAATTCTGCAGCGTATCGGTACGGTTAACTACGTAATAAATATCATTATCACCATCGCGACGGTGGGTCCAGGCTATTTCATCAGGCAGGCGCTCAATGGCGGCATCCCGTGGGATAGCCAGATCGGCCATCACATCTTTTAAAGGCTGATTCCAGTAAACACGGCCCTTGCCAAATGTGCGTTTGGTGCGGCTGTTGCCATCCAGATCGGCCCATAGCTGGTAGCTCAGATCATTCAGTTCCGTATCGCCATCGGCCCCGGCAGAAAGCCCTGGTGCACTGATTGGTTTCGGGCCAACTATGGTTGCGCCGGCTTCTACCAGTTGTTTAATCTTGCGTAGCACGGGCAGGCTCATTTTCTGTGTAGGCGGCAGTACCAGCACAGCGTAGCTCATGCCGCTGGGCAGGTTAAGGCGGCCGTTGGCATCTACTGTGAGCAGGTTTAAGAAGGCGTCAGTGTTCAGGTAGTCAAACTGGTAGCCATCGGGCATGGCGGGTTGCAGGCCTGCGCCCCAGAATGGCATGGTTGATGGTGCGCCCTCTTTAAGCAGGTAGGCAACATCAGCCACGTATTTGCCTTTTTGCAGCAAGTATGAGCAGCGGGCCAGGTGTGTGGTAAAAGGCAGGGCATCTTCCGCCCAGGTAATGTTACGGTTTATGTGCGTGCCTACCATGGTGTTACCAGGTTTGGTATCCAGCGGTTGGTGTGCAGAGGTATGGAACACCAAACGGTTTAGGCCCTGACTAAACCAATAATCAGCCAGGCGTTTTAGCGTAGCGGGCGATTCATAATTGCCTCCGGTAAATGACTCGGCTGCCACAATATTCTGGCCGTACACATGCGATGCCGAAGCGGCGCCACGCATATCCTCATAATACATAGACGATGGATGCAGATCTTTTACCCAGAACTCGCCCATTGGGATGTTGACGTATTTTTTGTTGAGCAATGCATCTTCTATTGATTCCAGCGACACGCCACCCGCCTCGCCATAGGTTTTGATGCCTTGTTTGTTCAGGTAATCGGTCACGGTGCCGTAGTGGTTCTCGGCAATCAGATCCACCAGTGTACGGCGGAAATCCCACAAGAAACGGTCACTTTCTTCGGCGCTGCCTACTATATGACCGGCCATCACGGGCAGGTATTTGGTAGGGTCATAACCACGGCGGTTTTTAAACTCGCTGATCATGTCGTCGGTCCAGTTTTGGATGCCCGCCTCCCAACTGTCCATCATATAATATTGCAGGCTTTTGCCGTATAGATCGCCGGTGGCATCTTTTACCAGTTTGCTGTAGTAATCCATGTAGGCGGTTACATGCTTTTTGCTCATTTTATCCACCTCATAACCCAAAGCCGCCGCTATAGCCGGGCGATTTTTTGAGCCGGTAAGGGCATAACCAAAACGCAGGACGGTCCAGTTGCCAGCCGGAGGTGTCCAGTTCAGCGTGCCGTCGGGCTGCATTTTTGAGGTCAGGTCAATCTCGTCCTCAGCTTTAATTTCTGCGCTCTGCGGCACTTCGGGTGTGGCCGTGTTGGTATATTCAAACAAGAAGTTAAAGCCTGCTTTATCCTCCCAACGGTTAACGCGGCCATCTGAATGCAATTGAATTTCTGATAAGGTATAAGCACTATCAACCGCTGTTGTGGCTTGCGATATCACTTCACCCGGTTTAACAGGTGTATTGGTTAGCTCAATGCGGAAATATTGTGCCCTGGTATCCGGAAACGCATAGGTGCGGATGTTGCCGCCACGATAGCCGGATTTACCCGGGATAGTGGTTAGAATATGAAACGTCTTACCATCGGCACTTGCCATCACCCGGCCATACGGAATCCCGCGCGAGGCCGCGATGCTAATGCTGCGTGCCAGTACCTGTTGCGGGTAAGCCAGTTGCAGCCATGCAATTTTATCGGCCCCGGTTTTTACGGTAATGCCGGTCATGATGTTTTCATCGGTCAGCACTTTGGCATCGGCTGTGCCGCTTGCGCTGGTGATGGTAGGTTGTTGACTTTCTACAACGGCCGCATCTGCAGGCGTGCGGTACGCGATGACGGCGCAATCAGCATAAAAGTTTTTAGCACCGGGGCGGGTAGGGGCATTGGCCAGGTTAGGGCCGGCACCTTCCTGCGCGGGTGGTTGGGGCAGCGTGCCCTTAAACGCTTTGCCTCCGGCGATGCGGGTTTCGCTCCACACCAGTTTTTTCATGGCTTGCTCTGGTTTTACCCATGAGCCGCCGGTGAGGCTCCAGCCGGGCGAGCTGAAGATGGACATTTCCAGGCCCAGGCGTTCGGCTTCAGACGCGGCAAAGTGTACGGCATCTTTCCACTCCGGTGTGCCGAATACCAGTTTCTTGTCTACGGTTTGTCCGCCGCCGGCGGCAACGTCGGCCAGCATAAAGCCGGCAATGCCAGAGCGTTTCATCCACTCCAGATCTTTGGTAATGCCTTCTTTAGTAATGTTGCTTTGGGTCCAGTGCCACCAGGTGCGCGGTTTTGCCGACGCCGGGGGCGACATAAATTCTTGCTTCCACTCGGCAGGGGTTTGAGCACGCGCGTTGAGCGATGCACCGGCAATAAAGCAGGCCACCCCCGCTGCATAGTGCAGCATGGTTTTTTTGTACATACTTGGGTTTATCAGGTTTAAAATAAATTTCAGGATAAATCTTAACTCCCCGGCACAAGTGATGTAAAAAAGATATTACGCTATACAATTGTTGCCTGTGCAACGAAATCAATCGGGCTTGCATCTTATCAGTAAATGAAACCTGATATGAATAGCTTATGGCGCTGCAGCCTCCCGTTAATTGTTTTTGTGCTGATCATTAATAACGCTTACCCGCAAACTGTAACCGCGCAGATTAGCGGCCGCGTGCAGGGCGGCGACAAAAAACCGGTAGACGGCGCTACGGTAACCCTGCTTCGCACAGCCGACTCGACCGAAGTGAAATCTATGCTGGTTAACACCAATGGTACTTTTGCTTTCCATAATCTGAAAGATGATAGTTATCGACTGGCCGTTAGCTCTGTGGGTTTCAAAAAATATAGGAGCGCTAACATTGTTGTTGCTCAACAGGCCAACGTTTCGTTGCCTGTCATTACGTTGCAGTCAACCAATACGGCCTTAAAGGAGGTGGCGGTAACTGCTCAGAAACCACTGGTTGAGCAGAAGATTGACCGTATGGTGGTGAACGTAGGTGCGCAGATCTCTAACGCCGGGTTGAATGCGCTGGAGGTGTTGGAGAAATCGCCGGGTGTGTCTGTAGATGCCGATGGTAAAGTGAGTTATAAAGGTAAAGATGGGGTGCTGGTGATGATAGACGGTAAGCCTACTTATCTTTCGGCCGCCGGTTTGGCTTCTTACCTGCGCTCGCTACCGGCAAATACCATAGATCAGATTGAATTGATGGATAATCCGCCAGCCAAATATGATGCTGCGGGAGGTGCAGGTATTATCAATATCAAAATAAAAAAGAATACTATAAAAGGATTTAACGGCGTGTTGACCATGAATGGTGCACAGGGTTTTTACAGCCGGAACGGCGAAGGTTTGAACGTCAATTACCGGGACAATCAGATTAACATTTTTGCTAACGTTAACCGTAATTATGCCCCTACTTTCCGCCAGTTAGAGGTAGATCATCGTTATTTTGATGCAGCGGGTAGCCCAACCTCAGTGGTTAATGATGTCTCCAACTTCAGGCCGGTAGCAACTAATTACAATATCAGGGCAGGGGTTGATTATTACCTGTCGCCCAGAACCACCTGGGGCATAGTATTCACCAGTTCTTTGGAGCACAGGACCAATAACATCCCGGCATATATCTCATTTTTTGATAGCACCGGCGGGCTTGACTCTACTGTACTCGCCAACAACAACACCGATTATAAATTTGATAACGGCGGTGTCAATCTCAATTATACCCATCAATTTGATAGTGCCGGCACACATAGCATTAGTTTTGATGCCGATTACATCCGTAATGTAAACCCTAGTAATCAGATTTATATTAATGATACTTATTTGCCCGATAACAGTTTGATTGCCCATCAAGTTCTCACGGCTGATTTACCGGGATCTGTCAATATTTATGCCGGTAAGGTAGATTATACTCATCCGATCAGTCACAAGGGTAAAGTGGAGGCGGGGGCCAAAAGCAGCTATGTGAATACTGATAATGCAGCTAATTATTTCAACGTAATAAATACAGTGACAACGCCGGATTATAACAAGACCAACCGTTTCCTGTATCGCGAGAATATTAATGCCGCCTATATCAACTACAACCAGGAGTTTAAGCGATTTAGCATACAGGCAGGGTTACGGATGGAAAATACCAACGGTCATGGTCACCAATTGGGTAACGCCCAGAAACCCGACTCGGCTTTTAGCAGACACTATGTTAACCTGTTTCCTACCACTTATTTTCTTTATAAACTGGATACCACGGGGCACCATGTGCTTACAGCATCATACGGCAGGCGTATTGGCCGACCCAATTACAGCAGTCTTAATCCGTTTACGGCTTTAATAGATAAGTTTAGTTACGCTACCGGCAATCCTTTTCTCAGGCCACAGTTTTCTGCTGTTTATAAGCTGGCTTATGGTTATAAAAGCCTGTTAAATGTAACCTTTGCCTACGTGCACGACCGCGATATGCAAAGCGAGACCATCCACTATGACGGCCCCATATTTATAAGTACACAGGATAATATTGGCAAACGCACTACGCTCGATTTGTCGGTAAATCTGAATATGCAGCCCGCCAAGTGGTGGAATTTGAATTTTTATGCAGAGGTGTATCGCATGAGCTTTTCAGGCCAGCTGATTAATACTTATCTCAACCAGTCTGGCAACTCTTTTGGGTTTAACGGCAACAACCAGTTTACGCTGGGTAAAGGCTGGAGTGCAGAGTTGAGCGGTTTTTATAATTCAAGACAGGTGTATGCACAGTTTAGAACTATCCCTACTGGCGTGCTGAACGCCGGCCTGCAGAAAAAGATTCTGCAAAACAAAGGTTCGGTAAAGTTGAGTTTGCGCGATGTGCTGAACTCGCTCAGGCGTAGCGGCGTAATTGAAGGCATCCCCAATACAGCGGTTTCTTACAGCAATTTTTGGGATAACCGCATAACCACGCTAAGCTTTAGCTACAGTTTTGGCAAAGTGATCAAAAATCCACGCAAGCGCGATACAGGGAGCGCAGATAGTGAGCAGGGGAGAGCGCATTAAACCCCACCCAACCCTCCCCGAAGAGTAATAGCCCATAAAGAGGCAGCAAGCATCTAAAGACGCGAAGGCCAGTGCGATTCCCTCCCTTGGGAGGGTGTAGGGAGGGGTTTATGCGATTGCATACGGTATAAACCCCTCCCCGCAACTTCACAAAGCCACCGCGCCCCTCCCCAAGGAGGGATTTATTATACTCCTGCCTTTTGATGGGCTATTACTCCCCGAAGGGGAGGGCTTTTAATAGCAATGGGGTATGATTTCTGTAGTTAATCTTCAAGCCGTACCATCAACAGCATGTCTTTATCACTGAGGTATTGTTCTACGCAATAGCCTTCCGGATCGATGCCGGGCTGAGCAATCAATTGCTGAAAAGTTTGGCCAATGGCCGGCGTGTTGTCCATGTAATTGTGCAATTCTGAACTAATGTAGCTGCCGTTTTTGATGGTCATTTTTTCAAGCTGATACTGTCCGGCTTCGCTTTCATTCAGCTCTTCAACGGCTGCGTGATATACAATGCCACCGCCATTTTCAGGACGAGAGAGTGCAAAATATCGGCGTTCCGGTGCAAACGGTACTTTTTGGTGCAGCTGCTGATGTGCTGCCATCACCCCATCTGGAAATGATGTGGCTGTAACGCACATTACCGGAATGTCTTTTTCTATAATGATGGTTTCCATATTGGTGAATGGTGAGTAGTGAGATGTGAGTAATAAGTGTTGAACAATTGATACTTAATATCTGTTTTTACTCACTACTCACTTGTCAATTACTGTCCTACTGTTATTTTTCCTTGTTGTGCTCCTAAATTTCCGTCCATATCGCTGCCTTGCATAATGAAGGTGTAGGTGCCATTTTTATCGCCGGTATAGAAACGCACGGTGGCATTGCCCGCCTTATCGGTAATTACGTTAGGTGTCCAATAAAGTGTAGTGCGGGTATCCATAAATGAGCTGGGCTTTTTATAGTCATACTGTGGCGAGTAAAACTCCCGTTGCGATGCGAACGCCATCGGCCTGTATAAGTAAAACCCGGGAGTTTTCCTCATAAATGCACCGTTGCCAGAATAGGTAGTTATCTCAATATAGGCATGGTTAAAAGGTGTATCCATCGGGTTTTTGCTAAACCTGTTAAAATAGGTGGCCGAGTAGCGCATGCTTCTCATCACCTCAATGCCTTTTATTTCCTGTGCATCAAGATAATTTAACCACTGGTCATAAAACTCGCGTTTATTAAGTCCGGCTTCACCATCATAAAAGAAATCCAGTTCAACGCCATCTATTACCAGGTGCACTTTCTGATCCATGTTGATCATATACTGGTTAAATCGCAGGTTTTCATTAAAACCTTTCACATTCTTCAACAGTAAATCTTTTAACGTCATGCGGCCAGATTTGCGCAAGTCTTCTTCGCTCATAATAAAGTCGGCCCCACCGTTAGCGTTCAGGTTTTTTGAACCCTTTACTATTTTGGTGTCCTGAATGTTTACCTGTTTTAATTGATGCACGCCCAGCATTTTATCCTGTTCAAGGGTGTAAGCCTGGCTGGTTTGTATGGCATTAATTTTTGAAGTATCCATGTTAACGTACCATGGCATGCTGCGTGCGTTTTCTAAGTGGAAAATTACCGGCTTAAACTCGTTTACATCAATACCCAGACCGGCTTTCCTGTCTTTTTTATTTTTGGCCTGCAACACATAAACCGTAGAGTCTGCAGGATTAAGTTTATTAAAAATAAATTCACCTTTTTCATTGGTCGCGGTGTCGGCAAAAGACGTAGGTTTTTTTGACAGCAGCAACACATGGCTCTGGAATACAGGTTTATTAAAGAAGTTAGTCACCTTGCCTTTTATAGTAAAGCGGGCCTCTGAATCAAACTTTGGGGCAGGCGGATTGGGAGCAAAGGCATCGGCCCAGTTGTAATTTACCCAGCCTTGTGCCAGCAGCAGGTTGTCCAGTTGCCGGTTTTTATCGGCAGACGGGTTAATGAAATAATAAGCTGCGTTTTCAACGTAGCCTTTCAGATCGTTATCCAGCAAAATGTTGGTTAAAATAGTACCGGCAGTAGGGTCGGTTTTGACCTGAGCATCGTCAGTTACCGCCAGCGAGAAGCTGCCTATCAGCGGATTTCCTGCCTTGTCTGTAGCCTTTACACTCATAGATACGCTATCGCGTTTGCCATAGGTTGATTTTTGCGGCGTGGCAGTTAGCTTAATATTGTCACCATGATCTATATATATAATACGCTCGGCCACCGGTTGATGCATGGTGTTTAGTATGGTAAACCTGGTGATACCCGTTGGAAAAGCGTCTTTGTTAATTGCCAGTGTTTTGATGCCTTTTGAAGGGTTAATTACGGCACCGTAGCAAACCACACCGCGGGCCTGCGCCACCAGGTAGTAATTGGTGTCTTGCGATTGCAGGTCGGCAGTAGGACTGATGGCCACCTGCACAGAATCGCTCTGAAACGGATTAACCACATTAAGCATTAAGCCCGATGTTTTGGCAGCGGGGAGCGGATAACTTAGTTCATGTCCGTTTACTTTGATGCGGGCGGTATAAGTTTCGCCAGTTTGTGGGGTAAATGAGAACGAACCCATGCCCAGGTGTTCTGATTTGATTGCGGCTACCTGCCGCTGGTTGTTATTAAAAACGGCGCCAGATACGTCGGCGCCTTTACCTGCTTCGCTCACGGCTTTAAAGGCTACGTGGTTTTTTAGCCCCGCGTACAAGTTGCCACCTTCGGGCATAAACTGCAGATCTGTCTTTTCATCACGATTCAGGATAACGGGTACCACAAAGGCGTCATCGTCATCATTCTTACCAGCTTTGGTAATGGATATATTGATGTTTTTAGCATCAGCCTTAGGGGGTAGGGCAAAGGTAATGTCGGCATTGCCATCGGTACCGGTTTGTATGTTGGCGCGGCCAAGGGTGCTTTTTCCGGCTGTTATTTTTGCCTTCAGTTGCTCTGCAATCAGTGGGTGGTTATCAACCCGCATAAATCTCAAACTGGCATTTACGTTAGGCTGATTGTTTTGCTGTCCGACGTTAAATTTTGAGCTGATAAGCCAGCTCTCCGGCTTAACACCGGTAACGGTAAACGGCAGACTAAAAATAGCATCCTGCCCCGAGTTGCGCATCCAGTTACTGTAGGCACGCAGGGTATAATTGCCATCCGGAAACATTTTATTATCCAGCGGGAGGCTGCCCCAGCCCATGCCGGCAATGAGGCTGACCATGTTACGGCAGATAACGGTATCATTCTGATCTGCAATTTCAATATACATCAAACCGCTGCGGTGCGACGCTTTTAATGTGGCTGCATCAAATAAATATGATTTAAACCACAGGGTATCGCCCCGGTTATAGGCAGGTTTGTCTGTTTGTACGTAAAGTTTTTCAAGGGCTTGATTTTGGTTGTAGTTTTCAATTACGTTCATCATTTGCTTTAGCGCAGATACCGGCGTTTGGGCAAGCGAAAAATTACACACAGTGATGAGGGCCAGCATAAATAGCAGGCGTAAAAATTTAGGTGTTTTGGTCATTGGTTAATAAGGTAGTATTCAGGGGATTGGTTAAAGGTAGCCAATTTAAGTCAACAATAATGAAGATAAAGTGAATTATCGTCAATCGATTGCATGGATTTTCTACAGTACGTTAAATTATATATTTTTAAAACCTGTATGCAAGAGAAAAACAATAAGCGCACCATCTGGGCCTGGTGTATGTTTGATTGGGCCAACCAATCATATAACATGGTAATTACGTCTACCATCTTTCCATCCTATTATGTTGGCATAACACGCAATAAAGCCAATGGCGATACGGTGTCTTTTTTTGGGCATCGCTTTGTTAATACGGTGTTGTCAAACTATATTCTGGCACTCTCTTACCTGGTGGTGGTGGCCTTGCTGCCCATTCTTACCTCTATTGCAGATTACCGGGGAAATAAACGCCTTTACCTGCAATTGTTTACCTGGCTGGGCAGCCTTTCTTGCGCCGGTTTATTTATGTTGCAACAAGGCAAGCCACTGGAGTTTCCGATGATCTGTTTCGGACTTGCCTCCATTGGTTATTGCGGAGGCTTTGTGTTTTATAACTCTTACCTGCCGCAAATAGCCACGGTAGACCAGCAGGATGCTGTAAGCGCCAAAGGATTTATTTATGGCTATGTGGGCAGTATTGTGGTGCAGTTGATCTGCTTTGTATTTGTGTTGTTTTATGATAAGATAGGCATCACGCAGGATAGGGCCTGCCAGATCTCGTTCCTGGTGGTGTTTGTGTGGTGGATTGGCTTTAGCTTTATTGCGTTTAGGAGATTACCAAAAGGCTGGCCAAATGCCGGTGCGCATAATTATAATGTATTGACGGGCGGCTTTAAAGAGTTAGCCAAAGTGTTTGGTAAGATCAGACAGATGCCTTTGTTGAAACGGTTCCTGTCGGCCTTCTTTTTTTACTCGGTGGGTGTGCAAACCATTATGCTGGTGGCCGCCAACTTTGCTGCTAAAGAACTGCACATGCCGGATGAGCATCTGATTGTGATTATCCTGATTATCCAGGTAGTGGCCGTGGGTGGGGCCGTAGTGGCTTCAAAATCGTCTGAGAAATTTGGCAATACCACCACGCTGGTGTGGCTGGTTACCGTGTGGACAGTGCTGTGCGCCTGTGTATCATTTATCACTACCGAGGCGCAGTTCTTTGTGGCCGCCGCCGTGGTAGGCGTGGTAATGGGCGGTGTGCAATCGCTTTCGAGGTCAACCTATTCAAAATATTTGCCGCCTAATATTCCAGATACGGCATCGTTCTTCAGTTTTTATGATGTGACCGAGAAACTGTCTATCGTAGTAGGGCTGTTCTGTTTTGGTTATGTAGAATCGCGCACGCACCAGATGCGGGTAGCGGCCTTGACACTCGACGGTTTCTTTGCGCTGGGATTGATCTTGCTGGTAGCCCTGCTGGTTAAAGAGGTAAAGAAAAAACGGAACACGGTTGAGGCAGTGGCTTAAGCTTTAAAGCTTAAGCCCATTTGTATATTACATCGCTCATAAGGTGTTTGGTGACCCACAATTTTTTCAAACCCTAGTTTATGATACAGACTTATAGCCGGCTTGAGGATGGTATTGCTTTCGAGATAAACACCTTTAGCACCTGATGCTTTTGCCTTGTCTAACGCTGCTTTGCCCAATAGATAACCAATGCTTTTACCTTGGGCCCATGGCGCGACGGCCATTTTAGCCAGTTCATAATCGTATTCGGTATCGTCAATTTTAACGAGGGCGCAGGTGCCGGCTATTTTATTGTCATACATCGCCATAAAAATATAGCCGCCTTTATCTATAATGTTTTCCTGCGGATGATGGAGCGCTTTTCGGTCGGCCTCTTCAATTTTAAAATACCGAGAGATCCATTCTTCATTAAGACTCGCAAAATCAGCCTTATACTCCGGGCGATAGTCAATGATCTCTACCTTCTGTTCCTCACGTCTCTTTTTCTGATCCTGTACGCGTTTAAGTAAGCTTTTTTGTTCCAGCAGAAACTCCCATTCTTCAATGGCCTTCCATAAGTTATGTCGGGTTTGGGCCAGTAGCTCTTCAATGGCATTGTTTACATCAGTATACTGCACCTGTATGTTCTGCGCAATCGCCATTCCTTGTGGAGATAATGACACCAGATTGCGGCGACCATCGGCTTCATCTTTCTTTTCTGTAATAATGCCGTTTTTGGTCATTTCACTCACAATAGTGCTTACCGACGGATGTGAGTGGCCAATTTCTCGTGCAATAGCCGTAATGGTTTTGCCTTTGCCATCAGATAGTTCGTAAAACACCGGGAACCATTTTGGTTGTAATCCATTGCTATAAAGTTTGTTGATCTCAGCTGCGTTATTGGTCACGTTTTCAGTTAACAAACGCAGTCTGCTGCCTATAGCCATCTTACCTGTTCTATCAAAGAAATCCATGTTAAATAAATTACGTAATTGATTACGCAATTGTAGAAATTATTTTATTCTGATGCAAATACAATCTGCTAAAGATTTACTTTGTATATAAAATATGGCAAACCAACTGAGCTTTTTTACAGATGCCGGGCAGAGTGCTGGTTTACCCAAAGAACTACTGGAATACATCCCGGCGGTTTTTAGCGGGCAGGAGAGTGCTTTGTATCTGCAAAGATTTATAGATACCATCCCCTGGGAACAAACGCCTATTATGATGTATGGTAAACCCATGCTTACGCCGCGTTTAACCGCCTGGTTTGGCGATACCGGTAAAAGTTATGCTTATACCGGTAATCGATTCAATCCCTATCCCTGGACTGACGATTTGATCGCCATCAAAAAACGGCTTGAGCCGCTGGCCGGCGTAGTATATAATAGTGTGCTGCTCAACTATTACCGGGATGGTAACGACTCGGTAGCCTGGCATGCTGATGACGAGCAGGAACTGGGCCCGCAGCCACATATTGCGTCAGTAAGCTTTGGCCAGGTGCGGCGGTTTGATATTAGGAACAAGGCAGATCATCAGCAGAAATATGCCATCAAACTAGAAAACGGCTCGCTGCTATTGATGAAAGGCAGCCTGCAGCACGAGTGGGAGCACCGCATTCCCAAATCAACCACACCTATGGGCGCAAGGATAAACCTTACCTTCAGGGTGATTAAGTAAAACAAAAACACGATGAAGATATATCAGCAATCCGTCACCCTGCGCGAGCGCCGCCGGGGTTTTCATATTATTACGCAGGAGGTAGAGCACGCGCTGCCGCAAATTAACGAGCTGAAGGTAGGCATGTGCCAGGTATTTATTCAGCATACATCGGCCTCGTTGAGTATTAACGAGAACGCCGACCCTACCGTGCGGATGGATTTTGAAATGTATTTCAACAAGATAGCGCCGGAGAATGATCCCGACTATCGTCATGATGATGAAGGTTCTGATGATATGCCCGCTCACCTTAAAGCAGCCATGCTGGGTAGTTCGGTAAGTATCCCCATCCGTAATGGCCGATTGGCGCTGGGCACCTGGCAGGGCATTTACCTGTGCGAGCACCGTAATTATGGGGGCAACCGGCATTTGGTAGTGACGGCCTGGGGAGAGTAATATCATTAACGTTTAGAGAGGCCCCTAAAAAAGCAATGCAGGAAGCCCCTCGCGGGTATCCTGCATATGCACACTAAACTATTGATGGAAAACTATTAAGTAAACAGTTCAAAGTAACGGCAATATAGAGCGGTGAACAACCGTGTTTTAACGGTATTTGTTGCGTCATTTGATCAATAGGGGTGTTTCTGAGTTAATGGAGTTCATGCCCGTTTGTAGACAAACGGGGATAAATAACCCCGTGATTTTTTCTCATAAGTGCTTCATAATCAGGTAAAATATTCCTTGTGGCTCTAAATCGATAACGAGTTTTTATTCATTTGTGTCATGTAAATGTCATGACTGGTGGCTTTATTTTCGTTACAGGAAAATTTAACCGTAACCTTTATTTAAAAAATCATTAAAAGTTTTATAGGGAAAATGGCTGAAATCTGCGTTTTTTGAACGGGAGAGAAATGGGCGGATATTTTAGTATTAAGAAAATGTTGTGCCACAGAAAATTTGCCTGATCATATCTGCTTGGCAATTGCGCAAATCTTTTGGGGCTGGTTTTTGCGTTCTTTGTGGCAGACAAGGCGTTGGCCGTTAATAATTTGTATAACTAAAACTTTTAATTTTTTAGATGAAAAAGAGCTTATTACTAATCAGCCCCATCCTTCTCTTATCACACAAACTTTTTGCTCAGAACATTTTTACAGCTGTGCAGGATAATGACATCCCTGCGGTAAAGTACCTGCTTACCAAAGGTGTAGATCCGGCATCAAAAGACAACAACGGCGCCTCACCGTTAATCTTTGCTGTTAGTCATGGTAATGACCGTGCTGTAAAACTGATTTTGCAAAGCAATCAAATTAACATTAACGCACAGGATGGCGACGGCAACACCGCGCTGATTACTGCCTGTGCCGGTAAACATGATGACCAGGTGGCCATGCTGCTTAACCATTACCCGGAGTTGAACAAAATCAACAAACAAGGGTACACCGCATTAACCACCGCTGTTAACGCTAATGATGCCGAAGCTGTAAAAATGCTGCTGGCCTACGGCGCCGACAAAAAGCATCAGGATGCCAACCACAAGCTGGCCATTGATTATGCCCGTGAGTTGCACGAGGATGAAATTGTTGCCTTGCTGGGCGGCGGTGCTCCTGCTAACGTAACTGCCGGTCGCTAATCTGCAAACAGTCATCTTACTTTAGAAAAAGCGCCATTGTTTATTGCAATGGCGCTTTTTTGTTTTTATTAAACTCCAATTATGCTGGCATGCAGGGCAATAGGGAGGGTGTTTCCATTTTTGCGTCCCACTATTTAGCGTCAGAAAGATTCCTTCCGGTGGTTGGGATGGCAGTATGTTTTACATCATATAATACCAATTATTTAGGCTCCAAAACCTACTATTTCTATAGATATTATTTGAAAAGTCAAAACAACCCTTTATATTTGCTGTGCAATTTTTTTTATTTAGAGCTGAAAAGAATATTTTGAAACGGTATCTTTCGGCAATAAATTTAAAATTTAAACCCAAACACATGAGCTTAAGATTAGGCGATGCCGCACCAAACTTTAAAGCCAAAACATCAGAAGGCGAGATAGACTTTTACGAGTACCTTGGTGATAGCTGGGGTGTGCTTTTCTCTCACCCGGCAGATTACACGCCTGTGTGTACTACCGAGCTGGGCAGAACAGCATCGTTAAAAGATGAGTTTGCTAAACGTAACGTAAAGGTAATTGCCCTGAGCGTTGACTCGGTAGAATCTCATGCCGGCTGGATCAATGATATCAACGAGACCCAGAACGTAGAAGTAACGTTCCCGATCATTGCCGACGAAAACCGCGAGATTGCTGAGTCTTATGACATGATTCACCCGAACGCATCTTTGACCGCTACCGTACGTTCACTGTTCGTTATCGATCCTGATAAAAAGATTCGTTTAATTATTACATACCCTGCGTCTACAGGACGCAATTTCCAGGAGATTTTGCGCGTGATTGATTCACTGCAATTAACCTCTTATCATAGCGTTGCTACGCCAGCCGATTGGAAAGACGGCGAAGACGTAGTAGTGCTGCCTTCTATTAAAACAGAAGACATCCCGGCCAAATTTCCAAAAGGTTTTACTCAGGTGAAGCCTTATTTGCGCCTTACTCCACAGCCCAATAAATAGGGGATGAGCGCTCCTCAATCGCTTCATCATGTTAATTTATACTTTGTTTGTTTAGTGAAAAAAGCCTCCGTCCTGGGGGCTTTTTTATTTTGATAAAATTGCACCTCTAGCTTAAAGCAGAAGTGCAATAATTACCCCGGCGGTTTTCATAACGATAATATTTATACCCCAAAATTGGGGTAATCGCTATCCTTGTCAGATGCGCTCATCCTCAATTAATTGCGAAATAGGCTGCCTGGAAAACTTTTTTAAATAAATGAAAACTTATGGCATCATTTTGGTGTCTGTTAAATGGTGCGCATAGCAAGGGGGTGTTGTGCGTATTACTAAAACAAACAACCATTGCCATGATTATCCTGCTGCATACCACTTTGATACTTTGCCTTATCCTGATGCCGCTGGCATCAAGAAGAAAAAAGAAGCATGTGCTTTATATCAATGACCATGATACCAGCGATGCTCATTATGCCGTAAACATCAATGGCTTTCTGGAAAAAATATCAGACAGCGCAGATCATTATATGGAGTGAACCAGGATTTAAGGATTTTTAAGATTTATAGGATTTGTAGAGACGCCATGCACGGCGTCTCTTTTTTTATGATTTTTTGTTAAAAAATTCTCCTTTAAGCGTATGGATTGTGTGATTCTCTGCCTTGGGAGAGTAATAGCCCATCAATTGGCCGGAGTATAATAAATCCCTCCTTGGGGAGGGGCGCGGTGGCTTTGTGAAGTGGCGGGGAGGGGTTTATATCGTATGCAATCGCATAAACCCCTCCCTACACCCTCCCAAGGGAGGGAATCGCACTGGCCTTCGCGTCTTTAGATGCTCGCTGCCTCTTTATGGGCTATTACTCTTGAGAGGGGGCGGGGCGGGGTTTTGGCAGTATATATTCGCTTACCCCCCTTGACCACTTCACAGGCACACGTACCCCTTCCCGGGGATGGATTTATTAAAGAGGTCTTAGGGTGAGTTTTTAACAATTGTAAAAATACACTAAGTTGTTTGCTTTGATTTTAATGCATAAGGTTGTAGACTTGCACTTTATTAAGATACGTCTATTCTGTTCACCTAATATTTTACATTTTGAAAGTAATACACAGCGTACATCCAGAAGATTTTAAAGCCTACCAGACAGCGCAAATACGCGAGCGCTTTTTGCTGGATGGCATTGTTGAGCCCGGTAAAATTAACCTGGTTTATACTCATTATGACCGTATGATTGTTGGCGGCGCCACCCCGCTGGATACCCCGCTTGATCTGGGTAACTATCCAAACCTGCGTGCCGATTACTTTTTAGAGCGTCGTGAAATTGGTATCATCAACGTTGGTGGCAATGGTACTGTTACTGCCGATGGCGAAACTTTTAACGTTAACAAAATGGACTGTCTGTACATTGGTAAAGGCACCAAAGAGGTAAAATTTGCCAGCGTTAGCGCGGCATCGCCTGCGGTGTTCTTCATCCTGTCGGCGCCAGCACACATGACTTACCCAACCGTGCTGATGACCAACGAAGAAGCTACCAAAGTAAACGCCGGTGCAGCAGAAACCGCTAACAAACGTACCATTAACAAATACATCTTTCTAGATGGTATCCGCAGCTGCCAGCTGGTAATGGGCTTAACCATTTTGGAACCAGGCAGCGTATGGAACACCATGCCGGCTCACGTGCATGACCGTCGTATGGAGGCTTACTTCTACTTCGACCTGCCAGAGAACAATAAACTGGTACATTACATGGGCGAAGGACAAGAAACCCGTCACATTATGATGAACAACCACGAGGCCGTTGTATCGCCACCATGGAGCATCCACTCAGGCAGCGCTACTTCTGCTTATAAATTTATCTGGGGTATGGCTGGCGAGAACCAGGATTATACCGATATGGATCCGATTGCTATTCCAGACCTGCGTTAATTCATCAACCCTAAAACGATAGTAAGAAGTGGAAAATAATTTTTCGTTAGAAGGCAAGGTAATCGTGGTTACCGGTGGTACCGGTATCCTGGGCAAATCATTTATTGATGGTATTGTTGCTGCCGGTGGTGCCGTAGGTATCCTGGGTCGTAACAAAGAGATTGCCGAAGAACGTGCTGCCGAGATCAACAAAAATGGCGGTCGGGCCATTGCACTGGTGGCCGACGTGCTGAACAAAGAAGAACTGCTGGCTGCCAAAGAAAAACTTTGGGCCGAGTTTGGCCGCCTGGATGGTTTGGTGAATGGTGCCGGCGGCAATATGCCTGAAGGTGCTATCCAACCTGATGAGGATATCTTTAGCATGAATCTGGATGGTATGAAACGTGTGTCTGAAGTAAACCTTTGGGGTACCATCATCCCAACCCAGGTTTTTGGCGAGCTGATTGCCCGTACCGGCAAAGGCAGCATCGTTAACATCTCATCAATGAACTCTAAGCGTGCTATTACCAAAGTGTTGGGCTACAACATGGGTAAAGCCGGTGTTGATTGCTATAACCAATGGTTTGCTGTTGAGCTGGCCAACCGTTATGGTGATGCTATCCGCATGAATGCGCTGGCTCCGGGTTTCTTCCTTACTGAGCAGAACCGCAACATGCACCTGCAGGCCGATGGCAGCTACTCGCCAAGGGCACAGTCGGTAATCCGTCAAACACCGTTCAAACGCTTTGGTAAACCAGAAGAGTTGATTGGTGCGTTGGTATGGCTGCTGAGCGATGCCTCTGCCTTTGTAACCGGTTCAATGGTTTGCGTTGACGGTGGCTTCTCTATCTTCGGCGGAGTTTAATCTTGATTTCGGAGTTCGGAATTTCGATTTCGGATTTTCATAATACAACAAAAAGAGACGCAATACTTTGCGTCTCTTTTTGTTTTTATACCATCGTAACATCTCTATATAAAACCTATTGATCTCATTGGTTAATAACTATATTAGGAGCATCAAATTGAACTATAGACCAAAGAAAAATGAAAAAACTGTTTAAAGTACTCACGGTATCGGCCATTGCATGCGCTCCGCTGATGCGTGCACAGGCGCAGACTGTAACGCTCGACTACTTTTTTAACCACGAAGTGCACAAAGGCGCCGATGGTAAAGAAGAGCGTTTCCACTACATGTGGGAGGAGAAAGACCTGAATGGTTACTCTAACTGGGGCGATGCCTTTACCAAGGCCGGCGCTAAAATCAATTCGCTGGATGCCGCACCTACTGCTACAAATTTGAAAGGTACCGATGTTTACATCATTGTAGATCCGGATACCAAAAAAGAAAGCCCGAACCCTAACTATATCACCCCTAAAGATGCCGATGCTATTGCCGAATACGTTAAAAACGGTGGTGTACTGGTTATGATGGCTAACGATAGTGCTAACGTTGAACTGCCGCACTTTAACACGCTGGCTGCCAAATTTGGCATGCACTTTACAGACGAGTTGCACAACCACGTAGTAAGTAAAGATATTGAGCACGGTACCATGATGGTTGACGGTAACCCACTGTTCAAAACGGCTAAGAAAATCTACATGAAAGATGTGTGCAGCATAGCCCTGACAGGGGATGCCAAGCCGCTGCTTAAAAACGAAGGTGTGGTGATTATTGCCACTGCTAAATATGGCAAAGGCACCGTATTTGCCGTAGGCGACCCATGGTTGTATAACGAGTATACCAACGGCCACCTGCCTGCCGATGGTCACTATGATAACGATAAAGCTATTAATGATGTAACTGCCTGGTTGCTGGCACATGCACGCAAATAAGGTTTAAAGGAATATCAAAACCGGAGAGACGCAATACTTTGCGTCTCTTTTTGTTTAAAGCAGTATCTTAGTTACATCAACCATTCTAGACCTTTTATGCGCATCCTGTTTATCTCGTTTTTATTGATGGCGCTGTCTGGCGCGTTATCAGCCCAACCCGTTCAACGCCCGGTAAAAGAATTTTTTGTGCTGGGCACCATGCAAGATTATATGGGCCGCCTGGTGCGGCAGAACGACGATGAACTGGATATTTACTACCGGGTTGAAAAACCTATTGTGTTTGCACTTAACGCAATGCTGCCCAAAATTTACCCCTATGCTGATGTTAAGCTTGACGTATTGACCCGCACTAACGGAGATACCAGCGGCTTTAAGCTCACTTGTGATACTGTTGCCCGGCGCATAAACGCTTATTATGATTATACCCAACCTCATTATCATGTGAAATTGAAGGGCGGTATCTTTAGGACCGACGATGAGCGACTGGCGTTTATTGCCGGTGCCTATGCTCGTTTTGGTGCAAAGTGCGATACCGCCTGGTGCATCAGTATTGCTAATTCCATTGCTAAAACCAGGTTGCTTGATAGTTTGCTTAAGCACTTCGGCTGCAAATCAGTTGAAATTGTAAAAAACGATTATATACCCGTAGGGCACTGGCTTTATTTTCATCCCACTAAAAAGGTGGAAGCCTACCTGCAGCAATATGTGCCGCTAAACCGCGAGCAGCAGGCTTATCAGGAAGGCTATTTTCAGCGAATGTTAAAGCAGGCGCAAGAAAGGGCCGCACAACGAAAAGCCAAACAAGATTCTGCTAACGCGAAGAAAAATTAGCTAGTCTATTCTACTATTGTAACAGTTTCCCTTTTAGGGGGCCAGGGGGCTTACGGTGTCAGCGCCAGATAATCATCCATCGTATCCAAATCAATAGATGCAGGGTGGAAAGGCACGCACAGTAGTTTGTTTTCAGGATTATTGATGAGTTCTTTTGCGCCTTTATCACCATTAAGCTGATAAAGCTGCTCAAACAGATCCCGACTGAAAATGGCAGGTGCACCTACCGTACTATCATACCCGGTTGCCGCAATGCCGCGATAACCGCGCGTGGTAAACATATCGGCCAGGTTATCCAGGTGACCGGCGGTGATAAACGGCTGATCGCAGAGGATAATTAACACGCCGCGCAAATTATCGGGCCGCATCTTTTCCAATGCTTTTAATCCGGCACGGATCGAGGTCGACATCCCCATTTGCCAGTTTGAGTTTTCAATTACAGATACCGGCAGTCCATCGCACTCATCAGCTAATTGCTGATGCACGGCGCCGGTAACAACCACTACACCGTCTCCACAGGTTGATTCCAATACCGTATCTACGGTGTGGCGCAGCATAGTTTTGTTTTTAAACCTGAGCAATTGCTTGGGCTGCCCCATTCGGCTTGAGCCGCCTGCAGCCAGTATAATGGTGCCTATATTAGTCATCTGCGCTTACTTTAAGGTGATGCCTGCGGCTATGTATCGGCGCATCTACATTGCGCAAAAAGCCGCCGGTAAATCCGTTACGCACGGCCTGTAGTTCGGCCATGATAGATAGCGCAATTTCGTCTGCATTCTCGCCGCCAATATCCAGCCCAATGGGGCTGTGGAGGCGTTTATTCAATGTTTGGGTATCTATGCCTTCCAGCGCAAGTTGCTGTAGCATGCGGTCTGTTTTTTTACGGGGACCTAATAGGCCGATGTAATTGACTTCCTCATGATTTGACAATTGCCGTAAAACAGCCAAATCGTAGTAATAATTATGGCTCATCAATACCGCGTAGCCACGGGGACTTACGTGTTGATGCAAGTCGTCCAAACGTGCTATTTGTACCGCTTCTGTGTCTGGAAAGCGGTGCGATATGGCCAGGCTTGGTCGGCCGTCTGTCACTATCACCCGCCAGCCTAAACGTGCAGCCAGTTCAACAAGCGGGCGGGCATCGTTCCCGGCGCCGTAAATATTAAGGATAGGGGCGGGTTTAATTAGCTCGATAAAAACGGCTAAAGAGGTATCATCCAGTGTGTATTCAGCGTTAATGGAGAAGCCTTCCTGCATGGCCTCATTCATATCGGGCAGCAAGTGCAGTTGTGCAAATGCCGTATCTGTTAAGCGGCCTTTTAGAGTTCCGTTGGTTAATAATAACAAACGTTCTGCAGCCAAGATGCGGTGATGAGATGATTTGAGCACCGTTGCCAGCACCGAGCGGTCGGGCAGCAGGTAGGTGCTGCGCAGTAGTTCCAGCGGGTTGTGCGGATTGTCAAAGTCAATTGGCTCCAGCAGGATGAATACTTCGCCCTGGCAGCCTAATTGAGCGCCGTGCTCCAGGTCGTCTTCCAGGTCGGTGCTGTCATAAACAATTATTTCAGGTTTACCCCGGTGCATTACTTGTTGCGCGCGCCTGCGGGCATCGCCTTCCAGGCAGCCCCCACTGATGGTACCGGTAAGCTGGCCTTCGGCTGTAACCAGCATGCGTGCACCCGGCTGGCGGTAGGCCGATCCACGCACCTCCACAACGGTTGCCAGCGCACAGGATCTGCGGGCCTGGCGTTCAACATCATAAGCGGTTAATAATTGTTTCAATTCAGACATCTGGTCTGGTGGTTTACTCAAAGATAGCCAGTGCATTATTGATTAACAAATGTGGGCTGGGTAGGGTGTCATCAAATAAAGGCTGCATAATATTTAACGCTCATTATACGCGCCGGTTTGTTTTTTGCGTTGTTAGGCCAATCACATTGGTTAACGGCATTGTGTTGATTTATCTGTAGTTAAATATTTTTCTTTATATTATATTTTGAAATAGCCAGTGATTAGAGTTTGAATTTTTAATACATTCGTTTGGTAGGGATGCTGGACTATTTGCCGAAAACCTGAAATGCAATTTAAAAAAATATGTTGGTTAGTGTTGCTGCTGCTGATAACAGCGCCGGTTTTTGCGCAACGTAAAAGGCAAAGGCAAAGCGCTGGTTTCAGGGAGTTTACCCGCATCACCAATCAGGCTAATCTGGCATTTAATGTTCCCGACGGTTTCAAAGAGGTCTCTAATAAACAAAACCGACTTTCTTTTGACTACGGCATAGCCCTTCCGGGCCAGGAGTTTGAGATCTGGTTCAGGGTGATTCCTGAACAGAATGACTCGATGACCGACTCGCTTTACATCGACGTAGGCAAGATAGAAGCCAAATCGCTGGCAGGCGATGCCAACTACTTTATGCGTGGCATGCCGCCCGAAGTTATTTCTGACTATAACGCCGATACCGGCAGAACATTCCTGATTAACCTGCCCGATTCGCCCACTACAAAGCATTATAAATACGCGCTGCTCATCACCCTTCAAAAAAAGAAAAGCGGTACGGTAATGGCCGTTTGCTTTACCAATGATAAGGGCCCCGATTTTTTCCAGAACATCAACAAAGCCCGATCGTGCATGAAATTTAGGCCGATATAGTTTAGTGAGTGGTGAGTAGTGAATTGTGAGTGGTTCTTTGCTATTCTAAAGCTGATTAAGCCAAAAGGTCAACTACTCACTACTCACCACTGACAATTCACTGCGAAGCCCTGTTGAAATGTGGAATACTTAGGCCGTGGCAATTCACCGCTATTGTTATTTTTGTAAGATACCTTAGAAATAGTTTGTACTGAAAATGGCAGAACCCATCAATTATAGTGAAGACAGTATCCGGTCGTTAGACTGGAAGGAGCACATACGTCTGCGCCCCGGTATGTACATTGGTAAACTGGGCGATGGCTCGGCTTATGACGATGGTATTTACGTTTTGCTGAAGGAGATTGTAGATAACTCGATTGACGAGTTTGTGATGGGTGCCGGTAAAACCATCGACGTAAATATGAGCGATCTGAAAGTCTCTGTTCGCGATTACGGTCGTGGTATTCCGCTGGGTAAGGTGATTGACTGTGTGAGCAAGATCAACACCGGTGGTAAGTACGATAGCAAAGCCTTCCAGAAATCGGTTGGTTTGAATGGTGTGGGTACCAAGGCGGTGAACGCATTGTCTGCGGCTTTCACCGTACAATCATACCGTGACGGCCGTACCAAAATTGCCGAGTTTGCCAAAGGCGAACTAACGCGCGAGGAAGTCGAGAAAGACACCACCCAGCGCAACGGTACCGCCATCAACTTTACGCCCGACGACAGCATCTTCCGCCACTACCGGTTCATCACCGAGTTTGTGGAGAACATGATCTGGAACTACGTGTTCCTTAACGCGGGCCTGACCATCAATTTTAACGGTCAGAAATATTACTCTGAAAAAGGCCTGCACGACCTGCTGTTGCGTAATACCGACACCGAAAATATACGCTATCCCATCATTCACCTGAAAGGTGAGGATATTGAGATAGCCATGACCCACGGCCAGCAGTATGGCGAGGAATATTACTCGTTTGTAAACGGTCAGCACACTACGCAGGGTGGTACCCACCAGGCAGCTTTCCGTGAGGCCATTGTGAAAACCGTGCGCGAGTTCTATAAAAAAGAGTTTGACGCGTCGGATATCCGCGCCTCTGTTGTTGGTGCCATTGCTGTAAAGGTGCAGGAGCCGGTGTTCGAGTCGCAAACCAAAACCAAGCTGGGCTCATTGAATGTTGGTCCGGACGGGCCTACGGTGCGTGGCTTTATTAACGATTTTGTTAAGAAAGAGCTGGATAACTACCTGCACAAAAATCCGGCAACGGCCGATGCGCTGTTGAAACGTATCATGCAGTCTGAGCGGGAGCGTAAAGATATTGCCGGTATTAAAAAACTGGCTAACGAACGCGCCAAAAAAGCATCGCTGCATAATCGTAAGCTGCGCGATTGCAAGATCCATTTTGACGATCAGCATGAGCGTAAACAAGACACCACTTTATTCATCACCGAAGGTGACTCGGCCAGTGGTTCCATTACCCAAAGCCGTGATGTGATGACCCAGGCTGTATTCAGCTTGAAAGGTAAGCCGCTTAACTGTTTCGGCCTCACCAAGAAAGTGGTTTACGAGAACGAAGAGTTTAACCTGCTGCAACACGCACTGAATATTGAGGATGGCATTGACGGCCTGCGCTACAATAACATTGTAATAGCTACCGATGCCGATGTGGACGGTATGCACATCCGCCTGCTGCTGATGACTTTCTTTTTGCAGTTCTTCCCAGATCTGGTGAAAGCTGGTCATGTTTTCATATTGCAAACGCCGCTGTTCCGCGTGCGTAATAAAAAGGAAACAGTTTATTGCTATAGCGATGAAGAACGCCGAAACGCTATTGCCCGTTTAGGTGTAAAGCCGGAGATTACCCGATTTAAAGGTCTGGGAGAGATTTCGCCCGACGAGTTTGGCTTGTTCATAGGCAAAGATATTCGCCTTGATCCTGTGATCTTAAAAGATGCCAACATTAAAAGCATGCTGGAGTACTTTATGGGTAAAAACACCCCAACCCGCCAGCTGCACATTATCCAAAACCTGCGCGTTGAGAAAGACGACGAAACCGTTAACCCAATGTTAGCCCAGGAAGGCGACGAAGAGCTACCGGTAGCGGTATGAAACTATAATTAAACCAAGATTAGAAGCCGGGCTACCCCGGCTTTTTTTGTTTGGTGATATTTTATTCCTCCTCGTTGGGGGGGGGGCGGTCAGGTGAAATTGAGGGGGGAGGTCGCTTTATTGAGCTAGGCGGAAAGCCCCACACACGTGTTTCGACGGAGCTCAACATGACATCCTGCGCGCTCCTTAGGGATTTAAAAGGAGGGTGTCATCCTGAGCTCTGTCGAAGGGCGCGCGCGGGGAATAATGTTGCGATAAGCCAAGCGAATAATCTAGGTCTCATTACTTGCCCCAAAAACGCTCCTAGCTTTCTTCAACACTTTTTCCAGATCAATACCTTTACCTAGTACACCTTTAAACAGATCGCCGGTTTCTTTCAATCGGTCTATCGCGTTAAAAATATGAAAGTCGGTCATTTTTAATCCGGGCTTTACCTCCTCCCAGTGCAAGGGCATGGATACAGTGGCACCCGGTTTGGGGCGTAAAGAGTACGGGCCGGCAATGGTTGCCCCCGGTCGATTCTGCAGAAAATCAAGATACATACGGCCCTCGCGCTTTTTGATGCTGCGTTCAAGGGTGGTAAAGTCTGGGATCTGGTCGTGCACATGCCCTACCACTATCCGTGCAAATAGCTGCGATTGCTCGTAAGTATATTTTGCCCCCATGGGGATATAAATATGCATACCCGTGCTGCCCGATGTTTTGGGGTAACAGGGCACATCTATCGCATCCAGCACTTTCTTTACTTCCAGGGCAGCCTCAATCACCTGGTCAAAATGGTGTTTATCGGGATCAAGATCAATCACGCAGTAATCAGGATGATCAGGCGATTGGACGCGACTAAACCAGGGGTTCATTTCAATGCACCCCAACGATGCCATCCACAGCAAACTATCCTCGTGGCAGGCCACCGCAAACTCCTTATGCTCGCCATCGCTGGTGTAGGGGAAGGTATCCAGCCATTCGGGCGATTTATCTTTCACGTCCTTCTGGTAAAAGCTCGAGCCATGGATACCATCGGGGAAGCGGTTGAGCGATTGCGGGCGATCTTTCAGGTAAGGCAAAATATATTCCGCCACCTGGTAATAATAATTGAACATATCGCGCTTGGTCACATTATCCTCGGGCCAATAAACTTTACTCAGGTGGGTAAACTTCAGCTCATGGCCATTAAGCTTGCGCACCTGCGTTTCCTCGTTAGGGTTAAGCAGCGTGCGGCGATCTTTATCTTTCGGGGCGCTCAGCATTTTTTTGCGGGTTTGTTTCTGATTTGTTTCCGGTTCATCGTGAGTTTCCTCTATCAGCTGTTCTGTGGATGTTTCGGCTTCACGTACCACGTCTCTGGCCTTTTTATCGGCGCGCATGCCCTCAAAAGAGGGGTGACGAAAAACACCATCGCTGGTAACCTCGGCAAAACTGATCTCGCAGACCAGCTCCGGCTTCAACCAATAGGCCTTGGCATTAGGTGGATTGGGCCGGAAGCGGGAAGGTTTGTTGTAATCAGGTTCATTCATAAAAGGCACTTTGTCGGTCATCAGTGGTTTAAACTGTTCCATCATTTCCGTCTGCATCTTGTCGTTAAAACCCGTGCCTACTTTGCCGGTGTATTGCAGTTTGCCATTCTCGTACACGCCCAGCAACAGCGAACTGAACTTTTTGGCCGTGCCCTCATTGCGGGTAAAGCCGCCTATCACTACCTCCTGACGCTTGTTTACTTTTATCTTGAGCCACTCTTTAGAATGCAGACCGGGTGTGTAGGTGCTGTCGGCTTTTTTTGCAATGATACCTTCCAGGCCCATGCGTTTGGCGGCATCAAAAAACTCGGTGCCTTTGGCGTTAAAAACCTGGCTAAGCCTGATGCGGTCATCATCGGCAGGGATTACATTTTCTAATATCTTGCGGCGCTTGGCCAGGGTGAGGTGGGTAAGGTTCTTACCCTCATACCATAGCAGATCAAACACATAATAGGAGAGATGGCCATCGGCCTCACTGCGCCAGTTTTGCAGGCTGCCAAAGTCAGACTGGCCGTTGTCTTTCAGCACCACAATCTCGCCGTCAATGACCAGGTTGACAGCCCACTTCTCCATCAACTTGCGCAAAGGGTAATACTTATCATTAAAAGATTTATTGTTGCGCGATTGTATCTCTACCCCGCCTTTGTTTACATAGCTCACCGCCCGGTAACCATCCCATTTTACCTCGTAAAGCCAATCGGGGTCGTCAAAAGGCTTGTCTACCAGGGTGGCCAGCATCGGCTTCAGGTTTTTGGGTAAGGGTGATTTCTCGCCCTCTTTTAATAAGGCTTCAACGCTGTGATGGGTGGCGTATTCTTCGGCTGCGGTTTTAGTGAGCGCTTTTTTTTTCACCTCGGGCGCATCTTTCAGTTGCTGGTCCTTGCCGTCTTTCCATACGTGTTTGGCGCCCTTTTCCATTTGGGCAATCGTTTTTTTTGAGACGACAGATTTATCTTCTTTGGTAATGTCTCTGGCAGATGCATAATCATCTTTATGCTTGATGAGTAGCCAACCGTTCTCGCCCATGCCTTGGGTTTTTACGAGGGCAAACTCGCCGTTCAGCTTTTGCCCGTGGAGCTTTATTTTGAGCGACCCCTCTTTCAGCTGCTTTAGCAGCAGCTTATCCTGCGCTTTTTTGCCTTTTACTGTTTCAATGGGCTCGTAGGTGCCCTCGTCCCAAACAATCACTGTGCCGCCACCGTATTCGCCTTTTGGGATGATGCCTTCAAAGTCTTTATAATCATAAGGATGGTCTTCCACCATCATGGCCAGGCGCTTATCTTTCGGGTTTACAGACGGCCCTTTAGGCACGGCCCAGCTTTTCAGCACGCCCTCCATTTCCAGCCTGAAATCATAATGCAGGCGGGTAGCATCATGCTTTTGTACCACAAAATGCAAGGCTTTATCATCATTACTCTTGCCGGCTTTGGGCTCGCTGGTTTTCTTAAAATCCCGCTTCTCCTTATACTTGCTGAGCGACATAGCGTTGAATGTTTGTTATTTTCTTCAACAAAACGCTGCTTCGGATGGTTTTTACTTCAGACTAAAACTTTATGGAGAAGATCAATATCACCATAGCTGCCGACAAGGTAGTGTACAGCTTTGAGGTAGCCGATTACCCGCATCACCAGCATAACCACTGCAAATTTGAAATTTTTCAGGATGGAAAGTTAGTTGCCGGATTCGATCCGGATGCACAGCACATCCTGCATATCTGTAACAATAAAGGCCATTTATCTGAAGATGTTTTACACCTGCTGGCTCATGAAATAGAACGGTTCCACTGGTAACCCAATAAAAAAGGCGACCCACTGAGTCGCCTTTGTATTTTCTAAGCTTTGATTGATTAAGCTAAATGTTTCTTGATCTTATAACCACTTATGCCGTAGTAGATCACCACCAGGAAACAAAGCAGCGGAATGATGTAACCGCTCTGGATGCGATCATGATTAATGTCGATCACCGTACCCATGATGTAAGGCAGAATAGCACCGCCAACGATAGACATGATGAGCCATGATGATGCCGGTTTGGTGTCATCGCCCAGGCCATCAATACCCAATCCAAAAATGGTAGGGAACATGATAGACATAAAGAAGCCGATGCCCCACAAACAATAAACCACATAAGCGCCTTTGCCCACAATAGCTATAGCACAAAGAATGGCTGCCAGTATACCGTAAATAGCCAACAGTTTAGGCGCTTTTACAAATTGCATAATGGCTGTGCCTACAAAGCGTCCGCCTACAAAGAATACGCCGTATATACTCAGGTAGTAACCGGCTGTTTTCTCGTCAAAGTGACCGCCCTGGATAGACATCTTGATAAAAAAGCTGGTTACGCAGGTCTGCGCGCCTACATAAAAGAACTGTGCAACAACAGCCCAGCGCAGGTGCATATGCCTAAGCGTGCCGAAGAAGCTGCCGCCGGTTGTTTCTTCCTTGCTGACGTTTTTAATTTCGGGCAATTTGGTAACGAAGAATAGAATGGCAACTAGTGCCAGCACACCAGCCAACACACCGTAGGGCATTTTTACCGATGATGCTTCATGCAGTAAATAGGCCGAGCGTTCTGTTGGCGCCATTTTGCTCATTTGCTCAGGCGTCATGTCTTTTCCTGACAGGATAAAAATGGTACCCACCAGCGGACCAACAAATGCAGCCACACCGTTAAAACCGGCCGCCAGGTTGATACGGGTATTGGCACCAGCCGGATCGCCCAGCAAAGCTGAATAAGGGTTGGCGGCGGTTTCCAGAATGGCAATGCCACAGCCAATAATAAATAACGAGCCTAAAAAGCCCAGGTAAGTGAGTGCATTGGCCGCCGGGATGAATAACGCCGCACCAATGGTAGCCAGCGTTAAACCCATAATGATGCTGTTTTTATAGCCAAATTTTTTAAGCAATATACCCGCCGGAATAGCCATCAGGAAATAGGCCAGGTATACGGCGGTATCTACCAGTGTAGACTGGCGGTTATTTAACTGGCACGCTTTTTTTAGGTGCGGTATCAAAATACCATCCAGGTTGTGCACCATGCCCCATAAAAAGAACAGCGAACAAATGAGGATGAAGGGCAGCAGCAGTGTTTTGCCTTTCAATGAGCTTTCGGCAACGGGTTGCTCCGCGGTGCCAGTGTTTACTTGCATATTTAAAATTGGTTTAAAGGTTCTTCTTCTTTACCAGCAATAAGTGATCGCATACCTGCACCACTTCGCCATGCTGGTTAATAATTTCAACGTGTTCTGTTACGGTTCCGTATTCAGGTTTCTTGGCATCTGTTTTCTCAGAGATGGTAATTTCTGAGTGGATGGTATCGCCGATGAACACCGGTTTTACAAAGCGCAATTTATCATATCCTTTTGAAAAAGCCTCAGGATTTATTTCAGAAGCCGTTAAGCCAATCCCGATACTGAAAATCATCGTTCCGTGGGCAATACGCTGCTTAAACGGCTGGGTAGCACACCACTCGGCATCCATGTGGTGAGGGAAAAAATCACCAGTGTGACCGGCATGAACCACAAAATCTGTCTCGGTAATGGTGCGGCCAAAGGTTACACGTTTTTCGCCCAGGGTATAATCTTCGAAGAAAGTTGATTTAAAATGCATAATAGTTTGTCTGAAATTTGAACTTTCAGAATTTTAAAATTAACAGAATTATAGTTACTTATCGTGTCATTGTAAAGCGTTGGGTGTCATCCTGAGCATGTCGAAGGGCGCGCGAAGGCCTTCTCTTTGCAAAGCATATTGGCAAGCCCGCCGCGCGTGTTTCGACGGAGCTCAACATGACACCCTCTTTTACACAATAATACTTGTTTTTAATTGGTTGATTATCCCAATATTACATCTTCGAATCTGAAGAAAAATCAGGAGAATCATTTAATCATTCAACGTAATCAGCGATCACGCCTCCCGTATCGCTTGATTTATATGCCGCTTCTACCACGGCCATCGTTTTAACCACGTCTTCTACACTGGTTGGCAATACATTGGTCTCGCCGTTTTTGTAGCGCATTACGCTGCTCATGGTACCGATGAAAGCATCGGGGAACCACGAGCCTTCCAGTTGTACCTCTTTCCACTCCGGTGCTTTGCCTTCCTCTACAATGCAATACTCAAACTTGTCTGGCACACCGTGCGGGTAGTCCATCAGCAGGCCCATGCGGGCTTTAATGGCGCCTTTGGTGCCTTCCCACTTAATAAAGCTCTCCTGGTTGTGCGGACCAAAAGCATGGTCGTGATTAGTGTTGATCACCGCGTGCATGGTGTTGCCGTAATCAAACAAAATAGTTGAGCGCGATGACGATAAGCTTTTAGCCGGATGTTTCAGCGTTTTAGCCATTACGCTATGCGGATCGCCGAGGAACGAGCGCAGCAGATCAATATAATGGATACTGTGGTACTGAATTTCTAACCTCGGGTGGATCATTACGTGCGGGAACAGCTCCCATGGGGTTTGCAGGGTTACGCGCACTTCCATATCGTAAAGCTCACCAATCAGGCCTTGATCAATCATATAGCGGGCAGCGGCCACGTATGGCGCAAAACGTAGCTGGCAATTGATGGCGGCCATCAGTTTTTTGCGTCGGCAAACTTCCAATATCTCCTTGGTTTGCCAAAAGTAGTCGCCCATTGGTTTTTGGATCAGTACACCGGCGCCCTCGGGCAGTTTCTCCAGCGTGGCCACAAACTGCTCGGGCATAATGGTAATATCGTAAACCGCGTTGGCCGGTGCAGCAGCAACAGCATCATCAACGGTATCAAAAACGTGGGGGATGTTCCACTCGGCAGCCAGTTTTTCGGCACGGGCACGGGTACGGTTGGTAATACCAAACACCTCGAAGCCAGCCTTACGATAGGCCGGTAAATGCGCATCGCCAACAATACCGCCTGCGCCGATGATGACAATAGGCAGCGGGGTTTGCGGTAATGTTGGTTTATATTTTATTTCCATAATAGGTAGTGTTATTTTAGGTTAGCAATTTTCTGCTGACCGACGGCCAGCAACTGATCTGCCGGTACATCGGTATTAATGGCGTTCAGCACCACCTCGTCAATCAGGTGCGCAATCTGTGCCCAGGTGGCCAGTTGCGGCAGCATTTTGGCCGATTGATGCAGTTCTTCCAGTTTATAATAGTAAGGGATGATGGCATTGATGCCCGGATCAACCCAGGTTGATTTACGGCAACCGATCCCGCCTTCCAGCGTCAGCAATTTATCATTGCGCTGATTGGTGGCATAACGCAGAAAATCATAGGCCACATCTTTATGCTGGCTACCAGAGCCTATGGTATATAACCAGTACACATTCAATGATGCGGAGTGCTCGCCCAGCGCCGATGGGATAGGGGCGATATCCACTTTACCTTTTACTTTCGTTTCATCAATTACTTCGCACATGGATGCAAAGCCAAACCAGTTGACCATCATGGCAGCTTCGCCGCGGGCGAAGGCCATACCGGTTTGTACCGATTCATATTGCATGGTGCCGGGATGGATCAAACTCTTATCGCGCAGTATCTGACGGTAAAAATCCAGTCCGGCAGCGGCCGCAGGGGTGTGGATATTGATATTGCCTTGCTGATCTAACAAATCGCCACCACGGGTCCATACCTGTAAACAGAAATCAAAAACGGTGTTGTGCCCATCCGGAAAACCGGCGAAGACAGTGCCATACAAGTTATCTTCCGGTCGGGTAAAGAAACGGGCAATATCTTTAAAGTCATCCCAGGTTTGGGGTACAACCAGCGGCTTGCCGTATTGCTCCTCAAACTTCTGCTTCTCAAACGGGTTGTTGAACAAGTCTTTACGATAGATCAGGCATTCGGGGCCATCATGGAAGGGTAACCCTGCCACGGCCTCGCCAAATTGCTGCATACTCAATAATGAGTTGCTCCATCCATCGGGAAAACCTTCGGGTGGATTTTGGGCGATGCGGGGCTGCAGGTTTTCCAGGGCGCCGTCGGTCCAGGCTTCCAGCAGCCAGTCGGTCACCACGTGGGCAATGTCCCAGTCGCCGTTTTTCAGGCCATCGTCTTCAATAATGGCTTTGTGCAGATCGTCCAGATCCATAGGGATCATTTCGGCCTGCAGCTGGCATCCGGTTTGTGCACAATAGCCGTCCCACAGCTTTTGCAGTGCACTCTCGAAAGGACCGAATTTGCGAACCGCAATTCTGATCTTCTCTGTACTCATATATTTTATTTTATCAGTTGGTTGATAATGGTCTCGTTATCCTCGCCCAATTTCGGCGATCCTTTGGTTGATGTAAATAGCTCGCCGTCCATGGTTATCGGGCTGCGGGTAGTGCGGTAGCTGTAGCCATCGCTCATCTGCACCTGCTGAATCATGTCCAGCGTTTTAAAACCTTCTTCCTGCATCAGCTTGTCCCAGCTTAACACCTGGGCGCACCAGATATCGGCAGCCAATAAAATATCCAGCCAATGCTGGGTAGTGTTGGTTTGCAGGTGAGCAGCCAGGATGGTTTTGATCTCATCGCGCAGCGCAAAAGCCTGGGCAACTTCGGTATATTTTAACAATTCATCGCAACCCAGTAACGTACCTAACTGCGGGATAGAACCCATGGCCAAAGCCATGTAACCATCAGCAGTTTTGTAGATACCGTAAGGCGCACCCAAATAGGCGTGTGCATTGTTCTTTTCAGAGCGTTCAGGCAATTTTCCATCATAATAGTAGGTGGTAATGGCCTCAAACTGGAAGTCAATAGCCGATTCCAGCATGCTTACCTGTACCAGTGCGCCCTCGCCGCTTATGCTGCGGCGCACCAGGCAAGCCAGTATGCCTTGTGCCAGTTGGTTGCCGGCCAGCATATCTACAATAGACAGGCCCATAGGTACCGGTCCGCCGGCGTTGCCGCTCAGCCAAACCAGACCGGTGAGCGATTGCAGCAGCAGGTCTTGCCCGGGCTTATTGCGCCAAGGGCCCTCGCTGCCGTAGCCTGAGATTTCGCCGTAAACTACATTTGGGTTAACCGCTTTTACCGCGTTATAATCAAAGCCCAGGCGTTCCATAACACCGGGGCGAAAGTTGTGCATAACCACATCAGCCTTTTTCACCAGTTCCCACAATTGGGCTTTATCTTCCTCGCTTTTCAGGTCGGCAGCAAAGCTTTCTTTATTGCGGTTGATGGCATGAAACACCGATGATTCGCCATTCATAATCACGTTTGACGTGTACAACTGGCGACAGATATCGCCTGTGCCGGGCTTCTCAATTTTAATGACACGCGCACCCATATCGGCCAGCTTCAAACTTGCCGAGGGGCCCGAAAGGAACTGGCTGAAATCAACAATCAAATAATCTTCTAATGGTTTCATCGCGTTAGCTTAAATTAAATTGACGGTTGATGATATCGGTATCAGCCCCGGGACGCGGAGCCGCCTTGTCTGAATATAAACGCTCGCCATTGATGCGGATAGGGCAGCGGGTGGTGCTTAGCTTGCCGCCATCAGGCAGGGTAACTTCCTGTTTCAGGCCTTGTGCTAAATAGCCTTCATGTTGCAGGGTTTGCTCATAGGTCAACACTTCTGCGCACCAGATGCCTTGCGCTTCCAGGCTGCTCACCCATTCTGATGAAGTTTTGTGGGCAATCTTCTCGCCCAGCAATTGCATAATCTCATCACGACGCTCAAACCACGAGTTTTTATCCTCGTAAGAGGTCAGGTCTACACCAACCGCCTCGCCAATCTGGTGCAGGTTGCCCATGGCCAGCGACAGGTAGCCGTTTAGTGTTTTATAGATGCCGTAAGGTGCACTCAAATAAGCATGACCGCTGCCACGCACATTACTGCGTTTAGGTAGCTGACCGCCATCATTCAAATAAGTGGTGATCACCTCGAACTGAAGATCTAAGGTCGATTCCAGCAGGCTTACTTCTACCAGTACGCTGCTGTTGGTTTTATTGCGTTTCAGCAAACCGGCCAGCAGGCCCTGTACAAAGTGGGCACCGCAAATCATATCGGCAGTTGCCAGTCCGAAGGGCACCGGGCCAGCATCGGCAGTGTCTGACAAATATGCCAGACCTGAAAGCGATTGGATGAGCAAATCCTGACCGGGGCGCAATGCCCATGGGCCTTTATTACCATAACCCGTCACCACGCCATAAACAATGCGCGGATTGATGGCACGCACGGCATCATAATCAAGCCCGATCTTTTCCATTACACCGGGGCGGAAGTTATGGGTGATGATATCGGCTTGCTCGATCAGCTTTTTTACCATCGCCAGATCCTCAGGATTCTTCAGATCTGCCGAGTATGATTCTTTGTTTCTGTTGATGGTATGAAACACCAGGCTGCTGCCATCTACAAAAATGTTGCGGATAGCAATTTGCCGGCCAGCCTCGCCTTTTACCGGGCGCTCAATTTTGATGACGCGGGCACCCAGATCGGCCAGTCGCAGGCCTGCGGTAGGGGCCGCCATAAACTGGCTAAACTCCAGTACCGTTAAACCTTCTAATGGTTTCATACGGTGTGTACTTTTTGTTTTGATTCTGCAAATAAGGCGTTCAGCTCGGCCAGTACTTGCAGCTCGTCGCCACCTTTCATCAGGTAATCGCGCACTACGTCACCGGCATGATCCTGGAAGAACATCGATCCATGATAACGCGGGCGCAGGTAAGCGCGCTGCAATGCAGGCAATGTATTGGCAAAGTAGTTATAGGTTTTAGCATTGTTAGCCGCATCGGTCCAGGCTTTCAGGTGACCTGGCTGACCGCCGTTGTCGGTATATAAACCAATCTGGCAGGCAGGTGATGCCACAAATTCAGCATATTTCATGGCCACATCCACGTGCTCACATTTTGATGATACGGCCAAGCCTGTGCCACCCAGTGTGCTGCGCAGGTTGGTTTTTCCATCCAAAGTAATCATATCGTGGAAATGGAGCAGCTTGCGTGCATAGCCATCGCGCGAGTAATTGGTGTAACCATAACCGAACGGACAGTAAGCAATCTCGTCGGTCAAGGTCATCGCCTCATAAGTTTGGATCGGGTTGCGGCCAAAGCAAGCCGGATCAATGTACTGGCAAAGCTCGTGGTACATTTTGAGGGCTTTAACGCCTATCTCTTCGCTTACCACCACATCGCCCTGACATGGGTCCTCACCCAGCGAGCAGCAGAAGGTATAATATTGCATCAGCGAGTCAATTGGAATACCCGGCAGGGCAACCAGACCTTTTTTTGCCAATGCTAATAAATCATCAAAAGTTTTTGGCAATGCCACGCCATGTTGCGCCAGTAAATCCGGGCGACTGGCGGCTACAGGGGTAGCGGCATCAATAGCCAAAGCCCATTGGTGCCCATCAAAAGAATAGCTCTCATGCGATTGGCCAACGGTATTTTCAGCCTGATCGGCCAGGAATTCGGTCGACAAATATTCATCAAACGGAAGAATCGATTTTGTTTTTGAGGCAAAGCCTGCCCAAGGGTGATCAATCACCAAAAGGTCGTAGATCTCAGCCAGTTGCTGTATAGAAAGATCTGCAAACTGCTGCAGCGAGCGTTTCTCCCAGGTGATGTTTACGTTCGGGTGCAGCTCAGAAAAACGCTGCGCGGTGGCGGTCATCGGTACAAAGCCGCGGCTGTGGTTCCAGGTGATGCCTTTAAGTAAGATGTTTTGCGACATGTGATATTATTGTATCCGGCCTGATAGCAGACCGGTAAAGTATGCAATTAACGATAATGCTGAGAAAATTGGTCAGTATACCTGTTACAAATTTATCCCCACAAGTTGATGGAACACTATAGTATTTATGCAAGGGACTGTACAATATTAGCATGGTGAGATGGGATTAAAAAGGAGAGCTGATGTCACCCTGAGCTCTGTCGAAGGGCGCGCGAAGGCCTAATGGTTAAGCAAAGGCATATTACTCATTGTGTTTTTGCCAGGTTGAAAAGCCTATTACATCTTTTCTTATTTCTTTCATCCATTTCTTACCATACAAATTTGTTAGATATTGAAAGGCATGAATGTTGTATCGTGTAATGCATTGGTAATCGGGCGCAGAACATCCAAAATCTTCAAAATGTACGTTGTATTTATCCTCGAACTTTTTATCACTAAGGTAGATTGCGGGAACAATTCCTCCCTGTAGAAATAAGAAGATGGTGCCTTTTTTAACGTCTTTCTTAAACCATTCATCCATACTTTCACAGTTTCTTGCAGTGTCGGCAAATGCCATTTTTACAAAGGTGCTATTGTTAAGTTCATCGTCTGAAAGTTGATGACTTTGGCTATGGACGGTTTGAAAAATTAGAAGGAGCATAGCGGTAATTCCCAAGGCAGCTTTTAACATCGAATTTGTTTATTACTTAAATCTCCATAAATATCAGATTTTTTGCAACTCGACTTCTATCGTGAGCGTAGACAAGCAAAGAAGATAAATATCGATGGGTGTCATCCGGAGTTTGTCGAAGGGCGCGCGATGGCCTATATCCACTAACCCTAAACGTTTGATAGGCCCTCCCGCGTGTTTCGACAAGCTCAACATGACACCCCCCCCCTTTTTTCAAGAGCGGACAAGTATAAAAACACAGAGGCCACAGAGCGATAAATCTCTGTGGCCTCTGCAAATTTTTGTGTTAAAATATCAGAGTTGCTTTGCGATAGCCTTTTGCCAGCCCGCATACCATTGCTCGGTTTGCGGCTGTTGTTCGCCTGGGCTTAGTTCCAATTGATTGGTCATTAAGCTTTGCAGGGCTTCAACGTTTTCAAAAATGCCTGCTTTTAGACCCGCTAAAAGTGCAGCGCCTAAGGCAGATACATCGGCAATGCCGCGGTTTACCAATTTGCTGCCGGTCAGGTCGGCAATAAACTGCAGGACGAAACGGTTGGAGGTGATGCCGCCGTTTACCATCAGCTCTTGCAGGGCAATGCCGGTGTCAGACTCCATGGCCGTTACTACATCTTTGATCTGGTAGGGGATGGTCTCCAGCGCGGCGCGGATGATATGTTTCTTATTACAATCGAAGGTCAGGCCAACAATCTCAGCCTTGCGACTCATGTCCCAATGCGGGGCACCCAATCCGCTAAAGGCAGGGACAAGGTAAACGCCGTTGTTATCTGGAACCGATGTAGCGATGGCTTCGGTTTGCTTGCTGTCCTCAAACAGGCCCATCTCGGTGCGCAGCCATTCTATTGTGGCGCCGCAGGATACGATCACACCTTCCAATGCGTAGTCTACACGATCTTCCGTACTCCAGCAAATGGTGGTTACCATGCCGTTGCCAGATGCTTTGGCGGTGTCGCCAATATTCATCAGCATAGAACAACCGGTGCCTAATGTGGCTTTGGCGGTGCCGGGGGTAAAACAACCCTCGCCAAAAGCCGCAGCGTGCGAATCGCCAATCATGGCAGTGATGGTGATAGGTGAGTTGAACAAGCCGTTAAAATCAGACTCGCCATAAGCGGCGGCTGATGATTTCAGTTCAGGCAGGTTCAGTTTGCTCAAACCAAATTTCTCCAGTAGCACACCATCCCATTGCAGTGTTTGCAGGTTGAAGAATAGTGTACGCGAGGCATTGGTATGATCGGTGAGGTACTGTGCACCGCCGGTCATTTTGTAAAGCAGCCAGGTATCTACGTTACCAAAGTAGGTTTTGCCTGCTGCAATGGCTTGTTTTACTTTATCGTTGTTCTCGTTCAGCCAGATGAGTTTGGTGCCCGAGAAATAGGGATCGATGATCAAACCTGTACGCTGGTTAATCTCGGCTTCCAGTCCGTCAACGGTTTTCAGTCGTTGGCAAACCTCTACCGAGCGTTTGCACTGCCAAACTACAGCGTTGTGCAGGGGTTGACCGGCTTCGTCCCAAACCACAAACGTTTCGCGTTGGTTAGAGATGCCGCAGGTTTTAATATCATTAATGTTATAGCCGGCGTTGGTAAACTCGGCCAGACATTCTTTTACAGAATCCAGTACGTTTTGCCAAATGGCTTCGGGCTCCTGCTCCACAAAGCCGCCGGGCAGGTATAAAGTTTTCAGCGGAACGCTGCCTTTGGCCATTACCTGGCCCTGTGCGTTAAAAACAATGGTTTTGGTACTGCTGGTACCCTGATCTATCGCTAAAATATAGTTACTCACTTATTCAGATTTTGAGTTCGCTTTGTCAATAATTACGGCCAGCAAAATTACTGCACCTTTTACTACCTGCTGCCAGAATGGCGATACGTTTAAGAGCACCAAACCATTGTTCAGCACACCAATAATCACTGCACCCAGCACCGTGCCCCAGATAGAGCCTTTACCGCCTGATAGCGATGTGCCGCCAATTACCACCGCCGCAATAGCATCCAGCTCATAGCTGATACCCGCATTTGGCTGCGCCGAATCCAGGCGAGAGGTAACAATCAAACCACCGATACCAGCCAGCGCACCAGCTAAGCTGTACACAATAATTTTTACACGATTAATGTTGATACCCGAAAGGCGCGCGGCGTTTTCATTACCGCCAATAGCGTAAATGTAACGGCCAAGCGGCGTTTTACCGGTCAGCACCGCAGCGCCTACAACTACCAGCGCAGAGATCCAAACCGGAACGGGGATACCCAGTAGCCAGCCGGTACCGATGTAGCCGAAGCTATCGCCCAGCACAGAGATAGGGAAACCTTTGGTCCACAGCATGGTTAAGCCGCGGGCAATGGTTAGCATAGCCAGCGTAGCCACGAACGGCGGTACCTTAAAGCGGGTAATGGTAAAGCCATTAAACCAACCCAGCAACGCGCCGATAATGATACCACCCAATATGGCACCCAACAGGGTGAAGCCGATATAAAGGTTGTTAGATGGGATCTCGATTCCGTTCTTAAGTAAGCCGGCAGTAATGGCACCACAAAGGGCCAGTACAGAGCCAACAGAAAGATCGATACCAGAGGTAAGTACCACCAGGGTCATACCTACAGAGATGCAGATGTTTACAGAAATCTGGCGCATTACGTTCCAGCCGTTATCTACCGTCATAAATTTATCTGACAGCAGGCTGAGCACAATGCAGAGTACCACCAGTGCAATAAGCGACTGGAATTTAGCAAGAGATTGTCGGTTCAAAGTCATCAGGTTAATTGGTTTTAGGGATGGCGGCTTTAAGGATGTTGTCTTCAGATGCGTCGGCGGCTTTAAATTCGGCAGTCATACTGCCTTCGGCCATTACCAGTACGCGGTCTGAAATGGCAAGGATCTCGGGCAGTTCTGATGAAACCACGATAACACCCATGCCGGCAGCAGCCAGTTCCAGTATCAGTTTATAAATTTCGTTTTTAGCGTTAATATCAATACCACGGGTAGGCTCGTCCAGCATCAGCACTTTTGGGCCGATGGCCAGGCATTTGGCCAGCACAATTTTCTGCTGGTTACCACCACTCAGGTTTTTAGCCAGCTGACCGGCAGATGGTGTTTTGATCTTTAACGATTCAATATATTTCTTAGCCAGCGCCTGCTCTTTACTATTGTTGAGCAGCCCGCCGTTTTGCATTTGTTCTAAAGTAGTGATGCTGATGTTGGTCTTTACATCCAGGCCCAGCACCAGTCCGTCTTTCTTGCGGTCCTCAGGTACCAGTGCCACACCGGCCTGCATGGCCTCCGCAGGAGATTTAAAGGATACCTTCTGGCCGTTAACGTGTATCTCGCCCTCGGCTTTGTGCAAACCAAAAATGGTTTCCATCAGCTCGGTACGTCCGGCGCCCATCAGCCCGAAGATGCCCAGTACTTCGCCTTTGCATAGATCGAAAGAGATGTTCTTCAGCAGATCACGCTGTTTGTTCTCCGGATGTTTAATGCTGACGTTTTTCACACTCAGCACATTGTCTGATGCCTGGCAGCCGCCGTTGCGGATGATATTGATCTCGCGGCCCACCATCTTGCGGATCAGCTCGTCGTTGGTCATGCCCTTCATCTCGCCGGCTTCGATGGTTTTGCCATCACGCAGCACCACGTAGCGGTCGGCTATTTTAAAAAGCTCGTCCAGTTTGTGGGAGATGTAAACGATGGTTTTATTTTCAGAGCGCAGCTCATTGATAATGCCGAACAGTACCTCCACTTCGCTGCCGGTAATGGCCGAGGTTGGCTCGTCCATAATGATCACTTCACAGTCGGTCAGCAAGGCTTTGGCAATTTCTACCACTTGCTGCTGGCCCACTTTCAAGTTCAGGATCAGGGTGTCCGGACTAACGTTCAGCTTCAGTTTATTGAGCAACTCCTGCGTACGGGCTTTCATGGCCTTGCGGTCAAGCATGCACAGGTTATTGGTAAGCTCACGGCCCAGAAAAATGTTTTCGGTGATGCTGAGGTAGGGGATGAGGTTCAGCTCCTGGTGAATGATGGCTATGCCGGCCTCCTGGGCCTCGCGCGGGTTATTAAAGTTAACCTGCGAGCCATTGAGCAGAATGCGGCCCTCATACTCGGGATAAACGCCCGAGAGGATTTTCATTAAGGTAGATTTCCCTGCACCGTTTTCGCCTAACAGTGCATTTACCTTGCCGGGATGCAGCTCCATGCTCACATCCTGCAAGGCAATAACGCCCGGGAATCTTTTGGTGATATTTTCGGCTACAAGCATGTTGTGTTTTAACTGGTTTTATTGGTCTGACTGTTCTCCGTCTCGTCATTGCGAGGAACGAAGCAATCTCTACACTGCAAAGTCAATTGATATATCTGCCCGTCCTATGCAGATATTGCTTCGTTCCTCGCAACGACGGGATGGTTATACCTTTCAGCTTTAACCTTATTTACTTGCTACTTGCGGTGTAATATTCAGGCTTACTGGCATCAACTCAACTTCGCCCAGGTTAAGGTGTTCCTGGTTCAGTTCTATGGCGCCGGTAAAATCAACTTTATCGCCTTTTTTTACTGCTGCTTTAAAAGCAGGCAATACCTGCGCGCGGATGATCTTGTCAACTTCTGATGAAATATTACTCAGATCTACGGTGTTACTAAAATCATTCAGATTCACCTGGCCTGAGGCATCACGCACCGCGTTGCCGAAAACGAATTCGGTAGCTATGCTCACGTCATTACCACCGGCGGTGGTCAGCAATACGTCACTCTCGTTAATCTCTTTTACCACACCACTGCCTTTCACCATAAAAAAGCGCGTACTGCCAATAGCCAGCGCATGACCGTAGTCTGAAAACGCTTTGGCTTTATCGGCATTCACCTCGTTCACTAACTGATCAAGGGTAATGGCTTTATCGGTAACTGATGGTAATTTGGCGTATAAACCTTTGGCATAAGCCACGGCATCAAACTTTTTGTCGGATGCTTTTACCTCGCTCAGTTTTTTAAAGTAGATGGAATTGAAGGCCAGTGCCAGCACAATAACGGCCCAAACGGTATATTTTATCCCTTTTTTCATGAGTCTTATTTTTTACCGTAAGCAATGTAATCGTTAATGTTTTTGCCGGTCACCATCTCTACGCCCACCTGGATTTTTTTAGGAAAATCGCGTTTGCCCTTAAAATAATCGTCGGCATAGTTGGCAGCGGTTTGCGCCATTACTTTAGGGAACTGCATACAGGTGGCAGCTACTTTGCCGTCTTTAATGCCTTGAATAGCATCTTCAGAGCCGTCAAAGCCAATCACTTTTACTTTGTTGGCTTTGCCCGCAGCGGCCAGCGCCTGGTAAGCACCCATGGCCATGGCATCGTTACCGCAGAAAACGCCCGTAATATCAGGGTGGGCCTGCAGGATAGACTCCATTACCTCCATGCCTTTGTTACGGTCAAAATCGGCACTTTGCTGAGCTACCATTTCCAGGCCAGGATAATAATCTACCACGCTGTGGAACCCTTTTGAACGGTTCCAGGTGTTGTTATCGGCCACAATGCCCAGTATCTCTACGTATTTGCCTTTTTTATGCATCTGCTGCACAAAGTATTTACCCAGATCCACACAACCCGAATAACTGTCTGACAGGATTTGTGAGGTTGGGCCGGTGGTAGAGTTTACCTCACGGTCCATACAAAATACAGGTACGCCGGCAGCTTTGGCCTTGTTAACGTTCACTACAGAGCCGTTGGCGTCGGTAGGGTTAAACAGGATTGCCTTGTAGCCCGAGGCAATGGCGTTCTCAAAGTTGTCGGTCTCGGTAGCCGTGTTGTTTTGCGAGTCGAATATCTTGGCCTCATAGCCCAGGCTTTTGGCCTGCGCAGCAGCAGTTTGTGCCAGAAACACAAACCACGGGTTGTTTAAGGTTGATACTATGACCGCTACCTTTTTAGGGCCACCGCTATTGGCGCCCGTTTTTGGTTTACACGCAACAAGCGAAAGCAGCAGTAATATAATGGTTGTTCTTCTCATGCTTTAGTTGTGGTTTCATTGGTTGGTTCTCTTTCTCTTTGGTCGGTTCTTCTTCTGTGGGGGTGATAAGGTTTGAGGCGGTTTTAGGCTGATGCCAGCAATTTGGCGGCCTCTGCGGCAATGCCGCTTTCTGATATGCCGTAGTGGCCCAGTATTTCTACCTGCGAGCCGGTTACGGTATACTCATCAGGGATACCCATAATTTTAAATGGTTTACGGTAGCCATGCTGAATAAGGTATGATGCGCAGGCCTCGCCCAAACCACCATTCACCATGTGTTCTTCTACGGTAAGGATGGCTTTGGTTTGCGCTGCCAGTTGGCTGATCAGTTGCACATCCAGCGGTTTGATGGTGTGCATGCTCACTACGGTGGCTGCAATGCCTTCGGCCTCTAATTTTTTAGCGGCTTGCAGGGCAGGATATACCGTTTCGCCGCTGGCAATGATGGCAATATCTGCACCCTCTTTTACTACACGGCCTTTGCCAAACTGAAAATCGCCCGGTTCATCGGGGCTCAGCAGCGGCATTGGTTTTTTGCCGAAGCGCAGGTAAACCGGCTTGTTGCTCTCGGCAGCCAGTTTTACGGCTTGTTCGGTCTCAAAGTTGTCGGCAGGCGCTACAATGGTAATGTTGTTGATGGCACGCAGCACCGCAAAATCATGCAGGCTGTGGTGCGTGGTACCCAGTGCGCCATAACTTACACCTGCGCTAATGCCTACCAGCGTAACCCGGTTGTCTGAGTAGCACACGTCGTTTTTGATCTGCTCTAAAGCACGGGCGGTCAAAAAGCAGGCCGGCGATACCGCGAACGCTTTTTTACCAGCTGCTGCCAAACCGGCGGCTACACCTACCAGGTTCTGCTCAGCAATACCGATCTCGACAATCTGCTCTGGAAACTTCTGCCCGAAAGGCACCAGTTTACCCGAGCCGCGCGAATCGCTGGTTACAGCTACAATATTTTTATCCATTGCAGCCAGTTGCTGCAAGGTTTCAGAAAACACGTCCTGATTGGGTTTTGTGCCTACGGCACTTTCTACTACTGCACCCACGGTATTTGTTTTTTTGTTTTAGTTCGATTTATTGTTCTATATCATTATGTCATTTCGACCAACGGGAGAAATCTTATCCCTCATGCTATTCCGGAGGATTGTTCGCTCGTACAAGATTTCTCGTCGCTCCTTCGCACAATTCCAGCCCTTCGCTCGCTCGAAATGACATGGTGGGGATGACGTGTACAGACTTACGAAGTTTTAAAACTTCGTAAGTCTGTACACGATACAAGTCTTCTCCTATGCCTTATACCAACTCTACAGCGCCGTCCAACTCCTCAATGGCTTGCTCGTATTGCTCCTTGTTTGGAACGCCGTGGTGCCATTTGCCGTTGTTTTCCATATAGCTGATGCCTTTGCCTTTTACGGTGTGGGCGATGATGAAACTTGGTTTACCCGGCTCGAAAGGGATCTGGGCAAAAGTTTCAGTCAGGGCTTTAAAGTCGTGACCATCCACATGGCGCACAGCCCAGCCGAAGCTTTCAAATTTGTGGTCTACCGGGTCGGTGTTACACACGTCTTTGGTAGGGCCGGTAATTTGCAGTTCGTTTTTATCCAGAATGGCTACCAGGTTATCCAGCTTGTAGTGGGCGGCTGTTAAAGCAGCTTCCCAGTTTGAGCCTTCGGGTAACTCACCGTCGCCCAGCAGGGTGAACACGCGGTAATCCTTTTTATCCATTTTAGCAGCAATGGCATTACCCACTGCAATTGGCAGGCCGTGACCCAACGCACCGGTATTTTGCTCTACGCCTTTGATCTTGCGGGTAGGGTGACCGATGTAGTGCGATTTGTATTTGCACAAAGTCTCCAGGTCGCTCTCAGGGAAAAAGCCCTGATCTGCCAACACCACAAACAGCGCCTCAACGCAGTGTCCCTTGCTCTGGATATAACGATCGCGATCCGGAGAGGTGAAATTCTCCGGACCAACGTTCATCACGTTATTATAAAGTACATTCAGCACGTCTACACAAGATAGACTGCCGCCGGTGTGCCCGGCATTTGCGCCCACAATGTATTTGAGGATCTTTTTACGATACTCAATAGATTTTAAGGCTAGTTCTTTGTCAGTCATAGCTGTACAATTAAATGTGGTTGTAAACTTCCCAACCCATGTAGTTGCCTAAAGCTTCTTGCAGGATGCCGGCAGTTTTTGAAGCATTCATTACCACATGGTGCTCAAAACCGTTGCGGCAAACATATTGCATCAGGCCTTGCAGGTTTGGTATTTGTGCTACGGCACGGTTACCAAAGGTGTTCAGTTCGTCGTTAGTTAAATAGCCTTCGCCAATGTAGGCTTTGATTTTGCCATTCGGGTCATCAGTGCTGATGCGGCCGTAAGTTAATGGCGATGCAGGCGTGCGGCCGGCCAGTGCGCCGTATGTATTTTCTACACCTACTGATGTACCCAGAATTGGTGCCGTGCTGATCTCGATATCTGGCAGGAATGATTTTGCCCAGTTACCGCAATGGAACAGTACGCATTTCTCATCATCATCAGCATAGTTGTTGTTCCAGTCTACCAGCGCGCTTGGCGAACCAGAGGCCAGCTGCATGGCATACATGCTCAGGGTACCGGTTACGTCAACTTCGCAGGCGCTTGGTAACATGTTCTCGCTCATGATACTCATGCTGGTACATACGTTACAGCCATAGTTTTGCTGTAATGAGGTCCAGCATTGGATAGCGGTGGCATCCAGCTCGTTCTCGGCCATAAACTGGTTCAGCACTACGTCCAGCTTGGCAATCTGGATCATCGCCTCATCAGGTGTTTTACCTATTGGGGTGTAAGCGTGTATTTTTTCTAAATGCGCTTTAACAACAGCGTCATCTTTAGTCAGTCGGTTAGCGCGGCCCAGAATCTCAGAAAGATCCACCGTGGTTACAGAAATGCCATTGCGTTGCAGGATCTTCTCGCTGTAACGAACAGTATTGAACGCACCTGGACGGGCACCTACTGCACCGATACGTACTTTTTTCAGACCTTTAACCACGCGGCAAACAGCTACGAAGTTTAATAAATCAGCCTCAAAAGTTGGATCAGAAGGGTGTACCACATGTTTAGTGGTCAGCGTATATTTAAAGCCGAACTGATACAGGTTGTTGCAAACCGAAATTTTACCGCACCATGAGTCGCGGCGACGGGCAACGTCCAGCTTATTCAGATCGTCTGGGTAAGCCTGGATCAGCACAGGCACGTTCAAGCCGGCCAGGTGCAGGGTTTCAGCAACGCCTTTTTCATCGCCAAAGTTTGGTAATACTACCAGCACACCACTAATCTCGTCGCGGTGACGGGCAAACAATTCTGCACATTTACGGGCCTCACCAAAGGTTTCAACACCACCCAGTTTAGAGTCGGTGTCTTCCAGCATAATTGGTTTCAGGTTCAGCTTCTCAAACAGTGCCAGAATATCCACACGTGCCTCGGCCACTAATCTGTCGGGGAAAAAATCGCGATTGCCGATAATTACACCCAAGCTTGCTTTTACACTCATTTTTAGTTTTTCGGTTTTTTATTGTAAGCAAAAAGACTATGCTAATGTTGTCTTCTGAAAGTAAAGATAAATAAAAGAAAACAAAAGAAAGAAATCAAAAGAAGTTATAACGCTTCAGGGAACTAAAGTTGCAATAGAATTTTACCAATACTTTCATAAGCTATCCTGAAAGATGGTGATTTAACGGTTACGTAATATGGGAGGGGGGGAGTAACGCTAAAGCCGTTTGTCATTCCGAACGAACTGGGACAGGAGTGTGAAGTGGAGTGAGGAGGAATCTTAGACGGATGATATTTAGTTATGCATTGCCCATTATGGGTAGAGATAGAGTATGGCGATGAGAAATCTTGTACGAGCGACAGGCCTTAGAATAGCTTGGGGGATAAGATTTCTCCCGTTGGTCGAAATGACAATCGGGAGTAGAAAAATAATGAGCTACTCCGCAATAATCAGCTCAATATCATTATCCTCCAGCACGGCTTTGTGGTGCGCCTCAATGCCTGCATCGGTAATAATATAATTAATGAGCGATAGTGCACCCAGGCTGGCAAATGAACTTTTGCCGATCTTGGTAGAATCAGCCACCAGGTAAACCGTCTCTGCGGCATCAATCATCGCTTTTTTTACTACGATATCGCTGATGCTGGGGTAGGTTAAACCTGCTTTGAGTGACAAACCAGCTGTAGCCAGAAACAGTTTCTGCACGTTAATACCCTTAAAAAAGTCAGCAGCTTTTTGGCCGGTGAGTGATAGGGTAGGTGGCTTGAACTCGCCGCCGGTTACAATCAGCTCGATGCCCGGCTCGGTACCCAGCATGGTGGCAATATTGAGGGCGTTGGTGATAACGGTGAGGTTTTTAAAGCCTTTCAGTTTCTTGGCAATCTCGGTAGTGGTAGAGCCCGAGTCAAGGATGATACTGTCGCCGCTTTCAATAAACTCGAGACATTTATTGGCGATGAGTTCTTTCTTGTCCAGGTTTTCCTGATGGGTGAGCGAGAAAGCCCGCACCTGATCGTGAATATCTTTAATGTATGCCCCGCCATGCTCGCGACTAATCAGCCCGTCTTTTTCCATTTTCTCCAGATCCTGACGCACGGTAACTTCGGTTACTTTGAAGATACGTGCCAGATCAATCACCTTGGCAGAACCGTCTTCTTTCAGTAGTTCCAGAATTTTATCGCGTCGTTGGTTGGGTAGCATAGTACGAATATTGTAAATATTGTCGATAATAATTGAAGGCAAACGAAATTTATGGAAAATGAACAGGAAGTAGACGGCTGTATCTGGTAGGCTGAAAGCGTGGGAACGTGCGATTCCCTCCCTGGGGAGGGTGTAGGGAGGGGTTAGTAAAGCGATTAGCCCCCTCCCTGCCGACGCTCTTTCCTTACGCGCCCCTCCCCGAGGAGGGATTTTAAGCGTCCAACAAGAAAGGCAGCCATTGGCTGCATTTCTTGTTGTATGTCGAGTATCTTATCAATCCAAAATAAACACCGTCATGCCGCGCGGACCGTGTGCGCCAATGACCAATGACTGCTCAATATCAGCAGTTTTAGATGGGCCGGCTATAAATACGCCGTAACCGTAGCTGGTTTTATCGGCAGTGCGGATGTAGGCTTCGTGCATGGTTGGCACAATATCTTCAGCCTTGATGACGATGGCCAGGTATTGGGTGATGAACGGCAAGGCACGGTGACCCATCAATTCTTCGGTTACCCAAACTGCGCCATTCTCGGCCACACCGAAATGTCCGCGGATTACTGCCAGCTCAACATTCTCCCAGTGATGGGCAGTCAGGCTTGGCTGGAAGGCTTCGTTAGTGATGCCGGCCAGTTCAGGAACCAGCGTCAGGATGCGATCCTCAGGCTTGTAAATTTCTTTAACAATCTTGGCAATCTCCTCATAACCAGCTACGCGGTAAACCTTGCCGCCAACATTGGTAAGGGTGGTACTATATTTTTCAATGACGCCTTCCGGGTCACCTTTCAGAAATGCGATATCAGGCAGCTCCATCGGCTCGGGCTGATTTTGTTTTACGGCTGCCAGTATTTTTTCTCTACTTGTCATTTATAATGATTGAATGAGTGATTTGCGAATGAGTGAATGATTTTATTCTATCATTCACTCATTCCATCCTTCAAAATTATTTTCTATTCTTCTTATACCACTCGCCAAATGATTCTTTCGGTGGAGTTGGCATATCACGATGTTTGTACCATGGATTTAGTCCATTGTTTACAGCAAACGGTGCCAAACGCATCACTATACGGCCCAGTTTACCGGCGGTGCGGTAAATACCCGGCGAGTTAAGCGTAGTAGTCATCACCTGCATACCTATTTTTTTAACGGTTGGTGCGTAACCTTCTTTTACCAGCACCTGACGCCATTTATACAGCTGATCATGAATATCGATCTTCACCGGGCACACGTTACTGCATGAGCCGCACAGGGTTGATGCAAATGGTAAATCGGCATATTGTCGCATATCCAGGTTTGGTGCCAGGATAGAACCAATCGGGCCAGCTACGGCGTTATGGTAGCTATGGCCACCGCTTCTGCGGTAAACCGGACAAGTATTCATACAGGCACCGCAACGGATACATTTCAGCGAGTTGCGGAAATCTTCACGACCCAGTTGTACGCTTCGGCCGTTATCAACCAGCACGATGTGCATTTGCTGGCCTTCGCGCGGCTTTTTGAAGTGGCTGGAGTAAGTGGTAATTGGCTGACCGGTGGCGCTGCGGGTTAGCAGACGTAGAAATACGCCCAGGTGCTTGCGCTGAGGGATCAATTTTTCAATACCCATACAGGCAATGTGTATGTTGGCCAGGTGGGCGCCCATATCGGCGTTACCCTCGTTGGTACAAACTACAAACTCGCCTGTTTCTGCCACGGCAAAGTTTACGCCGGTTAAGGCCACTTTGCGGGTTAGGAAAGTTTCGCGCAGGTGCTGACGGGCGGTTTCGGTTAGAAACTGCGGATCAGACATATTTGACGGCGTGCCCAGGTATTTGTGGAACAGATCGCCAATTTCTTCTTTCTTTTTGTGGATACAAGGCAGTACAATGTGGCTTGGCGGTTCTTTAGCCAGCTGCACAATGCGTTCGCCAAGGTCAGAGTCAATTACTTCGATGCCGTGCTCTGCCAGGTACTCGTTCAGGTGGCACTCTTCGGTCAGCATTGACTTACTTTTTACCATCTGCGTAACACCCTGCTCGCTGATCAGTCGGTGAACAATCTCGTTATGTTCCTTCGCGTCGGCAGCCCAGTGTACGGTAACACCGTTAGCTTTGGCCTGTGCTTCAAACTGCTCTAGGTACCCGCTCAGGTTAGAGAGCACGTTAAACTTTATTTTAGATGCCGTTTCGCGCAGATCTTCCCACTCCGGCAGCTGGTGCACCGAGCGGTCGCGCTTAGCGCGGATCCACCACAGGGTTTCATCGTGCCAATCTACACGGGCCTCGTCTTTATTAAATACGTCGGCTAATTCTGCGTGTTCTTTCTCTCCAGTATTCATTTTGTCATTGGTCAGTAGTCATTGGTCATTGGTGCTTTGCATCGACGACTTGCAATAACTAATCTCTGATTAACTAATCAACTAATTAACTAATTCTCAACTCCGTTGAGAATCTCAGCAATGTGCATCACTTTTACGTTGCTGCCCTGGCGTTTCAGGATGCCTTCCATGTGCATCAGGCAGCTCATGTCAACACCGGTAATATACTCAGCACCGTGCTGCAGGTGGTCGGCCACGCGGTCTTTACCCATTTTTGATGATACGGCTTCTTCGGCCACGCAGAAGGTGCCGCCAAAACCGCAGCATTCGTCTACTCGGTTCAGCTCAATCAGCTCAATATCTTTTACCATGGCCAGCAGGCTGCCTGGTTTTGAGAAGGCCGGCGCTACGAGTTCACTCATGCTTGACAGTTTCAAGCCACGCTGACCGTGGCAGCTCTGGTGCATACCCACTTTATGAGGGAAACGTGCCGGTAAGCTTTCTACCTTTAAAATATCGGTTAAGAAAGTGGTGAGCTCATAGACTTTATGGCGAATGTCTACAGCCTTAGCTTCGTCATGCTCATCATGTAAATGCTCGCGCACGTGGAGTACACAACTGCCTGACGGAGCTACGATGTAATCGAAGCCATCAAAGTTTTTAATAAATAATTCGTTACAGCCATGTGTCAAATGTTCAAAGCCCGAGTTGGCCATAGGCTGGCCGCAGCAGGTTTGATTTTGCGGATATACCACCTCGCAGCCAAGCTTTTCCAGCAGCTGCAGCGTGGCAATAGCCGCGTTGGGGTAAAATTGATCTACATAGCAAGGTATAAACAGTCCTACACGCATTTTTAAATCAGTATCTATTTATTGGCGATCGGTAAAAATAAGTCACAGGCAGCTGATGATTGTCAGCCGGGGGTGATTTATTGAAATAAATTTCGGCCAAATTAATAACTCGTTTTGTAAAGAGTATCCTTAGCTTACCTGCTTTGGTAAATAAACGTAACAATTAGCTAAAGAGATATAAAAAAGCGCGTCATTAACACTGCGTAGACGATATTTCGTGTTCTTTTTGATTGTCATTGCGAGGAACGCAAAGGGTAAAGCGTGGGAGTGACGAAGCAATCTCGTCAAAGGACTAATTGCTTGCGACGAGATTGCTTCGCGCGCAATTCCGCCCGCGAACCCTGCTCGCAATGACAAATTGGTTTAATTTTTACCCCGCAAAAAGTTCCGTAGCCGGTAATTCCTTGTCTTTATTATTGATATGTACCGATGCTCGTCTTAGCGCCTCCAGGAACAGGTCAATATTGACGGGTTTAGACAGGTAATCATCCATGCCCGCGCTTAGGCATCGCTCTTTATCTTCGGCAAGGGCGTTGGCTGTCAGGGCAATGATGATGGGTTGAGCGATGGTGCTGCTGCGAATCATCTGCGTAGCTTCCAGTCCGTCCATGCCCGGCATCTGGATGTCCATCAGTATTACATCAAAGGTTTCATGTTCCATCAGGGCCAATACATCCAGGCCGTTTAGTGCAGATTTTGCCAGATAGCCCAGTTTGCTCAATATGCGCAGAATGAGTTTTTGATTGATCAGATTATCCTCAGCCAGTAAAATGCGCATCGGGTGTTCGTGAGCGAAGGTTTCACTCAGCAATCCTGCTGCCAGTTGTTCTTTGCGTTGCGGTTGTTGTTCAGGCTGCTCAACCATGGCCGTCAGCATGGCTTTGCAAAGTGGCTGCAACTTCACCGGCTTGGTCAAAATGGCCGAGAATAGATTGGCGTAGCGCTGTTTGGTTTCATCGCCAACAGAGCTGAGCAGCACTATAGGCATCTGCGGCTGTCGCTGCTTAATCTGTTCGGTTAATTGTACGCCATCCATGCCGGGCATCTGCATATCGCTTAACACCAGGTCGAACTTGTTTTGATCCATAGCTACCAATGCTGCCTGACCTGATGATACCAATGTTGGCACTAATTTCCATTGCTCTAACTGCAGCTGCAGGATGCGGCGATTGGTATCGTTATCATCAACCACCAAAATTTTTTTGCCTTCTTGTCCGGCCATACTGCACGGCACGGTTGCGCGTAACGGCTGGGTGCTTACCTCCGCATGTAGGGTGAAAACAAATGACGTGCCCACCATCGGTTTGCTGTTAGCATAAATTTCGCCGCCCATCAGGTTTACCAATCGCTCACAAATGGCCAGACCTAAACCGGTACCGCCATAGCTGCGCGTGGTTGATGAATCAACCTGCGAGAAAGCTTTGAACAGGCGCGGCAATTTATCTTCAGGTATACCTATGCCGGTATCTTTTATCTCAAATTGCAGGATCAACTGGTTGTTGGCACGGTTAAGTAAACTGATATGCATAAACACCTCGCCATATGAAGTGAATTTGATGCCATTGCTAAGCAGGTTGGTTAATACCTGTTTCAGGCGCAGGCTATCGGCCACCAGTTGCATGGGCAGGTCATGGTCTATCTGGTAAATCAGGTCCAGACCAGCCATGGCAGCTTTACCGGCAAACAGGTCCATCACTTCTTCCACGCACTCGCGCAGGTTAAAATCATGCGGATCAAGTTCCAGCTTACCCGATTCTATTTTGGAGAAATCCAGAATGTCATTAATCACATTCATCAACTGTTCACCGCTATTTTTAATGGTGCTGGCATACTCGGCCTGTTCCTCATTCAGTTGCGTTTCTTGTAAAAGTGAGGTCATCCCCAATACCCCGTTCATCGGCGTGCGGATCTCGTGACTCATGGTAGCCAGGAAGATGCTTTTGGCTTGATTGGCTTTCTCAGCCTCGCGGCGGGCCTGGTGCTCTTGCTCCTGTTGCAGCAGCAGTTCTTCGTTCAGCGCCTGTAGTTCTTCAGATTGAGCCTGTAACTCCTCGTTCAACTCCTGCAGCTCGTTACTGCGCAGGTTGAGTTTGCTGATGTAACTTTGGATGGCTTTTTTAAGTAACCCAAAATCGCGATACAGGTTATCAATCTCCATACTGTTGGGCACACGGGAGGCCTCTGCCGGTGTAGATACATCCGAAAAATCAGACCGGATAAAGGCCGACATCTGCTGATTCAACTGCGTTAAATCGCGCGTGAAATATTTAGAGAACAGCCAGCTCAAAGCTACCACAACAGCCAGCGACAGGGCCGATATCAACACCAGCAGCCCGGTAAACTTGTTGTGGATGCGGGCCGTTTCGCTGATAGCCACGTCATTAGTTTGGGCATATTGATGGTCAAAGTTTTCTATAGCCTGGCGAGTTTGCGGTACAATGCCGGTTTCTTTGTTAATGCCCAATATTTCGGCCTCGTTTACCAGTTCAACAAAATACTGGCGGTATAGCTGCATCGCCTGGTAGCTCTGCGTATTTTTAGGTTGGTTAACCAATAGCGAGTCTAACTGCTTATAGAACAGTAGCGCATATTCCATGCGTCCGCGCAGCATATAGTCTTTTTCATGACGGCGTAACTGAAGCAGACCGATTTTTGCCACCCGGCCAGAGTCTTCCAGCCAGTGCGCGTAGCGGCGCATTTTACCTTCAATCCCCCAGTCTTCGAAACCTTTTTTTTGATAGTGCACTTTCAATAAGCGCCCATCGTGATGGTTTGCGCACTTAGCCGTTGCAGATTTTCCAGTTGCTTATCTGCGTGTATATTGTTGCGCTCAGCATGTTTGCGCAAGGTGGCAAGATCTGTGCTGATACTTTTTTGCAGTGAGAGAAAACGATCGATATCCTGTTGTTTGCCACTGATGTAAAACTCGGGTTCATGAAAGCCCGAAAGCATGAATTTTTGGAGGTAGCCGGTGCTTTCCAGGTATTGGATCTGTACGCGCGTTAATTCACCCGAAAAATTGCGCAGGCCGGCCTGGCGGTTATCTATATACAGATAAGAGCCCAACCAAAAAAGTATGACCAGTATAAACGCAAAGAAGCTTAAAAGGAGCCTGGCCTTGAAAAACTTTAGCAGAGGGATATTCAATAAACGCACGTTCCATAGTACGGAAAGTGCGTTTAGTTGGTTGTTAACTTAATATTAAGTTTTGTAATTTAAAATAGTAGAGCAAGGGCTATTTGAAGCTGAAATGGTTATTGGTTGCATAGCGCTATTTCTGTACCTCGCCGGGGGCAACCTCTGGAGGATTGGCTGGTTCTGGTGGCACTTCGCGCGGAATATTTTCGGGCGCTTCTTCTGGTATTTGTGGCTCGCCCGGATCAGACGGGCGTTGTATACCCGGGTTTTCCGGATTCACCGGCATCTCATCCGGCTCATTCGGTATGCTGTGCTTTTTCATAAGGCGTTTATTTTAGTAACTGATGGGTTGATGGATATGTTTTCAATGTTGGTCCTTTCATCAGACTTAGTGTTTTATTCCAGCAAGGCTTGCTTTATGCCCAAATATTAAGAAGCTTTGTACAAACCATATGAATAAGTTGAAGAGAATAGCATTATTGATGGCCTGCGGCGTGCTGGCTGCCTGTAGCAATCAACCTAAAAAGGCTGCGTCTGTGCAACAGCAGGCAGTTGTAGATACGCCCAAACAAGGCCACACAGATATGGTGCACCTGCCTGCCGGCAGTTTTATGATGGGTACCGATGATAAAGATTTTAACGATGCGCAACCCGTGCACCGCGTAAATATGAAAAGCTTTTGGATTGATGAGCACGAAGTGACCAATGATCAGTTTGCCCGATTTGTATCAGCTACGCATTATGTTACCGTTGCCGAGCAAAAACCCGACCCGAAAGATTATCCCGGCGTGCCTCCGGAAAGCCTGGTACCCGGCTCTGGTGTGTTCACACCGCCCTCGCATCCGGTATCGCTGAATGACCCAATGCAGTGGTGGAGCTATGTTGCCGGGGCCAGCTGGCGCCATCCTTTCGGACCGAAAAGCAACATCGATGGCAAGGGTAACTATCCGGTGGTGCACGTTTGTTATACCGACGCCCTGGCCTATGCCACCTGGGCCGGCAAACGCTTGCCTACCGAAGCTGAGTGGGAGTACGCCGCCCGTGCCGGCAAAGCCAATAAGACCTACTATTGGGGTAGCGAAATGCACCCGAATGGCAAAATGATGGCCAATAACTTTCAAGGCCATTTTCCGGATAAGGATACCGGTGCCGATGGCTTTAAAGGTATTGCGCCCGTAAAATCGTTCCCGGCCAATGGCTGGGGTTTGTATGATATGGAGGGTAACGTATGGGAATGGTGTAATGACTTTTATCGGTCTGACTACTATGCCCATAGTCCGGCTGATAACCCTCAGGGCCCGGCAGATAGCTATGACCCTGAGGAGCCTAACGCCGTGAAACGTGTGCAGCGCGGTGGGTCTTTTATTTGCAGTGATGAGTATTGCATCCGCTACAAAGCAGGCAGCAGGGGCAAAGGCGAGGTGAACAGCGGATCAAATAATTTGGGTTTCAGGTGTGTGAGCGACAGGTAGTAGGGTAGGCAACGTATTTAATATGTTACGGAGCTATATGCCGTTGCATTTTGGGTTAAATTGTAAATTCGGCAACCAATTTTAATCCCGATATGAACCCCCTTAAAAATATTGTGAGAGCCGCTTTAGGTATAAGCGCTTGTTTTTGTGTGGCCCAGGCTTGCGCGCAGGATTTGCAGGCCGATAACATGTTACTGTTTCAGCGTGCATCAGGCGGCTGGTCCAAACAGTACCATGGTAAGGCTTTTAGCTACAATGTGCAGTTTTCAGACTCGCTGAAAAAGGACATCGCTATTGAAGCTTCGCACGATGATGCTAATATTGATAACGAATCGACTAAGAAAGAGATCCGTTACCTGGCTCATGCGTATAAAACCTACCATAATCCTAAATACAAGGAAGCGATAGAGCGCGGTATAAAATTCCTGCTGAAATCTCAATATGATAACGGTGGTTTCCCGCAATACTATCCTGAGAAACTGCTGTATCGTGCCGAGATTACTTACAATGATAACGCCATGATCAATGCGCTCAATGTGCTGCAGGATGTGGTGCGTAAGCAGAACGATCTGGACTTTATAGACCCATCGCTGACAGCGCCATGTGCCAAAGCCGTTAAAAAGGGCGTGCAGTGCATATTGAACACGCAGATCAAGGCAAACGGCAAACTCACAGCCTGGTGCCAGCAATATGACGAGAAAACTTTGCAACCGGCCAAGGCACGTGCTTATGAGTTACCATCTATCAGCGGTTCTGAAACCGTAGGTATTATTGATTTTCTGATGAGTCAGCAAGATCCGTCAAACGAAATTAAAACTGCCGTTACCGCTGCGGTAAACTGGTTGAAAGAAGTTGAAATAAAAGGCTATAAATTTGTGGCGGTACCTGCGCCGGGCACGCCCTTTGGCACCAACCGCCAGTTAGTGGCCGATAGTAATGCGCCAACCATTTGGGCCAGATATTATGAAATAGGTACCAACAAGCCATTCTTTTGCGATAGAGACGGCATTAAGAAATACGACGTCAATGATATTGGCTATGAGCGCCGTAACGGCTACGCCTGGTATGGCAGCTGGGCTAACGGTTTGATTGATAAAGGTTACCCCGCCTGGGCTAAAAAGTGGGGCGTTAAAGAATAAAGCATAAGGGGCGATTTAACAGATCGCCCTTTTATGTTTAACCCAACAATCTACACATGAATTAGTTGCAGGTCTGTAAAATCCCTAACTTTACCATTAACCAAAATCCGTTTACCTATGTTACCAATAACACCGCACCTTTGGTTTGACGACCAGAAAGCTAAAGAAGCTGCTGAGTTTTATACTTCGCTGCTGCCAGATTCAGCCATTTCAGCTGTCAATCATTTTGATACGCCGTTTGGTACTTGCGAGTTGGTGGAGTTTACGTTGGCGAGCCAGCCTTTTATGGGGATTGGCGCAGCAAAATCGCAAAAGGTTAGTCCGGCAATTTCGTTTATGATCAATTTTGATCCCTCACGTGATCCTGACGCCGCCAGGCGCATTGATGAAGTATGGAGTAAACTCTCAGCCGGCGGACAGGTAATGATGCCGATTGACCGTTACCCTTTCAGCGAGCGTTATGGCTGGGTGGCCGATAAATACGGTATCTCGTGGCAGCTCATCCTTACCAACCCAGAGGGAGAGGAGCGTCCGGTAATTGTACCGTCGCTCATGTACACCGGCGATGTTGCCGGCCGTGCTGAAGAAGCGATTGATTTTTACTGCTCGGTATTTAAAGATGGTAAACGCGGTATTACTGCCCGTTACCCGGCTGGCATGGCGCCCGACAAAGAAGGCACCCTGATGTATGCCGATTTTTATGCCGATGCTACCTGGATGGCGGCGATGGACAGTGCCCACCCGCACGATTTTACTTTTAATGATGCCGTTTCATTGCTGATTCCCTGCGAAAGCCAACAGGAGATTGACCAATATTGGGCAGCCCTGACAGCCGACGGCGGGCAACCCGGCCAGTGCGGCTGGTTGAAAGACAAGTTTGGCGTATCATGGCAGGTAGCTACCACAGTGGTACCCGATACCATCAAAAACGGCACGCGCGAGCAGATTGACCGTGTAATGGGGGCCTTTATGCAGATGACTAAAGTTGATGTAGCAGCGTTGCTGCAGGCGCGATAGGGCATAAAGTGAACTTGATATTTACCCGCCAAAGAAATCATAGAAAATGATACCTTTGCCGTCCCCGTTTTTTAGGGGCATATGGAGAGGTGTCAGAGTGATCGAATGTGCCTGACTCGAAATCAGGTGTACTGTAACAGGTACCGGGGGTTTGAATCCCTCCCTCTCCGCAACTTAAATTTAAAAAGCCCGTAAATAATATTATTTACGGGCTTTTTTGTTTACCATACATCAATGGTGGCAAATTAGGTGGCAATTTTACAACTCTCTGTTTAAGAACAAGCATACTAATTTATCCATTCAGGCTTTCTCGGGGCCAAGATCAAGCATGAAAGACGCAAGATTGTGTTGCTATTTGAAATAGATGCTAAACATACATTGCAAGCGAGCTTAAAGCATCACTCGGTTATCTAATTGGTCTGTCTGAATTAATGATTGACAGCGAGCCTCTTACTCATGTGTTGGATATTAATGTATTATCTATTGAAGATAAACAGCAACTCTACGCTCTAATAGATGCACTGCCTATAAAGCCAAGAAAGCTTACATAAAGTAAATAGAAAAGCCCAGCTTGTGGCTGGGCTTAGGTAGTAGTTGCAAACTGCTGTTATGTGTACTTTAAGAGCTATAAGCTCGCGAGAAAAGTAAGAATTAGTCCAATGAAGCCTTTGACATGCAATCAAAAGCGACTTGCTTCAATCCAACTAGCTGATTCATAAATACGTTACGTTTTTCCTCATCACCGATGTTAGGCAATAGTCTTTGATAGTTGTCCAATTTAATATAATCATCACTTGCATCTCCAAGATATGGAAGCCCATGATTAAGTTCATGCTGGTTCATAGAAACATGCCCAATAAGTCGATTGCCGTATATAATAAGAGCTTCCTGATCATTGGGAGAAAGATCTAATGCTCTTCTAATCAAATTTATATTCGAGCTCCATTTATAGGGTATTGGGTTAGTTGGCTCTTCCTTAATCCAGTGTTCAAGATCCGGCAATAACGTGCTATGATAAAGATTATAAGGTAATAGCTCATAATCTGCAGAATTGAATACCAACTTGTTGACTATATCAATAAACTGTCTTCTTGAGGATGTATCTTGCTTTTTATATATATTAATAAAATCATTCATCGATTTTTGTGCTGCTTTCCGCAGACCCTCTTTTTTTAAAATAAAATACTCCACAAACTTATCACACCATCCGAGGCTTTTAATTGAATCTATCATAATATCAAAAATTTATTGCGCGGGTTTAATGTCATGATGTTGGTTTAAATCCTTTGGTTGCTGCGGGTTTTGACCAGCGTTATAATGATCGCCTTGATCACCTTTACCACCATCTCCATACTCATGCGGCTTGTCGCGTCTTATAACAACCTTTTGACCATCGCTATTTGTATATTCATGCTGTACTACATTTCTACTATCAAGGCCCGCCGCATCACCCTCCGGGGTGTTTGGTTTTATTGTACGACCTGGCTGCTGACTACGAGGAACCCCATTTCTGTCTTTTGCTTTTCTCAAGGCCTCTCGCTCTGTCTTACTTTTTGTATCTTTCTTATCACCAAAGGTTCCATTAGCTTTAACTATGTTAGGTTTGCTGATCGTTGGCGGGTTGTTTACTATAGTTGCGTCTCTGGGAGCCACTATATTAGGCCCGGATCGATGGATTGTAGTTAGAGTTATTGCAGTTGCCCCTTCAACAAAAACTGCTCCACCAACGGCTTGCGTTGCGGTTACCCCTTCAAAGACTGTAGCTAAAGCTTCTAATCCTTCTATAATTGGGATTAAACAAAAGCCACAATTCCCATCAGGGTCATTATATCTAATTGGATTATTAACAGTATAGGCATAAGGCGAATTATCTATTTGTAAAGGATGTTCCGCCAACTTATCCACACTCGTCCACCTCCCAATCACCGGATCATAGAACCTTGCGCCGTAATCATATTGGTTGGTTAGATCAGTTTGAATCTCCTTTCCATGATAAAGGTAACGGTTATTATTGGAGTAATCATAACCACCGGTTGGCTTACGCAGTTCAAAACTGTAGTACTCATCTTCCTGAATCACGCGGGCCGTGCCGCTGTTGCTATCAACTTTTAACAAATTGATAATATTGGCTAAACCGGAAATGCACGGGCGGTAACCAAATTTGTACCCCGAATTGATACCCCATAAGCTCTGAGTTGATGTCTCGTTTTGGTAAGTCTGGTTTAGCGTTAAAAGCGCATTGGGATGCTTTCCTTTTGGAAGGTGATCAGGATGTTTTTTATACGCTTTACGCTCACTATCATGATTACCTCATCTATCTGGGTAATTTGAGAGGCGCCACGCTGGATAAGTCTAAAGATTGTATTAACGATCTTTTCTTGTACGTGTTTGAGAACCGAAGCAGGTTGCTGCACATCCGTAATCACCATAACTACCTGGTTACTGCTTTTATCCGTAACCTTTTCCGCAAACCACATTTCTGCGCAGAAGAAAGCCTGGAGCTGCTGGACTTGCCCGGCATGCCTGTTTACCCATCGGTAGAGGCCGAATATATTCAGCAAACAACCGAAAAAGAGGTGGCCGAGGCGCTGCAAGCCTACATAGGCGAGCTGTCTGAAAGTCAAACTAAAATTGTTTATCAGAAATTCTATCTCGGCCTCAGTTATGAGCAGATAGCCGATGTTAATGATATCTCCGTCAAAACAGCCTATAACACCGTTTATAATTCTGTCGGTAAGCTTAGAAAGCTCATCGGGCAGGAGTATGTGGGGCTTGTTTCTACTGCTCTTTCATTGATTGTCTTCTTTTTTTAATTTTTTTTCAAAAAAGCATAGGAAAAATTGCGAGCATCTTGCTCTATTGGGCAAAGCTTTAGCAAATGCTTGAAAAAGACCTCGTGCAATTACTCCATCAGGAGAGCTTTCTGAACTATTGTTTCGGACGGGACGATCATGATGTGAGGCATTGGAAGCAATGGGTGGAAGAACATCCCGAAGATGCGTTGCAGATTGAAGAACTGAGACGGACGGTGATGATGATGGCCAAAACATCGCAGGAAATGCTGCGCGATCGGCATTTTGAAGAGCTACAGCAAAAAATGGCCGGCGTACCGATGCTGCCGGCAAAGAAAAAATCATTCTGGAAAATATCATATGCCGCTGCAGCAGCTGTGCTCATCATGGCAGCTGGCGTTGCGCTTTTTTACCTGCGCGGTGAAAATCGGGTGCAAAATAATGTCATCGCTCAAAAAAAGGAGATCAAGCCGGGCAGTAATAAGGCCATCCTCACACTGGCCAACGGCAAGAAGATCGTTTTAACAGATTCTGTTAACGGACAGATTGCGGTGCAGGCCGGTATTAAGATCAGTAAGACCGCTCAGGGTCAAATAATTTATGAATTATCTGATAGTGGAGTGGGGGATAACGCCTCGGCCCCCGTATTTAACACGGTGGAAGCGCCTACCGGCGGACAGTGGGAGGTGGTTTTGCCAGATCGTTCTAAAGTTTGGCTCAATGCCCGGTCAAGCCTTACCTATCCAACATATTTTGCCGGCAATGAACGCCGGGTAGCACTAAAGGGCGAAGCTTATTTTGAAATTACCCATAACGAAACAATGCCCTTCAGGGTAACCAGCAAAACACAAACGGTGGAAGTGCTAGGCACACATTTCAATATTATGGCTTATGATAATGAGCAGTTGATGAAAACCACGCTGCTACAAGGCTCAGTAAGGATTTCAGATCATGGCCGCACACGCATACTGGTTCCGGGAGAGCAGGCCCAGGTTAGCGATGGAGCCCTGCAGGTAACCAGTGATGTAGACATAGAAGATGTGGTATCCTGGAAAAATGGCTATTTCAAGTTTAATGAAAGCCTGGAAAGCATAATGCGCAAGGTGGCACGCTGGTATGACGTGGATGTTGTTTACGCCAACAATACAGATCCGTCGGTACGTTTTGGTGGCAAGATATCGCGCTACAAAAACCTAGCATCCGCGCTGAAAATAATGGAGTTAACCGGAAATATTCACTTTAAAGTTGAAGGAAGGAGGGTTACCGTTATGCAGTAATACTAACCAGGCAAAACGGTAATCCACAAAAAAGCCAGGGGTGCTTGGAACCACCACTGGCAGATGTTTTTGGGCTTACCGTCAGATCAACGAAAAATAATACGCTAATAATATTTTTTGAATAAACCCTAATAACAAATGTATAAAACTTTTTTACAAGTCAGGCGCAGTATTTTTTCTCAAGTCCCGAAAAAAAGCCTGATAACGATGAAACTCATCATCGTGCTAACAATGATTGCGCTGCAGGTTAGTGCGCGCAGTCTGGCACAAAAAATCACCTTAAACAAAACCAATGCATCGCTTGAACTGGTGTTTGACGACATCAGGAACCAAAGCGGATATGACTTTTTTTATAACCTGCGGTTAATCAAAACCGCTAAACCGGTTACCATAAACGTAAAAGACGCAGAGCTGGAAGACGTTCTGACGCAAATTTTCAGTAATCAACCTTTAACCTACACCATTGCTAAAGACGAAAAGGCGGTGGTGGTAAAAGAAAGAAAAGGCCCAACGCCACCACATAAAGTTACCGGCAAGGTGGTTGACGAACAAGGTATTACGCTAATTGGCGTAGTAGTAAAATGCAAAGCCAACAATGCCACCGTGATAACCGATAAAGACGGAAACTTTGGCATTACGGTACCTAATGATAATGCAACGCTGGTTTTTTCGTACGTAGGTTACAAAACGCGTGAACTACTGGCAGATCAGGCTAACCTGGCCATCACCATGCAGCCGGATGCTTCTGCATTGAACGAGGTTGTAGTTGTGGGTTACGGTACACAGAAACGTACCGACCTTACCGGTTCACTAAGCTCTGTATCTAACGATAAGATTGTAGCTACACACTTTAACAACGCCGTGCAGGCGCTGGCCGGTCAGTTGCCGGGTGTAGACATTGTAACCAATAGCACCAAGCCGGGTGGTGGTTTCGATATCTCTATCCGCGGACAGAATACCATTAAATCGGGTACAGATTTAAGTGCCATCAATCCGCCCCTGTATGTATTAGATGGTATCTATGTTAGCTCTATCAATGATATCTCGCCTACAGACATTGAGCGGATTGACGTATTGAAGGATGCTTCTTCAACAGCCATCTATGGTTCGCGCGGGGCAAATGGTGTAATTATTGTTACCACCAAAAAAGGGAAGCAAGGCAGAAGTTCTGTAGAATATACAGGCTCGGGTAGCATTAGTACGGCCATGAACCTGCCGCACTTTACCAATGCCGATGAGTGGGTACAGTATCGTATAGACCGCAGTAAAGGACAAAATTATACCAACCCCAACTACCAGCCAGACTTGCAGCAGTTGCTGGGCACGGCGGCATATAACAATTATGTAGCAGGCAAATCTATTAGCTGGCCGGATCAGATCCTGAAGACGTCGTACTCGCAATCGCATGCAGTGAGCGTGAATGGCAGTGCCGAAAAGCTTACTTACAGCCTGGGTGCGGCATACAATTCTGAAAATGGTGAAATTGATGGCGATGGCTATAACCGCTACAACCTGAATGCATCGCTTGGCAAACAGATCAACAACACATTGAAGATAGGAGCCACCATCTATACGGCATACGAAATTACCAAGCAGGCCAGTCCCGAAACCTTCCGTACCATTTATCGCCTTAATCCGCTATCTGATAAGTTTAATGCAGACGGCTCGCTTAAGTTCTATCCTGACGGAATAACAACCATTACCAACCCTTTCTTAGAAGAAAAGAACAGGCACACCCAAGCCAACAACACGCATACTTTTGGAAACGTGTACCTGGAGGCAAAACCACTGACGTGGTTGAAGTTCACCACCACCTTTGCACCCGATATCAGCCATGCAGAAGGCGCCTCATACATCGGGTCGATGACCAAAACCGGCGCAGGTGCGCTGGCCAACAGCAGTGCCCAATACCAGGCCGGACGCACGGTAAAATATACCTGGGATAACTTGTTGCAGGCCGATAAAACCTTTGGCGATCATACGGTAAACTTCCTTTTGGGTTCGTCTTATTATAAATCAGCCATCATGAATTCGGCCGAGGCGGCAAGAGCATTCCCTACCGACGCTTATGATTGGTATAACCTGGGTGCAGGTACCATGTCTTCCATGTCTACCGCCTATACCCAAGAACAATTGGATTCATATTTCGGACGTTTGAACTATGACTATAAAGGCCGTTACCTCTTAACCGCTACAGGGCGTACAGACGGTAGCTCTAAACTGGCCGAAGGGCACAAATGGGCATTCTTCCCATCAGCAGCCGCTGCCTGGAGAATTTCTGAAGAAGACTTTTTGAAAGATAATACCGTGCTGTCTAACCTGAAATTGCGCTTTAGCTATGGTGTATCGGGCAATAATGGTGTGTCGCCTTATAGCAGTTATCCAACGGTAGCCAATGCCAGGTACCTTTTTGGCACCTCAAGCGTGGTAAACACATCGTCTATAACGCGCTTTGCAAATAAAAACCTCACCTGGGAACGAACTAACGAGTTTAACCTTGGTGTAGACTTTGAACTTTTCAAAGGAAGAATCGGTGGAACGATTGATCTGTACAACCGCCGCACCAACGGTATTATTATGAACAGGGTAATGTCTGTACTTAACGGGTTTACCAGTTTGACAGATAATGTGGGTTCGGTTAACAACAAGGGTATTGAAATTGCCTTGAACACCGTGAACATTAAAACCGATAACTTCTCATGGAATACATCGCTCAACTTTGCCTCTAACAGCAATAAAATTGTAAGTCTTTCTGACGGTTCTACCCGCGATGAGGCCAACGGCTGGTTTGTGGGGCAACCTGTAGGTGTTGTATGGACATACGATCAGGTTGGTTATTGGGGCGAAAACGAGGCTGCAGAAGCTAAGAAATACGGTCTGGCGCCTGGTAGTATCAAAATACGCGATATTGATAACAGCGGCACCATCAACAATGCCGATAAGGTATTCAAAGGCTCACTTTTCCCTAAATGGACAGGAGGTATCACCAATAACTTTACTTACAAAAATGTAGATCTGGCATTTACGGTGACCACACGCCAGGGGCAATATTCCTATTCGCAGTTCCATGGATCGTACTCGCTGGAGGACAACGAGAATTTCAACGTGCTGAAGCTCAACTACTGGACACCGCAAAACCCCGGTGGTACCTGGGTGCGCCCCGGTGTGCCTTCCGGCCCGATGGAAGTGTTGTATTACCAGAAGACTTCATACGTAAGGGTGGGCTACATCAATGCTGGCTACAACCTGCCTAAGAACCTGATTGGCAGATTAGGGCTTAGCAAGCTGCGCGTATTTGCTTCGTGTCAAAACCCCTTCATCTTTACCGATTATGTAGGCTGGGATCCGGAAAACGCAGGCAAAGACACGCAGACTTACGGCTATACGATGACGCGTAAGTTTATGTTCGGACTCAATTTAGCGTTTTAATTCATTAAGAATCACGCACATTATATTATATATCATGAAAAAGATAATTAACTGTGTACTGGCTGTTTCGTTGCTGGTATTCGCTCAGTCGTGCAGCCTGCAGGAGGTTAACCCTTCGTCGGTAACGAGCGACAAGTATTTCGTCACTCAAGACTCGTATGAGGAGCTGGTAAGCGAAACGTACAGATACCTGCGCCCATTATTGCAAAACACCTCGCACATGTGGTATGGTACAGACATGTATGATCGTACAGGAGTGGTAGATGACACCCAATTGCCTCTTAACGATTACACCACATTTACTGGTAACGAGAGCCAGGGCTGGTGGACTGATAACTACAACGTGATCACCAAAGCCAACACGGCCCTGTCTCGCGGAGCGGCTATAAAAGGTAACATAGACCCTAAGCTATACGCTACCCGCACCGGCGAATTACTTGCCCTGCGCGCTTATGCCTATTTTAACTTGGTAGAATCATTTGGCGGTGTGCCGATTATTACGAGCGAAGTGACCGAGGCTACCTACAATTTCACCCGTTCATCCGAAGAGGACGTGTATAAGCAAATTGTGAGTGACCTTAATCAGGCCCTCACCCTGTTACCGGCCGACCCAAGCGACTATGGACGCGTAGCGCAGGCCATGGCTCAGCACCTGCTTGGCAAAGTGTTGCTTACACGCAGCTATAAATCGTACGCGCAATCAACTGATCTGGCAAACGCCGTTAGCGCGCTGCAAGTTGCCATGAGCAAATCAACACTTTCTACATGGGATGCACTCTTCGGCGATCAATATTCAACTGCCGGCAATAAAGAAGTCATCTTTGCGGTACGTTATTCCAGCGTTGATGCGAATAACAAAAATGGCAACAACCTTTACCAACAGTTCAAGTTTTGGACCGACAGATTTCCGGGTGGAGCGCTGGCAGCGCCGTACTGGCGCCAGGATGCCTCTTATCAGCCTACATCTTACGTTTTCAACCTCTACGCGGCCAATGATTACCGGGCGTCTGAGCGATTTTTGCAAAGACACATTGTGGCTGCTGCCAATGCAACAGGCCCCAATGGCGCAATCAAAACAGGCGATAACGTAATCTATCTGCCGCGCGTGGCAATGAGCCCTGCCGAGATCACCGCTTATGAGGCTGCCAACAAGCCAACGTATTATGTGGTAAATCCAGATCAGTATCATACTTTTTTTGGTTCGAATGTGATCTATCCAATCATCTGGAAATTCTATGACCCTACGGTAGTAGTTTATACCAACTCTGGTGTAGACCCGCAAGGTCACCGCGATACCTATATCTTCCGTCGTGCCGAAACCATGCTGCTGCTGGCCGAAGCTTATATTAAACAAGGACAGGGGGCATTAGCAACCGGCTTGATCAATGAATTGCGCCAAAGAGCCAAGCTTACCGGTGCTGACCTGCTGACAGGCAACGCCACGATATCAGACGTGCTCGATGAATCTGCCCGTGAACTGTTCGGTGAGTCAAACCGCTGGATGGATCTTAAGCGTACCGGCACGCTGCTTACCCGCGCTGCGCAATACAACGCGTTCACCGCTCACAATCATACCGGCGGCGCCATTGATGCCAAGTACTTATTACGCCCTATCCCGGTAACGGAGATTGTGCGTAGCCCAACACTAACACAAAACCCTGGCTATCCTAGTAAATAAACAATTGTAGAATCACTTAATCATTATCAAAATGTACAAAAATATTCGCACCGTATTTGCACTGCTGGCCATGATTGGCGCTGGCAACATGGTATCTGCACAACAAAAAATAGCAAAAGATCATGTTAACCCATGGATTAAGCCGCTGCCCCCGCTGCCTCCAATTGCCAGCCTTACTGAAGGCGAATGGATGAAAGGCGACCTGCACGTTCACTCCAGCTACAGCTCTGAGGGCGGCTATGATCCGCAGCGTCACCCTATCTCAAAAATTAAAGCTTTTGCAAAATCTGTAGGTTTCGGTTTTATCGGTATTACCGATCATGATAATCACGTTCTGGGTAATACGGCGAACAATACCTGGGCCGACACCGCCTTTAAGTCTGACAACTCTTTGCTGATGCTTTACGGCGCTGAGTGGACCACCACCCGCGGTCATGGTAATACTTTTTCTGCCACACCTTACGATCACCAGAAGTTTTATGACGTGCGCGATCAGCGCGATGCGGACATTGCCAAGGTGAAAAAAGAGCTGGGTATCCACCTGTCAGCCAATCACCCGGCCGGCCCTAAAGATCACTTCGGTTTTTCTTATGACCTGGTTGACGCTATGGAAGTTTGGAACTCATGCCTGTGGACCAAAAATGCCAACTCAAACCTGATTTGGGAAGATATGCTGTCATCAGGCCGCAGAATTACCGGCCGTGGCGGTAGCGATGTGCACCGTCCAAGTGATGTAAATTACATTGGTACGCCAACCACCTGGGTGTTTGCCGCCAAACACACCTCGCAAGGCGTGGTAGATGCATTGCTGAACGGTCGTGTTTCTGTAAGCGCAAACCCTTACGCACCACGCGTTGAGTTTTTTGCCGACATTAACCAGGATGGTAAAATGGATATGATGATGGGCGACAATGCCAAAGCAGAAGGTAAACCGGTGAAATTCCGTGTGGAGCTGAAAGGTAATGTAAAGGCCGATAGCACTTACACTATTCACGTAATTAAAAACGGCAGCGACTTTGGCGACTATAAAATGCAGGGTAAAAACCCGGTAGTAGAGTTTAGCGACTCGCCGAGAGCCATCCAGCGCAGCTATTACCGCTTAACGGTAGAAGGCCCGTCAACCGATTACCCGGAGGTTCCTAAATCTGCAAAAGTAACCGGTAACATGGTAGCCCTGTCAAATCCAATTTATTTCAACTTCGATCCGAAGTTTTAATGAACTTTAACAGATAGCTATCTAAAACTCAGCGGCGGGTTCGCTGTTGAGCATGCAAGGACTAAAGCCTGGTAGAGTTTTCTATCAGGCTTTTAATTTTATATATATGGTTGTAAACTGCAACAGAGCAGTATACCGATTAAATCTTGGCTACTTTAATGGCAGCAGGCCCTTTCTGGCCTCTGCTGGGCTCATAGGTCACGCGGTCATTTTCACGGATGATGCCGGTTACATCGCTTACATGGACGAATATACTTTCCCTGCTGATCTCATCGCGGATAAAGCCAAACCCCTTTTGCTCGTTGAACAACGTAACGACTCCTTTGCGTACAGCATCTTCAGGCATGGCAATCTGTTTAGCAGCACCAAGCTGAATATCTTCCAGCGCAATCTCTTTTCTTTTGTTGTGTAAATCAGGCGGCGTGCTGGTGATGTTACCATCTGCGTCAACGTAAGCCATCATATCTTCCAGGCTTTTACCTTTTGATGAACTGGCTTTTCGCTCTTCGGTTTTGTCCTTTTTGTTCTGCTGTTTTTTCAGCCGTTTTTTCTCTTTTTCTTTTTTACTAAATGTTTCGTTGGATCTACCCATTAATGTTGTTTTGTTTAAAGAAATAAAAAAGCATCCCCTTTTTCAGAAGATGCTTTGTTAGTAATCATGATATAGTAATTAAGCTACTTTTACATTTACCGCGTTTGGTCCTTTACGGCCCTGCTCCACATCATAATTTACAACATCGTTTTCACGAATGTTATCGATCAGACCTGAAGAATGAACAAAGATTTCGGCACCGCCATCATTTGGCACAATAAAGCCAAAACCCTTTGTTTGATTGAAAAATTTAACTGTTCCTTGCATTATAAAATTATTGAAGGCTGCAAGGTAAGCATAAATAACGGTATAATGGGCTGTTATTCAAAAAAATATATCAACAGAGCGTAAAAACAAGTTAAGGGGGGTGTCTTTATTCTTTTGTCACGCGTTCTTTAATTGTCGCTTCCCTGCTTTATAAGTTCTTAACCCTCTGGAATTCTAAATCTGTATTTTTAAGGTTAAACTTAATATTGGTGCTGCAAACCTCGTCATTATACAAATTAATGTAAGTAACACCCTTGTCTACAAGCAGACTTATTTGTGTATCATTATTTAACCAATTGCCGCATTCTGAATTTTTAATGTGTTCGATTTGATATTTCAATCGGTCTCTAAAGTGTTTTGTGTTTTTTAGTTTCAATTGAAATATCTCATTTCCTGAAATCAAATAATTAAAAAAGATATAAACTTTAACATCTCTCGGGAATCGAAACATGGTATTTACAGTTTCTTTTAAGCAAAGAAGTTTTCCTGAATTATGGGTTATCCCTAGTTCTAGATTTACCTTGCAGTTTTTATTATCGCAGTACTCTTTTCTTATCTCTTTTGAGATAAGATTGTCAATAACATGAAGTTTTAATTCTCCTTCGACTACAGGTTTGGTAATGCTGAAATTCCCCCTTTTTGTTTTGATTACCCGAGCAGGAGAGGAGGGCGATTTTGCCTCCGATTGAAATAAATCAAACTTAGATTTCTGATGATGATGAATTGAAAGGAAAGTGAAAAGTATACTTATCAGAAGTCTCATTTATCTTTTTCTAAAGATACATAAATTCAAAAGCCCAACTATTCTTCTACGAATAATTGGGCTTTTGGAATTTACAAACAGTTATTAGCGTGATACCTATGGTCTTTGTACTTTGTACCCAAGGCCAATATTAACATTCACAAAAACGTTGCTTTGCTTGTTGTTAGGGCCGTTGTTCAGCTTGTAGTTATCGTCTATCCTCCAATTGCTGTTTGATGCTTGTAGGTAATAACCTATCCTCACGCCAATAGGGATGTTACGGTGAACTACGTAGTTGTCAATCTTTTTGTCTTTCACGCCAATCAGGTAGTCAAAGCCACCGCCAAACTCAAAACCTACGCGCGGGTTCCAGAGGGTTTTGCTGGAGGTTGAGTTCAATAGTTCTGTCGAAAAGTCTTGTGTATTCTGGGTACGGTTATCATCGCGGATGCGTAACATCGCATCAGACACGTTCAGACCTACAAAAGGGAACACCCGCATTTTTGCACGGGTGGCAACGTTATAACCCACACGGCCATAGATCTGGAATTGATTGTACTTAGCTTTAATACCGTTGGTTGGGTTTGGGGCCGAGGTAGAAGTAAAGCTGGCGCCAATACCATCCTCAATTATAATCTTCCCGCGGATGTGGTTCATAGAAAGATTGAGCCAATAATTGTTGTCGGGCAGTGATGGGATGCCGTTTGCATTCAAGATGCCGTTGAGTTGTCCAAGGTTACTGGGTCTGAACATGCCCTGCACCTGCATGGTTCCGGCAACAACCTTGTCTGGGTCGCTTTGTGCGTTGGCCGATGCTGCAATTGCCACTATCCCCGCCGAAAGCAACAGTGTTCTGGTAATTTTTTTCATAGTAAAGTATATGTAGGTATATACTTTAGTAATGCCAGAAGATGGTTTTTGTTTTGATGGGGTGGAGATGGAGCAACTCTGACCCCTCTTTAGCAAGTCTTTAGCCATAAGTATTCCAGACCTAAAAAGGATGTCATCCTGAGCTTGTCGAAGGGTGCGCGGTGGCCCAAATAGCAGGATAATGCTTCGACAGGCTCAGCATGACATGGTAAAATGGCGTTAATATTAAGGCTTCAAACGCTTATGGCTAAAAGTTCGTAGAGTACACATAGCAGCAATTTTCAACTGCCCGGCAAACAGCTACTGCGCCGCTGGCGCGTAATACTTCAAGCCAATAATCCCGCCCATAATCAGCAGCATGAAAAAAATCTCATGATAGGAGATGCGTTGCTGCATAAAGGTGATCTCTGATACTTTGATGAGTACCAGCGTTACGGCCGTCCATACGGCGTAGGCTACGGCGGTGGGTACGTTTTTAATGGCGAGCGAGAAAAAGTAGATATTGCCCACCCCGAAGATGATGTAGCCCGCAAAAGGTAGCCAGATGTATAAACCTGCTGGCAGGTAAAAGGTGTGCCATTGCAGGGTTTTGAGTTGGCTGAATTTCATCAGCTTTAAAGAGAATGTCCAGGCGGCCTCAAAGGCGGCGGCAATGATGAGAAAAATCCAGGCCACGGTGTTATGCTTGTTGTTCTTCTAATACGGGTACAGGGGCTGCAACAGGTTGTGTTACCAAAGGGGCCGGCTGTGTGGCTTTATTTTTACTGATACCCAATAACTTCATCAGATTTGGGCGCAGGTTATAATACCACCTGAACAGCGGGTTTTTAAGGAACCGACGCTCGTCAAACCGTTTTACCGAGAAGGCGTGCTGCAGAAAATAATCACGCGGATAATCATACGGCAACCCCCAGTTCTCCGGTAAATTACCCGGCGGGTGACCGGGATCATACACAGTACCAAACAGATGGTCCCAAACTGAAAACTTGGTAGAAAAGTTGGCGTGAAATACTTCCTGGTAATTAGCATGGTGCCATAAATGCAGCTCGGGCGAATTGAAGAAGTATTTCCACTTACCCAGTTTTACATTGATGTTAGCGTGGATGAACATGCCGAAAACAGCATCCAGCATTGCTTTGATCGGTACCACCTCTGGTGCAGCACCCAACAGAATGATGGGCGCAAACTCAATGGTTTGGTTGATGATGATCTCCATTACATGCGAGCGCGAGCCTGCCAAAAAATCAACCTCTTTGCCCGAGTGGTGTGCCTCATGCGTGCGCCATAGGAATTTGCTGGCGTGTTGCAGGCGATGAAACGAGTAGATATACAGATCATGCGTCACCAGGAAGAACAGCACCTGGGTCCACACGGGCCAGTCTTTTACAAACTGAATTTGGGACAGGTCCAGGTGGCGGCTCAGTGGCTGGATGATGTAATCAAAGATGATGATCTTCAGGAAAAAGCTTTGGATGAGTGTGTACCACACAAAATCAATCCAAAACCCCTCCCTGAAGAACGGTAGCCCTTTACGGTATGGTGCGATGCGTTCCCACGCGATGATGATCGCCATCCAACTGAAAAGGATAATAGAGCAAATGCTTTCTGTATCCAGCTTATGCATTAAATTTTTCGTTATACTCTGCGCTGATGTTTACGCGCAGGCGTTTCATTGGCGCCAGCTCGCTCTCATAAACTTTTTTGATCCCGTCGCCTGCGGCGGTTTCCACGTCGCGGATGTCGCGCACCAGGCGTTGCAGGCCTTGCGGCTCCACAGAAGCAGCATGGTCAGAGCCCCACATGGCACGATCCAACGTAAAGTGTCTTTCCACAAAGGTTGCACCCATAGCTACGGCGCCAACAGTGGTAGCCAAACCGGTCTCGTGACCAGAGTAGCCCACCGGAATGCCCGGGAATTTCTGCTCCAGCGTCTGGATCATACGCAGGTTCAGTTCCTCCGGTTTACAAGGGTAAGCCGAGGTGGAGTGCGCTACCATTACCGGGTAGTTAGGATCATACTGATGAATAAAAGCCATAGCGGTATCAATCTCATTCATGGTAGACATACCGGTAGATAACATTAGCGGGCGACCGGTTTGCAGGATTTTCTCGATCAATGCAGTATCAGTCAGCGATGCTGAAGCCAGTTTGTAGATCACGGTATCCAGCTGCTCCATAAAATCAACAGAGTTTACATCCCAGGGCGATACAAACCAGTCGATCCCCAGTTTTTTACAGTATTGGTCGATAGCTGCATACTCGGCAATGCCAAACTCGGTTTTGCGTTTGTAGTCAATATAACTCATACGGCCCCAAGGGGTATCGCGCATAATTTCCCATTGGTCTTTAGGTACGCAAATTTCAGGCGTACGTTTCTGGAATTTAACCGCGTCGGCCTTGGCAGCAACGGCCTCGTCAATCAGTTGTTTGGCAATCTCTAACGAGCCATTGTGATTGATGCCGATCTCGGCAATGATATAGCAAGGCTCGCCTGCACCAATCTTGCGGCCGTTGCTCAGGGTAACCGCGCCATTTTTAACAGGCACGCCCTGGTTAGCGCCGGTTTGCGCTTCAATAATCAGCTCGGCAAACTCGCGGAAGCAGGCATCGCCACCGTTAGCGTGACAAACATAATCAACCATATTGCGGATGCCTGGCAGCGCATCAGCCGGAGCGGCAGAGAGGCCTACCATTTTCAATACTTCAGCATCGTTATAATCATCGCCAATGTAAGCCACTTCTTCGGCTTTCAGTTCCAGGCGGGTCATGATGTCGCGCAGCACTTCCGGTTTGTTTTTGGCAAACAGGTGCAGCTCGGTAATGTTCAGTTTCTCGGCACGGGCCACTACCGACGGCGATTTCTCACCGGTGATGATAGCAGTTTCTATGCCGGCCAGTTTGCGCAGGCGCTCAACGCCCATACCATCGCGCATGTTAAACTTCTTATTTTCTTCGCCGTTAGCGCCGTAGTAAACGCCGCCATCGGTTAGTACGCCATCACAATCAGTAATCAGTAACTGGATGCGTGTTGCTTTTTGTTGTAGGATGTCTTTCATATAGTTTTTTTTCGGGTTATCAAATTGCTGTCCAGCCGCCATCTACCACCAGGTTAGCGCCGGTCATATAGGCCGATGCATCGCTGGCAAGGAAGATTAAGGCACCCTGGTAATCAGTAGCGTTGGCCATGCGGCCCAGTAAAGTTTTAGCTGAATATTGTTTGTTGAAATGAGCGGTTTGTCCATTCTCTACACCGCCCGGCGAGAGCGTGTTTACCCGCACCCCCTTGTTGCCCCAGTAGGCCGCCAGGAAACGGGTAAAGTTGATGACAGCGCCCTTGGTGATAGGGTAGGCGGCAGATTTATAGAAACCCTGCTCGCCGTTCTCATCGATGTAAATAGATTGATCTGGCCCCACCATGCCGTAGGTGGATGCCACGTTGATGATGCTGCCGCTGCCTTTTTCGGCCATTTTGGTGCCGAACACCTGCGAGCACAAAAACACGCCGGTAATGTTTACATCCATAGAAAGCTGCAAGGCTTCCAGCGGATAGTTCTCAAATGCCGACAGCTCTTTGGCCATTGCCGGTTTCTCGAACATGTCATTAATGGCAGCGTTGTTTACCAGTATGTCTACCGATCTGTAACGACTTAAAACCTGTTCCAGAGCGGCGCTTACAGAGTCTTTTTTGGTTACATCCATTGCCAGGCCCAGGTGTTGCTCACCCAGTTGGGCAGCCAGCGCGGTAACGCCTTGTTCGTTAACGTCGGTGGCTACTACGTTGGCGCCGGCCATGGCCAGGGCCTCGCAATGCTTGCGACCGATCAGTCCGGTTGCGCCCGTTACTACCGCTGTTTTGCCTTTTAAAGAGAAGAGCTCCATTACAGCGCAGCAGCTTTAGGTTTAATGTTATAGTTATCCACCTTGCGGAAGACGGCCTCCAATACTTCGCCTTTCAGGTAGCTTTTTACATCGCCGCTTTCAATGGCCTCTTTTACAATTGGCAGCACGGCGCGATAGGCCTCCAGCGTATAGTCGATATCCTCGTCAGTATGGCTGAAGCACATGTTGTGGAAACCGGCCCACAGAATGCCGCGCTTAATCATCTCCTGCTGCATCAGCGCTTTTACTTCCAGTCCGTTGCCGGCATCAGGGGTAAAGGTTACCATGCTGCGGCAGTTGTAGCCTACGCAGCGGGTATATTTATCCATGCCCAGTTCAATAGCCAGGGTGTTGTAACCGTGTTTTAACAGATCGCCTTTCAGATCAAGGTAAGTTGGTACGTCTTTATCGCGCAGCTCTTTGATGGTAGCCATACAAGCCGCCAGCGAAAGGGCCTCGCCGCCAAAAGTGGTGTAGCTGAATACTTCTGAATTGAACAGTTCCATTACATCAGCACGACCAGTCAACAGCGCGATAGGCATGCCATTGGCGCAGGCTTTAGAGAATACGGCTAAGTCGGCCTGTACGCCGAAGTACTCTTGCGCGCCACCCAGGGCAATGCGGAAGCCGGTCCACATTTCGTCAAAAATCAGCAGGGTGCCATTTTCGCGACAAGCCTCAGCCAGTTCATGCAGGAAGCCAGGTTTGGGCGCCTCAAAGATGAATGGCTCCAATATCAGCGCGGCAACGGTTTCGTCCAGCGCAGCTTTGATAGATTCGATATCGTTATACTGGAAAGTATAGGTCATCTCCTGAATAGCTTCAGGAATACCCGCGTTGCGACTGGTGATACCGATATACCAATCGTGCCAGCCGTGATAGCCGCAGCAAAACACTTTATCTCTGCCGGTAAAGGCACGCGCTACGCGGATGGCAGCCGAACAAACATCGGCACCGGTTTTAGAGATTTTTACGGCCTCGGCATTTGGGATCACCTGGCTAATCAGTTCAGCAACTTCAACTTCCAGCGGGTGCATTAGAGAGAAGGTGATACCGCTTTTCAGCTGTTCGGTGATGGCCTCGTCTACCGCAGGGTAGCAATAACCCAGAGAAACCGGGCCGATAGCCGCGTTGTAGTCAATATACTCGTTGCCGTCGGCATCCCACACGTGGCTGCCCTGGCCTTTGGTAATATACTTTGGAGCAACGCCTTTGGTAAACTGGCCCGGGCCTTTAGCCAGGGTTTGGGTAACCGGTTTTTGCACCTTCAGGGCGCGCTCATATAATTTGTCTGACTCGGTAATTACCGGGTAATCATTGTTCAGGTTGATGGTGTTTGACATGGTGGTCTTAATCAATTATTCTGCAAATTCATTAGCTAAAATGAGTGGCTGATCGCCTGCGGTTTGGTAGCCCAGTATGCGCTCGGCAATCTGTTTGCCGGTAAAGCCTTCATACTGCAACACATCAGGCAGCAGTGCCGGGCGGAACCATTTTTCGTTCAGCGCTATCGGTAGCACGTTGGCGGTAGTGCGGTGTTTTAATAAAGTTTCGGCAACGATGCTGTACAGGCCGCCGGTTACAAAATGATCTTCCAGGGTTACTACCAGGTCGCTGGCGGCAGCATTCAGGATGGCATTTTCGTCTACCGGTTTCAGGCTGCGCATGTTCACTACGCCAACCAACAGGCCTTCGGCTTCCAGTATTTCAGCGGCAATCATGGCCTGCTCAAACATTAGTCCGTAGGTAAGGATGGTTACGTCTTTACCGTTTGAAACCACTTCGGCTTTGCCCAGCTCAAATGGGGCGTGCACGTAATTGGTTTTGCGGGTGTTGATACGGGTATAAGCCGGATTAGGTGATGCCCAGATGGCAGGCATCATTTTCAGCAGGTCGTCTTCATCAGCAGGGGCAAACACCGTCATATTAGGGATGCCGCGCATAATGGCTACATCTTCAATAGCCTGGTGCGTGGGGCCGTTAGCATCTGAAAGAAAGCCGGGGATAAAACCGCTCAGTTTGCCTGGCAGGTTGGCAATACCCAGATCGGTACGTACAAACTCATACGCACGCATGGTTAAAAAGGCAGCCAGGGCATGAATAACCGGCGTGCGGCCGCGCAGTGCCAGACCAGCGGCAGCGCCAATCATGGTTTGCTCGGTTATACCGGTATCAATAAAGCGGTTGCCCAGTGTGGCAGGCATGTTACGCACCAGGGCGCGGTTCTCTGCGGTCATCACCACAAAGCGGTCATCGGCCCAGGCGGTTTCGGTAAGTAGTGCTTCGTAATTCATCATTAACGAACGATTAAAGTTTCAGATGTCAGTTGGGTAGTATGGTTGCCATGCAGTTCGAGCAGTAATTGATCGATCTCATCACCAGAAAAATTGCAGAACCAGCGGTCGGCACGTTCTTGTATACTGGGTAGACCTTTGCCACGCATGGTATCGGCAATGACCACGTTGGGTTTGCCCGGGTGGAAAGGGTAGGCGCTGAAAGCCTCGTGCAGGGCATCAAAGTTGTGCCCGTCTATACGTTTAACGGCGGCGCCGAAGGCAGCAAATTTATCGGCCAGTGGTTCCAGCGGAATGAGTTCTTCGGTACGGATGTTGGCCTGGAACTGGTTACGGTCAACCACAAAAATCAGGTTGTCAAGTTTATAAGCGTTGGCTACCAGCATGGCTTCCCAGCAGGTGCCCTCGTTCAACTCGCCGTCTCCTAAAATGCAGATCACTTTGTTGTTGCCGCCACGCAGTTTGATATCCATAGCCACGCCAATAGCTACCGACGGCAGGTGACCCAATGAGCCCGAATGAAACTCGATGCCCGGAATTTTGGTGTTGGGATGCCAGTAGATATGATCGTTGATAGACAGGTGGTTTTGCAAGCGCTCCGTTTCCAGAATGCCCAGCTCTGCCAGTGTGCCGTACAGCGCAGGCACGTCATGTCCTTTAGAGAGGAACAGGTAATCGCGGTTCTCGTCGTCCAGGTTATCTGCCGTGATGTTTAAAAAGTTGTTGTACAGGTAAACAATCAGGTCTACCGCAGAGAGCGAAGCGCCAATAAAACAACCGCCATCTGTAGACATGCGGATGATATGCTCGCGCACCTTAAATGCGGTAGCCGTTAGTTGTTCCGGATTATAGTTTTGAGTTGAGTCCATTCAGTTTAAATAAGTTCAATAGCGGTTTCAGGGGCATCTTTGGTTTGGTCTGTACCAACGGTTCTGAGTTCGTCAAGGTGATGGCGGTACCAGTTCACGCCGGCGTATTGGCTGTTCAGTTCGTAGATCTCGGGTTTGCGTTCTAACAGATCGAGGATATCCTGACAAGAGAAATCCTCTGCCTTTGGATACAGTTCTTCAAAAACACGTTTGACGAATTGATAGTCGGCCTCGTAATCAATGGTGAAACGGTGCGACATGGAGTAGTCCAGGCCAGTTTCCCAGGTCAGGTTACCAATGCGGAACTTGTCAGGGTTTTCCCAGATGTATGGCGTGGTATGCTCTAGCTCCAGCTGGCGGGTAGCGTTTTCCCAGGCGTTATTGAGGCAGTCCATGGTCATTACTTCCACATCATTACCGTCGGGCCAGGTAGCCGGATGCAGGTTGCTCACATAATCGAACTGGTTCTTGTGATCAAAGTAGTAGCTCAGCGTCTGATCAATAATGCGCGGATCAATCAGCGGGCAGTCTGACGGGATCTTTACCACCAGTTCGGCATTGTAAAGTTCACCTACCTCGTAGTGGCGGTCCAGCAAATTATCCAGGCTGCCACGGTAGCAGGCAACCTTCAGCTTGTGGGCCTCCTGTTCAATAATATCGTCTTCGGCTTCCTGCGAGGTGGCAATAACCACGGTTGCCGTATGGCGGATCATCAGCAAACGTCTTACCATTTGCGCCAGCAGGCTTTTACCCAGAACAGGCATCATCACCTTCCCCGGCAAACGGCTTGACGACATGCGCGCCTGAACCACTATTACAATTTTTTTAGGCATAACTTTATGTTTTTCAGCTTACCATCAGCATTTCTTCTTCTGGCAGCGGTAGGTTGTTGTATTGTTGTAGTGCGGCACTTGGATTAAAGCTTTGCTTGTTGCCCTTGTGCATCATAAATGCGCGGCACACGCTGGCAATGTTTCGGGCCGATTGTCCGCCGTTTTGCAGTGGCGCCAGCCGGTTAAGCTGATTGACATCAAACCACGAGTGCACTTTTTTGCCCAGAATGATGCCGGTATAAACAACGGTTGAGTATTGCGTAATCAGCTCGCTGCAATTGGCAATCATGTGGTTGGTGTTGCCGCTGCTATAAATAAGTGTACCAGCCGGAGCGTGTTTTTTGATCTCGGCTACCGCACGATCTACCACTTCGTTTGGGTGCAGCTTGAACAGCAGTTGCCTGCCGCCAGCAATTTTCACCGCTTCTTTAATAAAGGCGGGGCGGTTTTCATAGCGGTAGGTCTCGCGCATATCGGTAGTGGCTACCATTACATAGTCGCGGTGAGGGAAATCGTTATTCAGAAACTGGGCAACGTTATCATAGTTAGGCATGCCGGTCACGGCAATCTTGCGGCGGTCTGTACCGTTTTTGGCGAAATAGTCTTTATAACCATTAGAGGCCGCGCAGTACACATCGCAAATGTTGGATGAGCCGTTGAGCGAGGTATTACCGGTTAAGAATGATGGTAACCCGGTAGCTTTTACAATATGGCTTACGGGCGTGTAGCGGTCGGTCATGCCTTCCTGCACCCAGATGGTCTTGGTGTCGCGCATGCGGGGCGGGATGATCATATCGCTGCAGTAGACTATCAGATCATAATCATTACGACGGGCGGCATAGTCAATTTGCAGGCCATGCTTGCGCAGGTAACGCTCTGAATTAAGCTTGAAATTGCCCGCCAATATGGTGCTGTTTAACAGCGATGTGCGGCGGATAAGCTTATTTACTACCGGCGAATCGGTGAAAAGCTGGCTAAACCAGCAGTCGTACTCAGGCAACTCATCGGCAATCTGGTGCATCTGAGAGGTCTGGTTGAGGGAGCCTGTGATAAACAGAATTTTCTGCATGAAATGGATTAAAACAAATCAATTTTCTAACCGAACCGGGTCTGGCTTTTTATTGCTTTTTGCCCCGGTGTAAGAACAGAATGTTTGATAGTTTTAAAAGTAGAGTAGCCGTTTTTAGATAATGCGAAGCCTGAATTAATTAATCATTAATCAGTATAGGCTAATATTAAACAATTGAAAAATAAGCGTTCAGTTAGTGTTTAATAAGTGTAAATTATTTGATTAAATAATTGATTATTAGCTTGTTGATGTAGTGCGTGTGTCTCCGTCATTAGCTTGTAAAAACATGTGCTATGTTAAGGTTGGTTGAATAAATATTTAACATCACAACAATAAATAAAGGCGCTGTTTACAGCGGGTTTAAGGTTAGTTAATAAGAAAGGAGATTGATTGAAGCTCAAGTGAATATGTCATACTGAATATTAGAATCCCAGCAGTGGACTATAAAAGTGAAATGACAAACGAGAGGGCTGTCAGTCTGAGCTTGTCGAAGACTTGCGCGGAGAGGCCCTCCCACCGTGCTTCGACGGGGCTCAGCATGACATCCTTTTTTAACTTGTCATACTGAGCGATAGCGAAGTATCTCTGTGGATGAGCAAATAGGATGGTCCTCAGAGATGCTTCGTTCCTCAGCATGACAAAGCTGGCAATTATGGGTTATACATATCTACTTCCATTTCATCCCCAAATACCCTACCTTTGCAGCGCTTTTGGTTCCCGAACTCACGATCGGGATTAAAAGGGAATCCGGTGAGAATCCGGAACTGTCCCGCAGCTGTAAGCTTCTAAAAAACCAAGGCCCATTCAATAATGGTCACTGTTGCCGAAAGGCGGCGGGAAGACCGGGCCGAGGGGAAGCAAGTCAGAAGACCTGCCACAGCACTATAATTCATAGCTTTCGGGGATTGAAGCTGGAATGAGCATACCGTAGTGTATTATCATTTTTTAGTGATGTCTTTCTGTTTGCTGTGGGCACAAACTCACAACACGCATGAAATCATTGGTACTGGCTAAACGCTGTGGCGTTTACTGTCTGCATCTTTCTTGTTTGCCGTCGTTACCCAACGGCGGTCACTTGCTGCTGCGCAAACTCCGCGCGGTACCGGCCTTCCCGTCTTTATTTCCCGCCCAAGCTATTTCCACCCCAGCGCATTTATCCATTAACCCCACATACAATCATGAAAACACATCAACTTAATGCCTTACTCGCTATCGTATTAGCAGCCAGCCTTTTTGCAGCCTGTAAAAAAGATAAGGCTGATGACGCCGCTTTATCTACCATTCGCCCAACCACGGCCCAAAGCAACGCCTATGTAACGCAACTGATTGAGTTTAACCCGGCACCAGGACAATTCGTCAACACCACAATTTCTGATACCACCGCCGCCACCGGTACCCTAAAAACTATCCAGGGACTGGTAAGCCTGGGCGCCTGGGGCGGTTATATTACTGTTGGCTTTGACCACACCGTAATGGACCGCGACGGCCAGGCCGACTTTATTGTTTACGGTAATGCCTTTGCCTCATTTGCCGAGCCCGCTGTGATCTGGGTGATGCAAGACACCAACGGCAACGGCAAGGCTGATGATACCTGGTACGAGATACAGGGCAGCGCCTATTTTAAACCCGGCTACATCCGCAACTACAGCGTTACCTACACCCGCCCGGCTTGCGATACCTGCAGCGTGCCGTGGAAAGACAATCAGGGTAAAACCGGCGTGGTGCAAACCAACGTGTTCCATACACAGGCCTATTATCCCAAAGGCATCAAAAGCAATACGGTTACTTACACCGGCACGCTGCTGCCGTCAACTAATATCAATATGAGTAACCCCAGCTTTATTACCAGTGCCTCTTTTGATTATGGCTATGGCGATAACAGCGCAGGGGGCGACCAGATAGACATCGCCACTGCTATTGACGCAAAGGGCAACAAGGCCAATCTGAAAGGTATCGACTTTATAAAAGTGCAAACCGGCATACTGGCCAACATGGGCTGGTTGGGCGAGCAATCAACCGAGTTTACGGGCGCTGCCGATCTGAGCTTATTGAAGAAATAATCAAACACATATATTATTAAACATGAAACAATTGAACAACAACAAGGCCGCCATCTTTTTATCAGCCCTGATATTGATGACCGCAGCAGCCTGTAAGAAAAATCAGGACCTGTTGCCTGACAAACCCGCTGTTACGCTAACCAAGAACGGACTGGACACCGCAACCGTAGGCAAAGCCATCACCCTGCACCCAAAGCTGGCTGCCAAAACCGGCGTAACCTATAGCTGGACCGTCAACGGCACCCAAAAAGGCACCGACTCTACTTTTACCTATACTCCTGATACCCGCGGCGATGTGCAGATTAATTTTGCAGCTACCAATGCCGGCGGCACCACCACCAGTAAATACACCATCCACGTTTACGGAAAATATGAAAACGGTTTCTTCATAGCCAACGAGGGCTGGTTTGGGCACGGTACCGGCTCGCTGAGTTTTTATCGTTATGATACCGGCACGAAAGAAGATAGCGTGTTTACCAAAGAGAACCCTGATAAAGATCTGAACCCGGCTACCTCAACTGTGGAGTTTGCAACCGTGTTTAACGATAAGATTTACCTGTTGACCAAAGCGCATGGTCCGCTGGTAGCTATGGATCGTTATAGTTTGAAAGAAACCGGTCGTGTAGCGGCTGCATCAACATCAGACTGGCGCGCTTTTGTGGGGTTGGATAACACGCACGCACTCGTTACATCAGGTTCAGGTATCTATCCGTTGGATTTGAGCAGCATGACCGTGGGCACCAAGATCAGCACTATATCAGGCCAGATTGGCGATATTGTTAAAGCCGGTAACTACCTTTTCGTTATTTCGGCTACGCAAGGGCTGGTTGTATTAAATGCCGCCGATTACTCGGTAGTAAAAACTGTAGCAGGTATCCTGGTAGGTTTTGCCCGCACGCCAGATGGCTCGGTCTGGGCAGCAGGAGGTACGTCATTATTAAAGATCGATCCGGCTACAGCTAACGTTACTACCATCACGGTTCCGTTTACCGTTTATGGTTCATGGGCAGCATGGCACCCGGGTTCTATCGCAGCGTCTACCAAAGAGAATGCTATCTATCTTGCCAAAAATGGTTCTTTTAGCGGTGCTACTACTATTTATAAATATACCGATGGCAATGCCTCGTCGTTCACCAATCCGTTTATCACTATTGATGCAGGCAAAGAGTTGTATGGTTCAGGCGTTGGTTTTGACCCTGTTAAGAATCAGGTATTGGTAACCACGGTAAAATCGGGCTTTGGCACCAATTACGCTGTTGATGATCTGAACTTTTATGATGCCGCTACCGGCGCTTTGAAAAAAGATCTGAGTTATACCGGGTATTATTTCCCGGCGCAACTGGTGTTTTAGGGGATAGGATTACTAAACCAAACTTGTCATTGCGAGGAGCGGGAGGGATCTTTTCGATTTTTGCATCCCGTCTTATCGCTCTGAAAAGATCTCTCCCGTTGGTCGAGATGACAGTCTTTTTATTAACAGAAAAGCCATTGCTTACGAGCAATGGTTTTTCTGTTAAATATAATCCTCTTCCGGTATTGGCTCAATCACCATGTTATTACCGTTAACATCTTGATAAATACAGGCCATCTGTACCGTATCAATTACCCATTGTTTCACCCCAGACGCTGCGGCCTGGGTGCAGAAGGTAAGGAAATCAGTTTGTCCCTGCTGATGAATGGCGATGGTATAGCGAAGCTGATCTGCCAGGGCTTCTGAATTGATAGTTTTGGGCGGGTAGATGGCTGGGGCACTCACCTGGTGGCCATTTGCACCGTAATAGGTGGTAGAACCATCGGCAAGGTTATAAACGTAGGTGATCAGTCCTAATGCCTTAATTTCTTGAATGTAGCGCGGAAAGTCTGCTCCGCTTTTTACTTTGGCGTGTGCCGCTTTTAGTTGCTCTAAGGTAAACATGTGTTTGTTGCTGCTGTTGTCTAAGATAGCGGTTTTGCAGATTGGTTTTCGTCAAAATTCATGGCCGCCTCATTTATGGGGCGGCCATGTGGTGACAATATAAAGGCTTTAGCCCCCAACGCTTGATGGTTAGACTAAAGCCATTTATATGATGTTGTGTCATAATCCGTCGACTAAAGCTAACGGCAATCAATTTATTGCTTTTGCTTGGCTTCCATGCTTAGCGTGGTGTGCGGCACGGCCATCAGGCGTTCTTTAGGTATAAGGTTGCCAGTTACACGGCAAATGCCATAGGTTTTATTTTCAATGCGCCCAAGTGCAGCCTCCAGTTGGTTAATGAATTGTTTTTGACGGGCAGCCATTTGGTACATGGTTTCTTTTTCCAGCGTAGCCGAGCCATCTTCCAGCGATTGGTAGGCACCGCCATCATCGCTACCACCGTTTTCGCTATTGCTTACCGATGCCAGCAGCGATTCCATATCCTGCCTGGCGGCCGCAATTTTTGATAAGATCAGTTGCTTAAAGTTTTCCAGGGCCTTGTCTGAATAACGGAAGGTATTTTGCGCTGTATTTTGATCATTCATGCTCCCTAAACACGAGATACAGCGAATGGTTTTACCGTTTTGCTCACTTAAAAGTCAATTTGATGAGTTTTAGGGTGATAAAATAGATAACTATTAACGCTGATGATTTTTATAGCTATTTGTCATACAGCGGTAGCGAAGTATAAAAAAAAGAGCCACAAATTTGTGGCTCTATAGATCTGATCCGGAACACGCTATTCCGTAAATTCTAAAAATCTTAAAATCCTGGTTCAGAATTATTTCTTAAGCCAGCTGGCTTGTGCCCAGTTTTTCGGTTTAGCCGGCGTACAATCAATAAAGCGAATGTTATCTGCCTGCGGACCGTCAACCAGGGTGGTTACCTGCTTGTTGGGGTTATCAATTTTTACATGATCAAAAGTAATGTTGCGGCCATCAAGCACGGTAATGAGCGTGTCTTTAGTGTGCACGGTGGTGTTTTTAATCAATACGTTGGTCAAGTCACTGGCCTTGATGAGCGATTTACAGTTGATCTCCACGTTCTCCACCTTCAAGTTTGTTACCGGCGATTCTGGGATACCTTTAATGTTCAGGAAATAGTTGGCATTATCTACCACAATATCTTTAGCGGTGATGTTGCGGTAAACCGGTGTCAGCTTATTGATCGGGCGCACCGGCAGGCGATCTGCCAGCTCACCTACATAAGCACGGCCACCCAGCATATCAAAGCGGAAGGCGTCGCCGGGTACATTTAAACGAATGCGCTCGTAGATCAGGTTATCGCCGCCGCCACCACGTGGTCTGCGGGTTTTGAATGACATGCCTACGCTGGTGCCATTAAACACACAATCGTGCACATACAGGTTTCTGATCATACCGGCTGTTTCGCTGCCACAGGTAACGGCGCCCACGCCTTTTTTTGACAGGCAATAGCGCACCACAATGTTCTCGCAAGGCCTGTTTACGCGCATCCCGTCTTCATTACGGCCACCTTTAATGGTAAAGCAATCGTCGCCGTTGCTTAGGGTACAATATTCTACCAGTACGTTGCGCGATGATTGCACGTCTATACCATCCGTGCGGCCATTGCCGGTAGAGTTTACCGTTATACCGCGAATAATCACGCCATCACAATAAATCGGTACAATATTCCAGAACAGGGTATTGTTAATGGTAACACCCTCTATATAAACATTTTTGCAGTTAATAGGTGAGATACACATCGGCAAAAAGATAGGGCTGCCGTTGTAGCCTTCATAAACACGCTCGGCCACAGGCTTATTGGCAGACACTACGTTCTCTACCACACCGCCTTTCATTACTTGTCTTTTAACCGTACCATCGCCGGGGCCAATAATTTTGCCTTTGCCGGTTACGGCAATGTTCTGTTGTTCGTTCGCGTAGATCATGGCGCCTAACGACATTACTTCCACGCCCTCGCTCAGCGAAAAAACTGCTGGCCGGTAATCTTCCACATCGGCACTAAACTGTAATTCAGCGCCCTCATCCAGGTGCAGGTTAACGTTGCTTTTCAGCGCAATGCGTCCGGTTTTCCAGGCCCCTGCGGGGATGATAACTGTACCGCCACCGCGTTTGCTCACCTCGTCAATCGTCGCCTGAATCTCTTTGGTGGTAATGGCATCTTTCTTAGCGCCTCTGTCGGCAATGTTTAAAGAAAACTTTGGGAATACCGGTTTCTTAAAAACAGGCATCGGGAAGGGGGCCTTTACCGGGGCAATAGCATCCGGTAATTTGTCGGCGCCTACCTGGTCGGCAGTTGGTATTTTGCCGGTAGATGAATCATCGGGCTTTAAGGCCATTGTAGCAAGGGCCAACAGCGATGCGGCGCAAAAAACAGCTGTTTTGCAGAACAGGCTGCTCATTAATTTAGGTAATCTATTATTGGTCATGGTTGGCCAAAAGTAGCAAAATAAGGGTAGGGGGATTGAGCTGAATGCCTGATTATCTGCTTTATCTCAGATTCTTTACAAAGCGCAGGGCCATGAGCAGAACCACTGGGATGCAGAAATCAGTATCTTAGATTTTATTAAATCGCTTTCGTCATTCTCATAATTTAATTAGAAATTAGGGTCGATGCCGGACAGCCGCGCAACCATTTATAAACCAAAAACTTTAACTGCTATCATGAAAATTACCAGGTCGTTAACGCTGGCTTTGCTGCTGGCTGCATCGGGCATAGGTGCTGCCAATGCGCAACAACCCAATATCTTAACCAAACAGGAAAAAACCGAGGGCTTTAAAATGTTGTGGGACGGCAAAACCGGCAACGGCTGGCGTGGCATCTTTAAAGATCAGTTCCCGGCTAAAGGCTGGACTATAAAGAACGGCATCCTCACCATCCAGGCGTCTAACGGGCACGAGGAAGGCCTGGGCGGCGATATTGTTACCCGGAAAGAGTACAAAGCTTTTATCCTCAAGTTTGATTTTAAGCTCACTGAAGGGGCCAACAGCGGCGTTAAATATTTTGTAACCGAGAAAGAAAAGACCGAGCTCTCCGGCATCGGTCTGGAATATCAGGTATTGGACGATGAGCGCCACCCCGACGCCAAACTGGGCCGTGACGGCGACCGCAAACTGGCCTCGCTCTATGATCTCATCCCATCCAACAAACCAGCCTCAGTCATCAAACCGATTGGCGAGTGGAACACCGGCGAGATCCGCGTTTATCCAAATAACCATGTAGAACACTGGCTTAACGGTGTTAAAGTACTGGAGTATGAAAGAGGTTCAAAAAAGTTTGAAGACCTGGTGGCTATCAGCAAATTTCAAAAATGGGAGAACTTCGGCATAGCGCCGCAAGGGCATATCCTGCTACAGGATCACGGTAATACGGTGTCTTATCGAAATATTAAGATCAAGGAGCTGAACTAGAAAACATGTCATACTGAGCGATAGCGAAGTATCTCTGAGGACAGTCCTAACTGTTTGTCCTCAGAGATGCTTCGTTCCTCAGCATGACACGATTGATAAAAAGATGGGTGTCATCCTGAGCCCCGTCGAAGGGCGTGAAGGCCAAAATAGTCGGGCAGTTTTGCCTATCCCTTCGTACCCAAACACTTCTCTGCCAAAAACAAAATAGACTGATAATCCTGCCCGGTAGCGTCTGATAACGCCAACTCGCATGGTCTGGAAGTGGAGTAATAACCGCTACAGCCCTGAGGTACATCGGCAGCCTCTTTAGTAGTGGCGCTGTGCGTCAGTTCAGGGAACAAAAAGCCACGATCGCCAGCCATGCCGCAGCAACCAGAGTTTGGCGGTACGATGACTTCATCGGCCAGTTGGGCGGCCACTTTGGCCAGTAAACCATCCTGTCCCATTTTTACTGATGCACAAACCGGGTGCAGTACCACGCGCTCGGCTTTTTTAATGGGGCCGCCATGTGGTAAAATATAGCGTTGCAGGTACTCGGTGCTATCCAGAAAAACCAGTTTGTCATAGCGCTCGCGGTTCTCGTCATTAAGTGTAGCGCGGCAGTGGCGCAGGGTGTAGGTGCATGAGCTTACATCAAGCACAACGGGTACTTCGCCGTTTTTGCTGATCTCATATAATTTACTGATGGCTTGATTTGCTTTATAGGCCGAGGCTTCCGGGTAACCTTTAGAGCCGAATGCCTGCCCGCAGCAAAGTGAATCATGCTGATTGGGGATTAATACTTGATAACCGGCTTTTTCTGATAGCCGGACAAAAGTTGCCGACAGGTCTTCGCCCGGTGTACCCATTACCCGACCGATACATGATGGAAAGAAGATCACCTCACCACGCATGTTTACAGGTTGCGCCACCAATTTGATATTGCCGGATGCCGGCGTTAACCGACGGTTCCACACCGGTATGGCCGACCATAGTTTATGCAGGCTGCTGGTCATGCTCTCCAGATTTTTACCGCCCAATATTTTACCAGCCAGATGCCCTGAGGTTACCCCCGTACGCACCAGCGCTGTTGTTACTTTAAATTGTTTGGCCGCACGCAAAGCCACCCATTGCGAGAAACGACTGTTCTTGCGGGCACGCAGACGTTTTACCAAATCGCCGGTATTGATATCAACCGGGCAGGTGGTGGCGCACATGCCGTCTACCGCACAGGTATCCAGGCCGTCATACTGATATTGTTGCGTCAGCTCATCATAAGCTTTGCGATCGCCCTCCCGTTCATAACGGCTCAGCGCCCGGCGGATCACAATGCGCTGGCGCGGGGTAAGCGTTAAATCGCGACTAGGGCAACGGTGTTCGCAAAAGCCACATTCAATACAGCGGTCGGCTTCGGGCTCTATCGGGTCAAGGCGTTTCAGGTTGTGCAGGTGAGCTTCTGGATCTGGGTTGATGATTACGCCCGGGTTCAGCAAGCCGTCCGGGTCGGCCAGCTCTTTGAGCGATGCCATAATGCGGTAAGCCTCGGTGCCCCACTCGGCCTCCACAAATGGCGCCATGTTGCGGCCGGTGCCATGCTCGGCCTTTAAAGAACCATCATAGCGCTCCAGTACCAGGGCAACCACTTCATCCATCATCGCTTTGTAGCGGGCAACTTCAGATGGGGTATCCAGTGTTTGTGTAACCACAAAGTGAATATTCCCCTCGCGGGCATGACCGAAGATAATGGCATTGGTATAACCGTGATTAGCCAGTAGGCGCTGCAGGTCTGTAATAGCCGGACCTAAGCGCTCGGGCGGGAAAGCAATATCTTCCAGTATCACACTCGTGCCGCTTTTGCGCACCGCACCAACCGAAGGGAACATGCCTTTGCGGATTTTCCACAGCGCGGCAATTTCGTAGGCATCGGTAGTAAGGTTGGCTGGATGAAGCAGGTCGAGTTGTGGCAACAGTTCTTCAAACTTTTCAACCAGTGCTTTAAGACTTTCAGGTGTATCCTGCTGAAACTCTACCAGCAGGGCAGCCGCGCCATCAGGCAGGGTAGCTATTTGCGGTGGCACACCGGCCTGATGTTCTACCGAACGCAGGGCAGGGCGGTCCATCAGTTCAATGGCGGCAGCCCCGGCGTTAGTCAGCGGAACAATAGCACTACAAGCGTGTTCAATATCGCGGAAGAAACAAACGCCCGTGGCTTTATGCGGCTGATCTGGAATGGTGTTGAGCACGGCTTCGGCAATAAAGCCCAGTGTACCTTCGGCACCAATCATTAAATGCGCCAGGATATCCAGTGGTTCCTGGTGATCTATAAATGCGTTGAGGGCATAGCCCACCGTGTTTTTTAAACGGTATTTACGGCGAATGCGGTTTTGCAGCTCCGTATCGGCAGCAATCTGATCGCGCCATAATAGCAGCTGGTGGTAAAGCGCCCCGCACTCACGGCGAAAGCGTTCGTGGTCCTCAGGCAGCGCCGTGTTAAATGATTGCCCGGTAGGCAGCATAAACTTGATAGAAGCCATGGTATGGTAGGCGTTATCGCGCACACCACAACACATGCCGCTGGCGTTGTTGGAGAGAATGCCGCCCATCATGGCCGCGTCTATACTTGCAGGGTCTGGTCCAATCTTGCGCCCGTGGGGTTTTAGCACCTTGTTTACCAGGCCCCCTGTTACGCCAGGTTGTACGCGCACACGCTTGCCGCCGTCTTCAATCCGCACGCTGCGCCAGTACCGGCTCACATCAACCAGCAGGCCATCGGTAATAGCCTGCCCCGACAAACTGGTGCCACCCGCCCTGAACACCAAAGGCATGCGGTGTTGCGCCGAAAAATGGAACAGCTGGCGCACCTCATCCTCAGTAGCCGGCAATACTACCGCCTGGGGAATGAGTTGGTAAAAGCTGGCATCGGCTGCGGCGGCTAAGCGGTCTATCAGTCGGGTTTTGATACTATCGGCGGGCAAAATGGCCCCAAGGAGCTGGTCAATATTCTTCATGTCTTAACAGACGCTATCAGTAACAACACTAAAGCAGTGCAACAGCGAATTTATTGAAATAATTGGCGTTTAGCTAATTGCTTTGTTGATTTGGTTTGTAAGGTGTTGATTTTTTGGATGATAGCTATGTGGTTTTCACCCAACTCCTTTCCGAAAAGTAATAGCCCATGATCAGACAGTAGATGTTTTCACATGCCGCTCCTACTGAGCTCAGTTACCATTGGTAACGGCTTGCTATTAACATATCGTCCCTCTGGGACTAGGTCTGCACTATAGCTCCGTTAGGAGCGAAATGTTAATAGCCTACATCTTAAACAAAATAGAGCTCCATAGGAGCGGCATGTTCAAGCATAAATTGCAAGAGGATTTAGATGAGGCATTTCCCCTTTGATGTTTCGCCCCCTATATGTTAATTTGCACCCATGACGCACGTTTGCCTGGTTGAAGACGAAGAAAAGGTGGCCGCTTTTATTGTAAAGGGACTGAAAGACTACGGCTTTAACGTTACCCACGTGGGCGACGGGCAATCGGCCGTAGGTTTGCTGGCCGTGCAGGCGTTTGATCTGATTATTCTGGACGTGATGCTGCCCGATATGAACGGCATTGACTTGTGCCGGCAGATCAGGCAGCGAGATGCGGACGTACCTATTCTGATGCTAACGGCACTCGGGCGGGTAGAAGACAAGGTATCGGGCTTAGAGGCCGGTGCTGATGATTATCTGCCTAAGCCGTTCCATTTTAGTGAACTGGTGGCGCGGTTGAATGCCATGCTACGGCGCAACCGTCGGGATAATGCGTCGCAAAATACCAATGCTGATGACCAGCAAGGCACCCTAACCTTTGCTGATTTAAAGCTGAACACCTGGACCAAAACCGCCGAAAGGGCAGGGGTAGAAATTGGCCTGACCAGTAAAGAATATCAACTGCTGGAAATGTTTATGCATAACCCAAACCGCACCCTCTCGCGCGATGATATTGCCGAGAAAGTTTGGGGCATTCAGTTTGATACCGGCACCAACTTTATTGATGTTTACGTAAATTATCTGCGCAAAAAAATAGAAAAGGGTTTTGATAGTAAGCTCATCCACACGGTTATCGGTATGGGCTACATCCTAAAAGAAGAAAAACGCGCATGAAGATAAAAAACCGGCTGGCCATTTATTTCACCCTGCTTAGCTCAGCGCTGCTGCTGGTGGTAATGGTGCTGATGTATTTTGCCTTCTCCTACTTTTTCCGTACCGACTTTTACGAGCACCTGCACGACAGGGCCAAGGTAGCCGCCCAGCTTTACCTGGAAGCAGATGAGATTTCTTCAGACTCATTAAATCATGTGCGTGAGCGGATGCTGGAAAAACTGCCCAACGAGGTGATCCGCATTTATAGTGATGACAACCGTGCATCTTTCATCAAAGACGAATCGCAATACTGGGATAGCAAGGTTATTAACCACGTGCGCCGTAATCACGATCTGAGTTTTAACGAGGGTAACCGGCAAACGGTGGGCCTTTTTTACCCCGATAACCAGGGCAACTTTGTGATCCTGACATCTGCTGTAGACACGCAGGGGCATGCACGCCTGGTTGATATTATTCAGGTAATGGCGGTGGTTTTTGTGCTGATAAACAGTGTATTGTTTTTTATAGGCCGATGGTTTGCGCAGGAGGCTTTGCTGCCCATTGTGCGCTTGGCTGATGAAATGAAACGAATCTCGGCCAGCCAACTGAATTTCAGGGCCGATGAAGGAAATGGTAAAGACGAGATCAGCAGTTTGGCACAAAGTTTTAACCGCCTGCTGGAGCATCTGCAAAACTCTTTCGAGCTGCAGCAAACCTTTGTAGCCAATGCCTCGCATGAGTTACGTACACCCCTTACCAGCATTACCGGCGAGATTGAAGTAGCCCTGCACAAAAAACGTAGTACCGAAGACTATGAAGCCTTGCTGAGTTCTATCCTTGCAGATGCCGGTCGCCTCACCGAAACCGTTACCGGACTGATGGAGTTGGCACAGACCGATATGGAATACACCCAGGCCCGTACCGAGCCGATAAGGGTAGATGATTTGTTGTGGGAGCTGCAGGGGCACTGGTCGCACAAGCCATTAAAGGTTGATATGGCCTTGTTGCCTGATGATGAGCAAGCCTTGGTAATTAATGCTAATGCCAGCTTGTTAAAAATTGCTTTTAACAATATCATTGGCAATGCCTTTAAATTCTCTGAAGGTAAACCAGTGAGTTGTACTTTGCGGGCTGACGATAAACAGATGGTTATCGCCATAAAAGATCAGGGGATTGGTATACCTGAAGATGAATTGGTTAAAATATCAACGCCTTTCTATCGCGGCACCAATGGGCGCAGCCTGCCGGGTAACGGGGTTGGCTTGTATGTCACGTTCAAAATTTTCCAGTTATTTAATGGCCGGGTTGATGTGGAATCAACCGTCAACAAGGGTACTATCTTCTTTATTACGTTCACGCCGCAATTCTAATCTCTTTCTAATTTCGTTGTAATCTCGCTCTAATAGGGCTGGTATAGCTTTGTTTTCAAACAAATATACTATGCACCGAAAATTTGTTATCGTTCTTAGAGTTTTATCAATTCAACTGTGGTGTATGGGTGTTGGGGGATTTGCGTATGCACAGGCCCCCAATACCGATACCCTGAAATTGACATTACCTCAAACAGAAGATCGCTTTCTGAAGAACAACCTAAGCTTAATCATTCAGCGCTATCAAGTAGATCAGGCGCAGGCCGGCGTGATAACCGCCAGGCTGTTTGACAACCCAGAGTTCAGCATTGCCAACGTGCTCTATAACCCTGAAACCAAAAAGGTTTTTGATATGAGTCATGATGGCGGCGAGTATTCTGCGCAATTATCACAACTGTTTTTAACCGCCGGTAAGCGCAATAAAAACATCAAGCTGGCACAGATCAGCGCGCAGCAAGCACAGTATCAGTTTTATGATCTGATGCGCACACTGCGTTTTACGCTGCATACTGATTTTTATAAGATCTATTTCTTAGAACAATCGGCCAAAGTATATCAGCAGGAAATCAGCTCACTCAGCACCACGCTTAATGCTTTTAAAGAGCAATACCAGAAAGGTAATATCGCGCTCAAAGAAGTACTGCGCATCCAATCGCAGCTGTACTCTTTACAATCAGAACAAAACGATCTGCGCGACGAGATTGAGGATACACAGGCAGAGTTTAAACTACTGCTACGTGCTCCTGCTAACAGCTATGTGGAGCCACAAACCGATTTTAACCTTGATGGTAAAAACCCGGTAGCCGATATGCCTTATCAGCGCCTGCTAGACTCGGCTTATAACAACCGTGCGGACTTGAAAGTAGCCCACTCGGCGGTTGATTACAGCAATATTAACCTGCAACTGCAAAAGGCTATGGCCGTGCCGGATGTTTCGGTACAGCTGGCTTATGATAAACAGGGCAGCTACATCCGCAACTATAACAGCGCCGGACTGGCTTTCTCATTGCCATTTTTTAACCGCAACCAGGGCGCCATTAAGCAAGCTAAAATAGCTATTGATGAGAGCAAGGCCCAGCTGCAAAGTCAGCAAGATCAGGTAGAGAGCGATGTAGCCGGCAGCTACAAAAGCGCCCTGCGACTGGAAAACCTGTACAATGGTTTCGACCCTAAGTTTAAGGATGATTTTAACCACCTGATTACCGAGGTGATGAAGAATTACCAGAAGCACAACATCAGCCTGTTGGAGTTCCTTGATTTTTATGACTCGTACAAAACCAACACACTGCAATTTAATACCCTGCAACTTAACCGCATCAACTCGTTGGAGCAGTTGAACTACGTAACCGGTACACCAATTTTTAAACAATAAAACTCTCCTAATCAAAAGATATGTTTCGCAATAAAATAATGATATACAGCCTGGCCGCCACTTTTGCAGCCGGGTTGGCGGCTTGCACCCATCATGACCAGGCCGAAAGCCGCGATGAGCATTTCCAGGTGACCGACAGCCTGCTGCACAGCTTACTGGTTGATACCGTTAAAGCTGCCGATGCACAGTCGGTTATTACGCTTACCGGTAGCGTGGCGCCAGATGAAACCAAGATGGTAAAGATTTACCCGATGGTGAGCGGCGTAGCGCAGTCTATCAAGGTGCAAACCGGCGATCGCGTTAGTAAAGGTCAGATACTGGCTACGCTAAAGAGTGCCGAGATTGCCGGTTATACCCGCGATCTGGTGGCCTCGCAAGCTGATGCTCGCAGCGCCAAACGTGTGCTGGAATCAACCCAGGATTTGTATAAGAGCGGACTGGCATCAGAGAAAGATCTGGAGCAAGCTAAAGCTGATTATCAGAAAGCAGTGGCCGAGAGCAGTCGTGCCGGTTCGGTATTGTCCATCAACAAAACCAATGGCAAGGGGTATGAAATCACCTCGCCGCTTAACGGTTATATCATTGAGAAAAACGTGACCGACGATATGCAGGTACGTGCAGATAACACGCAGAACCTGTTTTCCATTGCCGATCTGTCATCGGTTTATGTGATGGTGAACATGTATGAGTCTGACATTGCCGGTGTAAAAGTTGGCGACCCGGTTACCATTACTACCCTGGCTTATCCTGACAAAGTATTTACCGGTAAAATTGATAAGCTGATTGATATGTTAGACCCGGACAGCAAGGTGATGCGTGCTCGTGTGAAGATTGATAATCCGGGCAATCTGCTCACGCCGGGTATGTTTGCCAACATTAAGGTTCAGGCAAAATCTGGCCCTAATCTGCCTGCCATCAACGTAAATTCTATTGTGTTTGATAATGATAAAAACTACGTGGTAGTTATTGACGGGCCGGCCAAGGTACATATTCAGCCTATTGAAATTGCAAAGAAGGTGGAGGATGTGGCCTACATCAGCAAAGGTTTGCAGCCGGGACAGCGTGTGGTGGCTTCGCGCCAGGTATACCTGTATGAATCATTAAAAGACTAAACGCCATGAACAAGTTTATAAAAGGAGTGCTCTCTTTTGCGCTCAAAAACCGGGTGTTTATCTTTTTTATCACCCTGCTGATGGCCGTTGCCGGTTATATCAGCTTCAAAAATATTCCGATTGATGCATTTCCGGATGTAACCAATACTTCGGTTACCATCATTACCCAATGGCCGGGCCGCTCTGCCGAGGAGGTGGAGAAATTTGTGACCCGCCCAATTGAGCTGGCCATGAACCCGGCAGAGAAAAAGGTGAGCGTACGTTCATCATCGCTGTTCGGTTTGTCGGTAGTAAAGATCACTTTTGATGATGATGTTGATTATGCCTTTGCGCGCTTACAGATAAACAACCACATTGACGAGGCTAACCTGCCTGACGGTGTAACGCCAGAGATTGAGCCGCCTTACGGCCCAACCGGTGAGATCTATCGTTTTACGCTGACCAGCAACCGCCGCTCTGTACGTGAGCTGAAAACCATTGAAGATTGGGTGGTTGACCGCGAAATTAAAGCCGTACCTGGTATTGCCGACGTAAACAGCTTTGGTGGTGAGGTAAAAACCTATCAGATCACCATCAACCCAGAGAAAGCTGTACAGTATAACATTACCCCGCTGCAGCTTTATGATGCGGTTTCAAAAAGCAACGTAAACGTAGGCGGCGATGTGATTCAGCAAAGCGGACAGGCCTATGTGGTGCGTGGCATCGGTTTGTTGAATAATATCAACGAGATCAAAAACATTGTGGTAAATAACGTAAAAGGCACGCCTGTTTACGTGAAAACCATTGCTGAGGTAACCGAGTCTGCCCTGCCTCGTTTGGGTCAGGTGGGTCGTGATATGGATCCTGATGTGGTTGAAGGCATTGTGGTAATGCGCAAAGGAGAGAACCCAAGCGTAGTTATTGCTGCCCTGAAAGAAAAGATTGCCGCGCTGAACAACAGCATTTTACCAGAGGACGTAAAGATCAAAACTTTTTATGACCGTGAAGACCTGGTAAACTTTGCCACCCACACGGTACTGCATAACATGACCGAGGGTATCATCTTTGTAACGGTCATCGTACTGCTCTTTATGGCCGACTGGCGCACTACCGTTATTGTGGCGGTCATCATTCCGCTGGCGCTGCTGTTTGCCTTTATGTGTTTGAAGCTGAAGGGTATGTCGGCCAACCTGCTTTCTATGGGTGCCATTGACTTTGGTATTATTATAGACGGCGCGGTGGTGATGGTTGAGGGCATCTTCGTACTGCTTGATCATAAGGCCAAAGAGATGGGTATGGAGCGCTTCAACAAGCTAAGCAAGCTGGGCCTTATCCGTCAGGCTTGCCAGGTAAATGGTAAGGGTATCTTTTTTGCCAAAGCCATTATTATTACCGGTTTGCTGCCCATCTTCAGTTTCCAGAAGGTAGAAGGTAAAATGTTCTCGCCACTGGCCTGGACACTGAGCTTTGCCCTGCTGGGTGCCTTGCTGCTCACCTTTACGCTGGTGCCTGCTCTGTCGAGCGTGTTGCTGAAAAAGAACGTGCGCGAGCGTCATAACGTGTTTGTGGAGTTTGTAAGCAAGCACGCCATGCGTTTCTACAACGTTTGTTTTAAGGGACGTAAAATTGCATTTACCGTGGCACTTATTTCATTGATCGTCAGCCTGGGCTGCTTTAGCTTGCTGGGATCGGAGTTTTTGCCTGAGCTGAACGAGGGTTCTATCTACGTGCGTGCTACCGGTCCGCTGAGTACATCGCTTGATGAATCGGTGAAACTGGCTAATGAGATGCGCAAGATCTTCCTGAGTTTTGACGAGGTGAAGCAAGTGATCTCGCAGACCGGCCGCCCAAATGATGGCACCGATGCTACCGGTTTCTACAATATTGAGTTTCACGTAGATATTTATCCGCAGGATGAGTGGAAACGTAAAGAAACCAAAGAAGAACTGATCCAGCGGATGCAGGAGAAACTGAAGTTTTATCCTGGTATCGACCTTAACTTTTCGCAGCCAATTTCTGATAACGTGGAGGAAGCCGTATCCGGCGTAAAAGGCTCTATCGTTGTAAAGATGTTTGGCGACGATTATAAATACATTGAGAGCCGCGAGGATCAGATCTACGCCATATTAAAAGGTGTGCGCGGTATTGAAGATTTGGGTATCCTGCGTGATATGGGTCAGCCCGAGTTACAGATTGACCTGAATCAGGACAAGATGGCTCAATACGGTGTAACCGCTGCCGATGCCAACGCGGTGATTGAAACAGCTATTGGTGGCAGAGCAGCAACGCAGATTTACGAAGGCGAGAAGAAGTTTGATCTGCGGATCCGTTATCCGGAAGATTTCCGTAACAACCAGGAATCTATTGGTGACTTGCGTGTACCAACCCTGGCCGGTGGCAGTGTGCCGCTGCGCGAAATCTCGAGCATCCGCAAAACAACGGGTGTGAGCATGATCTATCGCGATAAAAACAGTCGTTACGGCGCTATCAAGTTCTCTATCCGCGGCCGTGATATGGGTAGCACCATTGCCGAAGCACAGGCCAAGGTAAATGCCAAGATCAAACTGCCAAAAGATTACCACCTGGAGTGGGCGGGCGATTTTGAGAACCAGCAACGTGCAACCCAGCGTCTGTCGCAAGCGGTGCCGGTAAGTTTGCTGATCATCTTCTTCATCCTGTTCATCCTGTTCGGTAACTTCCGCGACTCGTTGCTGGTGTTGAACAACGTACCGTTTGCCATTATGGGTGGTATTTTAGCGCTGCTGATAACGGGCGTTAACTTTAACATCTCGGCAGGTATCGGCTTCATCGCCCTGTTTGGTATCTGCGTGCAGAACGGTGTGATACTGATCTCCAAGTTCAAATCAAACATCCGCGATCTGAAGCACGATATCTATCAGTCATTCCCTGACGCGCTGCGTGCAGGTGTGGCCGACAGGATGCGCCCGGTAATTATGACCGCCATGATGGCTGCCATTGGTTTGTTGCCGGCAGCACTGTCACACGGTATCGGTTCAGAAGCATCAAAACCACTGGCCATTGTGGTAATTGGCGGTTTAATCACCAATACCATTTTCAATCTCTTTGTGTTCCCGATAGTGTTCTACTGGAGCTACAAAAAGAAAGTAAACAGCGGTCACGTAATGATCAAAGGATAATTAAGAAAATGCGTTTTATTGTTTTTAATCAAAGCCGTTCCAGGGTAAAACCGGGGCGGCTTTTTTGTTTTGGGGAGGAGAGAGGAAAAATAAAATTGTCATTGCAAGGAGCGCGGGGAAAGGTAAGAAGGTGGGAAGGCTTGTGCGATTCCTTCCTTGGGGAAGGTGAAGGAAGGGGTTTAACCGAGCTGCTTAGACCCCTTCCTGCCACTTCACTGCCATGCGCGCCCCTCCCCAGGGAGGGATTCAAAACCTCTTTTATGGGCCCACCGTCCCCGTCTTCACTTCTCCTGCCCGCTGATAATTAGCCATAATCAAACCGCCTGGTGTAACATGGCTTTCTATTAACTTAAATGCCGAAGGGGCGGCACCATCGGCAAATAGTTTTTTGCCTTTGCCTAATAATACGGGATGTATATTGAGCCAGAACTCGTCTACCAGATTATGTTTTAACAACAGTTGTACCAGTTGGCTGCTACCCCAGATCTTGAGGTTGCGCCCTTCGGTATTTTTTAGTTGCCGGATGTCCTCCACCGTGTTCAGAAAAACACAGTTTTGCCAGTCGGACTGATTTATGGTGTTGGATAGTACGTATTTAGTTACCTCATTAACGCCGGGCCAGTAATCGGCGTGCTGTGGCCAGTAGCCGGCAAAAATGTCGAAGGTTTTTCTGCCCAGCAGCAGGTCTGCCGGTTCCATTTGTTTTTGCATCACCTGGCCGGAGATGTCGTCGCCGTAGGGCGCTGTCCAGCCGCCATATTGAAAGCCGTTTGACGGATCTTCTTCCGGGCCGCCCGGTGCCTGCATTACACCATCTAAGGTGAGGAATGATAGAACGATTATTTTTCTCATGGTATTTATCTCCTGTTTTTAGTAACTGATTTAGAACTGATTTTGTTATGAAGTAAAGTTCGGCAATCATATCGTGACGCTCGCGGGGAGGATGCGGCAATTGAAAGGGTGGAATGCGACATCGATAAGCGCGAGCTTTGATAATAAGTTGCTATATTCAATCGAGATTCAACTTTAAGCGTATAACCTGACCGAAGATGAACAAGCCGCTGATTTTTTGCTTTCTTCTGCTCTGCTGTAACCTGGCATTGGCTAGGGTGCCTAAAACATTTGTAACCATTAAGGGGGATGATTTCTATATCAACGGTAAGATCACCTATCAGGGCGTAACCTGGAACGGCCACCGGATAGAAGGTTTATTGTTCAACTCACGGATGGTGCAGGGGATTTTTGATGACGAGAACCCCGCCACCAGGGAGCTGTTTAAATATCCCGATACCGGCAAATGGGACCCGGATAGAAATACCAATGAGTTTCTGGCAGCCATGCAAAGCTGGCGGCAGCATGGGTTATTAGCTTTTACGCTGAACTTGCAAGGCGGCAGTCCCATTGGCTACGGCAATCATGGCTGGGTCAACACCGCATTTGATGAAGACGGCAACCTGAAAAAGCCGTACCTGCAGCGACTGAAAAAAATTCTTGACCGTGCGGATGATCTGGGCATGGTAGTCATTCTCGGCTACTTTTACCAGGGACAGGATGAGCACCTGCACGATGAGAAAGCAGTTTTAAACGCTGTTGATAATGCCACCAACTGGCTGCTGCAACAAGGCTACCACAATGTAATGGTAGAGGTGGATAACGAATGCGATGTGAAATATGACCACCCCATACTGGCTGCTCCAAGGATACATGAACTGATTGCCAGAGTGAAGGCTATGCATAAAGGCAATTTTCATTTGCTGGCGAGCACCAGCTTTCGCGGTAACGCCATCCCTACAGCTAAAGTGGCCGATGTGGCAGATTTTTTATTGGTCCATGGCAATAAAGTAGACAAGCCCGAACGAATTGCCCAAATGGTAACCGAGACGCGGGCCCAAACCCAGCGACAGATCCCGGTATTATTTAACGAAGATGACCATTATGATTTTGACAAGCCCGACAATAATTTACTCAGCGCGTTAAAAATGCACGCCTCCTGGGGATACTTTGATTACCGGCTGCAGGGCGAAAAATATGAGGACGGTTTCCAAAGTGTACCGGTAGACTGGCAAATCAATAGTGAGAGGAAGAAGGGGTTTTTCAATTTGATTATGAAGATTACTACTGGTAAATGAAAAAATATTTAATGTTAGCATTTACGCTGTTTTTATTTGATTGTACACCAAAACAGAAGCGTAATTCTTCAGTAGTTTCTAAATCGTTGAAAGCAGATCCAAGTTTTGTTACGATAGATAGTGCCGAGGTGAAAGCAAATACCATCGAATATCTTCTTATCTTTCACTCAGCAGGTAAGACCAGCGAAATATATCGGGTTAGGAACCAGGACCATAGTGTTGAATTTGCGAAAAATTACATGTATGCTCCTTTAAATTATGTGAATTATCAAGTAAGTGATTTGCCAACAGGTTTAGTATGGAATATATTTTATAGTAAAACGTCTAATGCGTTTTATGTTACCGATAAATATGATGTCCATGCTGCAGGTGATACTATAGATAGAAAAAGCGTTAGCTTCTCCCGGAATGTAGCTACCGTTGTGTCTATGGATGATGGAAAAAGATATAAAATAGGTCTTAAAAAAATATGGTGTCCGCTGCCATAAGCGAAAGGTTTACTAATGTAAAAGATGGCATGAGGACTTAGTAAAATAAATGAAAAAGATAGTTTTTTACTTTTTAATAATTCTTATTAACGTTCCGGCTGTAATGTTGATAGGTATCAGTTTTTTAAGTGGTCCAAGCTTTTACTCAAGCAGTTTAAAGGTTTGGAGTGGGCGAGTACTTTTTGTAATACTCGTAAGCTTAGTATTTGCTTTGTTTTCTTTTTTGTTGGGATGGATCATCAGACGTTCGCTTGGATTTACAAGTTCAGGGCTGAAAAGAATTTTTCTCTATCAATTCATAACAATCCTATCAGCTTTTATAATAGTTACAATTATAGTTACTATTAATAGTTAAATTATCTCGTTGTCGCTCTATGATAACAAACGACGTGTCAACAAAACAAAAGGCTGCCCCAGATCCGAGGCAGCCTTCTGTTTTTGTTGACTTTAGCGTTGTACTTCGTGTTGTAAACAAACTACGCCTGAGCTGAAAACGTGCGTGTTCATGAGTTTTAAACTTTGCTGTTCTTTAATGCCTTTAAATACCGGTATACCCTCGCCCAGTAATACCGGGTTCACAAAAAGCCAGCATTCATCAATCAGGTTCTCGGTCAGCAGGGCATGTGTTGCGGTCGGGCTGCCAAATACCAGGATATCGCCTGTTGTTTCTTTCTTTAATTGGGGAATGGCAGTGGCATAGTCCTTACCAATTACCGTTGTATTGGTAAAGGCTGTTTGGTCCAGCGTATTTGATAATACTACTTTGTGCGCACTTTTGTACCAGGCAGCGTGCTCCTTGTCGTGCTTGCTGGCATTAGGCTGGTCACCGGCTGTTGGCCAGTAGCCTTCCATCATCTCAAAGGTTATCCGCCCGTATAATGCGGTGTTGGTTTTCGCAATCCTCTCGCCCACGTAGTCAAAAATTTCTTCATCTACGCGTATCCAGCGCATCTCGCCGTTCTTGCCCGCCGCAAAGCCATCCAGCGATGCGTGCATAAATAATACTATATTTCCCATATTGGTTTCTTTATTGAACTTAATACCTGTTATACAAATCTCTGGGAAATATCGGTAATTGCATTGAGCAAAACCGACAAACAGCGGGGGGATTTACGACAAATATTGATTTGCCGCTCCGCATAAGCTTTTATTTTTTTTGTTGGGCGTAAGGACTGCTAACCAGGCTATTAATGTAGTTCTCTATATTGGTATAGCCTGTTTTAGATAAGGCATTGCCATCATTGGGGTCTTTAGCATTTAAACCATTGCGAGTTTCCCAGGTATCGGGTATGCCGTCGCCATCACTATCTGTTAACGGCGTTTTAGATACGTAATTAGGCCAGCCGCCCACAACTCCCGCTGTGTCTATAATACCGTGTCCAACAGACGGAACAAAATCTTTAACAAACTTACCCTTGGCTTTGATGCCTGCTGGGTAGCTTCCGGTTCCTGAAGCTACGCCTAAACGGGTTTCATTTACAATTCGGTCATCTACCTGGTCTCGTTTAGGTAATATGGTGCCTGCATTGGCCAATACCAGTTGGTAAGCATCGTCTGCAGATTGAGTTTTTAGTGTGGCCCAACCAGGGATGGTAAATATGGAGTCTGATTTTGCCTTTATTTTAAACTCATCCGGGATTTCGCTAAGATCCAATCCTTTATAATTATCGGCAGTCAGGTCTGCTTTTCCAACCATCTTATTGCCCGCAAGATGCCAGTTGCCGGCTTCTTTACAGGCGCTGTTCCATGAGGGATGAATAAAAACCCAGTTGCCTGGAGTAGCAGGGCCTGGCTTAAAGTAATTGCCAATCATGTTCACCCTGGAGTAGCCGCCGTTAATCATCATTTCGCCGCCATAGGCTGCCGTTTTTGAATGCGAGTTGTAGACTACGTTATTACGAAAATCAACCAGCGCACAAGTGTCATTGGAGCGGGCGCCGCTAAAACGCGGTGCTCTGGAGTTGTGATGTGCCAGCAAATTATGGTGGAAAGACAAGAATTGCCCCCCGATGGCTCCACTATAAGCTCTTGATCCTTTGTGGTGCCAGGCATTAAACAATGATTCGGAAGATATGCACCACTGGATGGTTACATTTTTAGAGTTATAACAAACAATATTCTCTTCGTTGGCCCATGAAAAATCGCAATGATCTATAATAACATCGTGCGTGTTTTCAATATTTAAACCTGTGCAGCCCAGGTAAATAGGCGCGCCGGGGCGAAAGCGGATACATCGTACGATGACGTTGCCATTGTTGCCACCTTTTTTGGCCATATTTAGCTCAACGGCGTTCCCTTTTATGCAAATGCCATCGCCAGGGGCGGTTTGCCCCGCAATAGTCAAATCTGAACGGTTTATTTTTAGTACAGATTTTAGTTCTATAATGCCTGAAATTTGAAATGTAACTATTAAGGGCTTGCCAGGAAACTGGTTTAGCGCCCATCTAAGACTGCCATCTCCGTCGTCATTAAGATTTGTTACCTGCACAACCTTCCCACCTCTGCCGCCAGATGCTTTACTGCCAAATCCTTCTGCCCCGGGAAATGCCGGTACCTGGGCATAAGTAATTGACGAATAGAAGCCTAATAAGGTTAAGATTAGAAGAATAAAAGGGGTTTTGAATGTCTTCATTTTGGTGTTTTTATATGGAGGGGCTTCGGACTAAAATATAACCAATGATTTTTTGTCTCCAGCCTGAAATACACACAGTTTTAACTCTTTATCGAGTGTTGAAAATTTGATCAGTTCATCATCAACCTGGTCATAAAATAAATTGTCATTGCATTTCTGTGAGCGGATAAATTGGGTTAGCTGCTCGTCAAAACCTTTACTATCGCAGCTAATTAATAGTACAGTAGCCTCGCTTTCGGTAAAGCCTAAAAGATCTGCCGGCAACTTACCGGAATCTATAAATGTGAACTTTAACCCAAAAGAGGTTTGATAACTATTGCCCGCTGACTGTTGTTGAATGCCTTTAGTGGTTAGATATTGATCAAAACCCTGCAGATCAGACTCATCGTGGAGTGTCTTGATCTTTAAAATGTCTGAGAACTTTATTGTTTCAAAATTAAAATCCTCGGTAGGGTCTTCAATAATTTTTGATTGTGCTGATGATGAGCTAATAACCACAAACTGCAACATCATAGCAAACAACACAATTAACAGAGGGGTAAGCGTAAGCTGTTTTAGTTTCATGAATAAAGGTTTTAAGGGTTTGTTTTTTAGGCGAAAAACGCCGTTAATAGTCAAAACATCGGGACAGATAGCATCCTAAACAGACATTCGCGGCTGTTCAAATATAATTTAGCTTTGGCTATTTATGGTTTCGATTTGGCTAGCCAGTGTGGGTTTTCAGAATTCCTCTTTCGGTTATTAGAATTGCGTTAAAGAGTTTCACGAATTAGCCATATTTACCAGATCCGTAAGCAAGAATCGGCTAGTCAATATAGTATATAACCCCAGCTTAAGGCCATCAATTTAGTTGGCAGAGGCATACCCCCATAGCCACGTGCTAACAAGCGGTGAAGCAGTAAAAGATATGCTACTGTTAGATATGTAAAATATAATCCCCAAGATAATAAAGTATAATAAGTTGAAAATATAGTATACTTTATTAGTTGCCCATTGGTTAAGTTTGCTTTACCTAAGTTTAATCACCAAACCAATGAGATCTAACCTGTGCCAATTTTACGGTGTGAAAACGCCGCTTTTTCCATTGAATGCCGCTCTGATGGCCGGAATGTTTAGCAACTATTGCTGACGGTTAGTAGAACCACCGATAGCTTGCCGGCTTAAAAAATAATATTTGAAATAAGTATTTACTAGTGTAATAATCAATTGTACTGGGGTTATTTATTATTAGCTGTTTTAGCTAATGGTATTGACTTGTTATGTGCGTTGGTTGTTCTGACCTGTTATTGCTCTATGAAAAAGTTATCTTGTTTTTTTCAAAAAGGTGTTGTTAAATACCTGTTTTTTATACAGCTCATATGGTGTTTTTCTTGTTGCCAGCGCCCGAAGCAGGCAGTCAGTGAGAAGAAAGATGATATACCACCTGAGATGCAACTGGTATTGCAACATTTTAAAAAAGATCCTAACCCCTTAAAAATAAAAGCCGCGGGCTATTTGGTTAAGCACATGGCGGCACAATGGCACGTAGCCGGGAAGGGCGTTGATAATTATCAGATGCTTTTTTCTGAGTTATTGCGTACAGATTCATCTCAAAAAAAGCATTATGAAGAGATATGGGATAGTTTGACAAGGGCCTTTGGCCCTGATTTTCCGGGCCCGGTTAAAAGAGTCAATGATACACAAACCCTAAAAGCACAAGAGTTAATAACCCATATTGATGCCTCATTTATAGCGTGGCAAAAGCCATGGTGCAAGCATTTGTCTTTTAATGAGTTTTGCGAGTACATCTTGCCATATAAACTGATAAATGAAAGTTTTTCTAAAAACTGGATGGCAACTATCCAAAACAGATACCACTGGTTAGGCGATAGCATGAAAGCCAGCAAAGATGTGTATCGGGCGTGCCTGTTGGTTAATAATGATTTAAAATCAAAATTTACCATAAGTGCTTTCCCCACCATTTGGGATTCAAGTTTTGATGATCTCGATGCTATCAAATACGGAAAATGTTTTCAGGCTTCGCAGTATACCGCCTATGTAATGCGGGCAATGGGTATCCCAGTGGTAATGGATTTTACGCCCTTTTGGGGGAATATGAATGGTGGGCATGATTGGGATGCGCTGATATATAACGGCAAACCGATACCGTTTGTGGGCTCTGAGTCAGATCCGGGACATACCAAAATAGATTTAGCGTTTCAACGCAAGCGCGCTAAAGTTTTCAGGAAAATGTATGCTCTTCAGGATAGTACTTTGGTAACGGATGTAAGAGCCGGCGAGAAAATTCCATCAACGTTGTCAAATGGCCGCTATAAGGATGTAACCGACCAGTATATACCGGTATCTGACGTAACATTAAAAATTAACGACTATCAGCCACAGCAGGCACATGCCTATTTATGTGTTTTTAACAGACAGCATTGGGTGCCAGCTTACTGGGGAACCGTTGATGGAGATGAAGCATCATTCAAAAAAATGGGCCGCGATCTGATTTATCTGCCTCAATATTATAATAACGGTCTATTTATACCTGCAGGGAACCCGATTATCTTAAAACATGATGGTTCCACGGTAGAAATTAAATATGCTGATACCAAAAACACCACGCTCAAGATTGATAAGAAGGGCCCGCAAGGACCCAACACCAAGAAAGGGACTGAATATGAATTGTATTGTTGGAAGAACGGGTGGAAGCTGCTGCAGGTGGTCAAAGCGTCTGAAAATAAAATGGTTTTTAAAAACGTGCCAGAAGATGCTCTATTCTGGTTGCACAGTGATGATAAGGCCTCGAAAGAGAGAATTTTTACAAACTTCAAAAATAACCTTGAATGGTGGTGAAAAACAATCTGAAGCTATCGGTGATAGCTGGTTTTGCAATCTTCTTGCTAAGTGGATGCAAAGAGAAGGAAGGCATACGCTCTTGCCTTAAAAATAACGCTTACAAAAATGCAGTGATTGATAAAAAATTCTTTGCTGCCGAGCCTGTTGCACAACTTATAAACATGCCTGCTCTTACCTCATTGGATACAACATTCAATTTGCAGGAAGCAACCCGGCTTCATATTTATGGAGTTGGAGAGATGGATATAGAGTTGTCTCAGCAGCCTACGTCATATCTCTATAAAAGCGATGATATAGAGTTGTTTTTTAACCATGCAACCTCGGGTTCGCAGCAATCGTTTGCCTATGTCTTTAACTGGAAAGATACACCCCACCACGTAGATTCTATTAGTTATAAACTTAAGAACGCATTTTTTGACGCCAGGTATATTGAGCGGGGAGGAGTCTATTATTCGCTTGTCAGGGTGCCCTATAAAGAATTGGTTTCAACGCCGTCATTAGACAAGCAATCATTGAACTTTGATATTGGTATTGGAGATAATGACAATGGCTTGAGCAAAAAAGCAAAACTAGCCTGGAACTCTGCTGTAGATCCAATGTTAAGCTCAAATACCAGGGGGCAACTGGTGTTTGCAACAAACAAAAAACTAGCAGACTCGGCCCATCGAATGATCTCTTATTTTCATGCAGATCTAAATCCGTTGAATGCGGCATCGTGGGCGCATATTCCCAATTATTATATCACAAAATTAGTATATGGGCATGTCAAGGATACTAATGACCTATCAAGCAGCGTGCAAACTTATTGGGACGCGCAGAACATTAATTTTTTATTCAGAATAAAAGATGCTCAAAAAAACCAAGCATCTCTCTCTAATATACTGAGAAACCCCAATATGCACGATTTGGGTTGGATTGAGGACGACAAAGGGAAAACTGTTTGGACGATGAATATTTTATACACTCGTCATGCCGGAGGGGCCAACAAGAACCGGCAAATTGATACAGTTATCTCATTAAAGCCGGGGCATTATCACTTAAAATATCTAACAGATGAATCACACAGCTGGAATAACTGGGATGACCAACCACCTTCAACACCGTTTTATGGGATAGTGGTATATAAGGACATTTAGCCAGGTATTGATAAATAAAATGATTTAAACCTTTTACCTATAAAACGAGAAATATGCAGCACACAAAAATTGTTATTGCACAACAGAGTCATATTTATTTTGTAAACACAGAAGATATAGTTTACTGCCAATCAGATGATTGCTATACTAATATTCATTTAGTAGATAACAATAAAATTTTGTTGGTTAAATCGCTAACAAAATTTCATAAAGAGTTGCCGCAAGAGGTTTTTTTAAGAGTTAACCAATCTAACCTGATCAATAAGGCTTTTGTCAAGACCATTGATCGTAAAAAAAAACTTATAGAGTTGGCCAATAATAACAAAGTGCCTTTTACCATAAGCTTAAAGGATCTTTTGGTACAACTATTTTAATATCGCGTTATTTATAGAAAATCGTCTTCCCCGCACAATATTGGGCATTAAACAACTTAGCCCTCCAGGCATTCTGGAGGGCTAAATTGTTTTTAGTGAGATGATATTGAGGTTCAGTTAGGTCGCTGGCGGGCCGCACTACGGCTATTTTAAATGTAGGTCGAGTAATTATTTTTTAACCAATAATTTATCCAGAAGTACCTGAAGGGATGCTGCTGACGGGCGATCAGCATCGGCCGAAATAATTTTGCCATCTGGGTCTAGTAGTATAAACCGTGGGATAGAATTAACGTTATACTTTTTAACAAAGTCTGATTTCCACTCGTTTTCGGCTAACAGTTGTGTGCCAGACAACTCGTGGGTTTTTACTGTCGTTTTCCATTTTGCGGCGTCGCTCAATTTATCAATCGAAATACTGATGAACGCTATATTTAAACCGGCATATTTCTTGGTAACATCTTTCAGAAAGGGTACTTCGGCCATGCAGGGGCCGCACCAGGTGGCCCACAGATCAATGTACACATACTTTCCTTTAAAATCTTCCAATCCAACCAGGCGGCCCTGAGTATCCGGAAGTTTAAATGAAGGGGAGGCTAAGCCTGGCGCAAGTAGCTTCATGTTATCACGAATGGCTGTTATCCCCTTGATGTATACAGGATCTTTTGCCAGCGCCAGATACTCGTTGTAATACCGGTCAATATCATTTCCCTGTTTCAATAAACCTACCGTGTATTCATATAACAGGCTTTCTTTGATATAGCTATTGGTGATTTCTTTATTAACGATATCGCGTTTCTTCTCAAACAGGTTTTTGGTGCCAAATACTGGATTTTTAATAGATTCTGCTTGAACAAAACGGCTGATGGTTGCATCAAGTAAGCGATTGTATTCTGTGCAGAACTTGTAAAGTTCTTCGTTGTTTACATCAAAGCCCTCCCATATCCTTGTATTCAGCTCCTTACGCTGATCTGGTGAAAGTCTCTTGATGATTGTCGCCTCGTGTGCCAATCGTATTCTTGAGGTCCATTCGGCCACGTTCTCTCTAAGTTTTTTATCGTTAACTAAAGCTAGTTCTTCTTTTCTTTTCTCCTGATCATAGCCATAGTTTAATAAGTAATTATATTCAAAAAATTTATTAACGTAAGTAATTCGCTGATGCTGAGTTTCCCTGAAATATTTACTGAGCTCCGGGTTTTCCATTAAACGATCCGCCGCGGCCTGATAATTATTTAGTTTACTATACAGACTATCAGGTTCTAAAAGATAAACTTTTGCAGGTGTGTTATCACTAAGAGGTAAATAATCAAAAATTAAACGATCAAGGCTTTTTAATAAATTGTTTTCTGCGCTCCCTTTTCCCTTATAGATATATACACTGTCTGGCTTGCTAATATTGAGATTGTCGCCAGGTTCCAGAAAAATAGAATTGCCGTTGAAGTTGTAGTATCCGGTGACGGCCTCAAAGGAGATGTTAAAATCACCAGACTTGTTAATCTGTACTTGTTTTTTAAAATGAGCAGGGCCGCTAACTATAATGGATTTTCCGGCCATTCCGGCAATATTTCCTGATAATGATATACTGGGTTTAGGTTGCGCCTGCAGGCCCAGGAAGAACAATAGATTAAGGCCGAGAAGTATTGTTTTCATAAGATAAGGATTAAGTAATTGGTGCTGTTAATTTAAGGATTATTTGCAAACCAGAATGCCGCACTGTATTAAGGCGAAAGCCGACTATTTAAAATCCTTCTACAGTGATCTTTTATAGTATCTACTCTTGCGCTGGGAACTTTTACGGGTAAGTTTAAAACTATTTGAGCCTCTTTTTGGGCCGCTGGAAGATCATGGTTACTAATTAATAGTTTGACAAGCGCATAACGGGGAATAAATTTATAAGGAGATATATTAATAGCATCATGCAGTGTATTTATTGCCTCTCGATTCAGTTTATGTGATGCCTCAACTTCTGCGCGGTAAATCAGATAGGTGATAGAATACTTGTTCGAGATCAGCTTATTAATAAGTTCACCGGGTTTTCCCTCGTCAGAATCCAGTTTTGCCAGATGAAAGTATTGTAAAAGGAATGTCTCATCATAATATATTTTTGAGTAGATAGCGTTATACTTTCTAAAAATGTCATCTCCTATTTCTTCATTGTCATCTACGCGTTTCCACTCACTTCTAACAGCTAACTGAGCAAGTTGAACAGATAATAATGCAACTAATAATACGGCTGTTGCATATACATATACCCCGGAAGTGACGGCTTTAAGTGTGATTTTCCTGGGGTTATGTTCTAATACCCAAAACGTTAATAAAGCATTGCCGAACATGAAATTCCGCAGGGGATAAGAGCTCAATGATAATACGAGCACTGCTATATACCAAATAAGCCGGCTTGTGGATATTCCGTTATTGTTTGTCCTGATTTCCTGATAAGCGATAGTAAAAAAGAAAACGCTAATTATCATAGCTATAACACCGGTTTCGGCCGTGAGCTGAAGAAATTCATTATTGCTGGTGTAAACGGTATCTGCAAGATATTTTTGAGTGTAAGTGCCTTGTCCGCTCCTAAAATAAGCTGCTTGTTCAAGGTTGTAAAATCCAGGGAAGCGATTTAGTCCCACGCCTTTTAAAGCATGTTGCCGTATAATATTGCCGGTGTTTTTTAAGATAAACAGCCGGCCTAATGATGAGTTTGTTTTAAACAATGATACTATGCAGATTAGCCCGCAAAGTGAAATAAAGGCGACGCTTAGCTTAACTGTTTTCCTTTTTTCGGTGGCTAAAAACATCGCAGCCGGCATGAAGATCAAAGCAACTATCGATGCCCTGGCCCCTACAGATATACATAAAAGCACATTTATCCCCCATAACAATAAAACTACCCACTTTGGTAAATATTTGTCGGAGTAATTTAAACTGAAAACGCATGCGGCAATAAAAGTTAAATAATTGGATAGAATAACAACGTTATCAAACGAATATTTAACCCAATCTGATTTTTGATAGGTTATTATCAGGATGACAAGTAACAGCCAGTAACCTATTGCTGTATGTATGAAAAACCTGTTGCTAAAACAGGAAAGAGCATTTGCCGACAAAAAAAATGTCAGATTTATCAATTGTAAAACAATGTTTAGAAAGAAAAGCCAGTTTTGATTTAATGAGGATGTTATTAGACAATTGAAGACTAGAAGTATTACAGAAAGAAAAACAAAGAGAACTTTATAGGACAACGAAATATCAAGCTTAATTTTAGAGAGTTTGATGGTTAAGATAAAAGCTACGGCAATTAGACCATTGACTAGGCTGGCAATAAGTTGGCCATCATAATAGTGATGAACAGATTCAAACCCATTCATGATGAACAGTAAAATGAAATTGTTTATCATGAATAGTATGAACAATAATTTAGTTATGCCTCTCCATCGCTCCAATTTGTTTGTTAAAAACATCTAAATCCCCGTTGATTTTAAAAATAGAGTTTATATAGGCTATAGTTTAACTAGTGGGTTTTGTACCGCAATTGAGGATACACTGCGCTTCGGCTTCCTGAAACGGAGCCAGAGCTGCTTGTAAAGTTGCAGTGACAGACGCTTCACAAGCGTCATAAACGTCGACAATTTTCGCGTATTCTATTGCCGGTTGTGCACTTTCAGTGCCAGCAAGATCCAATAATGCACCTATCTCTGTAGCCCAGCATTCCATACTTGCTGCATCCGCAATATCAAAGGCAGATTCTTCATCTTGCATCATTTTAAAAGTGCAATCATTTACACAGTCTTGCCAGGCTAATAGTGCTGCCGATGGTGGCGGAGGTTGTGTTTGTGAAAAGGAAGGTAAGGTTGTGACAAAAATCAACAGCAATAAGGTTCCACTTTTTTTCATTTCGGTTTAGTTTAAGGTTTGTTTGGGGGGCGTTGTAATTGAAATAATGATGATGAACAATGAAATGCGACAGTTCATCATCATTGGTATAACAATAGTCGAGCTACATTTTTCTAATGCTTCAACTTGTTTGGGTTAACTGGCTGGTTTTGTACCACAATTTTGTTCACACAGCTGTTCAGCTTGCTGAAACGGAATCAAAGCTGCTTGTAAAGCTGCGGAAACAGCCGTTTGACAATCCATGTAAGCTTTAATAATATCACTGTATTTTTTCAAGTCATCATTTGACAATGGTACGCTTTCGCCGTTCTCATCATAAGGACCCGGCAACGACATTAATCCCTCCATTTCAGTATTTAAGCATTCCATACTCGCTGCGTCTGCAGTATCATAGGCACTAGATTCATCTTCGAGCATTTTCCAAAAGCAGTCGCCTGTGCATTTTTGCCAGTCTAATAGTGCTTGTGAGGGTTGTGTTTGTGAAAAAGAACGTAAGGTTGCGATAAAAATCAGCGACAATAAAATTCCAACTTTTTTCATTTCGGTTTAGTTTAACTTTTGTTTGGGAGCGTTATAATAGAAGCAAGTGCTTATCATCATTCGTATAATAAGTGAACTGCATTTTTCTATCGTTTCAATTTATTTGATAAAAACAATTAAGCTCCACTGATCTAAAATGTTAGCATTTGTTTTATTAAATGCTTTAACTGGCAGGTTTTGAGCCACAATTTTGTATGCATAACTCTTCAGCTTCCTGAAACGGAACAAGTGCAGCCTGTAAAGTTGCGGCAACAGCCGCTTGACAATCCATATAAGCTTTAATAATATCATTGTATTTTTTCAGGTCCTCGTTTGACAATGGTACACTTTCGCCGTATTCATCATAAGGGCCAGGCAGTGACATTAATCCATCCATCTCAGCATTTAAGCATTCTATACTCGCTGCATCTGCAGCATCATAGGCTCCTGCCTCATCCACCAGCATTTTCCAAAAACAATCGCTTGTGCATTTTTGCCAGTCTAATAATTCTTGTGATGGAGGAGGTGGTGGTGGTGTTTGTGAAAAAGAACGTAAGGTTGCAATAAACATCAGCAACAATAAGGCTCCAGTTTTTTTCATCTCAATTTAGTTTATTGCTTGTTTCTGAGAACGTTGTAATTGAACTAATGCTCTCTGAATAGAAAGCCTCCTATAATCAAGTTTTCTATGTTTGGGATTGGTGTAGTAAGCCGCTTTGAAAAGCCTCACTTTGTTTATTGAATTGATTTTGCGCAGCTCTGGAAACTCATTAACAAGTTGATCATAGAAGCGTTTTCTGTTAATATTCAGCGTGATAAAATCTTGCGCATTATCTACCCCTGCTTTTTTAAATTCGTCAGCGAGTTGTTTAATGCTCGTTTCTTTTTCATTTTTATTAATCAAAACCACCAGGTTTTTTCGGGTCTGCGCCGACATGTTAAATTTGTCAGCAATCGATTCGCTTTTAAAGCGTTCGTTGTATGACATGAATCTGTTAAACGTTGCCGAAGCTTTTAGTTGATCAACTAGTTGAACAGAGTCTTTTGCCGATACGGCGCCGTTAATTGGGGTGATAGCCTTCTTACACGCTCCAAATGAAACTGCAGAGAAGAGAATTAAATAGATGAAATTTTTACTTTTCATGATTAGGTTAGTAAGGTTTTAAATTTTTAATGTGTTTTGATATTGCCTTTGAACTTATTTATGCGTTCAGGCCAACATCTCTGGGTGGTGAAATAGCATTGATTTTCATAATTCAAAAAATAGATATGTGGTTTATAAATACTCGTGCAAGCACAATAAGAGAGGTTTATAGCGGTTTGTTGAGGGCCTTCAGCAAGACATCTAACTTGGTGCGTTTATTAAAAACTGTTACCAATTGATGCCTTTTGTTGTAGACGGCTGTAAATGGGGTTGTTTTAACTTCATAGAATTTGGATAGAGGATAAGGTTTGGCCTCGTTGGTAATAGTGATGTTTTTATATTTTACCAGCTGGAGATCATTATAAAAGGCCTTCAAAGCAGGAAGCCTGGCAAAGCTGACCATCAAAATCTGCACATTAGCTAACTCTTTTATATACCGCATCAGGTCAATTGTATAATAATTACACGCCATGCAGTCGGGGCCAAAATAAATGACAAGCAGTTTTTTGTTTTTTTGGAGGTTGTTCTCAGTAAAAGGTTTTCCTTCCAAATTGGTCAGGTGAAGAGGGGGAAGCGCCTTTTTTTGAGAGAACCCATAGAAAGGACATATAAAAACGAAACACAATAAAGCGATACAGATACGGATGCCCATACGATACTTTTTTATTTCGAAAGTACCTTGCAACAGGCAGAGTTTAACACCTTTGAGGGCTACTTTAAGGATTGATGCAGCTCTTTTAAGGATTGCCCCAATTAGACTGGTGTAATAAGCAAAAACTGCTGTCTCTAAATAACTTAACGAGATTAATAGTGGTTTTCAATGCTTGTTTGTTTTGGGTTTTGATGTAGAAGGAGATGCTAAACAACGTAATCGGTTACGTAAATATTTAAGGTAAAATATTGCTATGAATCAGCTAAAAACACTCAATTTAGATTGTTAATGGCGCGGTATCTCGCTGCGGTCATCGCAATCAATTTTACAAAACCTATTATAAACCCTTTTCAGGCTATGAAATTTTTAAGTACCTGCCTCATGCTGTGCTTGCCGGTTTTGGCTGTGGCGCAGTCTAAAACTTATGATATTACCGCTTACGGCGCCCAATCAGGCGGAAAAATCAATAATACCCAGGCCATCCAAAAAGCCATAGACGATGCCAGCACGCACGGTGGCGGCACTGTGGTTGTACCAGCCGGCAGTTTTATGACGGCGCCCATAGTAGTAAAATCGGGCGTAAATCTTTACCTGAGCAAAGGCGCTGTGTTGCTGGGCAGTCCTATACGTAAAGACTATAGCATGGGGAACGCCATTCCGCTCATCAGCGCTAACGGACAAAAAGATATCGCCATAACCGGTCAGGGCACTATTGACGGTCAGGGCAAGCGCCTGCTGGCCGATCTGTTCCGCATGCTTAAAAATGGCGAGATGCAGGATGCTACCTGGCAAATCTATAACCCCTGGCACCAGAAGCAGCCGGAGGAGCGTAATCGCCCTAAGTTGATTGCTTTTACCGATTGCCACGGGGTGAAAATCAAAGGCATCTCTATCAAGAACGGGATAGATTGGGTGCAGGATTACAAATTTTGCGAAGACCTGGTGGTAGACAGCATCAACGTAGAAAGCAACATCTATTGGAACAACGATGGTATTGATATTGTAGACTGTAAGAACGTACGCGTTACCAATAGTTTTTTTAATGCTGATGACGATGGTATCTGCATCAAATCTGAAGACCGCAATCACTATTGCGACCAGATCTATATTGCCGATTGTAAGGTGCGCTCCAGCGCCAGCGCCATTAAGTTTGGTACGGCATCTCGCGGCGGATTTAAAAACGTGACGATCAAGAACGTGGAGATTTATGACACCTATCGCTCGGCCATTGCCATTGAAACGGTTGACGGCGGTTTTATGGAGAACATCGATATTCGCAATATCAACGCACGCAACACCGGCAACGCCATCTTTATCAGAGTAGGGCACCGTAACCGCGACACCGTGAGCAGCAGCATGAAGAACATTTACATTGGTAATGTAAACGTGCAGATCCCCAAAGACAAACCCGATAAAGGTTACCCAATGGAAGGTCCCCTTGTTCCCGGCGATCACCACATATTTCCCTGCGTAATTGCCGGGCTGGCAGATCATCCGGTGCGCGATGTAACCCTGGAAAATATTAACGTGGTGTATGCAGGCGGTTATGATACCCGTATCAAAACCGTAAGCCTGGATTCGCTGCACACCATCCCCGAGAAAACGCCCGAGTACCCGGAGTTTTCTATGTTTGGCGAGTTGCCAGCATGGGCTATGTATGTAAGGCATGCAGAAAACATCACCTTTAAAAACGTAAACTTCAGCTATCAAAAGCCTGATCTGCGCACGGCAATGGTGTTTGATGATGTGAAAGGATTGAGGCTGGATAATGTAGTGATCCCGCAGGCTAAAACTTTACCTGCTGTGGCGTTGAAGGATGTAAAAGATTTTAGTAAATCTAACCTGAAATTACCGGTGGGGGATGATAAGGCGATTGTTGTGCTGAAATAATAGCAGTAAGTTTTAAAAACTATGTCATTGCGAACCGGATTGTGGGAACGGGACTGAGCACGAAGACAACCGACCGAAGGGAGCTCATTAATGCCTTTAAAAAATTTAGATTCATTAATAATCTCGTCGCATGCTATAGTCCTCCGACGAGATTGCTTCGTCACCCCATCTTACACGGTCCCCGCTGTTCCTCGCAATGACAAAAATATTTAAATGATAAAAGAGAAGCCCGATCACAGTTTTGTGATCGGGCTTCTCTTTTCCCCCGCCCGGTCAAGCGTCCACGCTTGACTGCATTATAACTGCAAGCGTCAACGCTTGTGGTCACTACTTCGATAAACTGATCGTATATGCAAAGTCTGCTTCATGCAGCAACGGCTCATACTTGGGCAGTGGCATCGGTCCGCAGGAATGGGAACCTACGCCCAGTGTTTTAGCCGATACACACAGTACCGTGGCATTGCGCTTGGGTAGGTCAATGCGGTATTCAGTCGCGTTCATTTGCTCATCAGTATAGGGCAGGGCTGATACTTGCAGTAACTGATCGCCTGCAACTTTCAGGGTACCCAGGGCTTTATTACTTAATGCGGCCCAGCGCACATCCTCGTGGTTGCCGCATTCCATTGGTTTTTCATAAGGTGTTAGCTGGTTGGTAACGGTGCTGGTGTACAGCGCCACGTCCGATCCTGTTTTTCTGTCGGGGTAGTTTTCCATCGGTCCGCGCCCCAAGTACCGGAAGTTTTCCAGCCCCTGATCAAGCAGCATACGCACCCCAAGGCGCGCAATCACCATGTCAGAATCTTTAGACGATACATGGTTCTGCACGCGGATGCTGCCATCGCCATAAATGGTGTAAGTGGCCGTATGGTTAACCACAAAGCCTGCCTGGCCTGTACCTTTTAACGCAGTGGTAATGCTAACGGTGTGGTTGTCGGGTTGCTTAACCTGTACCATTTGGGCAGTCCAGGTCAGGTGCGTAACGCCCAGGCTATCCCAAACTTTGTAGGCATATAGATCATCCTGCTGATGCGGGGCGCGCCACAAATGCAAGCGTGGGCCGCCGTCGGTTTGGAGCAGTTCGTGGCCGTTTGTTTTCAGACTGGATAATGTGCCCGCTTGTTTATCAAACACTACCGAGAAGCCGCCACCATTAACGGTGATGGTTCCGTCGTTATCGGTATAATTCAGCTGTCCGCCGTTGTGTGCTACCGGCAGTGCGTGTTGAACGGGTAGTTCAAATTGTTCGGCCGCAATTTCGTACCCGGCTTTAGCCCAGAGTGTATTTTGTTTTAAACGATAGGAAATATGGAGCAGATATTCGGCCCCCGGTTTTAACAACGTTTTGCGGTAAGCAATGCTGATGGTTTGGGTGCTGTGCGGCGCAACGTTACCCGGCTCAAATCGGCCTGAATCAATATTTACCCCGTTCTTGCTGATGGTCCACATACCGCTAAAACGGCTCAAGTCAATAAACTGGTATTTGTTTTTTACGCTGAACCGGCCTTTGGTTAGATCCACCGGTGTGGTGCTGATCCACTGGAAAACACGCTTCATCTCCGCATAATGCGGTTTGGGCGATCGGTCTGACGCTACCACACCTTTATGGATAAAATAATGATCATTAGGAAACTCGCCAAAGCCACCGCCAAAGGCCAGAATGGGGTGCTTGGGGTCGCGGCGGTTCCAGATGCCCTGATCCTGAAACTCCCAGATAGCGCCGCCCAGGATAGACGGGTATTTATCAAACAGATCATTATACTCTTTGAGCGAGCCCATGGAGTTGAACATGGCGTGGGCAAACTCGCACAGGTAAAAAGGTTTCTTCAAACTGGTATCGGTCGCGCTTTCTGCAACAGGGCGCAGGGCACGACGCTTGGCATCGGCGCCGGGGTAATCATTAGGGATCAGCGGCGAGTACATGCGACTGTCCAGATCGGCAGGGTTAACAGCCCCAATACCGAAACCCTCATAATGCGTTGGCCTGCTGCTATCAATGTTTTTAACCGCTTGTAACGCTGCACGGAAGTTAGAACCACCGGTGCCGCACTCGTTCCCCAGCGACCAGATAATTACCGACGGATGGTTCTTGAAGCTTTCCACATTGGCCACATTGCGGTCAATAATGGCGGCTTTAATGGTAGGTTCATCGTTAAAACGATTCATCAGGCCGTGGCATTCCAGGTTGGCCTCGGCCAGCACGTAAAGGCCGTATTCATCACATAACTCATACCAACGCGGATCATCCGAGTAGTGGCAGGTACGCACATGGTTGCAGTTACCTTGTTTAATCACTTCAATATCACGGATCATCTGCTGCTCGGTAATGGCATGGCCAACCTCCGGCCAGTTTTCGTGGCGGTTCACACCTTTTAGTTTAATGGGCACACCGTTCACCAGGAACAGACGGCCTTTGATCTCAATTTTTCTGAATCCGGTTTTAGCCGATATGGTTTCTATTGTCTTTTGTCCCCGTTGCAGCGTAATCACCGTGGTGTAAAGGTTAGGTGTTTCGGCCGTCCACTTCAGCGGATTTTTAACCGGGATCTGTAGGGAAACATTGGTTTCTTCGCCTGCTTTCAATGCAGGTACATTGGTTTGTTGGCTGGCTATCAGTTGCCCATCTTTATAAATACATGCTACCGCAATGGCCGCTCCAGCAGTCTCGCTATCATAGTTAATTACTTTGGCGCTGATGTTGGCCGTGGCGTCTTTATAATGCGCGTCCAGATCGGTCCTGATGAAGAAATCGCGAATATGCTGCTGGGGTGCACGCCACAGCGTTACATTACGAAAAATGCCGCTCAGGCGCCACTGATCCTGGTCTTCCAGGTAGCTGCCAGACGTATATTGGTAAACCTCTGCGGCAATGGTGTTTTTGCCTTTTTGCAGGTATTTGGTAATATCAAACTCCGCAGCGTTGCGACTGTTGACGCTGTAGCCAACCTTTTGGCCGTTTATCCATAGGAAAAAGCCGGCGTCTACACCATCAAAGCGAACGAAAATTCGTCCGCCGTTCCAGGTTTGTGGTACATAAAAATCGCGACGGTAGCTACCTACCGGATCACGGTCTTTATAGGCTGTGTAGTTGGTGGGTGGCGTGCTCATCACGTGCGGATAATCGCGTTGAAAAGTATAGCCTATATTACGGTAAAACGGAATGCCGTAACCCTGAATTTGCCAGTTAGAAGGCACCGGGATCTCGGCCCAGCCAGAAACATCATAGCTGGGTTTATAGAAATCTATAGGGCGATACTTGGGCCACGATGCCCAGTGGAATTTCCATTTGCCATTGAGGCTCATGCAATAACTTGATGCCAGTCGATTGCCTGCCAATGCCTCTTTGAGGTTGGCATAAGGCATCAGCACCGCGTGCGCCGGTTGCTTGTCGATGCCAATGCACTCGGGATTCTCAATCTCGGGCGGCAGCGTTTTATCGGGGATGGTATCAGCCGGTTTAAGGGCATAACTATGCAGCGCAAGCAGCAGGGAACAAATAGTAAAAATAGATCTCATTGCAGGGAAGTGTAGGCAGCAAGCTGGTTTACGGGGCTTGCCAGTTTATAAAATTAAGGTTTCAGGAGGGGGCGTCAAATTATTTCTGCTTAATCGATTTCGTAATTAAATTCCGGCTATTGGTAGGTAAAAGGCGTTTCTAGTTGATAATTTAGCCTACCGTTATAAACAATTGGGCTTTAATAATTGCCCCGATCAGGCTCCTTAGAATATTTATGATCTGCAACCGAAAAACGTTTTTAATACTTGCTGCTACATGGCTGTTTTGCGGCTGGGTGCAAGCTGCGCCGGTAAAAAAGATCTATAATGTATTACAATATGGCGCGCATTCCGGCCTCAGCGGCAACAATGCCAAAGCTATACAACAGGCGGTTGATGCCGCTGCAAAAACAGGCGGAACGGTACTGATTCCGGCAGGGAATTTTGTGACCGGCCCCATTATTCTTAAAAGCAACGTTGAGTTACATCTTGCTGATGACGCGGCCTTGCTGGGCAGCACCAGCCGGATGGATTACCAGGTAAGCACATCGATCATCTCGGCAGTCGGACAAAAAAACATAGCGGTTACGGGCAACGGCATTATTGATGGCCGTGGTGCCGAGGTGGTGCAAGATGCTATTATGCTGTTGCGTAAAGGTGTATTGACAGACCCGGAATGGAAGATCAAACGCCCGACCGAACATAGTCGCCCCAATATCCTGTTGTTTTTGAACTGTACCAACGTACGGGTGAGTGGCGTCACCATAAAAAACTCTGCCAACTGGGTGCAGAATTATAAGGATTGTGATGGCGTGCAGATCAGCAATATTAAAGTGCAGAGTACCTGCTACTGGAATAATGATGGGATTGATATCGTCGACTCGCGCAACGTCACCATCAGCAATAGCTATTTTAATGCTTCAGACGATGGCATCTGCCTCAAATCTGAACGGGCCGATGGCGTATGCGAAAACGTGAGCATTATCAATTGCACTGCGCGCACTAGCGCCAACGGCTTTAAGATTGGTACAGGAAGCCTGGGTGCCTTTAAAAATATCGAAGTAAAAAACCTGACGGTGTATGATACTTACCGCTCGGCTGTTGCACTGGAAACAGTGGATGGCGCTGCGATTGAGGATATCCGCGTCAGCAATGTAAGGGCTGCCAATACCGGCAATGCTATTTTCATCAGGCTCGGTCACCGCAATACAGATGAGCGCTATGGCTCCTTCAAAAATGTATCGATCAGCGATGTAAAGGTGGAGGTGCCTGCGGGTAAGCCTGATATTGGCTATCCGCTGGAGGGGCCGCAGCCCAAAGTACCGCCGCATAATTTGCTGCCGGCTTCTATTGTGGGCCTTCCCGGCCACCCGGTTACCGGCGTGCTGTTGAAAAATATTGAGGTGAGCTATGAGGGGGGGGCGAGCAAAAGCAAGGCGCATATCAGTCTGGACTCGCTGAATACCGTTCCGGAGAATGCGACAGGTTACCCAGAGTTTACCATGTTTGGAGAGTTGCCAGCCTGGGGCTTGTACATCAGGCATGCTGCGGATATTGATCTGCAACAAATCAAGTTGATCAGCAAAGACGGCGATTTCCGTCCGGCACTGGTGGCTGATGATGTGAGCAGATTACGGATAGATCAACTGGACGTTCCCACATCACAATCAAAAACGGTGGTGGTGCTAAATAAAACGTCAGGACAGCAATTAACCCATATTAACCTGCCGGAGGGCGATAGTGCCGGCATAATGATACAGCAGTGAAGCGCAGATTAATTTTAGTCACCACGCTGGCGCTGATGTGCGTCGCCGGGCTACAGGCTCAGGACCTGACGAGCTATGTGCAACCGCTATCGGGCACGGCATCATCTACTACGCGGTCGGCCGCTAAACATGGGGCCAGTACCGAGTTGAACGCCAACACCATGCCTGCGGTGACGCTGCCCTTTGGGATGACGCAGTGGACGGCCGAGACCCGGCAGTCTGAAACCAAATGCCAGCCGCCCTATCTTTTCAAAGATTCAATGCTGACGGGTTTCCGTGCCTCGCACTGGCTGAGCGGCTCCTGCACGCAGGATTATGGCAGCTTTACCCTAATGCCCATCACCGGTACGCTGAAAACCTTACCGGCAGACTACACTACGCCGTTCTCGCATCAAAGTGAAACCACGTTGCCGCATTACTACCGGGTTGATCTGCCCAAATACCACCTCATAACCGAGCTGACGGCTACCACGCGTGCCGCCATGCTGCAGTTTACCACCCAAAAGGCCGACAGCATTTACCTGCTCATTACGCCCAACAGCGACAGGAACGAGGGTTTTATAAAGATTGACGCCAAACGCGGACTGATCTGGGGCTACAATCCCGCACATCGTCTTTACCAGGGCTGGGGCAAACCAGCTGGCTTTAGCGGCTACTTTGTGGTGCAGGTAGAGGCTCCGTTTAGTGCCTGGGGCGTTTATAGCGATGGCAAAACCAAGCATGCCGACAGCTTGCACAATGCCAGCAATATGGGCGCCTACATTGGTTTTAAACTCCAGGCGGGCAATCAGCTGCGCGTGCGGGTAGGCACATCCTTTACTAGTCTGGAAGGCGCATTTAAGAATTTAAATGCCGAGATCAAAGACTGGAACTTTAAAGCCCTCGTGGCCCAAAACAAACAGGTTTGGGAAAAAGCCCTGGGGCAGATCAGCATAGAAACTGCTAACCAGCAATATAAACGCATCTTCTACACGTCCATGTACCACGCCATGCAGCAGCCCCGGTTGTTTAATGATGTGGATGGCAAGTATCCCCAGTTCTCTGGCAATTATCAGGTGAAGCAGCTGAGCGGTGGCAATTATTATGATGATTTCTCGATGTGGGATATCTACCGGGGACAGATGCCACTGTTTGAAATTTTGAAGCCCAATCTGGTCAATGATTGCGTACGCTCTATGATCCTGAAAGGACAACAGGGCGGTTGGCTACCCATTTTCCCTTGCTGGAACAGCTATACAGCGGCTATGGTGGGCGATCATGTCACGGCCTTTATCTCGTCAGCTTATGTGCGGGGGATTAGGAATTATGATGTCAACGAGGCTTATCGCTTAATGCGTCAGAACGCCTTTAAAATGGCGGGCGATGCTGATTATAAAGACGGTAAGGGCAGGCGGGCGTTAGATAGCTACCTGAAATATGGCTACATCCCGGTAGAAGATTCGGTGCCCGAGGCTTTCCACAAAAAAGAGCAGGTGAGCCGTACGCTGGAATATGCCTTTGATGATTATGCACTGGCGCAGATAGCCAAAGGCTTGGGCAAAACTGCCGATTACCAGGTGCTTACCGCCCGCAGCTTGAACTATCGCAACGTGTTTGATCCATCGGTTAAAATGGTGCGGGGCAGGTACATTGATAAGCATTGGGTTGATCCGTTCCGTGGTTCGTCAAAAGAATTTTATATTACCGAGGGCACGCCGCAGCAATACACCTTTTATACGCCGCAGGATGTAAAAGGTCTGGCCCGTTTGATGGGCGGCCCGCAGCAATTGGAGACGCAACTTGATAAACTATTTGATGCCGGCGAATACTGGCATGGCAATGAGCCCGGTCAGCAGATCCCGTTCATGTACAACTACACGCCGTCGCCCTGGAAAACGCAGTCGCACGTAAAACAGGTTTTGGAGGATGAATACAGCGACGGACCGGGCGGTTTGAGCGGCAATGATGATGCCGGACAGATCTCGGCCTGGTACGTGCTGGGCTCACTGGGTTTTTATCCGCTGAACCCTGCTTCAGATCAGTATTTATTGACCTCGCCATTGTTTGATGCCTACCGCATCACTTTGCCAGGCGGCAAGCAGTTGAAAGTTATGGCGCACCGTAAATCGGTGGGAGATGTGTATATCCAGTCGGTTAAGCTGAATGGTGTGGCTTACAGTAAAAGTTATTTAACCCACGCTGCGCTGATGAAGGGCGGTGTGCTGGAATTTTATTTAGGAGACAAACCGAATAAGACCTGGGCCACGAAGGCGACAGATCAACCCCAATCATTAACGAATTAGGGGACGGCAATGGAGAAAAAGAGATTTAAAGATCAGTGTTTTTTTATGCACAGAGTAGCTGGTGGTAATATCACAATGTTCTGATTAGAGACAGGCATTGTGATATGTGATACTCTCCTCTGGAGAGTAGGGAAGGGGGATGAGCGTAAAACCCCCTCCCCGCCACTACTTATTTTAGACTTATGGTGGGTTAAGTAGAGTGGTTAAACCCCTCCCTGCCACTACTCATTCCTACCGCACCCCTCCCCAGGGAGGGATTGGAAAAGTGGATATGTCTCCTTCCGATAGGGCAAAGGCCTCGTGAAGAAGAAGCCTTCCCGCTTTCTTGATTTATTCAGTAATTTGATTTGTTTTTAACAGGCCTTCATGAGGTCACATTCGTTCCGTTTTTGTTACTTTTTCATCAAGGAAAAAGTAATGAGAAAGTCAGTCATTAACTTTAACTCACACCGAAAGAAAAGAGCATGCTACTCAAATACCTAAAATACTTTACCTGCTGCCTGTTAATAGCCACCACGTTTAACACAATACAGGCACAAACAAAATCAGGCCGCGATTTCTATATTACTGCCTATGGCGCAATCCCTAACTTGAAAACAGACAACGCTGTAGCCATACAAAAAGCCATTGATGCCTGTAATCAATCAGGCGGCGGGCGGGTGATTGTACCCGCCGGTAAACAGTTCATGAGCGGGCCATTTAACCTCAAATCAAATATAGAGCTGGTGGTGGAGGCTAATGCCCGCATATTGGCTAATCCCGATGAACGGGTTTATACCCAGAGCGCCTTCAGAAGCAACAAGGGCGAGGGCACCATCTGGATTGGCGGCCATAACCTGGAAAATGTCACCATCAGCGGCGCAGGTACGTTGGATGGCAACGGCATTGCCTTTATGGGCCCTGAACTGGAAGACTCATACGTGCTGAAACCATTTAATGTGATAGATCCGCGGCCGCATTTGCTTACCATTATTGGGGGTAAAAATATCCGTATCCGCGATCTGCAGATTCGCAACTCGGCCTATTGGACGGTGCATCTGGTGGGTTGTAACGACGTGGCGATAGATAACCTGACGCTACTCAACAGCGTAAAGGTGCGCAACAGCGATGGTATCGACCTGGATCACTCTAAAAACGTGCGTATCAGCAACTGCTATATCGAATCGGGCGATGATTGTATCTGCCTGAAAAACCGTCGTGAGTTTGAGGAATTTGGCGCCTGCGAAAACATTGTAGTGAACAATTGCACCATGACATCGCGCTCTTGCGCTATCAAGATCGGGTCAGAGAATATGGATCGCATCAGTCATGTTACCATCAATAACTGTATCATCCGCGCCAGCAACCGCGGTATCGGTATTCAGAACCGCGACGAGGGCACGGTTACCGATGTGATTTTTTCCAATATCATTGTCGATTCGCATCTGTTCAGCGATGTTTGGTGGGGTAAAGCCGAGCCTATTTATGTAACGGCCTATCGCCGGGCCAATGGCAATAACAAGGATGCCAACTGGCGTTTCCCCAAGGGGAAAACCGAAGGTAGCGTAGGCGAGGTGAGCCGCATTTATTTCAGCAACGTTAAAGGAGTGAGCGAGAATGGTATTTATGTGGGGGCCGAATCGGCAGACAAGCTATCGCAAATTGTTTTTGACCAGGTTGATCTGTTCATCAACAAAACTACCCCGGTAACCGGCGGAGTGTATGACCGGCGACCGGCCAAGGTAGAGGGACTGCTAACCGGCAGCACCTCGGGCTTTTATTTGGAGAATGCCAACGGGGTAACCATCCGCAATAGTTCGGTGCACTGGGGTAGTAATCGCCCGGCGTATTATAAGTACGTGCTGGAAAGCCATAACGTAGCCGATTTGAAAACCATAAACCTGGAAGGCGAAGCCGCCACACCGGGCACCGCAGCCATATTGAAAAACTGATATGAACAAAACCAAACTCATTTGCCGCAGCCTGATGGCTGGCATTAGTTTTACAGCCCTGACCGTGCAGGCGCAAAATGCAGCCTACGGAACTTTTGTCGACCCGAAAATTGGTTCGGAGGGGTTAGGCAACGTGTTTGTTGGTCCCTCGCGGCCTTTTGGTATGGTAAAGCCGGGGCCCGATGTAAACAAGGCATCAAACAGCGGCTACTCGCCTGATCTGGAGGTGCCGTTGTTTGGCTTTAGTCAAACGCATGTGAGCGGTACCGGTGGTGGGCCAAAATATGGCAACGTATTGGTGATGCCCTTTGCCGGTAATCTGGACGAGGTAAAGCAGGAGTCATTACGTGCCGATGAGCAGGCCAGCCTGGGTTACTATGGCGTTACGCTGAAACAGTATGATATCAAAACCGAGATAACCTGCACCAACAAGGTGGCCTTTTACCGGTTTGGTTTTAAAGCTGGTGCCAAAGCCATTAAGATTGATGCCGGCGAGTTTCTGGGCGAGAAACCCATTCCCGACTATCGCGAGGCCCAGCAGTTTGTAGGCTCGGAGGTGGAAGTAGTGTCGGATACGGAAGTGCGCGGCTATACCCGTATTCGTGGTGGCTGGAACAATGGCACAGCTTACACGGTCTATTTTTCGGCCGTTACTGATAAGCCTTTTGCACGTTTCAGTAGCTATAAAAATTATAAGCTGTCGCCAGGTGTTAAGGTGCAGGTTGATGATGGCAACAAAACAGGTGTGCTGGTTTATTTTGATGATGCTGCGCAACGCAACATCCAAATGAAGGTAGGTATCTCGTTCATCAGCGCAGAAAGAGCCCGTCAGAACATTGGCCAGGAAGCCCCCAATTGGGATTTTGACAAAGTGCTGAGCCAGTGCCGCAATAGCTGGGAAGACTTGCTTAAGCGGATAGAGGTGGATGCCGCAACATCGCGCGAGCAGAAAAAAATGTTTTATACCGGCCTGTACCATACTATGCTGATGCCCGTTGATCGCACCGGCGAGAACCCGCTATGGCAATCGGCTATGCCTTATTATGACGACTTTTATGCCATCTGGGATACTTTTCGTTCGTCAAACCCATTGATCACGCTGATTGATCCGCAGCGCGAAGTGAATATTGTTAACTCGCTGCTCAATATTTATCAGCATGATGGTTATATGCCAGATGCGCGTAGCGGTAACAGCAACGGGCGCACGCAGGGGGGCTCAAACGCCGAAGTACTTATTGCCGATGCATACGTTAAAAAACTGAAAGGCGTAAACTACAGTCTTGGTTTTGATGCCATGCTGAAAGACGCCACCATTCCGCCCGGCGGAAACGAGGAAAAAGAGGGTAGGGGTGGTTTGACTGATTATAATAGTCTGGGCTATATCTCCAACCGCTTTGTGCGTGCCGGTAACCGCACGGTAGAATATGCCTATAACGATTATTGTTTGGCCGTAGTGGCCGAAGGACTAGGCCGACAGCAAGAAGCCCGGCGTTTTATGAAGCAATCTGATAACTGGAAAAACCTCTGGCGACCCATAACCGACCACGGCGCTACCGGCTTTATTATGCCTAAAGACGCAGCCGGCAAATGGATAGACAGCATTGTATGCGGCGAAAGCAACGGCCGCGTTACCTCGATCCCTTACACACCGCTGGCGCAGGATTGGCCGGTTTGCGTATGCTGGTGGTGCGGCTTTTTCTATGAGGCCAGCTCATGGGAGTACTCTTTCTACGTGCCGCATGACGTGGCTGCGCTGATTACCGCCTGCGGTGGCCCGGAGACATTTAAAACACGCCTGGATACCTTCTTCAAGAATGGTTACTACAACGTGGGCAACGAGCCATCGTTCCTGACGCCCGATCTGTACCATTGGGTAGGGCGGCCCGACCTGAGCAGCGCACGTATTAAGCAGATCATAAGTGCCAATTATAACAGCAGTGAAGCAGGTTTGCCGGGTAATGATGATTCTGGAGCGATGTCATCCTGGCTTGATTTTCATATGATGGGGCTTTATCCCAACGCCGGGCAATCTTACTACGTCATTAATTCGCCAATGCTGAAACAAACCGTTTTGCATCAGCAAAATGGAAAAGATTTTAAGATAGTGGCCAAAAACCTGTCGGATGTAAACCAGTTTATTCAGGCCGCTTATCTGAACGGCAAACCGCTAAAACAATCGTGGATTGAGCATGAAGCTATTGTAAACGGCGGTGAGTTGGTATTGCAGATGGGGCCAAAAGCCAATGGCTGGGGTGCTGGTACGGCACCGCCATCTAAACCGGCGTTTAATTAGAAAAGCGTTGGGAAAGTGCGATTCTCCCTGGGATGGTGTAGGGCGGGGTTAATGCGATTGTATACTGCATAAACTCCTCCCTGCCACTACACATTCCAACCACGCCCCTCCCTCCAAAGGAGTCCTTCGGACCAGGGAAGGATTGGGAAATCTTTACGGCCTGCAATCAATCAGCTAAGACTTTTAATTTTTTATTCCCCCCGTTGTAGAGTTGCGTACAACTAATGTGGACGGAATCACCTCGCTTTCATCAGCTAAAGGCAACTCGTTGTTTTTTAGTGCTTTGAGTAGTGCGGTTGCTGCAGCTTTTCCCATGTCAAAGGCTGGCTGGGTAATGGTAGTAAGGCTGGGGTTAAGAATAACCGCCGACGATTGATTAGAGAAGCAGATCACCTTTACATCGGTTGGAATGGTGATCCCCAAATCCTGGCAAGCCAGGTATATTTCTGTAGTCAGTTTCTCTACCGTAGCGATAATGCCATCCGGACGGTTAGGGCCGCTCATTATTTCTTTAACCAGAGTATAGTTGCTGGCAGCATCCTCTGTACAAGCTATAATGTGGCAATCAGCCTCGCTTAAATTATTGTCGGCAATAGCCTTTTTAAAGCCTTCACTACGCGCAGAGATGATTGATAGGCTGTTGGATATAGATAGCATCACAATTTTGCGGCACCCCGCCTCAATAAGGTGCTGAGTAGCCTGATAACCGCATTCAAAATCGTTGGTGGTTATTTGGGCGGTATCAATCTCGGGGCAAACGCGGTCAAAAAACACAACCGGCAGGCGGCGATTAAAATCATGGATATGCTCAAAAGATGCAGTCTCTGCGGTAACCGAGATAATGGCGCCGTCTACACGACCGCCGACCAACTCTTTCAGAATGGCTTTTTCACGCTCAACTTTTTCATGAGTCATATAGATCAGGGTGTGATAGCCTTTGGCCAGGGCCACCTCCTCAATGCCATTCAGCGCCAGCGAAAAAAAGCTGTCGGCCACCTCTGGGATCAGTACGGCTATGGTTTTGCTTTTGTGCCTGCGTAAGCTGCCGGCATAAGCATTTGGAACGTAATTAAGCTCGCGAGCCAAATCAAGCACTTTTCTTTTTGTCACCTCACTAATTTCATGGCTATCACACAAGGCCTTGGATATAGTAGCTGTAGATAAATTTAACCGTTCGGCAAGTAATTTAATTGTAATGGTTCCCATGGCTTATAATTGGCTGCTACCTTGAAAAAAAGTGGCGTTCTGATGCTAATATCCCGCAAAATATCATTTTTTACTTAAACGTTTACGTGAATATTCTCTGGCTAAAAAAAAAATGTAACAAGTAATTTACTCAAATTAGTGTTACAAACCAACTACAACCAGCTTTTAAACCAATTTACTGCTGTAACCGTAAAACTGTTTAACTTAATTTTTATACTTATGGAATCTAATACTGGCATCCAGGGCGATGAGCTTTCTCCACTTGCAAATCTAGATGAATGGGAAACTGATGTGTTGCGCCGCTATCCAGATCCGGCAAAGATCAACGAGGATAAGAAAGAAGAAGAATTCCGTAACTACCAGGCCACCGAGAAGGATGGCGTGCGTGAGTTCTATCGCCTCAATCACCATTATCAAACATATGACTTTGTGCTGGAGCATAAAGCGAAATACTTAAGCTTCGATAAAAAGGAGATGCCTATATGGGATGCTTTTGCTTTTTTGAATCAACTGGTGGATGACTCTGATCCGGATACTGATCTGGATCAGATGCAACACCTGCTGCAAACTTCGGAAGCCATTCGTAATGACGGGCACCCCGATTGGATGGTACTGGTAGGCCTTATCCATGATATGGGTAAAGTGCTGTGCCTGTTTGGCGAGCCGCAGTGGGCCGTGGTAGGTGATACCTTCCCGGTAGGCTGTGCTTTCTCTGACAAGATTGTTTACCCAGAGTTTTTTAAAGATAATCCGGATTATAACGATCCGCGCTATAATACAGAACTGGGCGTTTATACCCGCAATTGTGGATTAGCCAACGTGCACATGTCATGGGGACACGACGAATATGTTTACCACATGATGAAAGATTATATTCCTGAAGAAGGTTTATACATGTTGCGTTATCACTCTTTCTATTCGCAACACCGCGAGCAGGCTTATAATCACCTGATGAGCGAGCATGATCATAAAATGTTTGAATGGGTAAAACTCTTTAATCCGTATGATCTGTACTCTAAAAATCCGAACCAAAAGAGCTGGGAAGAATTAAAGCCTTATTACGAGGCACTGGTAGCTAAATATCTGCCGCCCACGCTCAAGTTTTAATAAACCAGCAAACTAACAACCAACCCAATATTATGAACTTAAAACCCTACAAATTATGAGATTGAACCTTACCTACGCGAAAAGCAGGTGCATGGCCTTAATGCTCTTCTGCGCACTAATTTTTAGTATGCAGTTTACGTATGCCCAGGAGGGACGCATTACTGGTACTGTTTCTGACAGCAAGGGAATATCCATTCCAGGTGTTACCGTAGCTATTAAAGGAACCAGCAAAGCAACCTCTACACAGGTTAACGGTAGCTTTGCCATCACTGCTAAACCCGGCGATGTGTTAGTATTCACATCGGTAGGTTATAATACTAAAGAAGTTGCCGTAACAGAGGCAAAATCTTACAAAGTTGAACTGGCCGACGCCAACCAGGCTCTGAAAGAGATTGTGGTGGTGGGTTATGGTACCAGTTCACGTAAAACCCTGTCCAGCTCTATTACATCAATTAAGCCTGAAGATTTAAATAAAGGCTCAATTTCTGACGTTGGCCAATTGCTGCAAGGCAAGGTAGCCGGCTTAAACATTACTGCAAGCGGCGATCCTAATAAATCATCGGCTGTTGTTTTGCGCGGTGCGTCAACAGTAAACAGTCCGGGTTCTCCATACTATGTAATTGATGGTATCCCCGGTGCCGATATTGCTTCGGTTGCTCCTAATGATATTGCTTCTATGGAAGTATTAAAAGATGCTGCCGCAACAGCTATTTATGGTAACAAAGCATCAAGTGGTGTAGTTATGATCACTACCCGTCGTGGTAAAAAAGGTACATCACAAGTAAGCTACAGCGGTTATGCCGGCATGGAAAAAGTAAGCAGCACACTGAAGCTGATGAACTCAGACCAACTGCGCACCTATTTGGCAGCCAACAACGCATCATTTAAACCAGCTGATGATCTGGGTGCCAATACAGACTGGATGAAGGCTATTGAACGTTCTACCGCTTACTCGCAAAACCACAACATTTCGCTTACCGGCGGTGGCGAGCACGGTACTTATGCTGCCAGCTTAAACTACTTTAAAAAAGACGGTATCCTGTCGGCCAGCTCACTTGAGCGCGTGATAGGACGTTTAAGCGTGGAGCAATATGCATTGAACGATAACCTGAAATTCTCTTTGAATATTGCTAACTCAACCAGCAACTCCAATAACGAGCCATTGCAGAACGTGGTGCTGCTGCAAGCAGCAAAACACTTACCGGTATCGCCGGTGTTAAATGCAGATGGCAGCTATTTTGAAGATTTTGGTACCACCGGTTATTTTAACCCGCTGGGTATTGCCAACAACGCACAGGATAACACCAAGTACAACGTGTTAACAGGCGGTTTCAATACCGAGCTTAAATTACCATTGGGTTTAAAATACAATGTTAACCTGTCTTACCAAAAAACATCATCATTGCATGGCGAGTATTATGGTGCCTACTACAGCAAATACTCAAGCGGTTTTTATAACAACCCAGATCCTGCTATTGGTGTAGCACATAGCCTGGTTACCTTTGGTACCAACGGTACAGCTTACCGCAGCGATTATTCTAACACCACCAAAACGCTGGAAACATTCTTAACCTGGGATAAACAAATTGGAGACCATAGCATTAACGCGGTGTTAGGTTATACTTACCAGGATTATGTGTATGGCGAAGGCTTCCAAACATCAAGCACTAACTTCCCTACAGATAACGTAGGTTTCAATAACCTGGCGCTGGGTAACCCTTACAGCATCCCATCATACAGAATAAACCAGGGTGCCGATCTTACCTATGGCCGTATCCTGTCTATTTCAGATTTCTTCAGGTTGAACTATAACTACAAAGAGAAATACCTGTTGCAAGGCTCTATCCGTCGCGATGGTAGTTCAGCATTTGGTGCTAACAACTATTGGGGTTATTTCCCTTCAGTAGGTGTGGCCTGGCGTATAAGCGAAGAGAGCTTCATGAAGAACCAATCTTTATTTAGCGATCTGAAACTGCGTGTCAGCTACGGTGTAACCGGTAACTCTGGAGGTATTGGTGCTTATACAGCTAAGCTGGTTTATGGCTCTGCCGGTACTTATTATAACAGTGGCGTGCAGGCAGCAGCTTACTCACCAATCCAGGGCGCAAACGAAAACTTGAAATGGGAGCGTACCGCTACAACCAACATCGGTTTAGATTTTGGTTTGTTTCACAATGTTGTTTCCGGATCTATTGATGTATATAATAAAAACACCTCGGGTATGTTGTTTAGATACAATGTATCACCAACATTGGTACCGGGTGGTGCCATTTGGGCCAACGGTGGTAGCGTAAATAACAAAGGTATAGAGCTAGGGTTGGGTGCCGAACCGGTTAAACAAAAAGATTTTGGCTGGAAAACAAGCGTTACCGTGGCATACAACAAAAACAAAGTTACCAGCCTGGTAAGCCCATACGGCAGCAGCGATTCTACCCGTTACTCAGATCCTGAAGGTCCGGGTCAAACCAATGCTACCCTGCAAATCTTGAAAGTAGGCTATCCTATCGGCCAGTTCTTTGCTTACAAATATGCAGGTAAGGATGCCAGTGGTAACTCATTATTCTACAAAAAAGACGGAACCACCACCACTACCCCGGGTATTGGTACAGATTATTTTTACCTGGGCGATGCGCAGCCTAAAGTATTGTTAAGCTGGAGCAACACTTTCAGGTACAAAAATTTTGATCTGAACGTGTTCTTTAGAAGCAGCCTGGGCGGCAAAATATTTGACGCTACCCGTGCAGATCTTTCTTATACTGCTGCTGCCAATATCAACAACATCTTGGTTAGTGCCGGAAACGACAAGATCTCAGATCTTAAAAACTCTTACTATTCAGACAGATATATTGAAAGTGGTTCTTACGTAAGGTTAGACAACGCAACATTAGGCTACAACATCAAAACGCCGTTTAAAAATGTAGCCAACATCAGGATCTATGTATCGGGCAATAACATTGCTACCATTACCGGTTATAAAGGTATTGATCCTGAAATTAATCAGGGAGGCGTAGCGCCGGGGATTGATTACAACAACTTCTATCCTAAAACCCGCACACTGATGCTTGGAGCTAACGTAACCTTTTAACATTTTAAATTAAGAAGTACATGAAAACGATATTTTCAGGAATAGCAGGTTTGTTTTTTGCAGCCTTAATATTCTCATCATGCCACAAACTGGATGTGCCCATCACATCCGAATTGACGTCGCAGTCCTTCCCAACTACTGCAGCGCAGTATAACGCTGCGTCGGGAGCAATGTATATTGCTTTAAGGAATGACTATGCAACGTCTTACTTTTTTACCCAAAGCTGCTCTACCGACGAGGCTGTTTTGCCAAGCTTTGGTCCAAACTGGGTAGACGGTAACAAGTACGTTGAATTACACCGCCACACCTGGACTAAAGACAACGCCTGGGTAAACTCTACCTGGACTTACTTTGCCAACATTATTGGTACAGTAAACCAAACTATATCCATTTTTAAAGGTGCACCTGCAAGTGCCAGTAAAACAACCAGTATAGCAGAGTTGAGAACTGTACGTGCATTGGCTTACTTCTGGATGATGGATAACTATGGTAATGTACCGCTGGATACGCTGTATGGTGCAACCGATCTAAAAACCAATACCCCGCGTGCCCAGGTTTTTAGCTATGTGGAAAGCGAGTTGAAAACCGCCATCCCTAGCCTGAAAACTAATGTGGACGGAACCACCTACGGCCAAGTTACTGTAAACCTGGCGTATGCTATTTTGGCTAAAATGTACCTGAATGCCCAGGTTTATACCGGCACGCAGCGTAATGACGATTGTATAACTTATTGCGATAAAATCATCAGCTCTAATGCCTACAGTCTTGAGCCAATGTCAACCTATCTGCAGCAGTTTTATCCAACTAACGGTCCGAGCGCCAAGGAGTTCATCTTCGCTATACCTTTTGATGCTACAACAAGCAGCGGTAACATGTTTTTTGCCCGTTATGATTTGAACCGTAACCTGGGTATCAAATATCGTTACTCTGGTTCTACCGCTGGTGGTTATACAGATCCGGTAATGAACCAAAGCACTGGCAACGGTTTGTCTAACATACAGCCAAGCGGTCCGCGTATGACGACCGATGAGTTTTATGCCAACTTTAACGATCCGAATGACGTGCGTAACAAACAATGGCTAACCGGTGCACAAACCTGGGATGATGGTAGCCCAATTATGGTAGCTACCACCAAAAAAGGTTATGACCAGTTCTATACCGGTACAGATGCTTCTTATGTTTACGCTTTGAATCTTACCCCGCTGGGTCACACCTCACGTAATGGCGCTACTTCTTTTGATTTGGGTAACGATGAAATTGCCTGGAACATCGGCTATCGTAACATTAAGTTCTTAGCTGATTATACCAACACCATCAGCAGAAACCAGAGCAATGATATGCCGATTTTCCGCTACTCTGATATCATCCTGATGAAAGCTGAAGCAATTTTCCGTGGCGGTACGCCTACACTGGGTGCAACAGCATTATCATTGGTTAACCAGTTGAGAGCTAACCGTACCACATCTGCGGCGCTTACCTCACTTACACTTGATGCTATCTATGCAGAACGCAGCAGAGAGTTTGCCTGGGAGTGCTGGCACCGTAATGATATGATTCGCTTCGGTAAATATGAAAACACCTGGGGCTTAGGTAAAACAAACACAGATACTTATCGTCGTTTGTTCCCAATCCCAACTGTAGCTTTCCAGACCAATGCTAAACTGGTGCAAAACACCGGCTATTAACACAATAAACTAAACAGCTAAAACCTCCGGCCTTAATTGCCGGAGGTTTTTTTAGGAACTTACATTTCTGCAAACGCCTGCACGCCTCTCATTTTAGGGTTAGTTATGCAGTATATTACATCGCCCTGAAACATTGAATATTGTGAAAACAACTCCCCCCAATACCCCTTCAAAACCGGGCAGATTAGTATCGCTGGATGCCTTGCGTGGTTTTGACATGTTTTGGATTGTAAGCGGCGAAGAGATATTTCATGGCTTTGCCGATGTGGTGCAGCAAAAGTATCATTTGTACCGTAACCCGACCAACTGGCAGCTAGCTACCGATGGCCGACTATCGTTTCTGGAACGCATGGCTGTGGGCATGAGCAATCAGCTGCATCATACCGTTTGGAACGGTTTTACTTTCTACGATCTTATTTTTCCGCTCTTTATCTTTATTGCAGGCATCTCTATGCCTTTCTCCTACAACCGCGGTTTGGATACCGAAATGACCGGGCAGCTTAACAAAAGCCGAAGCCGTTACTTTCAGTTGATCCGAAGAACCGTGTTGCTGCTATTGCTTGGCATGGTGGTTAACGGTGCGCTTAGTTTTGCCGGGTATGAGCATACACGCTTTGCCAGTGTGCTGGGGCGCATAGCGCTGTCGTGTTTTTTTGCGGCGGTTATTTATCTTAACTTTAATCTACGCGGACAGATCATTTGGTTTGTTTCGATATTGCTGGGATACTGGGCGCTGATGGCGTTGGTACCCGTGCCAGGGCACGGCGCAGGTGTTTTAACACCCGATGGTAACCTGGCAGCATTTATAGATCAGCATTTATTACCGGGCAAGCTACACCGTAAGGTGTATGACCCGGAAGGACTATTATCAACCATACCGGCAATTTGTTCGGCTTTACTGGGCGTTTTTACCGGTAGTTTTTTGTTACCCGGCAGGGTGGGCCTGCGGCCGGTACAGAAAATGCTGGCTTTGTTTGGCGCCGGTTTGGTACTGGTGCTGTTGGGCCTGTTGTGGAACATTTCGTTCCCTATTAATAAAAACATGTGGACAAGCTCGTTCACGCTTTATGCCGGTGGCTGGAGCATGTTGCTGTTTGCCGCATTTTATGGTATTATTGACGTGGCTGGCTTTAAGGCCTGGTGCCGCCCGTTTGTATGGATAGGGGTAAACTCCATCCTGATTTATATGGCCGCGCATGGATTGGTTAACTTCCTCTCCACGTCGCAATTTGTATTAGACGGAGCCATTAAGGGGATCGATCCTATCTGGCACCGCAGTATTTTATGGACAGGCGTACTGCTTATCCAACTGTTGCTGCTGCGTTTTTTGTATCAGCGAAAAATATTTCTTAAACTGTAACCAATTATACTCAAACCAAATATTTATAAACCCTATTGATGAGCAGTCAGTTACATACCGCAGATTATATTGTATTCTTCGTTTACTTTATCATTGTAGCCAGTTACGGCTATTATATCTATCATAAAAAGAAAACCCAGAGCCTGGATGCCAAAGAGTATTTCCTGGCCGAAGGCTCTTTAACCTGGTGGGCTATCGGTGCCTCGCTTATTGCCTCTAATATCTCTGCCGAGCACTTTATCGGCATGTCTGGCTCCGGTTTTGCGCTGGGATTGGCCATATCATCATACGAGTGGATGTCTGCCGCTACGCTTATTTTGGTGGCGGTGTTCATCATCCCGGTGTATCTCAAAAACAAGATCTTTACCATGCCGCAGTTTCTTTCCAAGCGGTATAACGATAAGGTGAGCACCATTATGGCCGTTTTTTGGCTGTTGGTGTACGTGTTTGTAAATCTAACTTCTATTATTTACCTGGGCGCGCTGGCTATTTCGTCCATATCGCCTATCAGTTTTGAATGGAGCATTGTTGGCCTGTGTGTGTTCTCTATGATTGTAACATTGGGCGGCATGAAGGTAATTGGCTATACCGATGTGATCCAGGTGCTGGTACTGATTATTGGTGGCTTGGTAACTACCTATCTGGCACTTAAGCTGCTGTCGCACTATTACGGTTTTGGTGATCATATTTTGAAAGCCCTGCCAATGCTGCGCAAAGAAGCACCAGAGCATTTCCACATGATCTTTGGTCCGAAAGACAAATACTACCAGGATTTGCCTGGCGGAGCAGTAATTGTAGGTGGTATGCTGGTTAATAACCTGGCTTACTGGGGTTGTAATCAATACATTGTACAACGTGCCCTGGGTGCCGATCTGCCTACTGCCCGTAAGGGGATTTTGTTTGCGGCCTTCTTAAAATTAATGGTGCCGTTAATTGCGGTGTTGCCAGGTATTATTATGTATGTGCTGCACAGTAAAGGCATGTATGTAAATGAGATGAGTGTGAACGGTGTAGTAAAGCCAGATCATGCCTATCCAACCTTGATCAACCTGCTGCCAACCGGCTTGAAAGGCGTTGCCTTTGCTGCGCTGACGGCGGCCATTGTGGCATCGCTGGCGGGCAAGGCTAATAGTATCAGTACTATTTTCTCGCTGGATATTTATCAGAAATTCATCAATAAAAACGTAAGCGAAAAGAAGCTGGTGATTGTTGGTCGCTTTGCTGTGGTGGTGGCTATGGTTATCGCGGCTGTAGTAACGCCATCATTGCGCTCGCTTGATCAGGCTTATCAGTTTATACAGGAGTACGTTGGCTTTATATCGCCGGGGGTACTGGCTATTTTCTTGTTGGGCTTTTACTGGAAACGTACTACTTCTGCAGCTGCATTAACCGGCGCAGTAATTACTATTCCGTTCTCTACTGTGCTTAAGTTTTTACCGACCTGGACCCACGGATCATTTCCAGATATCCCGTTCCTGCACCGTATGTCCATTGATTTTGTGGTGATTGTGATCCTGATGGTCATCATCAGCCTGGCCGCGCCTAAAAAGGAGAATGATCCGCATAAGATTGAGGTTGATACCGGCATGTTCCGCGTGAGCAACAGTTTCGCCATCTGCTCGGTGATTATTATGGGCGTATTGGCGGCGCTTTATACAGTATTCTGGTAGGATGAAAAGAGGATTATTGACATTTGGCCTGGCCTTAGCTACGCTGATGGCCCAGGCTCAATCGGTTAAAGAGGAGTCGGCCGCGTTGATTAAGCGGCTGCTGCCGGGTTACACGCACTCTTTTACTGTAGAAACTATTGCGGCGCCCGGCGGGAGCGATCGTTTTGAGGTAGAAAGCCGTAACAGCAAGATTATTCTGCGCGGTAACAATGGCGTTTCCGTGGCATCGGCCCTATATTATTATTTAACCAACTATGCCCATTGCCAGGTTACCTGGAACGGCACCAACCTGCATCTGCCGGCAAAGCTGCCCATGGTGCCGCGCAAGGTAGTGAAAGACACGCCTTATAAGCTCCGTTACTACCTTAACTATTGTACGTTTAACTACAGCATGAGCTGGTGGGATTGGTCGCGCTGGGAAAAGGAGATTGATTGGATGGCCCTGCACGGCATTAATATGCCCCTGGCCATCACCGGCGAAGAATATACCTGGTACCAAGTGTACAAAGATTTGGGTTTTACCGATAATGAGCTGAAAGGCTTTTTTAGCGGCCCGGCCTATTTCTCATGGTTCTGGATGGGCAATCTGGATGGTTGGGGTGGCCCGCTGCCGCAGCACTGGATGGAAAGTCATTTTGAACTGCAAAAAAAGATTCTGGCCCGCGAGCGTGCCCTGGGCATGAAGCCCGTGCTGCCGGCCTTTACCGGGCACGTACCTGCCGCCTTTAAAGAGAAGTTTCCACAAGCCAAACTAAAGGCCACCAACTGGAAAAATGGGTTTGCCGATACGTATATCCTCAACTCGGAAGACCCGATGTTTGCGCGTTTGGGCAAACTCTTTCTGCAAAAGCAAACGCAGCTGATGGGCACCGATCATTATTACTCTGCCGATACGTTTAACGAAAACGAACCGCCGTCTGACGAGCCGGAATATTTGAGTAAACTGAGTGCCCGCGTGTATGATGGCATGCATCAGGTTGATACGGCTGCCGTTTGGGTGATGCAGGGCTGGCTGTTTTTTAGCGACCGCCAGTTTTGGCGCGAGCCGCAAACCGAAGCGCTGCTAAAGGCAGTACCCGATAATAAGATGCTTATTCTTGACCTGGTGACAGAAGTTGAACCTGTATGGAAACGTACCAGGGCCTTTTATGGAAAACCCTGGATATGGAATATGCTGAACAACTTTGGCGGCAACTCCAATTTGTTTGGCCGGATGCAGGAAGCGGCTCAAGGGCCTGCATTGGCCATGAAAGATCCAAACCGGGGCAAAATGACCGGCATCGGTCTAACCATGGAAGCCATTGAGCAGAACCCGGTATTATACGAGTTGCTGACCGACAATACCTGGCGCCATGAACCCATTAACCTGAATGAATGGTTACCCCAATACATCCGTAACCGCTACGGAAAGTCTAATACAGATGCGCTGAAGGCCTGGGAAATACTGCGCAAAACCGTGTACACTGTTCCGGCTGATAAGTACGTGCGCGACGGAGCGGAATCCATCCTGCAGGCCCGGCCTACGCTGGATACTTTTACCCGTTGGACGGCCACTAAATCAAACTACCGGGCACAAGATCTATTACCGGCTTGGCAAGGGCTCATCAAAGCGGCCCAGGATCTGAAAAACAGCGATGGCTACCAGTTTGACGTGGTAGATGTTACCCGGCAGGTGCTGGCTAATTATGCACTCACCGTGCAACGCAAATGGGTTGACGCCTATCGTCAGAAAAATCAGGCTGATTTTAAGAAATACACCACCCAGTTCATCACCTTGATGGACGATCTGGACGTACTGCTGGCTACCCGTAAAGACTTTATGTTGGGCCCATGGATTGCCACCGCCCGCAACTGCGGCATACCCCCGCAAGAGAAACATTTATACGAGCAAAACGCCAAAGACTTGATTACCCTCTGGGGCGATAAAGATTGCCCGCTGCATGAGTACGCCTGCCGCCAATGGAGCGGCCTGATCAGCGATTTTTATAAGCCACGCTGGCAGCAGTATTTTGCGCAGTTATCTGCAGATATGCAGGGTAAAAAAACGTTTGATGCAGATGCCTTTGACAAACAAATTAAAAATTGGGAGTGGCAATGGGTAAATGCCCGTAAAGATTATCCGTTGACGCCGCAAGGCAACAGTGTAGATAAAGCCAAGCAGATCTACGCTAAGTATTGGCCGGTAATTACATTAGCTATCAAGTAAACCGACATCAGGAATAAACGCATCTTTGATTGCGTGCTAAAAAGCCTCCAGGTATAATGCCTGGAGGCTTTTTAATTTTGGCTGCAGGGCGAGTAACTGGGATGTCAGCAGATATTGGTAATGATATAGCAATGGTTTTTAAACATAATTGATTTATATTTAATTAATTATAACCGCATTTCCTTTTAACCTTAATTATCTCAGTTTATGGAAACCAAGACTATTACCAAATTCTCGGCCGAGTTGCTCGGTACGCTTGTACTTGTTTTGATGGGTTGTGGCAGCGCTGTAATTGCGGGTGCAAATGGCACCAGTGGTGTGGGGCTTTTAGGTATTTCGTTTGCGTTCGGGCTTTCGGTTGTGGCAATGGCTTATGCTATTGGCCATATATCGGGGTGCCATATTAATCCCGCCATTTCTATAGGCATGGTGGTAGCCGGCCGCATGAAAGCCGGCGAAGCAATAATTTATATCATAGCGCAGGTATTAGGCGCATTGGCAGGTGCAGCCATTTTGCTGGTTATTGCCAGCGGTAAAGCGGGTTACAGTGTGGCTACTCACGGCTTAGGGCAAAATGGTTTTGAAGCAGCATCGCCGCAAGGCTACAGCATGATGGCCGGTTTTGTTGCCGAAACCATATTTACATTTATTTTCCTGCTCGTCATCTTTGGTTCTACCTCTACTAAAAATATACATGGCGGTTTTGCCGGGCTCTCTATCGGTTTGAGTTTGGTGCTCATCCATATTGTGGGCATCCCGGTAACCGGAGTATCTGTAAATCCGGCACGGAGCATTGGTCCGGCGCTTTTAGTGGGTGGTACGGCTGTTTCACAGCTTTGGTTATTTATTGTTGCACCTGTGCTGGGCAGTATTTTAAGCGCGGTGGTTTGGCGTTTTGTGTTGGAAAGAGAATAATTGTTTATAGTTACCAAATAACAAAAGCCTCTAGATACTTCAATTTAGAGGCTTTTGTTATTTAGATCAATTATTTAAAGATTTTAACTGTGCAAAAGCTGTGCTACACAAATAATTGTTCAAAAGATTGTATCACACTCAGAAATAAGGTATTTAGAACATCTTACATCAATCTGGCATTTGAGAATAACTTATTGATACTAAACCCAAAAAGGCAGACTGTCAAAAATCTCAGCTAATGTTTATTAGGCCTCGCATACTTTTTATGTTGCTCTATGAATTCTTTCGCATCGCTTAGGTTTTTTGGATATGGCGTGTAATTGTTGTATTTGCCTTTAACTAATTCACTCTTCCCCACTTGATAAATATGTTGGTATGTAAATCCATTATCAATAAGGAAATTAACCAATTGCCATCCTTTTAAATCATTCTTTTTGGGTGGCCTGAAACGATGAGGTAATAGCTTCATTGGCTTCCTGCATTGTGGACATAAGAACACTTTTTCAGGATCAAAGCAAGTTTCTCTGTTCAGACAGAACCTACACGATAAACATACTTTTTTGTGTCCCATAGTCTAATTTTATGTGCCAAAATGTAAAAGCACTCAAAGTTAACTAATGAAAATAAAAAGGCCCATTGTCGAATACACAATGGGCCTAAATTCTTTCGCAACTTGCGATCTCTTGCGAAGCGGGGATCACGAGCGAAGGGCTGAATGGCTTTCTGCTATTTTAGTAATAGTTAAGGACGTAATGAAAGGTAAGTAGTAGAATTTGTTTGTACGTAAATTAATATTTTAAAATTAAGGTGTGTTGTTATAGAATGCTAATTGTGTCGCCCTTACTTATAGTCAGTTTCAATTGAAATTTAATTCGATCAAGAATTAACGGAGTATTGTAACTTTATTATTCGATGAAGGAAATAACATTCAAATTAAACGGACGAATATGGATGGAGATTGATGGCGAGCAAATGCTTGGGCCGGGCAGGGTTGAACTGTTGGAAAGGATACAGGCCTCTGGTTCTCTTCGCCAAGCGGCTATTCAGATGAAAATGTCTTATAAACAAGCCTGGGATATCATTAACCACTTGAACTCGCAGCTTGATGCCCCGGTAGTAATTTCTCACAGAGGCGGAAAGGGAGGAGGTACGGCAGTAGTAACTGATCAGGGGATTCAACTAATTCAAGAATTTCATTGTCTTCAACAAAAATTTCATGATTTTTTGATTGAAAACAGCAAGAATGTTTAATTTTTGGTCTGTTTTGGTGGTTTTCTATGTGGTAAATGTATCTATTTGGAATATATTGTTAAGTATTTAGGGTTTTTGTATTTAAATTTTGATATTTTTTATAAAATATTTGATTTGAATTTTTAAGTAAAGTTATTTTTGGTTGTGTTTATTTATGTTTTCTTAAAAAATTAAGTAAATGTTTAAATCATTCCAATTTCATTAATAAAACATCTGTGTTTTTCTATAGTTTAGCGTTATATATAGAAAAGTATAACGAAAATCATAGAAATGAATCGAAATCTACTATCGCTATCTGTTTTTTTATTAAATGCGTCATGTTTTATTGGTCTTCGTGCAGGTGCCCAATCCAGGCCTGTAAGGTCTAAAAAGGGGATTCGTGATACCACGATCCGGTTGGATAGTGTGACCGTAAAGGAAAATAAATCCAGACATCTGCCCGATGTTCAGGGTACTTATCTTTTTGCTGGCAAAAAGACCTATTCGCTAACGCCGGATGCCGGCAAGGCTAATCTCTCCAGCAGTAACATCCGGCAAATCTTTGCAACTATACCAGGTGTAAACGTATGGGAATTGAGCGGCAACGGGTTTCAAATGAATATCGGCAGCAGGGGCACCGATACGCATCGCTCTAACGAAACCAATGTTCGCCAGAACGGCTATATCACCAATTCAGATATTTTCGGGTATCCCGAAGATCATTACACCCCTCAATATGATGCCGTTGAGCAGATCCAGATTGTGAGAGGTGCAGCGGCCCTGCAGTTTGGCAGCCAGTTTGGCGGGATGGTAAACTATAAGATTAAAGAAGGCGATACCAGTAAGGTACTCAGTATACAAAGCGAACAATCTGCAGGCTCTAATAACTATTTCAATTCGTTTAATGCCGTTGGCGGTAAGAGCGGAAAGTGGAGCTACTATGCCTATTTTGCCAGTCGCACCGGTAATGGATGGCGCAAGGATGCCGACTTTAGCGGCCAATGGTATTATGCTAATCTGAAATACCAGTTCAACAGCAAGGGCAGTATTGCCCTGCAATTCTCAAGGGTAAACTTTTTTGAACACGATGCCGGTGGTTTAACCGACGCACAGTTTAATGCCGACCCGCAGCAGGCCACACGTACCCGCAACTATTTCGATCCGGAGATTAATATACCCGCGCTGCTCTTTAATTATCAGTTGGCTAGCCATACAAAACTGGAGGTAGCATCGCACGGTATCATTGGTCAGCGCAACAGTGTGCAGTATTTGAATAATCCAAACGTTGCCGATACGGTTAATAAAAAGCTTAACACCTTTAATCCGCGACAGGTAGATCGTGATTATTATTATGGCTTTACCACCGAGGCCCGCTTGCTGACCAGCTACCAGATAGGTGACCTAACCAGCACCTTTACTTCAGGACTTCGCTATTTTACTGAGCGGACAAATCGCAAGCAAAAAGCCACAGGCACCACCGGTTCTGATTATGACTTAACGGTTTTAATTCCTTACGGGATCGACCTCCAATTACGGTCGCTCAATTATGCCGCATTTGCCGAGAATCTTTTCCAGATCACCCCGAAGTTTTCATTTACGCCCGGGTTTCGTTACGAGATCATTAATACCAATCTTGATGGGGTAATCAACAGTGCAAAAACGCATGTTTCTTATGAAAATAAACGTCATTTTCCGCTATTCGGGGCAGGCCTGCAATATCAGCTAACAAATAGCAGTCAGTTTTATGGTAATATTTCGCAGGCTTATAAGCCTTTTACCTACGCCAACATCATACCCGGAAATGACCTGGCGGTAGTTGACCCGAACCTGAAGGATAGCCGGGGCTATAATATTGATCTGGGCTATCGGGGAAATGTTGGTAATATTTTTAATTATGACTTTGATCTTTACTACGTATACTATGGCGACAGGGTTGGTAACCTGACCGAAACCAACTCTGCTAACCAGACATACATTTACACCACCAATATAGGTAACGGGGTGGCAAAGGGCGCAGAGCTATACACCCAGGTATCTTTGTGGCGAGCCTTCGATCCGGCTTCAGTTCAAGATATCCGCGTATTTAATTCGTTCAGCTATAATCATGCTCGCTATACCAGCGGTACTTTGAGCAGCGGCACAACCAACATCAGTTTGAAGGGCAATTATTTGGAAGGTACGCCAGCGTATATTAACCGGACAGGTTTAACCTATTTAAATGGTCATGTAAGCACCACCTTACAGCTCAGCTATGTAAGTGAGTACTATACCGATGCAAATAACACGGTATCTAATCCAACGGGACTGAGCGGTATTGTGCCGGCCTATCACGTATTCGACTGGTCGTTTAACTATAACTTCCTCAAGAACTATCACATTTTTGGCAGTATCAATAACGTGCTGAACGCCAAATATTTCACCAGACGCATCACCATTCTGCCAGGGCCGGGCATCTTACCGTCAGATGGCAGAACATTCAATGTCGGTTTTGGGGTTAAGTTATAAGAGTACAACCGTACGATAAGCAGGAATTGCAAGGTTAGCACTTATTTATAGGTGCTAACCCATTAAAACATTAAGCCAGAATAGTTTGAAAAAGACAGCAGCAAACCACACATTCTTATCCACTTGCCTGCTTTGCAAAATAGGCTGTGGCATTAAGGTAGACAAAAGGCATGATGGTAAAATAACGATTACCGGAAATCCGGATAGCCCGGTCAGTAAGGGTTATCTCTGTCCGCTTGGAAAAGATATTGCCGGCCTGTTAACTCCATCACCGGCTAATGTCACACCGCAAATGCGTTACAACAGGAACTACCCGCTAACAACGGTAACCAGTGACGAAGCGATGTTCAGGTTTGCCTCGGTGATCAAATCATTGATAAACCGATATGGAGCTGATACATTTTCTGTTTCCCTGTCTGACAGAAGTTTGGTGGAAGAAAGGCATCTGGTCAATAAATTGAGATCTCAACTCGGTATTGGGCAAGCGCCTGCACCTGCTTATTTTGATGCTGCCGCACTTAGTTATCAAGTAGCTTTGGGCGAAAGCACCCCGCCATTTAAAGAAGATGATCTTGAAACGGCAGATTGCTTTGTGATTGCGTCATCAGACCTTTCTATTTATCACGCTCCGCTATGGGAGCGTATTAAAGCCATTAAATCGCTTAAACCCATAACTAAACTCATTTACATAGGCACACAGCAAAATGAAATTAGTGCCCTGGCAGATATTCATCTGCAAATATTTCCGGGTACAGAGATGATGCTGAATGCTGCAATAGCGCGTGCGCTTTTTGAATTGGAGCTTCCCGACGAAATTCATGACGCTCCGGAAGAGCTGGCTGCATTAAAGGAATATGCGATGTACAGAACAATTGCAGAAGGGGCGAAATTATGCGGGGTGACTGAGGCCGATATTCATCATGTGGCTGCCTGCTTCATCACAGCCAAAAACATAATCAGTATTTTAGGTAAGGGGTTAGGTTTTGGCGGCTATAATATGGAGCGTAACCTGAGTTTTATCAATCTTCATTTACTTACGGGCCACGCCAAAAAAAAAGGGTCGGGGTTATTGATTATTGATGATATCGGTTTAGGTCTTGAAAAGACGGGGGCTGCGGAATACAAAAAGCTGTTGCTTGCCTATAAGAATCACCTGGATACATTTATTTATGATACCGGCCTGGATCATCTTAATTACACCTATCCGCCTGCTTTCAGTTCGTCCCGGTTTATTAGGGAGTTAAAGGAAAACGCACCGAAGGTTATCTGGATGGTACAACCTGATGCAGTGTACAGCGCAGCGGACGAAGAGATCATCATAACAGCAATGCAAAATGCCAGGTTTGTTGTTCTTCAAAACGTAGCCGACAATTCTCCTTTTATTAAATATGCCGATGTTATACTCCCGGCAGCTTCATGGTATGAAAAAGAAGGAACGTATATGTCTCCGTCAAATGTTTTGTCGGCTGTTGCAAAGCTAACCGGTTCGGCGGGCGGAAGCAAAACAGATATTGAATTGATTACCATGTTAGCTGATAAACTCGGGCTTAAAAACTTCCGCTACAATAGCACTGCCGAAATTTTTAATGAATATAATAAGAGCGTTAAACGGGCAAAAAAGGTAGAAAAGCTCAATTCGGCCACAAAGACGAAAAAAATTTATAGCAACATCAACGCTTTGGGGGCCGAATGGCTGTCAGGGCAAAAGCAGCAAATACAGGTATCCATCAATTACGATTGTTATTTTAATACGACTGCCCCAAAGCAAAAACTAGAAGAATATTCTTTTGCTTATATAACCGCTGCCGATGCTAAGCGGTACCAGATAAGGCAGGATGATATTATAGAAGTCTTTAATTCTAAACATACGCTGCTGGCCAAGGTTAGCATTAATGAACAGGTTAAGAATGGGGTGATCAGTCTTCCTTTGCATTTGGCTAAAGATTTTGTTTTCCCCGAAGCAGAGCGCCGGCAATCGCTCTTGGTTTGTAATGCTCCCGCTATTGCTTTTCCAACATGCGCTGTTCAGGTAAGAAAACATCAAAAGCCTAAGCAAAAGGTACTGATTATTGGAGCAGGGTCAGGCGCGCTGGCTTTTATAAAGAAGTACCGCGAGTATAACGTGGATGATGAGATCACCGTTTTCAGCAAGGAGCCATTGCCCTTTTATAACCGGGTTTTACTGCCTGAATATATTGCCGGCGAGGCCTGGGGTAAACTGGTTACACTGCCGGAAACGGAAGAAGAAGAATTTGGGTTTACCATGCATAAGGGGGTAAGCGTTGAATACATAAACCGAGAGCGCAAATACGTTATTGACTCTAATCACCAGGAGCATACGTATGATCTTTTAGTGCTGGGCATGGGGAGCCGTGCATTTGTTCCACCCAATGTTCCCAACAATTGTGCGGGTATTTATACTATCCGCTCTAAAAATGATGTGGATCGTTTAATGTTCCAGATTAAGCCAAGCGATAAGGTAGTGGTGGTTGGCGCAGGCTTGGTGAGTTTGGAGGTAGCCGGTGCGTTAGAAGAGATAGGTGCGCACGTTACCATAGTTGTTCGCGGTTCTAAGTTGATGGACAGACAATTGGATGTGCTGGCGAGCGAACTGCTTACAGAACAACTTCGGGACAGGAACATCGATATTTATTTTGAGGATGAAATAAAGGAATTTATTGGCGCAGAAAAAATCAGTGCGGTGTTTCTGAAAAGCCATCGCACAATACCATGTGATGCGCTTATTTACGGTGTTGGCACAGTGCCAAATATAGAATTGGCAAAAAGCTGCGGTCTGGATTGTAAACGCGGCGTTTTGGTAAATGATGTGATGCAAACGTCAGACCCATCTGTTTTTGCTGTTGGAGAAATTGTGGAGTGGCAATCGCAAATGTTTGGTATTGTTGCAGCTGCAGAACAGCATGCCAATGTTGCGGCCGCCTTTTTAAATGGGGATGCCACCCAGGTATACAATGGCACCTTGAGTGCCAATATTCTTAAAGTGCCCGGTACTAACGTATGCTCTATCGGGCTAACCCAGGCACCTCCGGATGATGCCGAATACCAGGAAATTGTTTTTGTAGATAAAAAATATCATTTCTATAAGAAATGCATCATTCATAAAGATCGTTTAGTGGGCGCCATATTGATAGGCGACAAGAGCGAGATCATGGATTTCAAAGACTGGATGGCCAATGACCTGCCATTGGGCGAAAAAAGGGATAAGATATTTCGCGGAGAAGGTAAAGTATCTGAACCCGTTAAGGGAGCGTTGGTGTGTTCCTGTAACAGTGTGGGCGAAGGGAACCTGATTGACAAAATTAAGAGCGGTTGCACCGCCTTTGCAGATCTTTGTAAAAACACCGGAGCAGGTACGGGCTGTGGCAGCTGCAGGCCCCAAGTAAAAACGATACTGGAAAGAGCGTTGGTTTGATTAGTAAAAAGCATAGAACATGTATCCCGGCTCACTCTAATTTCAATTTTAATTAAAATGGTGACAAAGAGAAATTCGCAGTATCCGCATATAAGCAATTAAATACCTATTAAGAATTATGCCAACGCTACATTATCTTTGGCGTAATGAATAAAAAGGCTTTGCTTAATGAAATTGTTCAATGCTGTGAAACGAGGTTTGACCGTGGAAGTGCACAGTATTGGCGTCAAAGCGATTTCAATGAATTAAGTAAGGAGATACAGCGGGAAACCAAAGTAAGCATCAGTTTAAGTACGCTTAAACGGATATTCGGTAAAACTGCGATGGATGATGATTATGTGCCTCAGCAAGCCACTATAGAAGCATTAAAAAGTTATGGTAAATATGTTGCTGCAGTAAAACAACCTCCAATTATCAGTGGAAATAAAATAACACAATCTCGATATTCCCGAGGGCTGTTGGTAATAGGCTTATGTATTTTTGTTTTAATTATTGGATTACTCATCTGGCAGGTATTTAAACCAGCAAATAACAAGATGGCCAGTATTAAACTTGAACGTATGGAAGGCATTTTGCCTGCCACCGCTTTTTTTGATATTAGATCAAGCGATACAAGTGACAGTCTTTTTGTAGATTTTGGCGACAGATCTCCTATTATATACATTAAACCGGGGCAGAAGCGCTGCACACATATTTATTTGTTTCCGGGCATATTTGACGTAGTTCTTCAAACGCGAAAAGAGATGCTCAATACCGTCAAAACTTATGTTCATTCAGACAGATGGATTGGCATGGGTTTTCATCGTCAGCGTGATCTGCAGAATCACTACTATGAGTTTCCAGCTGTAAAAGTTGGTAAGGATAGTTTGTTTCATATCAGCAATGTTCAATTGCAAAAAGTTGGGTTGGATACTACCACATCAAATTTTACCCGCCTATGCAATTTTACTTCAGTAGGGGCAGGTGCTGATGATTTTATATTTGAAACCTCAGTTAAAAATAATTTATTAGAAAAAGGCATATATTGCCATAGCGTTCAGTTCAATATACACGGCCAAAACGGATCCATACGCTTTCAATTGGTCAACCCAGGCTGTAGTTCTCATGTCTGGAATATCATTAGCGAGCAAACTTATCAAGGCGCAGAAAATAATCTTTCACAATTTGTTATTGATCTGGAAAGATGGAATACCTTGCGACTTGTTAATCGTAAAAAGCATGTAGTTCTATCGGTTAACGGTAAGCAAATTTACGCGGGTTCTTATCAAAAATCACTGGGCGAACTTAAGGGCCTTTCCGTTGAATTTGAAGGTACCGGGTTTGTAAAAAGTTGTACCCTGACAACCATCGACGGAAAACCTCTCTATCGTTTTTAAAACCTAAATTTGCATCTTGTTAATCCTCAGTTGTTTATAAGGTTCATAATTATGAACGGTTTTTGGACGGCTTTTGAATAGCCGGTTTTAAATTGAATTACTGTCTTTTATATAGCTTAGTGAACTAATCATTATTTTTTGTTGAGTCACGATCATTTTATCCTTAACGGAAAGATGTTGGCCCAACTAAAAAGCATATTGGTATGCTAACCTTTAAAGTATGAGATTCGGTATTTTCAAAACCTATTGCTTTGCATTTTTTTTAATCGTTATTCCGGGCTTTAAACTAATCGCCCAATCTAGAATCACTTCAGATAGTATCGGAAGCTGGCAGCAACTCGATAACGTTGCTTCGCTTTCAGGAAAGTCCGAATGGAGACCGATGCTGACCTATGTAGCTAAACTGCATAAATTAAGTACCCATGCTGCAATCTGGCCATTTGATTATGAATGGGAGGGAATAGGTCCTGGCTATGTTTATGGAGAAGCTTTTGGCCATTGGGATATTGTTCATATCGTTTTAGACGAGATACCATCCTTTCCACAACATGCATTACACCAGCTTTTCAATGACATAAAAAATCAGGAACCGTCAGGATTAATACCCGGGTCGATCTACATGCCCGGAGGTATATCGAAAAGAGATAGTGTACATTGGGATAAGACAACAGCGGGACATCCGCCCTTGTGGCCCATAGCAGTTCAGGATTACATTGATCATACCGGGAACCGGAGTATCATCAAAAGTTTTTATCCGGCATTAATAAAACAAATAGCCTGGTTTGAAAAAAACAGAAAAGCCGGGAAAGAAGGTTTTTTTTATAATGACATCCTGCTAAAAAAATGGGAAAGCGGAGTTGATGAAGGTGTACGTTTTGACGATGTTAAGAAAGGCCCTCTGGCGTGTGTTGATGCTACATCGCATGTGTATAATTTGTATAAAATAGCTGCGCTATGGTCTGCGCAACTTGGATTGGATGATAACTGGTACAAAAAGCGCAGAGATGAACTAAAAACGTTTATACAAAATGATCTATATGTAAATGAGGATGGAATGTTCTATGATATCTGGGCCGTTAAGGACCCTTCTTTCCGTCACCTTGCCTTTGAAAGTATGTGGCCATTGGTAGTTGGTGCCGCTACTAAGGCCCAGGCTAACAGATATATTGATAAATATCTAATGAATCCCAACGTTTTTCTGACAGCTCACCCCATCGCAACTATAGGAAAAACAGATCCAAAGTTTGAAAAACGAATGTGGAGGGGGCCCGCCTGGAACAGCATGTCATACTGGGCGGCCATAGCCTGTTTGAATTACGGACGCAAAGACGGAGCAAAATTGATCCTGGAGAAAGCACTTGACGAAACAGCCAAACAATTTAAAAGAACGGGAACGATTTGGGAGTTTTATGATTCTTTGGGGGGTAATCCGGAAGATCTGAAAAGAAAGCCGCAGACTAAATACAATAGCCCGTCAAAAGATTACCTGGGCCATAATCCCTTGATCGCAATGGCTATTTTATATGATTCGATCAAGTAAATAGAACGGGGACAAGGCAGCTAAATTTAAACGATAGTTTAACTACTAAACTCAGTAACTAACAACCAACAAAACCTAAAATACATCAATGACAACAATAATTAAAAAGAAAACCACAATGCTAAAAACGGTTGGTATTTTTTCAATTCTGCTCTCCCTTTTAATGAGTAGTAATATAACCAATGCACAAGTATTAATACCCTCAAAGGGAACTGAAAAGATCATCTCACTTAATGGTATATGGAAATTTAAATATATAGCTTCTTCTAATATTGGAAATGACTCCTTGTTTTTTGACCCCAAAACTGATGTTAGCCATTGGGCGGGCATAAAAACACCCGGGCATTGGGAATTGCAAGGCTTCGCCGAACCTTTTTACGGAAATGAATTAAAAGAAGGAACAGGACTGTATCGCACAGCTTTTGCGGTGCCTTCCGCCTGGAATGGCCGCCCGATATACATTGCTTTTGATGGGGTCCAGTACGGATATACGCTGTGGGTGAACGGCAAGTACGCAGGAAGCTTCGCCAGTTCATTTAACAGGCAAACTTTTGATATTTCCCGTTTTGTAGAAGCCGGAAAATCTGCTACGCTTGCTGTAAGGGTTACCACACGTTCTAAAGGCTGGGAATTTGATACCAATGATTGCTGGTCGCTTTCGGGCATCATACGAGATGTCAATTTATTTAGCTTGCCTAAAACTCACATTAAAGACCTGACCGTTCAAACCAATGTTGGAAAGACCGACGCCACCCTTTCGGTATCGGCCCTAATAGAAAAGGTAACGGGTAACGCTTATCCTGCCAACATCAATGTTTCGGCTAAGCTGATCGATCCGGATGGTAAACTGGTAAAAACGTTTGCCCTTACCAAAGGTATCTCAGGAAATGATACGAGTGTTTTCGCTCAGCACATAAAACTGCAGGCCCCAAAACTTTGGACGGCTGAAACCCCAGATCTGTATACATTACATATTGAGTTAAAAAGCAGCAACGCAGTGCTTCAGCAATATGATCAAAAGGTTGGTATCCGTGAAGTAACGTGGAATGATGGTGTCCTCAAGCTGAACGGCCACCCTATTAAGTTGCGTGGTGTAGACCACCATGATCTTTCTCCGGTAAATGGACGGGCGATAACAGAGGCGGAAATGAAGCTGGATCTAAAGCTGATCCAGGAAGCCAATATTAACTTCATCAGAACATCTCATTATCCCCCACAACCAAGACTGATCGAATTGTGTGATTCGCTTGGCATATATGTAATGGAAGAAGTTCCCTTTGGATATGGTGATGAACATTTGAATGATGTAGCGTATCTACCTATTCTGAAACACCGGGCAAGGGCTACCGTATGGCGGGATAAGAATCATCCCTCGATCATCGTGTGGAGTGTAGGTAATGAAAATCCGCTTACCAAAATGTGTCTGGAAACAGGTGAATATGTAAAAGAACTCGACCCGACCCGGCCTCATTGCTTTCCTCAAAGGGGATCAACATTTAAAGACATTAGCAAGAAGCCCATTCCTGAATCGGTCGATATTTTGACACCCCATTATACCACACCATCTGATTTGCGCGAGTATTCCAACAAGTTTGACCGGCCGATGATCGTGACCGAATATGCACATGCTTTAGGACTTGATTTTGATAAGGTCGAATCACTTTGGGAGATCATGTATGCCAATCCAAAGTTGGCGGGAGGTGCTGTTTGGTGCTTTTTCGATCAAGGACTACTCCGAAAGTCGACGCAGAAAACAATTCCCGGAACGTTTACAACATCTGTTTGGAAAGACGCTGTTACGGTATATGATAATCATGGCAATCAAGGTGCTGACGGGCTTGTATACGCTAACCGTATCCCGCAGGTAGACTACTGGCAGGTGCGAAAAGTATATACCCCGGTTAAACCCATTGATGATACCTTACGTGTTTTACCAGGCAAGCAAACAGTGCAATTACATATCATTAATCGCTATGACTTTACCAATCTTTCGAAAATAGCAGGTAAGTGGACATTGTATGCGGATACTACCGCACTACAAACAGGCGGTTTAACCATGGCCTGTGCGCCACACGATACGCTGACTGCGAGCATAGCGCTCAATATTCCGCAGAATCTGAATGCCTCATATTTCTATCTGAAAGTACAATTTGCCGATAAGCACAATTATACATTTTATGAAAAGGTTTACCCGGTATTTATTCGCAATCAAGTAAACGTCATCGCTCAAAAACTTGCATCTGCATCGTCTAAACCTGTACTAGCTAACAATACAATTAGCTTTGGAAGCTTTCGTTTGGGATTGAATAGTCAAACGGGTCTGATTCAGCTAACTGACACGCAGGGTTCAACACTGATTGCTGAAGGGCCGTATAGCCGGGTGGGCCGAAAGGTAACCATGTCTGAACTGGCTACTGATAAAAAATCTTTACCCGACAACTATCCTACGGGAAATCCTCACCTGCTTACCAATCCGGTGGCAAAGATCGAAAGTATGGCCAATGACCAGATTGTGGTTCATTATACCTACGAACGGCAGGATCATAAGGGCCAGTTTATTGATGGTACAATAACGTATGATATAAGTGACAGCGGACGTATCGATGTGCATTACAATTTTATCCCTAAAGATGCCAAAGGTATCGCTCTTGAAGCTGGGCTATCGTTCCTGATACCTGCGTCATTTACCGAGTTTCATTGGGCGGGAAAAGGCCTGTATCCTGCTTTTCCAGGAAAGGACAGGCTTGATGAGTTTGGCCTCTATCACCTAAATAGTCGTGACATCAATTACCAGGGCAATCGCGAAGATGTAGATGTTGCAGTGCTGTCAAACTCCGATGGGAAAGGGATTGCGATCATAGCCGATAAAGCCAATATCGCTGTAGAAAACACAGCACAAGGTATTGTAATTAGTCACAACGCCTATGTTTCCGGTCGTTATAACAAGGGTAACGAACCTGAAAAGAGAGTGAACTTCGAAAACTTAAAAAAGATAGCAGGAAATTTTTCGATTGTACCTCTCAATGGCAACTGGCCGGAAACGCTTCGAAAACTTTTTGGTTCACCAACACAGGTAGTGACTCCCTTTAAACCTTTTTATAACAGCTATGATCAGTAAGAGATTAACCCAGTTTTAACATTTACAACTAAAGAAAAAGTAGTCTGCATAGATGAAATACATGCAACAAACCATCCTTTTAAAATCACTAAAGCGCTCGTTTTGGGTACTCGCCTTATTAGTGAGTGCCATGCAAACAAAGGGGGCGACAAAGTTTGATTTTGTAACTACCTCCAGCAAAGTATCCATACTTTATGCTTCTGATGATCTTAAACTTGATTCGATAATTGCTCATCTGTTATCCACGGATATAGAGTCTGTAACCGGTTATCGTCCGTTCGTTACCAATGATCTTGCTAGGGTAAAAGGAAATGTAATTTTTATTGGTACAGCAAAATCTCAATTGATACGAGCATTTGGCAGTAAACTCAATTTGACAGATCTAAAAGATAAATGGGAACAATATCAGATCACTACGATCAATCAGCCGTTTAAAAATATTGATCAAGCATTGGTTATTACCGGAAGCGACCCCAGAGGTACGGCATACGGTGTTTTCGATATCTCGAAACGTATCGGCGTAACACCCTGGAGTTGGTGGGCAGACGCAACACCCAATGTCCAAAAAACGCTTTCAATTGATATCAGTACTTTCAATTCACCCGCGCCATCTGTTAAATACCGTGGTATTTTTATTAACGACGAAGATTGGGGATTACAGCCGTGGGCTGCAAAAACTTTTGAGAAGGAAACCGGAGATATCGGCCCCAAAACCTATGCGAAGGTATTCGAATTATTACTTCGTTTGAAGGCGAACTTAATTTGGCCTGCCATGCATTACAGCACCCGCGCATTTTTTCACTATCCTGGGAATGTTAAGGTTGCCGATGACTACCAGATAGTCATCGGATCGAGCCATGCCGAACCAATGCTCCGCAACAATGTAGATGAATGGAACCAAAAAACGATGGGTGCGTTCAATTATCTTACGAACCAGCAAAAAATTGACGCATACTGGGAGTCGCGTGTTAAAGAGGCGGGGCCTAATAATCGAATTTATACGGTTGGAATGCGCGGGGTAAGCGATGGCCCGATCCAGGGCGTAAAAACTAAAGAAGAAACCGTTCCTCTACTTGAACGAATTTTTAGCAACCAGCGCAACATGTTAAAAAATCTCGTTAATCCAGACATAACGCAGGTTCCGCAGGCTTTTACGCCCTACAAAGAGGTGCTTGATTTATATGATGCCGGGCTCAAGGTGCCGGATGATGTTACACTGGTTTGGCCAGATGATAACTACGGCTATATACAACGCCTGAGCGACGAGAGAGAAAATACCAGATCAGGTGGTTCGGGGGTTTACTATCATATTTCCTATTATGGCAGACCGCATGATTACCAATGGCTTTGTTCCAGTAGCCCTGGACTAATGCGCGAAGAGATGACGAAGGCTTATGACATGAACGCCCGGAAAATATGGGTATTGAACGTAGGCGACATAAAACCAGACGAATATCAAACAGAGTTGTTTTTGGATATGGCTTATAACATTAAACCATTTTATGATAACTCTTATACCAAACAGCACCTCAGAAACTGGGTGAATTTCAATATCAGTGATCGGTATGCCTCGGATATTACAGATGTGTTATGGCGATTTTATGAACTGAGTTTTGAACGAAAGCCCGAGTTTATGGGGTGGAGCCAAACAGAGCCAAACACCCCCGTTCATTTAACAGATTATAACCACTATGCTTATGGCGATCAGGCACAACACAGGATCGATCTATATAACAAACTGGAGGGGGATACTAAAAAGATAAAAGCTAAGATCAGCCCGAGCCGGCAGGATGCATTTTATCAACTTGCATACTATCCGATCGTCGGGGCATCGTTAATGACGAAGAAGTTTCTTTACCGTGACAAAGCCTTCCTGTATGGAAGTGAAGGTCGAATCATCAGCAACTACTTTGCTTCACTATCTAAACAAGCCTATCAGGGCATTGTTGACGAAACAAACTATTATAACACAAAACTATCATCGGGCAAATGGGCACACATGATGAGTTTTGATCCCCGCAAACTTTCAGCCCTCATAGCTCCGGAACTTGACTTTAAAATAAATAAACGGGCCGAAAGCTGGGTGGCTATCCCCGAAGGCATAGTTGATACCGTGGCAACTTTAGCCCCTTTATCGTTGCCTAAATACGACAGACCCGGTGAACAACATTTTATTGATGTGTTTTTAACGGACAGTAAAATAGTGGATTATTCTGTGCATGTATCAGCCCCCTGGATCAAAGTTTCTAAAACTGGAGGGAAACTAACCCCTGCCGGCGGTGGTAGCCAGAATCGCTTATGGGTAACTATCAATTGGCAGGCCGTGCCAAAAGGCAAGCAAGCTAATGGAGAAATCATCATCCAAGCGGCAGGAAAGCAAACCAGCATTGCTGTGAGCGCCGGTAATAATCTTGCTCCATTAAAAAACTTTAATGGATTTATAGAGCACAACGGATATGTATCCATATATGCCAAGCATTTTCAAGATAGAAAGGACAATGGAACGGACCATTGGGGGAGGGTGAGCGGTCTCGGAGAAACCGATACTTTAATGGAAGCGCTCCCCATAACGATCAAAGCTTCTGTAAAAAAGGATCTTTCAGAAGAAGGTATCAGACAAAAGCCCTCTGTGTCTTATGATTTCTATACATTCCAGGCCGCACCAGCAGAATTTAAGTTCTTTACCTTACCCACTTTTGCGTTAAACCGGGATTTTGGTGTGCGCTATGCAGTTAGTGTTGATAACGGAACGCCCACCGTACTTGACTTCAAAACTTTTGGCCGCAGCGAAGAATGGAAACAGGCAGTTTTAAGCAATTCAATTATCCGTTCGCTAAAGCTATCATCGTTAAATTCAGGCAAGCATACTTTGCGAATATATATGATTGATCCGGGTGTGATTTTAGATAGGATAATAATCAATTTGGGAGGCCCTCAGCTATTTTACGGAATGTTGCCCGAAACACGCAATAATTAAGCGAGTTGGCCGAATGGTCTATAAGTATGCACTCTCCATCTATATTGGTTGATTAGTTTTTCTGCTGCTTTAGATAAAAGAGCAAGCTGAAATTAGTTTTCATGTTTTTAACATTAAAAAGTGAAACAAATTTAGCCTTGCAGGTACCAGAAATCAAGATGTTCAACTCATGAATGGGTTGTAGGTCAGAAGTTTATGAGTAATTCGGTGAGTCGTCCGCTCTTTAAATTTACTCACCTGATCACTCACCTTTATGATGCGAATTGGTGCATAAAATGCGGATTTGGTATAAATAAAAAAGCCTGCAAGTATTTGACTTGCAGGCTTTTAGTTTGTTTTAATAACTTCTTGGCGGAGAGAGAGGGATTCGAACCCCCGGACCTTTAACAGTCAACGGTTTTCAAGACCGCCGCAATCGACCACTCTGCCATCTCTCCGGGGGCAAAAGTACAAAACCGAACTGAATTGCCAAATTTGATGTTAAAAAAAATTAAAATAATTGTAACTTATTGGTAGTCAGAATGAAAATTTTACTGTTCAGAGCTTTTTGCACCCTTAAAAGTGTTAAAACGGGGTTTTACAATCTTCACATTGCGTTTTGAAAGCTCAATACTGGCGTTTAATTCGAATCCGATGAGGATAATTAGCGAGTTTAGGTAGAGCCAAAGCATCACTACGATGAGGGTACCGATGGATCCGTAGATCTTATTGTAGGATGAGAAGTTGTTGATGTAAAAAGAAAATCCCAGCGAAGTGAACACCGCCAGGAAGGTAGCCAGGATAGAGCCCGGGCTAAGAAATTTCCATTTGCGCTTATGCGCCGGGGCGTATCGGTACAAAATAGATACGGTAGCAAAAAACAGCAGCACAACAATTATCCAGCGGGAGAACATAATGATGTACACCCAAACTGAGCTCTTGCTGTGCAGGCCGTGCTGAATGTAGCTAATGACCGCCTGACCGATAATGAGGATGCTGATGGCCACAATAAGCGTAAAGGCGATGAAGATAGTCAACACCAGTGCTATCCAGCGTTTTTTTAGCCAGGTGCGGCTTTCTGCCACCAGCGACGATTTGTTGAAGGCACGCATCAGCTTAATAACCCCGTTGGTGGCAAATATGGTGGCCGACAGGAAACCGAACGACAGCAAACTGAAGTTGTGGATCTTCACAATCTCCTCTATGGTTGAATAGAAGGCCTCATACGCGTTTGTAGGCAGTATGGTGGCAATAACATTCAGCAAGGTATCCTGGAAGCCTCTGATGGGGATATAGGGGATCAGCGTAAATAAAAAGATGATGACAGGGAAGATGGCCAGCATAAAGCTGTATGCCAACGACGATGCCCGGTTGATCAAAGAGTCTTGCTTGATCTCTTTAAAAAAGAAACTCGCTACCGTGTACAATGGCAGCGGACGAAAGCCCGGCAGGATGACCGATTTTGTCCAGTCCAGAAAGTACTGGTAGAACCTAAAGCGCGACAGAAACCGGTGCAGCCATTCCATACCTTAGCTTAAGTAAAATAAGGCTTCATTTTATCCAAAAACTCCTGCGGGGGCAGGCAGGGGCGGTTAGTATTCATGTTAACAAAGGCCAGCAGGGTTTCGGCAGTGTTGATTAGCTCGTCCTGCTCGTTATACAGCTCATAACGGAAATGAATTTTCACGCCCGGCATTTTATCCATCATCACGCGGATGCGGATGTCCTCATCATAACGGGCCGGTTTAAGGTATTTTACCTTCATCTCCATTACGGGCATCATCACGCCTTGTTCTTCCATCCAGCGGTAGGTCATGCCCTGGCTGCGCAGCATTTCTACACGGCCCACCTCATAAAACTCGGCATAGTTGCCATAGTACATGTAGCCCATCTGGTCGGTTTCGCCGTAGCGCACCCGCACACGGGTAGTGTTCTCAAACATTATTTCTTGATGTTTCTTTCGTTCAATGCCTGCTGGTAGCGTTTGGCGTTGAGCTTATGCTCAGCCTCGGTAACCGCAAAATTATGATTGCCTGAAAAATCCTCTTTGGCGCACATGTACAGGTAATTGTTATGATCATAATTCAACACAGCCTTCACAGCATTTACCGATGGCATCATGATTGGTCCGGGCGGCAAACCGGCTTTGGCGTAAGTGTTGTATGGGGAGTTTACGGTGAGGTACTTGTTCAATACCCGATGGATGGTAAAATCATGCATTGCAAAAATGATGGTCGGGTCGGCCTGTAAGTGCATGCCTTTGTGCAGGCGATTAAGATACAAACCGGCAATCTTCGGCATCTCGGCATCATGCAATGCCTCTGCATCAACAATAGAAGCTAAGATGGATACTTCAATAGGAGTTAGGCCTGCTGCTGCTGCCTGTTGTTTGCGGGCTGCGGTCCAGAACGTCTCGTAATGGGTATACATGCGTTTGTAGAATTTCTCTGGCGATGAGTTCCAGTACATCTGATAGGTGTCTGGCATCATCATCACATACACATTCTCTGTGGTGAAACCATATTGGGCTACAAACTTAGCCGAGTCCAGATAGCTAAGCAGCTTAACAGAATCTGGCTCGATCTTTTTAGAGATGAAACCTGCAAACTGCTCTTTCAGCCTGAAACCGTGGAATGATACTTCCACCGGTTCCTGCGTGCCCGAAGCCAGCATGTTAATTAAACGACGGTTGCTCATGCCCGAGTGCAGGCGGTATTTACCCGGTTTTACGCGGGTGGTATATTTCATGTTAATGGCCGCCCAGTTAAAGGTGGTGGTATCTTTAACCATCTTTTTATCTCTGATGGTTTGATAAACCTCGGCATAGGTTGAGCCGGTGCGGATGTACAGGTAATCTTCATTACCGGTTACATTGGGGCCAAAATAACGCAGGTAATAAAACAAACCTGTGCCGCCCAGCGCCAGTATAATTATTACTACCAGCGCTATAATAAATTTTTTTACTACGGATGATTTTTGCTGTTCAGCCATACTGTTTATTCAAAAGGGTATTGATGTTATTTTAATTTTTGCAGCGCCAAAATGCCGCCCGTAAGGTTACGAACATGAAGATAACCATTTTGTTGCAAAATTGATTGCGCCGTTTTGCTGCGCAGTCCGGCTTTGCAAATTACAATGATCTCCTCGTGCTTCTCCCATTCCAGATCTTCCAGTGCGGCGGGTAGTTTACCCAACGGTATGTTAAGGCCGCCAATGTTGTAGGTATGGTACTCCATTACCTCGCGTACATCCAGCAGGTTTAATGTTTCCGGATGTTGCAAGCGCTGGGCCATCTCCTGAGCGGCAATATCATTAGGGTTGTGGCTCATTTTGTACCTTGCCTTGAGTTACCACCAGGTTTACGCGAGTGCCTATGCTGGTTTTAGAAACAGAGTCTGTACGTGCCGGCGATTGTGATACCACCACCAGATTAGCCGAATCGGTGATTGGGCCCTGGTAGGTAATCTCGCCAATGGTTAACTGTGCGCCGCGGATGGCAAACCTGGCTGCATCCAGGTCCTGGTTTACCAGTTGTGGGATATCCACTTCGCTGGCGCCCTGACCATCGCCCAGTACCATATCCACGCGCGAGCCTTTAGGCAGTTTATCGCCGGGCTTCAACACCTGTCCGCCGAAGGTTGCCTGCAACACGTGGTCACGGGCTATATCGGCACGATAAACAGTGTCGCCAACTTTAAGGCCGTCGTTCCCCAGCAGGGCAGCGGCTTCAAGGTAAGTTTTATCGGTAAGATCTGGCAGTGCCACGTTAGGCGCCAGTTTGGTTACTACAGTGAGGTAAATTACGCGGCCTTCTTTTACATTGGTGCCGGCATCAGGGTCTTGAACGGTAACGGTGCCTGGCGGTTTATCCATAATATAAACCGAATCTATCTTGTATTCAAATCCCTGATCTTCAAGTGTGCTGATGGCTTTTTCAACCGGCATGCCAACCAGTGCGGGTACGGGGATGCCTGCACCGTGATGGGTATAATAACGGAGACTAAAGAACACAATGAGCACTACACCAACCACGGTGCCTATAGCGCCCAAAAAGTTTTTACGGAAGTCTTTTGTCTTTAAATAAGTCCAGATTTTGTTCATTTCAACAGTGCGCCGCATGGCGCTTTAATGCTCAAACATAAAGTAAAAAAATGAATATTGCGGGCCGGTTTTAGGATTGAGCGTGTTAAATAATAGCTGCCAGCCTATAGAACAGGCTTAACAAAAGTAGCATTAACACCGTCAATAAAATTCAGTACTTCATCGCGCCCTATGCCGTTTTCAGACGAGGTGATAAAGCAATCAGGCACTTCTTCAAATGTAGCCAGCAGGGCTTTTTTGAATTTAGCAATATTCTGGTCTGTTTTGGTGTTTGATTGCTTATCGGCCTTGGTAAATACCAGCACAAAGGGCAGCCCCCATTCGCCCAGTTTATTGCAGAACTCCACGTCAATTTTCTGCGGTTCCAGACGGCTATCAATCAACACCATTACGCACTGCAGGCTCTCGCGCTTGGTGAGGTAGTTGCGGATAAATTTATCCCAATCCTCTTTTTTGCTTTTAGAAATACGGGCGTAACCGTAACCGGGCAAATCCACCAGGTACCAGTTATCATTCACCAGAAAGTGGTTGATCAACTGTGTTTTGCCCGGCGTTTGCGATGTTTTGGCCAGACCTTTTTTGGCCGTCAGCATATTAATCAACGATGATTTGCCCACGTTAGACCGACCGATAAAAGCATACTCCGGCTTTTCAGCCGGTGGCAGTTTAGAGATCTGTGTGTTGCTGCAAATAAAATCGGCCGTTTTGATAATCATGGGGCAAAGTTACGGATTAGAGATTAGTTTGTATTAACGCTGATCAGACTTACGATGTTTTTAAAACTTCGTAAGTCTTTTTTCTCGTGTTCTTCTTAGATGTCATTCCGAACGATAGTAAGGGATCTTTTCGATTACACATTCCAGCAAATCGCTCCGAAAAGATTTTTTCGCTCACACTGTCCAAGCTAATTCCCGCTCAAGAGAACAGTTCTTCCGTTGGTCGAGATGACATATCCTAATTAAGAAACATAACCCACAAAAATGACACGCCATCTACGTACATTTAAACAACTCTTATTAAATTTACATGTTTAAACATTTATTATGAGCGATTATCAAATTCCGGCTAAAACACGTATCGGTCACGTGCATTTAAAAGTGAGTAACCTGCAACGCGCAATGGATTTTTACTGCGGATTGCTGGGCTTTGAGCTGATGACCACTTATGGCGAACAGGCCGCCTTTATATCTGCCGGTGGTTATCATCACCACATTGGGTTGAATACCTGGTACAGCGAGGGGGTTGCACCAGCGCCGCAGCATGCGCCGGGCTTGTTTCACACCGCAATATTGTACCCTGAAAGGAGAGATCTTGCTGTGGCGGTAAAACGCTTGATGGATGCCGGCTATCCGTTGACCGGCGCCAGTGATCATGGGGTGTCTGAAGCGATTTATCTGGATGATCCCGATGGTAATGGCGTAGAATTATATTGGGATCGCCCGAAAGAGGAATGGCCTACTGATGAGCATGGTAACCTGACCATGTATACCCGTCATTTGGATATGAGGGCCTTGCTGGCGCTGGCTAATTAAGTAACAGCAGATAGTGGCAGGTAGTTGATTGTAGTGACCGTTCAGCATAAACCCGATTGCAGTGGAAAGCCCGCAGCGTGCGGTTAGGCAGGTGAAAGAGAAGCGAGGACTTGGAGCGGAAAGCGGGGCTGAAGGGAGCGAAGAGTTGATGACCGTTCGTTTTCTATATAGTATTAGCCATGTCATGCTGAGGAACGAAGCATCTCTGAGGACTGTCTAATGGATTTGCAGCAGAGATGCTTCGTTCCTCAGCATGACATGGTGTTTAAAACTTTTGCAATAGCTTCCGGTCTTTTCTGACTTTCCGACTTCCGGACTTTTTTATACCTTAGTAACCGTGGATAATTTTATTGTATCGGCTCGTAAATACCGTCCGGCTACTTTTGAAACCGTTGTGGGTCAGCAGCATATTACTGGCACCTTAAAAAACGCGATCAAAAATAACCAGCTGGCGCAGGCATTTTTATTCTGCGGGCCACGTGGGGTAGGTAAAACAACGTGTGCTCGTATTTTGGCAAAAACCATTAACTGCGAGAATTTGCAGCCTAATGGCGAGGCCTGCGGCGAGTGCGCATCGTGCAGGGCATTTCAAAACGGTAACTCGTTTAACATACATGAGCTGGATGCGGCGTCTAATAACTCGGTAGACGACATTCGTAACCTGATTGACCAGGTACGCATCCCACCGCAGGGGGCGCGCTATAAGGTGTACATCATCGATGAGGTGCACATGCTCTCGCAAGCGGCTTTCAACGCGTTTCTGAAAACGCTGGAAGAACCGCCGCATTACGCCATTTTTATCCTGGCTACTACAGAGAAACATAAAATTTTACCAACTATCCTTTCGCGCTGTCAGATCTTTGATTTTAACCGCATCAGGGTAGAGGATATGTCTAATCACCTGGCCAATATTGCCCAAAAAGAGGGCATTGGTTATGAGGATGACGGCCTGCATATTATTGCCCAAAAGGCTGATGGCGGCTTGCGCGATGCGCTGTCTATGTTTGATCAGATTGTCAGCTTTAGCGGCGGTAAGGTAACTTACAGCTCTGTAATTGATAACCTGAACATACTGGATTATGATTACTATTTTAACGTAACCGACGGCCTGCTGAAAGAAGACACCGCCCGTACATTGCTGCTGTTTGACGAGATTTTGAGCAAAGGTTTTGACGGCGCACATTTTATTAGCGGTTTATCGGGACACTTCCGTAACCTGTTGGTGGGTAAGGATGCCAATACGCTGAAACTATTGGAGGTGAGCGATGGTATCAGGACCAAATACCTGCAGCAATCGCAAGCTACCTCGGTATCGTTCCTGCTGTCGGCTATGAATATTACCAACCAGTGCGACCTGAATTATAAGCTGAGCAAAAATCAACGCTTGCAGGTTGAGTTGGCGCTGTTAAAGATCTGTCACCTGCCATCGGCACTGAGTATGGCGGCCATGCCTGCTGAAATGTCCGAAGGGCAATTAAAAAAAAAACCTGATACCTCAGCAATAACGCCTCCGGCGGCTCCGGTTAGTGCACCTGCACCGGTACAACAAGCGCCGCAGCCGGTAGCCGTGCCAGAGCCAAGAGTAACACCGGCAGCAACGCCAACACCGCAACCCGCACCGGCGGCTACTGTAGCCGCGCCGCAAACACCCGCGGCAGATAAGCCCAAGATTGCCATTCCGTCTATGAGTGGTGGTGGCATGCTTAAAATTCCATCGCTGAAAGACGTGGGTAAGTATACCGCAGAAGAGATTGCTGACGAGGAAGATCCCTATATAAAAGGTACCGATAAGGAAGCTTTTACCTACGATGCTTTCCTGCAACTTTGGAACGAGTATGCCGGGCAGGTTAAAAAGGCCGGTAAGCCCATGACGTTTGTTAACATCCTGACCACCAATGCGCCAAAGCAATTGAGCCCGACAGAGTTTGAGGTGGTTGTGAACAACGGTACGCAAGAAAATTATTTCCGCGAGGAAAAGGCTGATCTGATGAACTTTCTTCGCGTAGCCCTCAAAAACTTTGATCTGAACGTAAACAGCCGTATGGACGAGCAGGCGGTAAACAGACGCCCTTACACCGCGGTAGAGAAATTTCAGTTTATGGCTACAAAAAACCCACAACTGGCCGAGCTGCGGAAGCGGTTTAACCTCGATCTGGAGTAACCCGATTTTCGGGTAGCAAGTGTTCAATTTTGATTTTAGAATATTAATAAAGAAGGCGATGGTGACATCGCCTTCTTTGTTATAAAGCATCCCCAAAAAGCCTCTTGTATATCTGTTTCTGCCATGCTTCGTTTGATATTGCAGTGCGAGGATGCTTGTCCACAATGTGGGTAATTAATTACACGTGTTGGGGATTTTGATGGGCGGTGTGCCTTGTCTGGAAGGTGTAAAACTAAATGGAATGCGATTTGCATATGCGTGTGCAGACTCCCTAATTATCTTTGAAAAAAAGTACTTTACAAATTCACCATGAAACCTTTTTACAAAATGGCTGCCCTGGCCTTAGCAGGTGCATCGCTGGTTGTTGTGTCATGTAAAAAAAATGCCACAACCCCAAAAGACAACATCGATTATGCTGCATTGGCGCAGCAACTGGCCAAAGGCTTAAGCAGCACTTCTGCAACAGCTAACGTTAAAACAAACGCCGCCAGCACCCTTAAAATTTTTGATATTACCAGTGCTTGCGGTACATCAGAAGAAAAAGCAAACACCAACCAGAGCATTAAATTGGGCGGCGATACCACAGAGAACGTAAAGCGCCACACCATCTTTACTTACTTGTGCGAGAACGGTAGCACTGATCCTAACGCGTATACACAACGTGATACGTCTGTGGATACCTACTCTGGCTCGGCTTTCAGAAATTCAAGAACTATTGCGCTGAACTGGCATGTAAGTGCTCAGGGTAGCCAGGAGCGCTTGTTAGTTAACGGCGATTCAAAATCTATCGCTTCTACTGCTGTATTAAAAGATGGTGCTACTACTTCATCTTACAGCACCAGCTTTGACTACCACTGGACCAACGTGCTGGCCATTCAGGATTATACTTTCAAAACTGCTCCTTATTTTGACGGTGGTAAAGTTGATTATACCTGCGTTATTGAAAACAAAAAATCAGTATCAGACGATCAGATTACCAATCTGTCTGGTACCATCCAATTTATGGTTGGCACCGGAGGTAACATGTGGGTAACCTTTAACCCTCGTGACGGCTTCCCGCTGTTAACTTATATTATTGACGCTAAAACAGGTAAGGCCACTCAGCAATAATTAGAGAGTCGTTTTAAAGGCAACAGCCTCTAGTAATAAAAAGGTCAACTTTCTGCCAGAAAGTTGACCTTTTTGCTTTTTGTTAAGATGTGTCTTTTTTTAATAGTTGGTGGTCTGGATTTATCTTAAAAACTCTCCGTCATTTTTAGGATAACCTTCTTCGTCCAGGTCGTCACGATCGTCTTCCGGGGTGCGGGCCAGCGATTCATCAATCGGGTCAACCTCTAAAATGCGGCCATCGTCTATATGCATGCCCAGTTTGTCGGCATCGGTTTCTAAAGATCGTTTAGGGTCATACTCATCGCGGGCATCATAGGGGTTGGCCTCGTCCCAGGTAGAGTTATCGTCTTCGCCGTTAGGGGCGGCGGTATCGTACGGGTCTGGGTGATCATAATCCGGGTCGGTGCTGTTCACGTCAATCTCATAGCTTTGGCTATCCGGATTATATTTCAAGTTCTCTTTGTCAATAGTTTCGCCCAGGTCGTCTTTTAAGGTGCGGTCCCTGTCTTCGTTGGTATGCCTTAGCTCAGGGTAATTCTTATCTCTGTTCATGGCCTATTCAAGTTTTATCTATATAGGCTTAACAGGAGATGAGGGGCAATGTTTTTGAAAGGTGAAAGGTGAAAGGTGAAAGGTGAAAGGTTGTGCAAGCGGCATAAAAAAGATAAGGCGCAAGTAGATAACTTGCGCCCTATATATCGTTACAGGGATGATCGATGAGCAGCGACTGGTCCTTTTACCTTTCGCCTTTATCCGTTCACCTAAAATTAATAATCTATCTGTTTACGGTAAGAAGTGCTGCCGCCAATGGCAAATTTCAATCCAACGGTAAATTGCTTAAAAGCATCGTTTCCACCGGCTGGTATGCCGTCAAAGTTATCGCTCAGGATGTAGTTGTATTGGTAACCCAGATCGAGTTTTACGGTTGGCTCGCTGTAGGCGTTAAAGAATTTAAGTTCGTAGCCTACTTTAAGCGGAATAAAAACGTTGCTGCCTTTGTTTTCGTTGGTTCCAAGGCTTACTGTGGTGAATTTGTAATCGCTGTAAATTACGCCCACGCCACCGCTGATATAAAGATTTTTAAAAAAGTTTTTAAACTGGCTGTGCGAGTAATCCATTATCTCGCCCATTTGCAGCTGTACACGGCCACTAATGGTAGTATAATCGCTGGTAAAGCTTGCGTAAGGTAGCTCGGTAGGGTCCAACATAAGCAGGAGCGGGGCATAGCCTGATTTGCTCAGATCAAACCCGTTTATTGAACCTATCTGTAAATCGGCAATAAAGTTTACAAAAGGGGTTTGATTGTAAGTGAAATTGGCCGCGAAAGACGGTCTGGTGGTTGATGTGGCAAAATCTGTTTTGCCTTTATTAAAGGTGGCACCTACGCCAAAATCATACTGAGAATAATTATAACCAACTTGTGCCCTGGCGCTAAAAGCCGCAATAGATACCAGCAGGGTAAAAATGATCTTTTTCAAATGATAAGCTTTAAATTTTATACTTTGTTGCAAAGCGGGGGTTTAATGACCTTGCTACTCTTCAAATGTATGTAATTTTAGTAAATGCCTTGAATTTTTTATAGCATTTAATTAAAAAAACAGTAAAAGCAATTCTATATTTGGGCGATTGTTTCAAAAACGGAATTCTAACACTAATAATATGTCAAAAATTAAAGTAGCAAACCCGGTAGTTGAGCTTGATGGTGACGAAATGACCCGCATCATCTGGCAATTTATAAAAGATAAGCTGATCCTTCCATACCTTGAGCTGGATATCAAATATTATGATCTAGGTGTTGAGTATCGCGATGAAACCAACGACCAGGTAACTATTGACGCTGCTAACGCCATTAAACAATACGGTGTAGGTATTAAATGTGCCACCATCACTCCTGATGAGGCTCGTGTAAAAGAGTTTAACCTGAAACAAATGTGGAAATCGCCAAACGGCACTATCCGTAACATTCTGGACGGTACCGTATTCCGCGAGCCAATTGTAATGTCAAACGTACCACGCCTGGTGCCAAACTGGACTGCGCCTATCTGCATCGGCCGTCACGCTTTCGGCGATCAGTACCGTGCTACTGACTTTGTAACTAAAGGTAAAGGCAAACTGACCATCACCTTCACTCCAGAAGATGGCGGCGAAGTACAATCTTTCGATGTATTTAACTTTAAAGGCGATGGCGTTGCCCTGGCTATGTACAATACTGACGAGTCTATCCGCGGTTTTGCACATGCTTGTTTTAACCAGGCGCTGATGAAAGGCTGGCCTTTATACCTGTCAACCAAAAATACCATCCTTAAAAAATATGACGGTCGCTTTAAAGATATCTTTGAAGAGATCTATCAGGCAGATTACAAAGCTAAATTTGACGCTGCCGGTATTACTTACGAGCACCGTCTGATTGACGACATGGTTGCTTCTGCGCTGAAATGGAACGGTAACTTTGTTTGGGCTTGTAAAAACTATGATGGCGACGTACAGTCTGACACCGTAGCTCAAGGTTTCGGTTCACTGGGTCTGATGACTTCAACCCTGGTTACTCCAGATGGCAAAACCATGGAGGCTGAGGCTGCTCACGGTACCGTAACCCGTCACTATCGTGATCACCAGGCTGGTAAACCAACCTCTACCAACCCAATTGCATCTATCTTTGCCTGGACCCGCGGTCTGGAGTTCCGTGGTTTGTTAGACAACAACCAGGAGCTGATCGACTTCTGCAAAGCCCTGGAGCAAGTATGTATTGAAACTGTTGAAAGCGGCAAAATGACTAAAGACTTAGCCGTTTGTATCCACGGTAACAATGTACAACACGGTAAAGATTTCCTTTACACTGAAGAGTTCCTGGAAGCTATCAACGAGAACCTGAAAGCTAAACTGGCTAAATAAGTAATTATTTAACCCGATATAGGAAACGCCTGGCATTAATGCCGGGCGTTTTTATTTTAATACCGATTGTAGCATCCGGAGGGGGTATGCAATAGATGCTTAATAGCAAGAGCTCTTAAGTCAGGCGTCAATTATAGTTAATCAAAACCTCAGCTTATGTTTCAGGTTTATCAATTAACTTAATAACTTCGCGTCAAAAATACACTTACCATGTCATCACTCTATCCGTTAAAATTCAAAACCATTTATAAAGACAAAATATGGGGCGGTCAAAAGATCAAAACCTATTTGCATAAAGATTTTGGCAGTTTGCCTAATTGCGGCGAAACCTGGGAAATATCGGGTGTAAAGTCTGACGTATCTGTGGTTGATAACGGGGAGTTGGTAGGCCAATCGCTGGCAGATCTGCTGGAACAACACCAGGGCGATCTGGTTGGTCAGCACGTATACAAGCATTTCGGTAATACCTTCCCGCTGCTGGTTAAGTTTATTGACGCTAATGATGATTTGTCAATCCAGGTGCACCCTGATGATAAATTGGCCAAAGAGCGCCATAACTCATTTGGTAAAACCGAAATGTGGTACGTAATAGAGGCCGATCCGGGTTCAACGTTGATTTCAGGCTTCAGCCAGCAGGTAGACGAGAAAACCTATGTAGAGAAGCTGAACAGCGGCCACATCATGGATATTCTGAACCGCGAAGAGGTAAGCGCAGGCGACGTGTTCTTTTTACCGGCCGGCCGTGTGCACACCATTGGTAAAGGTTTGTTGATTGCCGAAATTCAGCAAACATCAGATATCACTTACCGTATTTATGATTTTGACCGCGTTGATGATAATGGACAGAAACGCGAACTGCATACAGACCTGGCACTGGCTGCTATTGACTATAAGGTGTATGATGAGTACAAAACCAAATATCAGGCCGAGCAAAATGCCAATGTGCACCTGGTAACTTGTCCATATTTTACCACCAACCTGATGGATTATACCGAGACGGTGAGCAAAGACTATAGCAAGCTCGACTCATTTGTGATCCACGTTTGCGTTGAAGGTTCTTACACGCTGAAATATGACGGCGGCGAAGTTGGCGTAACCATGGGTGAGTGCCTGCTGATACCAAAAGTAATTGGCGAAGTTGAACTGGTAACCAGTGGAGGCTTTAAGATATTAGAAAGTTATATTGAAGAAAAATAACACAAGGGCCGCATTTGCGGCCTTTTTTGTTTGATTTATGTAAATACTCGTTTGTTCTGATAATATATATCTGTCTTTTCGGGGCGTTGATTTTTAACCAGTTGTGTTCTGTTTGTACACAAATGTTATCGTTTTGTTAGGTTGATTAATGTAAACTTAACCTGTTGTTTTTGTTGCGTAAATATTGCTGCCTTTATTTTGCAGGCGCTATGGAACAATCAAATATGTCGTTATGGGGAACGCTGGAGGGGTTTGAAGACATATTTAAAGAAAACTACTCGCCACTGTTTCGTTACGTTAAGGGTATTGTAAAGGATGATGATCAGGCTAAAGATGTGCTATCTGATCTTTTCCTCAACCTTTGGCAGCAAAAAGATAAGCTGCAGATTAATGATCTGAAGCCTTATTTGTTCCGTGCTGCACGCCATGGGGCCCTAAAAATGGTGTCACCCCGTTACCAGTCTATTGAGTTGCCTGATGATGTGCACAACATCCCGGCCGATGCCTACAACCCGTTTGAAAAGTTTGTTGCCAAGCAATCTATCCGTATTGTTGAAGATTTGATTGCCAAATTGCCACCACTACGCAAAGAGATGATTGAGCTGCGCCTGCTGGGCTTAAAACATGCCGAGATAGCCGAAGCGCTGGAGATCACCGAAAAAAAGGTGGAGTACAACATGCGCGAGGCTATTGAGCAACTTACCCATGCCATTAACCACAGCAGTCTGGATAAAGCCACCATTGCAGGTGGGCTGATGTTGATTAACATAATCTTCACCATTATTTAATAATTTCTTTCAGGGGAAAATAATGACTCGTGTCTCTTTAAAGAGAGGTGCGTAAGCTCATTGTTTTTAATTTGTGTAAGGCCGGGGCATGCTCCGGCCTTAGTTTTTGGTACCGTCTCGCAAATCTTTTATCGCTTAACAGAACTTTAACACATTCTTAAGGATTTCTTTTGGTGGAAATAGTCCCCCGGTTGCTCTTCTTCATAAAAAACACAGAAAGTGAACTGGGATCTACTACTAAACTATGTTAACGGAGAATGTACTGCTGCAGAAGAGGAACAGGTGAACGCCTGGGCCAATGAGCAGACAGAGCACCGTTACCTGTTAACCTACCTTGAACGCCGCGCGGCCAACCTAAACCAACCTTTAAAGCAAAATGATATTGACGAGCAATGGCTGCGCCTGCTTGATCGAATTTTTGAAGCGCCGCGCAATAGCAATAACTCGGGCTTCTTGCGCTCTTACTGGATAACCGGCGTTGCAGCCAGTTTGCTATTATTTAGTGTGCTGGGCTGGTTGTATTTTAAAAAATCAATCGCCATCAACAATATGCAGCAGCAGGTGGCCCAAACATCTGCCAACACACGCGATCAGGTTACCCTGCCAGATGGTTCTGTGGTTTACATGGCGCCCAACTCAAAAATCACTTTCACTAATGCCTTTAACGGCAGCAAACGCGAGGTACACTTAACCGGCGAGGCCTTTTTTGATGTAAAGCACCTTACCAACAAGCCTTTCATTATCCACACAGATAACAAGCTTTCGGTAACGGTGTTGGGTACATCATTTAGCGTGTATGCCCGTCCGCATATCAATACCGAGGTTAAAGTGGCCACTGGTTTGGTTGGCGTAACCACAGGCAACAAGGTAAACTACCTGAAAGCCGGTCAGGAGTTGATTTTCAGCGAGACCAATCACCTGGCATCAGTTAAAACCGTGCTGGCCAAAGAGGCTGCCTCATTACAAAACCAAACACTGGTATTTGATAAGAGCGATGCCGGAGAGATTGCCGAGAAACTGCATCGCTGGTACAACGTCAATGTAGTGGCGCAACCATCTGCCTATAAACGCCCATTATTTAGTGGTGAGATGAAAGACACCGGCATTGCCGATGTGCTGGGCGGCTTAACCTACGCAACAGGATTACACTATAAATACTCAAACTCAAACACTATCCTATTATTCTAATCAACAAAATGAAAATCTTTAAATTTTCGCCCCATCGAAAAAAGTTTTACTTCATCTTATGCCTCATCGTCTGTACGCTATCGCTCAGAGCACAGGTAAAGATGCCCGGGCAGCTCCATTTTGAGCAGAAGCGCATTAGCGTGCAAGACATTGTTAACAGCCTCAAAACCAAGTATGGTTTTAAAGTATCGTTCAACACCGATGTAAACATGGCAACAATGGTTACCCTTTCGTCAGAGGATGTTTCTTTCGAAACCCTGGCGTCTGTTTTACAACAGCAGGCCAGCATCGGCATAAAAAACATTGACGGTAATGTGGTTATCAAAAGGCTGGAATTGGTATCGGTTAGCGGTATCGTACTTTCTGCTGATGATAAGCAACCACTAGTTGGTGTTACCATTACCGATGTTAACAAAAAATTTGTAGGCTCAACCAACATTGATGGTAAGTTCTCTGTGCGCGTGCCGCGCAGTACTGCTGTTAACTTTTCTATGGTAGGTTATGAGGCGCAGAAACAAGTATACAACAGCAATGCGCTTGGCGTAAGCATCACGCTTAATGCAACCGCAGCTACGCTTAACGAGGTGGTAGTAACCGCTTTGGGTATTAAGCGCGAAGAGAAAGCATTAGGCTATGCAGCCACAGTAGTAAAGGGGCAGGACCTGACCGATGCGCTTTCTAACAACTGGACCGACGCACTTTCTGGCAAGGTTGCCGGTTTAAACCTGATCCGCTCAAACAGTGGCCCTATGGGTTCTACAAAGATCATTTTGCGCGGTGAGAACAACCTGACCGGCGACAATGCCGCCCTGATTGTATTGGACGGTGTGGTAATCAGCAGCAGTAGCGGTCGCCGTTCTGCAATTGCGGGTGAGAGTGTTTACGGTACCAGCAGCGACAATATGCCGGCAGATTATGGCAGCAATGTGGACGACCTGAACCCAGAAGACATTGAAAGTGTAACCGTACTGAAAGGTGCCGCCGCCGCTGCTCTTTATGGCGAGCGTGGTAACAATGGTGCAGTTATCATCACCACCAAATCAGGCAACTCAAAAAAGAAAGGCCTGGGCGTTACACTTAACTCAAATGCATCAATTGCAAATGTAAACCGTTGGCCGGCTTTGCAGTATGAGTATGGCCAGGGTTTGGCAGGTGCTAACTACTACTCTTATGGTGCCAGTGCAGACGGGGCAAGTACCAGTGGTACCAGCTCTGCTTACGGTCCGCGGTTTGATGGACAGATGTTCTATCAGTTTGACCCCACCACGCAGACAGTAGGTAAAACGCGTACCCCGTGGGTGGCCTATCCTAATAGTGGTGTAAAACAATACTTTAACCAGGGACAAACCTACACCAATACCGTAACTGTTGATGGCGGTAATGACCGTACCAGTGGTCGTTTCTCTGTTACCAATGTAAAAAACACCTGGATTGTTCCTAACACAGGTTACGGTCGTAACTCGGCAGCCATGTCTATCAACTCAAAACTGACTGATAAGCTGACCATCAATTCAAAGGTTACTTATGATAACCGCTTCAGCGATAACCTGCCAGGCGCCGGATACGGTAATCAATCAATTATGTACTGGTTTATTTTCTGGCAGCCAAGTGCTGATATTAACTGGCTTAAAAACTATTGGAAATTGGGCCAGACAGATCGCGCTATTGAATATCCGTTCAGCTCGTTCCCAGAAAACCCTTATGCGGTAGCTTATGAGTTTTTGAATAAATCAAACCGTAACGCAATTACCGGCAATGCTTCTGCTACCTATCAGTTTACCAAAGAGTTAAGCCTGCAACTGCGCACCTCTTTAGACATGAGCTATGAGCAGCGCGAGCAGGATCGCCCGTATGATGCAGGTTCTAAATACGTTTATGGTTCATACCGTACGCAAGATATTTTTAACCAGGAGGTTAGCGGCGATTTCTTGTTACGCTATGCAAAAAAAATAGGTAAAGATTTTGACCTGAGTGTTACCGCCGGTGGCAGCATGCTGGCCAACCGTTATCGTAAAGATGAGGTTCGTGCCGACTCACTTACCTATCCGGGAGTTTACTCATACTCAAATGCAAAAGGTCCACTGATTTATGTTACATCGCCAGACAACCCGTATCAGCGCTATAATATCAATAGCTTTTACGGCATCATGGACGTAGCATATAAAAGCTACCTGTACTTAGAGTTAACCGACCGTCAGGATTATAACAGTAACCTGGCTACGCCACTGCGTACCAATAGTGTGGGCCTTAATTTCCCGTCGGCCAGCGCCAGCTTTATCCTGTCTGACGTGGCGAAGATGCCATCGTATATAGATTACCTTAAGTTCCGTGCCTCAGCAGCGCAAGTGGGTAACGGTGGTTTAGATGCTTACCGTACCGCGTTTAACTATGTATCGGCAGGTTCTTTGTTTGGTGGCGGTTTATCTAACCCTTCACTGTTAACCAACCCTAACATCCAGCCGTTGCGTACCACTACCTATGAGGTTGGTACAGAAGTAAATATGTTGAAAAACCGTATTGGATTTGACCTTGCTTTATATGCCGGTAATACTAAAAACCAACAGCTGGTGCGTCAGCTAGACCGTTCTTCTGGTTACCCTAGCTTTATCACCAACGTTGGCCAGGTAAATAACCAGGGTGTCGAATTTTCTATTCACGGCAGCCCTATCAAGAGCGACCGCGCAGGTGGCTTTAACTGGACACTGATGGGTACCTTCACCGCAAACCGTAATAAAATCATCTCGTTGCCAGACAGCACGCTTATCCTGCGTACAGGTTCTGTAGGCGGCGGCCAGGTGGTAGCTAAAGTAGGCGGCAGCATGGGCGATTTGTATGGTAACGGTTTCCTCCGCGCACCAGACGGACAGATTGTGTATGATAAAACAACCGGCTTTGCCAAACTGGCTCCGGGTGTAGTTTACCTGGGTAACACCATGCCTAAATACAAAGTGAGCTGGGGCAGTACCTGGACCTATAAAAACATAGCGCTGCACGTATTATTTGATGCGCAGCATGGTGCCGTGGCCCACTCGCTGATGAACTATAAAATGGTGGAGCAGGGTAAACTGCAAAGCACGCTGCCGGGTCGTTACAACGGTATCATTGGTAACGGTGTAGTACAGAATGCTGATGGTTCATACAGCCCTAATACCACACTTACCTTCGACGTAGATAACTACTACCGTTCACAAATGGGCCAAGACAATGCCGAGGGAAGCACCTTTAGTACAGACTTTATCAAGTTCAGAGAAGCCAGCCTGAGCTATACTCTGCCGGTTAACCTGGTTAAAAAAGCGGGTTTGCAACGCGTTACCATAGGCGTATACGGTCGCGATCTGTTCATCTGGTCGCCATGGCCTATGTTTGATCCGGAGTTTGGTACACTGAGCGGTACCGACATTACTACCGGTTTCGAGATCGGTCAGTTCCCATCAACCAGAACTTTGGGCGCTAACCTAACCGTTTCATTTTAACATTAAGAGACATGAAAACCAATATTTTTAAGTGGATACCTGTTGCGATGCTGGGGCTGGTTGCCGTGCTCCCTTCGTGCACCAAAAATTTTGATAAAATAAATACCGACCCGGTTAATACACCAAATGCCCAGCCACAACAATTGCTGGCACCGGCGCTGGTAAATACATTGAGCGCCAATATGCTGCGTAACCGCAACTTTAACAACGAGTTGATGCAGGTTACCGTGAGTGAGACCGATGCTGAGGGCGCCGTGTTTAGATATGATTTTCCGAAATCAACCTCAGACAACCTGTGGAACAACTGGTATTTGCAGTTAACCAACTTTAAAGATGTTTACAAGCTGGCTAATGATCCGGTAAACTTCAATAAATCATACCAGGGTATCTCGCTGGTATGCCAGGCCTGGATTTACTCGCTTATTACCGATACTTATGGCGATGCACCTTTCTCTCAATCAAACCTGGCTCGCGACAGCAGTATTTATGAGCCAAAGTTTGATAGTCAGAAAGATATTTATGCCGGTATTTTCCAGATGCTGGAGAACGCCAACACCCTGTTAACCGCCAATACTGCCATAGCCGCAGCCAGCGATCCTGTTTTTAGCGGTAACATTAGCAAATGGCGCAAGCTGGGTAACTCGCTTTATCTGCGTATGCTGCTTAAAGTGGCAGGCAAAAGCGAGACATCTGCCGCGGCAATAGCTAAAATTCAGCAGATAGTGAACACCAGCCCATCAACGTATCCAATTATGGCCAGCAATGATGATTCTGCCGTGTTGCGTTGGGTAGGTGGTGCTTATGTATCGCCTTATCAGGGTGTGCGTGAGCAGGATTGGCGCTCACCGGCTATCTGTAGCTTCTTTATGGATCATATGGTTAACTGGGCAGATCCGCGTATCAACATCTCAAACTACGCCACCAATGGCTTTAACGTATGGTCTATAGCACAGGGCCATAACGGTTTTGCCGGTGTAGCCAGCGGATACGCACCAGGCAACGGCGACGCAAAGCAATCATACTTCTACTCAAATACTTCGGCAGTAAGCTTGCAAACCAGCCCGCTTACCGGTTTGATTATGAACTACCCGGAGCTGCAGTTTATCCTGTCAGAGTGTGCTGTTAAAGGTTACATCACTGGTAGTGCGCAAACCTATTGGGAAACTGGTGTGCTTAACGGTATCCTGTACTGGCTGCCTACCTGGCCAAATGCGCCGGCCGCGGGTATGCCTTCACCAGCTACCACTACCAGCACTGCTGCATTCCGCACTTATCTGACAGCTGCCGACATTTCATGGGATGAAACAGAATCAACAGACGCTAAGATGGAGCGTATTCAGCTACAGAAATATTATGTGTTGTTTTTGGAAGATTTACAGCAATGGTTTGAGTACCGCCGTACCGGTCACCCAATATTGCCTAAGGGAACCGGCCTTAGAAACGGTGGTGTAATGCCGGCCCGTATGGTATACCCGGTTTACGTACAATCTGCCAACCCGTCAAACTATAAAGCTGCAGTTGCCGCTCAGGGTGCCGATGAAATATCAACCCAGGTTTGGTGGCAAAAACCATAATTGAATAAGATTTTAAATGCTCACAATAAATAGTAACATGAAAAAGATAGCATTTTACGCCCTTTTGTTAGCCGTTGCCTTCACATGGGCCGGTTGCAAAAAGCTAGGTAATTACCAGGGTGGGGTGGTTAGTCCGTACATCCCGATGTATGATCTGCGTAACTTATATAAAGGAACCGACGTAACGCTTAACCGCGATAACATGTTTGGTTCAGACCGTATCACCGGTATTGTGGTGTCAGATTACTCAGGTAAAAATATGCCTGCAGCCGGTTACCTGGTTATTCAGGATCACCGCCGTTTAACGCTTTTGCGCGGTATCTCTATTCCGCTGGGTGCTGATGCAGCCAAATATTCATCAGGCGACTCGGTTACTGTTAACGTGTTGGGTGGCTTGCTTACCCGTGCTGATGGCATCCTGCAGATCAAAAACATTTCTGCAGGCAACGTAACCAAAATTTCAAGCGGTAATGCCATCCCGGCTAACCGTGTTCCAAGTAGCTCTATTTTGGCTAGTCCTTCAGATTACGAAAGTACGCTGGTGGCTATTGTAAAAGGTGGTTTTGACCCGATACCCACGCCTACTGATAAATTTGGTGGCGATAAAGTAGTGAACGATGGTTTTGAAAACATCAACATGCATACAGAGGCAGGGGCTACGTTTGCCGGCACCGCGCTGCCAGTTTTGGCCAATTTCTACGGCATCGTGTTCAACACCGCGGGTGCAGATGGTAAACTAACCCCGCAGATCCGTATGCGCAAACCGGATGATGTGCAGGTGCTTAGCTCAACGGTTACCAAAACCCGGGCCGTGATCAGCGGCTTTATTAATGACGTTTCTGGCGGCGATGGCAACTATGAGTACATCCAGTTCCTGGCAACCGAGGACATCGACTTCAGCGAAACACCTTTCTCTGTTGTTGTTACTAATAACGCGGGCGCGTCTACTCCTGCTGGTTTCCCTACCAATGGTTGGGCTACAGGCGGCGGTTCGCCGGCGGTAGGCTCGGTTGCGGCTACAGTGTTCAGAACTTTTAAGTTTAACCTTACCAGCGGTACAGCTAAAGCCGGTACTTACTTCTATGTGGGCGGTTCAGGCAAAACCATCAATGGTTCAAGCTCAACCAGCATGGCTTCGTCAAACTGGATCAGAGCGTTTAACTATACCACCCAGAGTGGCGACGGTTTCGGTGAGAAAAATGGTGGCTTCTTCGCCAATAGTGGTAATGCCTTTGGTATGGCCATATTTGCCGATACACTGGTAACTAAAGATAGCACGCCTATTGATGCTATGTTTATCTCTACCGGCGGTTCGTTGTTCTCGGCTGGTCCTCCGGCAGTAGGTTACAGAATTGCCAATAACGACTTTTACGATATCGTAAACCCAATTACACTTGACTCGCAGCCGTTCTACCGTCAGGGTTCTAATACGCTGAGTTTGAGTTATACCACGCCTGCAGATCAAGGCTTCTACTACAAACTGGGCGGTATTTACAATGCCCGGTTAGGTAAATGGGTTAAAGCGCGTACGCAACAGATTGTGCAGCTCACCAAGGCATCTACCATAGATCAGATAGAGGCGGAGTTCCCGACGGGCACATTGCCAACTACGCTGAAAAACTAAAACAGATAGATCTACAGCATAAAGTCGGCGAGTGTATCGTCGGCTTTATGCTATTTTAAGCAAAAACTACTACCATATATGATGAAGAATTGCTTTTTGAGTTTATTGGTTTTGGCAGGATTATCTGCATCGGCGCAAAACCCGGTTAAGCCAACCATGAGTGGTTTTGGCGCTGCTCAGCCACAACCATTCCTTTTTCAGGTAAACACGCTTACAGATGCAACCGCATCATGGAGCCTTAATTACTCAGGTAGTTATGGCGAGCGTACCTCATCGCCCTTTGGTTATGATGGTGTTGATCAGCAACTGGCGTTAAAAGGTTATCTTGGTGATAGGTTTACACTATATGCCAACGCTGCCCTTGGTTTTGCCCGTAGCGGCGGCGTAACAGGAGCACAACAGGCAGAGGTGCTGCGCGATGTAATTGGTGGCAAGAAACTTTTTGGCCCGCGCATTGGTGTGGGCGTGGGTTTCAGTCATGATTTTGCCAATACCTCGGCCATCTTTAGCCGTATCACCGCCTCTTATGATGTTGCCAAATGGCGCATCGGTGCAAACCTGCGTTTTGAGAAGGCTTTTGCGGCCGGTAGAGATGATATTGATTTGATTACCAGTGTTGGTTTTCATCACCGTATTGCCGGCGCTTTTTATGCCGGTGCTGAAGCCGTTGGGCAAGACCTGGAAGGCTTCTGGGAGAGTGACGAAGCCGAAGGCGGCGCCAAGCTACTGGTTGGCCCATCGGTTAATTATGCACCGGCCAGTTCGCGCTTTGGTTTCTCGCTTTGCGGCGGACCGGTGTTTCATGCCACCCGCAGCACCGTGGTAGAATCAGGTGCTATCCGCGATTTGGGCATCTCTGATATTAGTAATGGTTTTACCGTGCGCGGTGCCATCACTTTTAATCTTCATAAATAGTTAACAAAAGGAACAAGAAATTTGAATATGAAACAATTGATGCAGAAAATTAGCCTGGCCTGCTGCTTGCTGGCTGCGGCGCAAGGCACTTTTGCACAAACACCGGGTAAGGATAAAACCACCGGACAAGTGATATTGCCCAACGGGTGGAAAATTAGTCCGGCGGGCCGCTCATTACCCCTGGGCGATTTACCGCTGAACATGAAGATCAGCCCGTCAGAAAAATATCTGGCGATAACCAATAACGGCCAAAGCACGCAATCGCTCCAACTGATAGATCCGAAGCAGGAGAAAGTACTGTCTGAGAAAACGTTGGGCGTGGCCTGGTATGGCCTGGCTTTCAGCCCAGACGAGAAAGACCTGTATGTATCTGGCGGTAACTCCAACGTGATCCTTGACTTTGCTATTAATAAAGGCAAACTGCAGGATCCTGACACCATCAGACTGGGTGACGCCTGGCCAAAAACCAAGATCTGTCCAACCGGTATCACCGTAACCAAAGATGGCTCTAAACTATACGCTGTAACCAAAGAGGATAACAGCGTTTACACTATAGATCTGAAAAGCAAACAGGTGATTAACGCTACCCATTTGCCAGATATCGCTTACAGCTGTATTCTCTCACCAGATGAGAAATCGCTCTACATCTCACTGTGGGGTGGCACACAGGTGGCTATCTTCAATACCGAATCGCAAGAAATTACCGGTAACATTGAAGTTGGCAGTCACCCAAATGAGCTGTTGTTGAATAAGAAAGGCTCGCTGTTGTATGTAGCCAACGCTAATGATAACACCGTATCGGTAGTGAATACTGCCACAGGCAAAGTGCTGGAAACTTTGTCGACAGCACTTTATCCAACCAACCTGACCGGTTCTACCACCAATGGTTTGGCCTTATCTGATAACGAGAAAACGCTTTACATTGCCAATGCCGATAATAACTGCCTGGCGGTGTTTGATGTATCTGCAACCGGCAACAGCAAAAGTATGGGCTTTATCCCGGTGGGCTGGTACCCAACCAACGTTAAGGTGCTGGATAATAAAATTTTTGTAACCAACGGTAAAGGCTTAACCTCAATGGCTAACCCACAGGGGCCGCAGCCTTATGTTAAGGAAGACAACAGCGGTGTGCACATGGGGAGCACCCCAAACAGCCGCCTGCAATATATTGCCGGTTTGTTCAAAGGCTCATTATCAATGATTGATGCGCCGAACGCCGATCAGCTGAAAGTTTATACTAAACAAGTTTATGCCAACACACCTTTCAATAACGATAAGGTAGCCGCAGCACCGGGCGAAGCTGGTAACCCGATTCCACGTAAGCCGGGTGATAAATCGCCTATCAAACACGTGTTCTATATCATTAAAGAAAACCGCACGTACGACCAGGTTTTAGGTGACATGAAGAAAGGTAACGGCGATAATTCACTGTGCATTTTTGGCGATAAGATCACCCCGAATCAGCATAGCCTGGCCGAAAATTTTGTGCTGATGGATAACTTTTATGTAGATGCCGAAGTTAGCGCCGATGGCCACAACTGGAGCATGGCTGCTTACGCTACTGACGTTGTAGAGAAAACCTGGCCAACTACCTACGGCAACCGCGGCGGCTCAACCGGTTTTGAGGGCGTGCTGAAACAAAACTTCCCGCGCGATGGCTACATCTGGGATTATTGTCAGCGTGCCGGTGTAAGTTTCCGCAGCTATGGCGAGTTTGGTGAGTATGGCAAAACCAGCTATAAAACATTGAAAGGCCACATGGCGCCAGCATCACCAGGCTTTGACCTGGATGTTACCGATCAGGTACGCTACGAAGCCTGGGCACATGATTTTGACTCGCTGTTGGCCGTTAACGCCGTGCCCCAGCTGAGCACCATGCGTGTGAGTAATGACCATACCAGCGGGCAGCGCAAAGGCAAAATCAGTCCGATTGCTGCTGTTGCCGATAATGATCTGGCTGTAGGTCGTATTATTGAGCATTTATCGCAAAGCCCGATCTGGAAAGAATCTGTTGTGTTTATTCTGGAAGACGACGCACAAAATGGTCCTGATCATATTGATGCGCACCGCTCACCGGTCTATGTGGTTGGGCCGTATGTGAAACGTAATACCGTAGTGCACAGCATGTATTCAACATCCGGCGTGCTGCGTACCATCGAGCTGATCCTGGGCCTGCCGCCAATGAGCCAGTATGATGCTGCTGCCATGCCAATGTATGAGTGCTTTACGGCTACGCCAAACCTGGCGCCTTATAAAGTTATCCCTGCCAGGGTTGACCTGAACCAGCGTAACGCCGGCAATACCAAAAGCGCCAAACGCTCTGAAGCCTGGAACTTCAAAAAAGAAGACTCAGCACCAGATCTGGATCTGAACGAAGTGATCTGGAAATCTGTAAAAGGCGAAAACTCGGTAATGCCATCACCTAAACGCAGCGCCTTTGTGTTGCTGGAGAAAAAGAAAAAGGATGATGATGATTGAGTGTTAAAGAATAGAGATTGAAGGTTAGTTATTGCAGAGCCGCATATATTGCGGCTCTTTTTTTTCTTTATGTCATTGCTGTAAGGAACGAAGCAATCTCCTCGGAGGATAGTCGGACTTGCAGGTTAGTTACACGTGCGACGAGATTGCTTCGTTCCTCGCAATGACAAATTGGGAGCAGGCTTAAAACAAAAAGAGCCACAAATATGTGGCTCTACGTATATCAAAAGACAGGATATCTCTTTCTCTACTCTCCATTCACTAATCCGCATCCACTGCCTGCAAATACAACTCATCAATAGCGGCGGCATATTTCTTTTCAATCACTTTGCGTTTTGGTTTCATGGTAGGGGTAATCTCGCCTTCGTCCATGCTGAAAGGATTGCGTTTTACCTTGAAGTTTTTGATCCGCTCAAACTTAGCCAGCTCGTTGCTCAGCTTACGAATGTCTTGTCCCAACCAGTCGATGATCTCTTTCTCATCAACAAAAACATCAGGCTTTTCAAACCAGGCTGCATTCAGGTTAAAAGTTTCCTGCAGCAGTTCTTTAGCCGGAATGATGATGGCGGTAATGTATTCGCGCTTATCGCCAATTAAAAATACCCCTTCAATTTTATGGCTTTTCAGGTAAGTGTTCTCTACCGGAGTTGGATAAATATTTTTGCCATAGGCGTTCACCAGCATGTTTTTCAGACGGTCTGTAATTTGCAGGTTGCCCTTAAAAAAGCGACCGATATCGCCAGTGTGTAACCAGCCATGCTCGTCAATCACGTTGGCAGTTTCTTCGGGTTTGTTCCAGTAACCTTTCATTACGCAGTGGCCACGGGTGATGATCTCGCCCTCTTCAGATTGGAAATCCTCCTTGAAACTCTCATGCGTTTGCACGGTATAGATCTGTTTGGTATCTACATTTTGTATCGCCACTTCAACACCCGGAATAATACGGCCCACAGTGCCATAAACCTGGCGGTGATACTCGGTGCAAGCCATTACCGGCGAAGTCTCGGTCAAGCCAAAGCCTTCCAGAATCTTGATACCCAGATCGCCAAAAAACTCACCGATGTTTTTAGGCAACGCGCCACCGCCCGAGATCATGAATTTCAGTCGGCCACCCGTACGCTCTTTAATCTTACTGAACACCAGTTTGTCGGCCAGCTTAAATTTCTGCTCTAGCAATACGCCTGGTTTCTTACCCGCTTCCAGCGTTTCGCGGTGTTTTTTTCCTGTGGCTAATGCCCAAAGGAAAATCTTGCTTTTCACGCCACCGGCGCTGGTGCCATTCTTCATGGCCCGGTCATGAATACGCTCCAGCAAGCGTGGCACGCAGTTCATTACGGTAGGGCGTACTTCGCCCATATTGCGGGCCAGTAGGTCAAGGCTTTGGGCAAACGCTATCTGGCAGCCCATAGAAAGGCAGATGTGATAGGTAGCCGTGCGCTCAAACACGTGCGAGAGGGGCAGAAATGACAGGAAAACATCGGTATGCTCAACAACCGGAATCTGGTCCAGGCTGCGGTTAACATTTTCTGTTAAGTTATAGTGCGATAGCATTACCCCTTTTGGCGTGCCTGTGGTGCCTGAGGTATAGATCAAACATGATAAATCTGACGGCAAGATAGCTTCACGGGCAGCAGCAATGGCACCTTTAAATTGCGGTAATATGGCTTCGCCCTCGGCAATAACCTCGGCCAGGCTCAGTACGCCGGCATTCAGGTGAGCTTTGGCGGTATATTTTTCGTAGTCCTCAAATACGGGGATAATACGGATCAGGGCCGGGCAGTTATTGGCAACCTTTACCACTTTACGCAGCAGGAAAGGGTTGCCTACCAGAATGGTTTTCAGGCCTGAGTCATTCAGAATATATTCTACCTCAGCTTCAGAAAGAGTAGGGTAGATGGAGGTATTAATGGCGCCAACTTGTTGCAGGGCCTGATCGTAGTAAACATACTCGGGGCCGTTTTCGATCATCAATCCCAGGCGGTCGCCTTTTTTTATGCCGGTTTCCAGCATCCAGGCAGAAATGGCGTCAATTTTGGCAAGGGCTTGTCCGTAAGTGATCTCCTCCCAGTTGTCGCCAACTTTGTGGCGCAGAAACGGATGACTTTCAGGATGGATGTGTGTAACGGTATTACGAATAAACTGCGGTACGGTATGCGATGCTACAGGTGGCTTCATTTAACAAGGGGTGTAATAGTCTGATTAACAAAAGTAAATTTTTGAAGCCGAAAGCCGAAAGGTAAAAGTGGAAAGGCCGGAAAAACAAAAGCCCTCCGCTATGGAAGAGCTTTTGCTCATCACTTAATCGTTGATTAATGATGGTAACGATGGTAAGCCATACGGCGGTATGGATGATGATAGTAATGATGCCTGTAAACCGGGCGATGGTAAACTCTGTGGACTACCACTGTACGACGATGTACCGGGCGTGCACCTATGCGTGCGTGTATACTCACCTGCGCTTCGGCCGTGCTGAAGGTAATGGCGGTAACAATTGCTATTAATACTACTTTTAGAATTTTCATAGTGGGTATGTTTTAAGTTGATAGTTATTGATGGTAGTTTTGGTAATAATGATGATCGCGGTTATGATCGTGGCCATCATCATGACGACGATGCCTTTCGCGATACTCTACCGAACAGCTTGACAATAACACCGAAGTAAATGCCATCAGTGTTATCATTTTTATTAGGTACTTTTTCATGGCTAATATGTTTGTATTCTGTATATAGAATAGACAAAAACAACGCCAATGGTTTAATGGATAGGGGTAGTTATGCTATAAATACTTACTTAAAAGTATGTATTGTGGCGATTTTTAAAAGTTTTGATACTGTTGTGTGTATATAAAAGTATACGAATTCGTTGTTTGAAACAATCATTTACTCTTGTTATTGCTTGCCTAAAACATTAAATTTGTGTATGGCGACGTTATCCACACGACAAAAATTGATTTCTTATTTGGCAGATGCTGATGAGAGTAAGGTGGAAGCGTTATATATACTCTTAGAAAAAGACATTGCTGAGGAGCAGTCTTTGATACTGACCGAAGAACAAGTTCAACTACTTGCCGAAGAGCGCCAATCTCATATAAGTGGCCAAAGCAAATCCTATACCCGCCAAGAAGCTCGCGAGATCATAAAAGGTCATCGTAATTTTTAATGTACCGTTTAGTTGTTAAGCCACGAGCTATTAAAAATGGCTCAACAAGCCTATCAATGGTATGAAGAGCAGCGCGAAGGCTTGGGTGGTTTGTTTTTGAATGAACTGGATCGCTGTTTTGATAAAATTGAGGCACATCCAGAACGGTATGCTCGCATTAAAGATAATTTTCGTCACATCGTTTTTCATACTTTCCCTTATGTATTGGTGTTCGAGGTGATGGAAAATGAGGTGGTTGTGTATGCTGTTTTTCACACCAGTCGTGGTCCTTCCAAAAAATTTAAACGGTAATCTTCTCCCCCTAAAACAATCTGTATTTTCATCTGTAATTTATTTGTTACAGTAAAATATTTTTCCTTAACTTTAATAGGTAGTTCATTTATCGGGCGTGTAAACGCCAAAGGAGGTAACATGATTGAAGTTTTAGAACGGGGCCGGATGTTCTGCAAAACCTGGCCTGCTCACAAAAGCCTGAGCCTTTTCATTGTCACTTTAGCCTTGACCGGTTTGTTTAAAACCGCAGGAGCCCAACAAAACGTCACGGACAATAAAGCCCCCATTGTGCCTAAAGAGTTGATGATGGCCGATGCCAATAGCGCCCAATATCCGGGCGGGGTAGATCAATTTTATAAATATATCCTCACTAACGTTACGCCCGATGCCAGCTGCGTGCCCGGCAAAGTGGTGTACGTATATTTTTGGGTAGATAAGGAAGGTAACATCAGCAAAGCCAAAATTCGGAGCAAAATGCTGAGTGATGCAATGCGTAAACAAATTATTGCTGTATTTGAAAAGGCACCTAAATGGACGCCCGCCCAGCAGAATGGCAGCACCGTGCGCGAAAGCTTTGTATGCCCGGTAATGTTTATGGGAGCCGGCGCAAAAACGGCCCTTGCCAAGAACTAGGTATGAGATATTAGATTTAAGACGTGAGATTCTTTTCATAAAGGAGTCCGCGTCTTTTTTATTTGTATCTCACGTCTCAAATCTAAAAACAGTGTCTTAATATCTTAAAAGGAGTTATCTTTAGGTTCACTCAACAAACTTAGATTTATGCTCAAAGGATTTTTTAATGCGCCGCAGCCGCAGAACGAGCCCGTTTTAGGCTACGCCCCCGGTAGTGCTGAGCGCGCCGCGCTGAAAGCTGCCCTGGCCGATGCCCGTTCCAAACAGTTAGATATTCCCATGTATATTGGTGGCCAGGCCGTTCGTACAGGAAAAACCGGCGAGGTGCGCCCGCCGCATGATCATCAGCACTTGCTGGCTACCTACCATATTGGTCATACCAAAGAGATAAACGCTGCCATTAACGCTGCCCTTGCTGCCAAGTCCGACTGGGAAAACCTGCCATGGGAGCAGCGAGCAGCCATATTTTTAAAAGCTGCCGACCTGCTGGCCGGTCCCTACCGTGCTAAGGTGAACGCTGCAACCATGCTGGGGCAATCAAAAAACGCTTACCAGGCCGAAATTGATTCTGCTTGTGAGCTGATAGACTTCTTGCGCTTTAATGTGCATTACATGACCGAGATCTATGCACAACAGCCGCCCATCTCACCACGCGGCGCCTGGAACCGCGTGGAGCAGCGCCCACTGGAAGGTTTTGTATTTGCATTGACGCCTTTCAACTTTACCGCTATTGCCGGTAACCTGCCCACTTGTGTGGCCATGATGGGCAACGTAGTAGTGTGGAAGCCTGCCGATACACAGATTTATGCTGCCAACGTGCTGATGGAAGTATTTATGGAGGCTGGTGTCCCTCCGGGTGTTATCAACCTGATTTATGCCGATGGCCCTGCCGTTGGCGATGTGGTTTTTAATCATCCTGATTTTGCCGGGATTCATTTCACAGGTTCAACCAAAGTGTTTCAGCATATCTGGCAAACCATTGGCGCCAATATTCATAAGTACAAAACTTACCCGCGCATTGTGGGCGAAACCGGTGGTAAAGATTTCGTGCTGGTACATCCGAGCGCACAGGCTGCTGTGGTAAGTACCGCATTGGTACGCGGTGCGTTTGAGTACCAGGGACAGAAATGTTCGGCTGCTTCAAGGGCTTATATACCAGCGTCACTTTGGCCGCAGGTAAAAGCAAACATGCAACGTGATCTGGCCGAGATCAAGATGGGCCCGGTAGAAGATTTCGGCAATTTTATTAATGCCGTGATCAGCGAGGTGTCGTTTGATAAGCTGGTCAAATATATAGACGCTGCCAAGGCCGACAGCAGCGTAGAACTGGTTGCCGGTGGCAATTATGATAAAAGCAAAGGCTGGTTCATTGAGCCGACGGTACTCAAAGTAAATGACCCGTATTATGTAACTATGTGCGAAGAACTTTTCGGCCCGGTTCTGACGGTTTATGTTTACGAGGACGATCAGTTTAGCCAGATCATCGACATTGTTGATAAGACATCGATTTATGCGCTCACAGGCTCTATCATTTCGCAAGATCGTTATGCAGTTGCCGAGGCTACCCAAAGGCTTAGAAATGCTGCCGGTAACTTTTACATAAATGATAAGCCTACCGGCGCAGTGGTAGGTCAGCAGCCGTTTGGCGGTGCCAGGGGCTCGGGTACTAACGACAAGGCCGGCTCTATGATTAACCTGTTGCGCTGGGTATCACCAAGAACCATTAAGGAAACATTTGACCCGCCGAAGGACTATAAGTATCCGTTTTTGGGGGAGGAGTAAGTATTATTAAGTAACACAAGTAATAAAATCACGTCATTGCGAGGCACGAAGCAATCTCTGCATATGCTTGGCGGATTTGCACCTCAGTTTGTCCTGTACAGAGATTGCTTCGTGCCTCGCAATGACGTAATGCTATAAAAAGAGCAAAGCCGCGGGTTTCCCGCGGCTTTGCTCTTTTTATTTAAATGCTCAAACTACTTTTGCAGCTTAAACACATCGCTCAAATCGCCGTTGTTGGTGTGGCTTACCTTCAGGTCGGTTATTTTACCGCTTGAAAGGCTGTATACCCAACCGTGTACACTCAGGTTACGGCCATTGTTCCATGCATTTTGTACAATGGTGGTTTTGCAAAGATTATTCACGTTTTCAATTACGTTTAGCTCAACCAGGCGACTGGCGCGCTCGGCTTCGTTGCTAATGGCGTCCAGTTCATCGGTGTGCAAACGGTAAACGTCTTTAATGTGGCGCAGCCAGTTATCAATCAGTCCGAACTGTTGGTTGCCCATAGCGGCAATAACGCCACCGCAACCGTAATGACCGGTTACTATTACGTGTTTTACTTCCAGTACGTTTACGGCATAGTCAAGCACGCTCAGCATGTTCATATCCGTGTGGATCACCATGTTGGCAATGTTGCGGTGAACAAAGATCTCGCCCGGGGCGGTGTTGGTAATCTGGTTGGCAGGTACGCGGCTATCGGCGCAGCCAATCCACAGTATAGGTGGTTTTTGGCCGTTGGCCAGTTTTTCAAAATATTGCGGATCGAGTTTCAGGGCGTCCTGAACAAATTGCTCGTTACCTGCAAGCAGGCCCTCGTAGGTGATGTGACTCGTGTCGTGAATTTGTGCGCACATAGTGTTGTTGATGTTAATTGCTGCCTTTACCAAACAGCTTTGACAGTTTGTGCAAAGCTAATGGAGAAAGATCATAATACAGTATGGTAAGTAAAATTACCGGAACAAAATAAAATATCAGAAAGTCAAAGCGGTCAAACAGGTAGCCGCCGGCTATCCCGCCAATGATGTAGAATGTCAGAATAGTTAGGCGGATGAAGATTTTATTCCTCACCACCTCAGTTTTTTGTGTAGCCGGATGCAACCACTCGGCCACCTCAGATCCCAGGTCTGTAAAAAGGCCCGTCAGGTGCGAAGTTTTGATCAGTCCGCCAGATATGTTAGATACCAGGCTATTCTGCAGGCCCATGGCAAACAGCATGGCGCCAATTACTACCTCACGTTCGGTGCGGGTTTCGTCATAAAAATGCTGACCGTAAACGGCTACCAGCAATAGAATGATAATTTCGATAACGATAGGCGTAGCATGTGCCCGGTAACGGCTTTTATATTCCAGCGAGCGAATAATAAAGTTTGATGTAAATGCCCCGCTAAAGAAAAGCAGCAGCCAGAGTACAAATACCATTATCTCGCGCAAATTCTGCTCCACCATGTGACGGGCTAAGTTAGCCACGTGTCCGGTAATGTTTGAAGTAAAAGCCAGAAAGGCTACCACACCAGCCACATTGATCACCCCCGAAACAAACGCGGTGGATGAGGCCAGCATCAGGTTTTCTTTAAGGGTGCGATCTTCTTTGGCTTGTCTCAGCATGGTTAGCGTGCAGCGGTATTCAATAAACGATATTCTGGGGTTGGTGGTTTCAAAAAAAAACAGGCTGATGATTTTTGCCAACCATCAGCCTGAAAACTATCTTCTTAAAATTTTATAAAGGTGTTCCAGTGGGATACTTTGTTTTTGCCTGCATAGCTGGCAGGAGTAAACTTTGGCATGGTTTTCAGAATCCGGATGGCCTCATTACTCATAGCGGCTGTAAGACCAGGTTGTAATACTTTGAAGTTGGTAGGCTGACCTTGCGGGTCTACGTCAAAATAGACGTTTACAGAACCACTATAATGTTGCGAATGCGCAACCACAGAGTTTCTACCTGCATCACTCAGAAACTGACGCATTGCGAAGGAGCCGCCGGGAAACTGAGCCCGGGTATGCATTACAACAACGCTTGTAAACGAGTTTTTGGGATTGACTTTGGCCGCAGGTTTAATGGCTTGTGCTTTGCCCATCAGGCACAAGAGTAAAAGAGGTGTGGTTGTGATAATGGTTTTCATGCACTAAATATATAGAAAAAGGCTCCCTGTTAAGCGTTGGCTTTAATTTTTAAGTTAGGATGATAACTCCAGACCTTACAAAAAAGGAGCCCCGATGATGAGGCTCCTTAACTTAAAATATATGATTTTAGGGAGTTTAGTGAGATTGCCAGAGCCTTGTTCCGCGCCCCTCTTTCGCCTGAAAACTTAACAAAAATTGAAAGAGGGGCATGCGCCTTGCTTAAGGGCGACACGGAAAAGGGTTACACACACATATCACTTCATCCGGCACGTAAAAGAACAAGAGGAAGCCGTGCCGTCTAAAGTATTTTTAAAGGGCCGCTACCGGCTCGTTATTTACCTGGTAAACAAAACCCAGATGGTCTGCACCAACGCTGCTTACTTGCAGGTCTTTAATCAGGCCTGTTTTTAGATCAATCACCCAGCCGTGTACGCTCAGGTCTTGGCCGTTTTTCCAGGCGTTTTGTACAATGGTGGTTTTGCAAAGGTTGTATACCTGCTCCATGGCATTCAGTTCAACCAGGCGGTTAACGCGCTCGTTTTGATCATCAATAGCGTCCAGTTCTTCAGCATGCAGACGGTATACGTCTTTAATGTTGCGCAGCCAGTTATCAATCAGTCCAAACTGTTTGTTGCTCATGGCTGCTGCCACGCCGCCGCAACCGTAGTGACCGGCAACAATTACGTGTTTTACTTTCAGCACGTTTACGGCGTAGTCAAGTACGCTCAGTAGGTTCATGTCAGAGTGTACTACCACGTTGGCAATGTTGCGATGCACAAACACTTCGCCGGGGCGGGTGCCGGTTACCTCGTTGGCCGGTACGCGGCTATCTGAACAGCCAATCCACAGCACCTCGGGGCTTTGACCTTTGGCCAGGTTGGTGAAGAAATCGGCGTCGGCGGTAATTTGTTTTTCCACCCAATCACGGTTGCCTTTAATCAGCAGTTGGTAGCTTTTTGAAGATGTTGCAGCCAGGGCCGCTGCATGGCCATTATTTTGATTGTTAGTTGTCATGATAATTAAGCATTAGAAACGTTAAACTTCAGTTCTTTCAGTTTTGGCACATCGTAGTGGTCATGTATTTCCACCAGCTGAACGATGATAGCCTTGGTATAAGCATTATGCTTATAGTTGTGGATGGTCTCCAGCACATCCTGGTCAATAAAGCGCGAGTTGCTGCCGTCAATAATTACGGTTGATTCTGCCGGCAGGCTGGTCAACATTACCTGGATGGCGGCTTTGTTCAGGAACGAAACCTCCTCGGCCAGACGCACGTTGATCACCTTACGGTCGCCTTTATTAGTAATTTGGTAGAAGTAGGGATTACGCATATTAGTGCGCAGGATGTAGAACACGCCAACCAGCATGCCTATGCCCACGCCAATGAGCAGGTCTGTAAATACCACCGCCAGAATAGTGATTACAAAAGGGATAAACTGATCAAGCCCCTTGTGCCACATGTGTTTGAACAGTGATATACGAGCCAATTTATAACCCGTCATGAGCAGGATTGATGCCAGGCACGAAAGCGGGATCAAATTGATCAGCTTCGGGATAAACAACAGCGAGATCAACAACAGAATGCCATGCGTAACGGCGCTGGTTTTGGTGCGTGCGCCGGCATTTACGTTAGCCGATGAACGGACGATAACCGCCGTCATAGGCAAGCCGCCCAGCATACCGCTCACAATGTTGGCCGTACCCTGTGCCAGCAATTCGCGGTTGGTGGGCGATACGCGTTTGATAGGGTCAATCTTATCCACCGCTTCCAAACTCAGCAGGGTTTCCAAACTGGCCACAATAGCTATGGTAAAGGCCGTTATCCAGATCTGTTTATCGGCAATATGACTAAAGTCGGGGTGCCTGAACAGGCCGAAGAACTCGCCTGCACTGCTCACAATAGGGATGTGTACCAACTGTTTGTCGCGCAGGGCAAAACCGCTTCCGCCAAAGGCAAGACTTAGCACAATGCCGCTCACTACCACCAGCAGCGGGGCTGGTACGCCACCGTTCTTTTTAAACTTAGGCCACCAGATCATCAAGCCGATAGATACGGCACTGATCACCACGGCGCCATAGTTAATCTTAGCAAGTGCGCCGAAGATGCCCGAGAAAGTGTTGTGCTGGTCGGCTTGCTTAAAACCTTCGTCGCCCACAAAATCGGCATCATAGCCAACTGCGTGGGGGAACTGTTTTAAGATCAGGATGATACCGATAGCCGCCAGCATCCCCTCTATAACTGCCGAAGGGAAGTAGTTGCCAATGGTACCGGCCTTAATTAAGCCCAGCGCAATCTGAAATACGCCGGCAAGCACCAGGGCCAACAAAAAGGCTTCGTAGTTACCCAGGGTAGTGATAGCGTTAAGTACAATGACGGTTAGGCCCGCCGCCGGACCCGCAACGCTCAATTGCGATCCGCTCAGCGAGCCTACCACAATACCGCCAAGAATACCTGTTAATATACCCGCAAACAGCGGTGCGCCAGATGCCAGTGCAATACCCAAACACAGTGGCAACGCCACCAGAAATACCACTACGGCTGCCGGAAGATCTTTCTTTAAATTTTTGCCCAAAAAATATTTACGCAGGTTGAGGCCGCCTGCAGCAATCCCATGTTGCTCCATAAAATGCAATAGAAATAAGTGTATTAGCTAATAAATAAATCCCAGAAATGTGGACCGAACGGAATACGGGCCCTCACGGTAACTTATTAAGCGTTTGGAGGCGGGGTTGGCACTACAGGGTGATAAACCTGTACAAACAGAGAGTGCTCCTGGTTATGAAGAATGTTAGTCTCGATGATGATGGGCGTGAGGGTGTAGCAGTGGATCACCAGATCTTCGTCAAAAAACTTTTTGTCTTTCAAAAAGTCTTTCTCGGGGTTATCCTTTTCGTCTTTACCCTCTTGCTCCAGCTGCATAATTGCAGCGTTCACAGCTTTGCTGTTAAACAGCTTTAAAAACAGGGGCGCAACAGAAATGCCCATCTTTATTACAAAGATGAACATAAACAGTGTGGTGATCAGAATTCTGGTCTTCCCGGTTTTCATTATCGCAAATATAATATTTTGATGTAACCAAAGACGTTCGTTGTGTAAATTTTGTTCACAATAATTGGGGTAGTAAGAATGTAGATTAGCTGATTAATCTATAATACAAAGCCCTGCGTCGCGTCATTGCGAAGAACGAAGCAATCTCTGTACATGCAATCTTATTAATTTGTCATGCTGAGCGATAGCGAAGCATCTCGGAGGACAAGTAAACAGGACGGTCCACGGAGATGCTTCGTTCCTTAGCATGACAGATGGAAAACTACAGTGATTATTACTAATCACTGATTAACTAATTAACTATATTAGTCCAACACATCAACAGAACCTGGTTTGAAGAAGAAAATAGAAACACTGAAGCAAAGGCGTGAACAAGCGCTTTTGGGTGGCGGCAAGGCGCGTATAGAAGCCCAGCACAAAAAGGGCAAGCTCACAGCGCGCGAGCGTTTACATTTCCTGCTGGATGAGGGCTCGTTCCAGGAGATAGGCATGCTGGTGGCTCATCGCAGTACCGACTTCGGGATGGAAAAAGAACATTATCCCGGCGATGGCGTGATAACCGGCTACGGCACCATCGGCGGCCGCACAGTGTACGTTTTCTCTCAGGATTTTACCGTGTTCGGTGGTTCGCTGTCAGAAACCCACGCAGAGAAGATTTGCAAGCTGATGGATATGGCCATGAAGAATGGCGCACCCGTCATCGGCCTGAATGACTCGGGCGGTGCACGCATTCAGGAGGGTGTGGTATCCTTGGGTGGCTATGCCGATATCTTCTTTAGAAACACCATGGCTTCGGGTGTTATTCCGCAGCTCTCGGCCATTATGGGGCCATGTGCGGGCGGTGCGGTATACTCGCCGGCCATTACCGATTTTATTTTGATGGTAGAGCATACCTCCTATATGTTTGTAACCGGTCCGAACGTGGTGAAGACGGTAACGCATGAGGTGGTGACATCCGAAGAACTGGGCGGGGCCAATACCCACGCCACCAAATCGGGCGTTACGCACTTTGCCTGCGCTAACGAGATTGATGCTATACAACACCTTAAAAAACTGCTGAGCTATATCCCACAGAATTGCGAGGAGCGGGCACCATCCGTGCCCTATGAGGCAGGTAATGAGTTGCGCCCTAAGCTGGATACCTTTATGCCGGAGAATGCTTCGCAACCGTATGATATCCGCGAGATCATCAACCAGGTGATTGATGCCGATAGTTTCCTGGAGGTGCACAAAGATTTTGCCGAGAACATTGTAGTTGGCTTTGCCCGATTGGCCGGCCGTAGCATTGGTGTAGTGGCTAATCAGCCAGCGTTTCTGGCGGGCGTGCTGGATATCCATTCCAGTACCAAGGGGGCACGCTTTGTGCGTTTCTGCGATTGTTTTAACATTCCGCTGCTGGTGTTTGAAGATGTACCCGGCTTTTTGCCTGGGACGGATCAGGAGTGGAACGCGATCATCACCAATGGAGCTAAATTATTATATGCTTTCTGCGAGGCTACCGTGCCACGTATCACCGTCATCACCCGCAAAGCTTATGGCGGCGCTTATGACGTAATGAACTCCAAGCACATCGGCGCCGATATGAATTTTGCCTGGCCAACTGCCGAGATTGCCGTAATGGGCGCCAAAGGCGCCGCCGAGATCATCTTTAAACGAGAGATTAACGCAGCCGAAGATAAAGAAGCCAAGTGGCTGGAAATGGAGAAGATCTATTCAGACAAGTTTGCTAACCCATATCGCGCTGCCGAGCGTGGTTTTATTGACGAGGTGATTGAACCTGCCGAAACGCGTCAGAAATTGATCTTTGCCTTTAAGATGTTGGAGAACAAGGTGGTAAACCTGCCGAGGAAGAAGCATGGGAATATACCGTTGTAGGGCTTAGAGTGATATTTTACCAGTACGTCATTGCGGGGAACGAAGCAATGACGTACTGGTAGTCTGTTATATTTTCTTAGAGATCACTGCTGTTTCTTGCGTTTTGCTTGCCTTACTTTATAATCATTAAGTACAGCGTCCATGTTGTCTAATATGTAGGTGTCGTCTTGTATCCAGGCAACGGTGCCCGGCTCATCTGCCAGCATTTCGCTCATTACCTTTTTAAAGGTTTTGTCCTTCATCTCCGTTACTGTATCAACGTCTGTACCATAGAAATACCAGTTGACCATATAAGAACTCCCTGGTATAGATACTTGCATGGTGCCATAGGTACCTACTGACGACGTTTGTTTATTGAGGAGATACTGATATAGTTTTACAGGGCTTTTATCCAACACCACCTGTAGAAAGTCGTAATCGAACTTGATGTGCGATAGCTCAGGTTTGTGGATAACCACAAAGCTATCCATGCCTGTTTTCTTCTCATTTTCTATAATAAAGCTGGTAACACTACTTGCTTTTATCTCTTCTCTTTTAGCATTACTGTCAGGTCAGGTTTGAAATAAAAATGATTGTCTTTCCCCCTGAAGAGTGCCGGCGGGTTGAAATATACAGCTAATAGGCCCGTGTGTTTTTTCCCATCAAGGGTATAGTAGGCACCGTTATGATAATCCTGGTTGACAAAACGGGCGAAAGCTGATGGTGCGAGGAATATGAAAAGAGCAAAAAGCAGATAGGGTTTCATACGATAAATATACATGATGGTAGATAGAAAGCTGTGTTAAGAAAATGTAAAGTGAGGGTGGGGGAGAACGCTGCTTGTGTTGGTTCCTAACAACAAAGGCCACTCTTTACAGAGTAGCCTTTGAATTTTATTTTGAATCATGGTTTTAACAACCAAATTCTAAGTAAGCCGATCTTCCGGTACTATCACACTTTGATCTCAACTTCAACGCCGCTAGGTAATTCAAGTTTCATCAGTGCGTCTACAGTTTTAGAGTTAGAGCTGTAGATGTCTAACAAACGTTTGTAAGAGCACAGTTGGAACTGCTCGCGAGCTTTTTTGTTTACGTGCGGTGAACGCAGTACGGTAAACACTTTTTTCTCGGTTGGCAGCGGCAGTGGTCCGCTTACTACAGCGCCTGTAGGCTTAACTGTTTTTACGATTTTCTCAGCTGATTTGTCAACCAGATTGTAATCGTACGATTTTAATTTGATCCTGATTCTTTGGCTCATTTTGTTTTGTTTTTGCAATCAACCTAAGAGCTATTTATTAGGTTGATTGAGTTGATTATGTTTATTGAGTTGATTAAGTTGACTTTGAGAGAAACTACTCGCTTAATCAACCTAATCAACTTTTAACTCAATAGATTATTCTACAGAAGCTTTAGCGCGACCTTTAGATTTAGCTACCACTTCTTCTTGTACGTTACGTGGTGCTTCTTCGTAGTGGTCAAACTCCATGGTTGAAGTAGCACGACCTGAAGTGATGGTACGTAACTGAGTTACATAACCAAACATTTCTGACAGTGGTACCATCGCTTTGATAACCTGAGCGCCGTTACGGGTGTCCATACCTTGCAGCTGGCCACGACGACGGTTCATATCACCAATTACGTCACCCATGTTTTCTTCTGGGGTTAAGATCTCGATCTTCATGATCGGCTCCAGCAATACCGGTTTACATTTTGGCAATGCTTCACGGTAAGCAGAACGACCTGCGATCTCGAATGAAAGGGCGTCAGAGTCAACCGCGTGGAATGAACCATCGATCAAACGAACTTTCAGGCTGGTTAATGGGAAGCCGGCCAGTACACCGTTATCCATAGCAGACTTGAAGCCTTTTTCTACAGATGGGATGAACTCGCGTGGAATAGAACCACCAACAATCTCGTTCACAAACTCCAGACCTTCTTTGCCTTCTTCTCCCGGAGAAATTACTACCTGGATATCAGCAAATTTACCACGACCACCGGTTTGTTTCTTGTAAGTTTCGCGGTGTTGGGTAGTACCGGTGATAGCCTCTTTGTAAGCTACCTGTGGAGCACCCTGGTTAACTTCAACCTTGAACTCGCGTTTAAGACGGTCCATGATGATATCTAAGTGAAGCTCGCCCATACCGCTGATTACAGTCTGACCAGTGTCCTGATCGGTTTGTACGCGGAAGGTTGGATCCTCTTCAGACAGTTTACCAAGAGCAATACCCAGTTTATCAACATCAGCCTGAGTTTTAGGCTCAATAGCTAAACCAATAACCGGCTCAGGGAATACCATTGACTCCAGTACGATAGGGTTTTTCTCTTCGCAAAGGGTGTCACCAGTTTTGATATCTTTAAAGCCTACTACCGCAGCAATATCACCAGCACCTACGTTAGGGATTGGGTTTTGCTTGTTAGCGTGCATTTGGAAGATACGAGAGATACGCTCTTTTGATTCAGAACGCATGTTGTACACGTATGAACCAGCATCAAGGTTACCTGCGTAAACGCGGATGAAACACAGACGACCTACGAATGGGTCGGTAGCAATTTTAAATGCTAATGCAGCAAACGGCTCTTTTACGTCTGGTTTAACCAATACTTCAGCACCAGTTTCTGGGTTGTGACCAACTACACCTTTTGAATCAAGTGGAGAAGGCAACAGTTCCATCACATAGTCAAGCATGGTTTGTACACCTTTGTTCTTGAATGATGAACCACAAGTCATCGGAACGATTTTACCAGCCAAAGTAGCCTGACGCAGTGCGTCCAGTACTTCACGCTCAGTAATCTGAGTTGGATCTTCGAAGAATTTCTCCATCAGCGTGTCGTCAAATTCGGCAACAGCTTCCAGTAATTTTTCTCTCCACTCGTTAGCTTCGTCAAGCAGTTCTGCAGGGATAGGCACTTCAGTAAAGGTCATACCTTTATCATGCTCGTTCCATACCACACCGCGGAAGTTGATCAAGTCAACCACACCTTTAAACTGGTCTTCTGCACCAATTGGGATCTGCAGTGGTACAGCGTTGCTGCCCAGCATATCTTTAACCTGTTTAACAACTTTCAAAAAGTCTGCACCAGAACGGTCCATTTTGTTAACGAAACCAATACGTGGTACGTTGTAGTTATTAGCCAGACGCCAGTTGGTCTCAGACTGAGGCTCAACGCCATCTACAGCCGAGAACAGGAACACCAGACCATCCAGTACACGCAATGAACGGTTTACCTCTACGGTAAAATCCACGTGGCCCGGGGTGTCAATTACGTTTACCTGGTATTTGTTACCGCGGTAATTCCAGAATACGGTAGTAGCAGCAGAAGTGATAGTGATACCACGCTCTTGCTCTTGTGCCATCCAGTCCATGGTAGCTGCACCTTCGTGCACCTCGCCAATTTTGTGGCTCACACCAGAGTAGTAAAGAATACGCTCTGTAGTGGTAGTTTTACCAGCATCAATGTGAGCGGCAATACCGATGTTTCTTGTATATTTTAGATCTCTTGACATATCTTTTTTATCAATGATTAAATGAGTGATTAAGTGAAGTAGCGAATAAGCGATTTAATGATTAGGATAATGTTACCTTTTCAATAAATCACTCATTCGCTTACTTACTATATTTCAGTCATTATTTTATTAGAAACGGAAGTGTGAGAACGCTTTGTTGGCTTCAGCCATTTTGTGCGTATCTTCTTTTTTCTTCACAGCAGCACCTTCACCTTTGGCAGCAGCAATGATCTCGCCAGCCAGTTTCTCCATCATGGTTTTCTCACCACGACGACGGGCATAGCTAATCAGCCATTTCATACCTAAAGCTACTTTACGCTCCGGACGTACCTCTGTAGGCACCTGGAAGTTAGCACCACCTACACGGCGGCTTTTAACTTCTACAGCTGGCATAACGTTGTTCAACGCTTTTTTCCAGGTATCCAAACCGCTTTCGCTGGTTTTTTTCTCTACGATGTCAACAGCATTGTAAAAAATGGTGTAAGCGGTAGATTTTTTACCATCATACATCAAGTTGTTTACAAACCTGGTTACCAGGGTATCATTGAACCTTGGGTCAGGAAGAAGGATTCTCTTTTTTGGTTTCGACTTTCTCATTATAATGATCCTCCTTTAATTATTTCTTTTTACCTTTTGCAGGTGCAGCAGCTGCCTGACCTGGTTTAGGACGTTTGGTACCATATTTAGAACGACGTTGGTTACGACCGTTTACACCTGAAGTATCCAGTGCACCACGGATGATGTGGTAACGAACACCCGGTAAGTCTTTAACACGACCGCCACGGATCAACACGATTGAGTGCTCCTGTAAGTTGTGACCTTCACCTGGGATATAGGCATTCACCTCTTTACCGTTGGTTAAGCGCACACGGGCAACTTTACGCATTGCTGAGTTTGGTTTTTTAGGGGTAGTGGTGTACACACGGGTGCACACGCCTCTTCGCTGTGGACAGCTGTCCAACGCTGGTGACTTACTCTTGTCAACCAGAGCTACTCTACCTTTTCTAACTAATTGCTGAATAGTAGGCATTTCTTCCTTTTAATATTACTTTTTTTTATCCCGCTTTTCGGGACTGCAAAAGTACGAACATTATTTTTGATTTTCAATACGTTGAGTGAAAGTTTTTTGTTAAATGGAGATTAAGGATGGGCCTTGGGTTTTAGGCGGTTAAGGGTTACCAAATGCCCGGCGGTGGTATTAAGAAAAAAAACTAATGAAAGCCCTATTGCAGTTTCTCAAAAAACATTGGTTGTCGTTTTCTGCGTACGCAGTCTACCTGCTTTTATCCGGGCGGGTAATAATAGTGAGTTTAGATTTTGAGAAAATGAGATCGGAACTGCAGGGGAAGGGCGGAGGAATTTGCGTACAAGGGCTAGTGTTTGCACAGATTCTATTCATGATCATTAGTATCGCTTTAGCCCTTACAACCTTCGGGGTAATGATGATCCGGAAACGAGACCACCGCTATTATAGTTGTTTGTTAGCGCTCGTGTTGCTGACCGTGATTATTACATTAACGATCTGACTTTACCCCGTAAAGCACTGCCGCTGCACCAAACCACGTTTGCTCCCGTGTTCCGCTCATACTGCACAGGCACTAGCCACAGGGCCGGTATCCGCTGCACCCGGGTTTAGGTTGAAAAGTCTTGAACCAGGATTTATTGGATTTTAGGGATTTACGTGATTGTATTGTATGATATCAGGAGAATCTTTTAAATCCAATAAATCTTGGTTCAAGACAAAAAATAACCGCATCTTAGCCTATATACCGATTGCCGAAAGAGATTAAGCGCGTTCCATGTGTTTTGAACCTAAAAAAGGTAACTGTCGTTTTGCATTGTTTTTATTGCAGTTTTTGCTGCCTGCGCTGTTATGCCTTGGCGTTTGCAAAGCGTCGGCCCAAACCAAATACACCGTAAGCGGCACCATTACCGACGCGCAAACCGGTGAAAGCCTGATAGGCGCTACCGTTAAAACCGGGGGCGGGGCACCCGCAGGCATCGTTAGTAACGATTACGGTTTCTACTCACTCACCCTCCCTGCGGGGCAATATACTTTGCAGATCAGTTACGTTGGCTACAAAACCATTGAGTTAAAGCTGGATTTACAACATGATGTCAAGCTTAATCACCAGCTTAACCCCAGTAACGAACTGAACGAGGTGGTGGTAACCGGCAAAGTACAATCGCGTAGCGCCAACATTACGGGTGCACAGATGGGGGTGAATAAGCTGGACGTGAGCCAGATCAACAACATCCCTGTGCTATTGGGTGAGAAAGATGTTTTAAAAACCATTCAATTACTCCCCGGCGTAAAAACCACCGGCGACGCGTATACCGGTTTCTACGTGCGTGGGGGAGGGACCGATCAAAACCTGATTTTGCTGGATGGCGCTCCGGTTTATAACGCCACGCACCTGTTTGGCTTCTTCTCTATTTTTAATGCAGATGCCATTAAGGAGGTTGATTTGTATAAAGGCGGGATGCCGGCATCTTATGGCGGCAGGTTATCCTCAGTGCTGGACATCCGGATGGATGATGGTAATAAGAACGATTATGGTTTTGAGGGTGGCATCGGTCTGATTGCCTCGCGTATTAAGGCAGAAGGGCCGCTTGTAAAAGGCAAAAGCTCATTTATGGTCAGCGCCCGCCGCACCTATGCCGATGCCTTTTTAAAACTCTCGGGCGATTCCAGTCTGAAGGGGAGCAGCCTTTATTTTTATGATCTGAATGTGAAGTTGAACTATCAGCTCAGTCAGAACAATACGCTCTATTTATCGGCCTATTACGGTAAAGATAACATCGGCCTGAAAGATAATTTTGCGTCCAACTGGGGCAACGCCATCGCCTCCCTGCGGTGGAACCATATTTATAGCAGCAAGTTGTTTGGCAATACTTCGCTTAACTACAGCAACTATCAGTACGCTATTCATAACCTAACTGATAATAACCTGTTTGATGTGGCGTCCAAGATTCGCGATTTTAGCGTGAAAGAAGATTTTAACTGGTTTCTGGGGAGCAACAATAAACTGGGCTTTGGCGCGGTGCTTACCCGTCATTCCATCTTGCCGGGTAATATCATTGCTTCGCCAAATGCGGTTTACAATTCTACCAATATAGAACCTCGGTACGCTAACGAGGCTGCCGCCTACCTGATGGACGATATGAAGCTGGGCAGTCGGTTAAACGTGGTTTACGGCATCAGGCTTGACCGGTTTGAAATGGTGGGGCCAGGTAATTTTAGCACTTATGGCACCAATGGCAACACCATTAATACTGTTTATTATGCCAAGGGCGATGCTGTAGCCACTTATGTTAACGCCGAGCCACGTTTGAGCGCCAACTTTACGCTGAACAGTAAAACGGCTATCAAGTTCTCTTATAATCATAACACGCAGAACATCCATCTGCTGTCAAACTCAACTGCCGCGCTGCCTACAGATTTGTATGTGCTGAGCAGTAACAACATCAAGCCAGGTGTGGCAGATCAGTTTTCGCTGGGCTGGTATCGCAACGCCGGGAATAACATGTTCGAGTTTTCGGCCGAGGCCTATTATAAATGGCTGCAAAACCAGATTGATTATAAAAACAACGCCCAACTGGTAGCCAATCAGAATGTAGAGTCGCAGCTATTGTATGGTGTAGGACGATCATACGGATTGGAATTGTACTTAAAGAAGAACTATGGCCGCATAACCGGCTGGCTGGGCTATACCCTCTCGCGCGTGGAGGACAGGTTTGACGGGGTAAATAACGGTAATTATTTCCCCGCCCGACAGGACAGACTGCATGACCTGAGTGCCGTTGGCATATTTAAATGGAGCAAACGTGTAACTTTATCTGCCAGTTTTGTTTATGGCACGGGCAACGCCATTACCTTCCCCGATGGGAAGTATAGTATAGGCGGCGTAACCACCTATTACTATCAGCAGCGCAATGGTTACCGTATGCCGGCAGATCATCGGCTGGATCTGGGTGTTACCTGGGATGGCAAGCCGCATAAAAATTATCGCTCAGGCTGGACGTTTGGCATATATAATGTATATAACCATAGAAACCCTTATAGTATCATCTTCCGCGATACCAAAGATAGCCCGCCACATACCGAGGCTGTAGAAACCAGCCTGTTCGGCATTATCCCATCGGTAACCTGGAATTTTAAATTTTGAGTGTGAGCATAATGAGGTCCAACATATTGTTTTTATTGGTAGTGATGGCTGCCGTGTTGACCTCGTGCCAGCGGGTAATAGATATTAAGGTGAAAAATGATGCATCGTTGCCGGTAATTGAAGGTAGAATTACCAATGTAACAGGCATCCAAACCATCTCCATCTCTAAAAGTATTGATTATGATGCGGCTAACGTATATCCGCCAATATCCGGCGCTACCGTTACCGTAACCAATGCCGGCAAGGTCTATGCTTTTACCGAGACCAAGCCCGGGCAATATACCAACAGCGCTATTAAAGGTAAGTCGGGGCAGAGTTATGCGCTTTCTGTTAAAATAGGCGATAATGTTTATACGTCAACCTCTACCATGCCTGATATGGTACAGTTGGATTCGATTGGTTTAACCGGCATCACCGTGGGTACTAAACTGGTGCGCAACGTATCAGCCTTTTATCGCGATCCGCCAAATGCCGTCAATCGTTACCGCTTTTTAATGTTTGTCAATAATGTGCAGGTAAAAGCTGTATTTGCTGCCGATGATTACCTGACCAACGGCCGCTACGTAAACACCACGCTGTATCAAACTGATATCACCCTTAACCCCGGCGATAAGGTTGATGTAGAGATGGACTGTGTGGATAAAGCCGTGTACGATTATTTCTTTAACCTGAGCCACCAGGGCGGTAACTCGCCGAATGATTCGGCCACGCCATCAAACCCAACTTCCAATATTACAGGAGGCGCGCTGGGCTATTTTAGCGCAAACACGGTGCAAAAGAAATCGTTGGTGGTGTTGTAATACCCCTCCCGGCCTCCCCGAAGGGGAGGGGCAGAAAACCATTAATAATAAAAAAAGCTATCTTCTCACATATTTGTAGTGGGATGATAGCCTTTTTTGAAAGTCTCCCCCTTTGGGGGAGATTTAGAGGGGGTAACCGATTTATTTCTTCGCCAGCAGATCTCTGATCTCTGTCAGTAGTACTTCTTCTTTTGTTGGTTCTGGTGGGGCGGCAGGTGCTGCTTCCTCTTTGCGTTTTAATGAATTGATACCTTTAATCATCAGGAAGATCACAAAGGCTACAATTACAAAATCGATCACATTGTTAACAAATGCACCGTAGCTAATGGCTGTTTCTGGCTTACCACCTTCGGCTGCTTTTAATACCCATTTTTGTTTGCTAAAGTCAAGACCGCCGGTAAGCAAGCCAATTGGCGGCATAATTACATCATTTACCAACGATGTAACGATTTTGCCGAAGGCTGCACCGATGATCACGCCGACGGCCAGATCAACCACGTTTCCCTTGACGGCAAACTCTTTAAATTCTTTTGCGAAACCCATAATTTAAAAGTTTAGAGTGAGGTAATAATTATATTTTGAAGATAAAGTTTTTTTTAATCATTAAAGCGGCAAACAATTAAAAGGTTTTTACATTTCAACAATTATTGCGCATTTTCATGTTAAGTGGATTTGATGTAATTTTGCTACCGATCTACACTTATGCTAAGACAAAATCTTCAACAAAAACTCTTACAGAAACTCTCGCCACAGCAAATTCAGTTTATTAAACTGTTGCAGGTGCCTACCGTATCTTTAGATACCCGCATTAAAGAAGAACTGGAAGAAAACCCCGCGCTTGAAGACATGAGTCTGACCAACATGAACGAGCCGGAAGAACAGTATCCGGATCGTGACCCGGACGATGACGATTACAGCAGTAACGATGAAGAAAGTTATGCTGATGAGTTTAATATAGACGATTACCTTCAAGACGATAACGCTAACGATTATGGCTCGCGCTATGATCAGAACGGCGATGATGAGGAAGATCGCAAAGAGATTCCTATTGCGGTACAAACCTCATTTTTTGAAAACCTGCAGGCTCAGCTGGATCTGATTCCGCTGAGTGATAAAGATTTCCGTATCGGTCAGCAGATCATTGGCAGTTTGGATGATGACGGTTATCTGCGCCGCCCGATTATGTCTATTACCGATGACCTGGCGTTCTCTCAAAACGTAATGGCCGAGGACGAGGAAGTAGAGGAGATGTTGAAGGTGATCCAGGCATTTGACCCGCCGGGTGTGGGAGCTCGTACGCTGCAAGAGTGTCTGCTCATCCAGCTGCGTAAAAAAGATGTGAATGACCCCATCATCAGAAAAGCCATGATTGTGGTAGAAGATTTTCTGGATGAGTTTACCCGCAAGCATTACGATAAACTGGAGAAAGCCCTCAACATGTCGGCCGAAGAACTGCGCGCTGTTGTGGCCGAGATTCTAAAACTGAACCCCAAGCCGGGCGATAGCAATGAGGTAAACACCAAGCAATTGCAGGTAATCCCAGATTTTCATATCACTAATAACGATGGTACGCTGGTGCTTACTCTTAACGCCAAAAATGCTCCTGAACTACGCGTAAGCCGCACTTACCAGGAGATGTTTGAGGATTATGATAAGGCATCGCATAAAGACAAAAAATTTAAAGAGGCGGTACAGTTTGTAAAGCAAAAGCTCGACTCGGCAAAATGGTTTATTGATGCCATTAAGCAGCGTCAGCAAACTTTGCTTAAAACTATGAACGCCATTATGCAATATCAATACGAGTTCTTTTTAACCGGTAACGAAAAGAACCTCAAGCCAATGATCTTGAAGGATATTGCCGACAAGATTGGGATGGATATCTCTACCGTATCACGTGTAGCTAACTCCAAATACGTACAAACCGAGTTTGGTACGTTCCTGCTCAAATCATTCTTTAGCGAGGCTATTCAGACTGAGAGCGGCGAGGAAGTATCAAACAAAGAGGTGAAAAAGATATTGGAAGAGCACATTGGCAAAGAAGATAAACATCATCCACTGGCCGATGAGAAGCTGACCGAAATACTTAAAGAAGCCGGCTACAACATTGCCCGCCGCACTGTAGCCAAATACCGCGAGCAAATGAACATCCCGGTAGCCAGGTTGAGGAAAGAGCTGTAAGCTATTATTTCGAATTTCGAATGTTCAATTTCCGATTTCTTGATTTTTCGTTGCAGAAATAAATCCCAAATTGAACATTCGAAATCCGAAATCTCTCAACAGGGCCTAAAAGCTGTGCGTAGGGCAACGTACTTTATAACGGTTGTTAAGCAGAATGCCTATCACCAACTCGTGCGTGCCATTGCTTACTGTTTTTAGTGCCGAAGTTGTCATATCATAAGAGTAACCCACGTTGATAGACGAGTTGATATTAATGCCGGCCAATGCCCCAAAAGAATCATCTTTACGGTACGAACCTCCCACCCAGAAAATATCGCGGAAGCCCATCTTTAGGTTTGCATCAAATGTGGTAGGTACAGGTTGTATCACTTTTACCAGTACAGACGGCATCAAGGTTACATCATCACTTAAGAACAATTTTAAGCCTGCTGTAAAAAAGTAATGCGGTACGGTTTGGCTCTTTACCAGCGATGTATTGGCACTGGCCCCGCCCTCATTAAAGTACAGATTTTGGGGTAACAACTGCTGTACAGAAGCACCCAGATAATAGTTTGATGAGTAGGCCCAGATACCGGCGCCCAGATCTGGTTTCCACTGGCTGTTGTTGCCATTGGCAATGGCCGGGTCAATCTGCGAGTCGGGCAGGGTAATTTCTGCGGTGTTTAAGCTGATATGGTTCACCCCGGCCGATACGCCCAGTGCCAGATTAAGCTTCTCACTCAAGCCAATGTGATACGCGTAAGTAGCATCTAAATTGGTTTGAGTGATAGGGCCGGTTTTGTCAGACACCACCATAAAGCCGATGCCATGGTGCGGTTCTGATGCCATATACTCTTGGGTATACAAGCGGCCCATAGGGTTGTTATCGCTACCGCCGGGCATAGCGCTGGCATCGCCCTGAACAAAACGATCGCCGATAGGGGCGTTAATGGTTAAATAGCTGGTTACGGGTGCGCCTTCCAATCCCGTCCACTGACTGCGGTAGCCGGCTTTAAGATCAACATAGTTTTCTATACCTGTAACGGCGGGGTTAAGTAAATAGTTATTAAAAACATACTGTGTATACTGCGGTTTTTGCTGTGCGCGGACAAGTGTTGCAAGAACTGTTAGTACTAAACAGATGAGTATTATTTTTTTCATTAACTTATTTACCTGATAATGGTTACGCTTCCGGAAATTACTTTCCGGCCGTTTTTAGGATTTATGATGTAATAATAGGTCCCCGCAGGCAATTGCGCGCCTCTATAAGTACCATCCCACGGTTGAGGATAACCAATTGACGAATATAGCTTTTCTCCGTATCGGTTGTATACGTCAATCGTACAATTTGGATAGCTATCCATGTACTTAATATTCCAGGTGTCGTTTACGCCATCGCTATTAGGCGTAAAGGCATTGGGCACTACCGGCGCCTTAAGCACAATTACATCTACAAATGCAGATTTTGGGCAATTATTGGCACTTGTAACCGTAAGCATGTAGGTAATATCGTTTGAAGGCGATGCAATGGGCTGCGCTACATCATCATGATCCAGCCCGGTAGCCTTGCTGCCGTCTTTTAAAGTCCAATGGTACGTTAACGGCTGATCGCCGGAGGCTGTAGCATTCAGCGTAACCTGCCCCCCATCCAGCAGATGAATCTCTGACGGGACATTGATGGTTGGATTGGCGTGAACTACCACGTGCATCGTCGTATTATACGTACACAGATTATTGGCCACAAAATTGTAGTTAATGGTAAATGTTCCCGGCCCTGCAGTGGTTGGATTAAACAAACCCGATGTAGACACACCTGCACCATTAAAGGTAGAGGTACCTGTTACCCCGTTGGCCGGTGTGGCCTGTATTTGCACCGGCGAATCTTCCTGACATAGCGGACCGATAGGTGTTAATGTAACCGTTGGGCTAGGCTTAACGGTTACCTGATGTGTTATCACGGATTGGCACGCATCACCAGAATAAGCTACCAGCATAACGGTATATGGAGTGGCTGTGGTTATGGTTCCGTAATTGTGGTGATAGATTTTATCAGCCGGAAACTGATCCCGGGTGTAAGTTACTGACTGATTGGGTTGATTGACGGCATCAAAATACCAGACCAGTTTGGTGATATTGCCAGGGTTGACATTTGAATTATCAAAGAACAGCACATCATCCACACTACAAAGGCTTCCGCTGTTTTGTGGGGTAAAATCGGCAACTGGTGTGCCGCCGTTTACTGTAAACTGTTGATTTTTAGTGCTGCTACAACCATATTTGCTGGTAACAGTAAGCGTAATGGAAAATCCATTGGTGTGGGTAAAATGATGCAATGGATTTTTTAAGGTCGACGTGTTGTTTGTGCCTGAGGCCGGATCGCCAAAATCCCATAGGTAGGTAAACTGGGCTTCGGTATGGTCGGCAATGGTGCTTAGGTCATTAAACTGGGTATTGTCGTTTACACAGGCATCCGGCAAAGAAAAGTCAACCTGTGGCAGCGGGTGAATGGTTATCGGTTGGGTAATGTTATTGGGGCAGCCTGTACTGCTGGTAACTGTAAGTTTTACGTTATAAGTGCCGGCCGCCGCAAACTGATGCGTAAAAGGTGTGGCATTGGTATGCGTAGGCTCGGTGGTGCCGTCGCCAAAATCCCAATCCCATTTGCTTAAAGTGCCTTCGCCGGGTACTGAGGTATCTGTAAAGGTTATACCGCGGGTTTCGCAATCAGTTGCCGAATAATGGAAGCCAGCCTGCGGCGAAGCGTTAATATGAATTTTTTGCTGAAAAGTATTAGAACACCCATTTTGATTAGTAACGGTGAGCGATACCATGTAATCGCCGGCTTTGGTAAAGGTATGTGTGGCGTTTTTTGTGGTTGCAGTGTTTGGGTTGGCTGTTGTGCTGTTGGCGGCATCGGCAAAGTCCCAGGCCCAGGTTTGGGTGGCAATACCTTTGTTATTGGTGTTATCTGTAAAGGTTACATTGTCGTTTAAACAAGCACTGGCCTGAGCTGTAAAATTAGCCGCCGGGACATCAGAAACAGAAAAGTCAAACTCAATGTCTTCGGTCGATCCGCAGTCTGAACTATTGGGGTTAAGCACGGTGGCTACAATGGTATAACTGCCCGCCGTATTATATTGTATTGGTGTGCCCGGGTACTCGTAGCTATATATGGTAACATTACCTTTTTGTGTTTGGTCTACAATTACCGGAGCGTTATCTACAACAGGTGGATTGCCATCCTTTAAATCCCAACTGATGCTGGTAGTTTGGTAAGGGATACTAATGCGCGGTTTATAAGAAACACCTGCACAACCCGAAGAACTAATGGCACTGGTTTGTACGTCCTGGAGTTTAATAAATTCATTGAGATCCTGAAGGTTGGTACCGGCCGAGTAGCCGTAAGATTCTGTACCGCCAAAGCCGTAAGCAATAGCGTTGAAAGGCTGACTGGCGGCAATGTTGTGTGTGCCCGATGTAACCGTGCCTGCTCCACCTGCAGCCCTTGGCCCTGATGTAACCGGTATTTGAGCGTATGAATAGGCGGTATTGCCAGATACTGGTGTGAATAAGGTATATGGCGTGCCATCCAGTGTAAATGATGATGCGGCGCTGGTTGGAATTACCACGTTAATATAACTCTGGGTAATGTTGTAATAGCCCGTTGAATAGAGGGTAACATGGTCTAGTCCTTGTTCTATAGGGCTCAGGTAAATCATTTCAGGATCGCCTACATCATTTTTGCTAACGGCGCAGTTGGCAGCCAGGGTCTGGTTCTGGGTAGGGGTGTACTGTACTACCTGTATGGGCTTATCGGCAGAGATGGTGTTGGTTACGGTGCCGGTGGTATTGGTATTAAACTCGTAATAAAAGCCGTTGGTGAAGCTACCAGCGGGTATAGGCTGCCCGTTGAGTGTTACGTTTGTGGCCGGATCGCTCAATACAATGCGGAATATGTCATACGGGCGATTCATCAATGCAACGGTAACATAGTTTTTGCCCCAGGATGAAGTGGGGTACACCTGCTGAAAGAGGTTGTCAGACGATAATGATGACGCGGCACTGCAGCCAATGCCCAGTTTAGTACTGCCAGAAAATACGGCTATACGCTTACAGGTACCCGTGGTGGTACTTACCGATTGGATACGTGTTCCGGTTAAATCTGTAAGGGAGAGGCCCTGATAAACCTCGCCCTTTTGAAGATTGATAACAAACGGAGCACCGGCCGACTGGCCGGTAGTAAGCGCTGCTGAAGGGGTAATTTGCACTTGGGTGCCATCCTCGGTAGCAACTATTACAAAGGTTGAATAGCTGGGGTTGGCGTTTGATTTTTGAGTGTAGTTGAGCGAGTAATAGTTTTTACCCAGGGTGTTAACCGGTAGCAACAGCGTTGCGCCTGATACACTCGAGGCATAAATGTGCGCATAAACGGCAATAGGTTTAAGCGATGTAACGTGGATACCTTTTAAAAACTGACCGGCACTGCCCAGAAATTCTGCTGGTGGTATGTCAACAAAAGTTACTGTGTTGGGCGTAACCGTAAACGGAATTGCAGTTGTGCCATCGGCAAAGCTAACACTGCCGCTGGTGCTGGCATCAGAGGTAATATAGAGGATCATTTTACTGGGCGAGTTGCCAGTGGCAGTATTCACATGGTCCATATAGGCTGTCCAGAACTCGGTGCCCTTACTGGTTGATCCAGACTGTGCGTACAGCCGGGTAAAATTAAGCATAGCAAATAGCGTTCCCGCTATCAATAGGGGTATTGTTTTCAACTCATCAATAGTATTAATTGGTGCGGCGTAACGTCAATTCAACAATGGGGGAACCGTTACGTAACGATAAAAATACGTATAGAGTTGATAGAAAGTGTAATAAGGACTGTTTTTATTTTTCGCCTTAACTTTTGGTTAGCTGGGCCAGCTCCAAATTGGCCATTTTTAACTTGTGGGCCAACTCTTTATTCTCTTTGCGCAGGTTGTAAATTTCCAATGCGTTTTGGATATACATTTTCAATTCATCATCCTGCCATGGTTTTACCAGGTACTTATAAACCTGGCCACGGTTAATGGCGCCCATAACGGCATTGATGTCAGAAAAACCGGTTAGTAAAATGCGGATGGTATCAGGGTAAATGGGAAGTATAGATTCAAGAAATTCAATACCAGTGATGCCGGGCATACGCTGATCTGTAATAATTACGCCAATTTCTTCGGTATCTAATATTTTACGGCCTTCTTTGACAGATTGAGCAGTGAAGATGTTGAAGTTTCGCCTAAAAGCAGCTTTGAAACTATTTAAGTTATTTAACTCATCGTCAATATAAAGCACACCTACTTGCATAGTTTCGTATTAGGTCAGGGTTTTGATAGATTAAACGAAATTAGTTTGTAAAGGTTTAACTATAGCAAAATTTTGTGTAAAATTATTGCAATTATAACCTGACAATTGTTAATGAGGAAGCTGTTTTTCCTTTTGCTGATATGTTGCTTTACGTTTGCTGCCCGTGCGGCCGATACAGTTACTGTTGATGACGGCCAGTCTGTTTTCCTCACCCGCCGTTATGTTGATGTATTGGAAGATCACAAAGGCAACTTCCTTGCGCAGCAAGTAATAAACAGCACGCAGTTTCATCCCCCGGCATCATCATTACCTTTTCTGCGTTATGCAGACTCTGCTATATGGGTGCGGTTTACACTACGCAATAAAAGCGATGAGCCCTTTATACATATTACCATTAACAGCGGCATAATTGATGCGTTTGATTTGTTTACTCAAGCGACAGACCAAAGGATTATACACGTTGGTGTTCAGCATAATGGGGTGAGTAATGGTATTATTAATTCGGGTGTCAGAAGCATAGATTATAGCGTGCCGCCGGGGCATGCAATCCAGGTTTACCTCTGCATCCGCAGCAATGATTCGCTGGCTATTCCTATCAGCGTACAAAGTGATGATAGTTTTGAAAGAGATGTAGCTGCTAACAACCTTGTACTAGGTGTTTTTATGGGCATTATTTTAGTAATGATCCTATATAACCTGATTCTTTTTGTGCTGGTGAAGGATGTCAACTACCTTTATTACATTATCTACGTATTCTTTCTGGGCATTACACAATGGCAGATACGTGGACTGAACCTTGATTTTTTGAATATCAACAAAGTTGTAGCCAATAATTACCTGGTGCCTGTTGTCAGGGTTTGTTTCTGGGTTTCTATTCTGCTTTTTGTACAAGAGTTTTTGCAGATTAAAATTAACATGGGGCGCCGTTACAGGCGTTTTTATATCGGCCTGTTTGCAATTTCTATACTACCTGTTGTTGCCGTATTGGCCGGACAAACAACCATCGCTTTTAGCCTGATCACATCGGTTGCTGTGATCAACTCTATTTCGCTTATTGTTATCGGTTTGGGGCTTTATCTTAAAGGATTTAAACCAGCCAAGTTTTTTATGATGGGTTGGAGTCTGTTTTTGTTCACCATACTCATAACCATTTTGCGTAACAAGGGCTTTATTGCTTATAACAGTTTTATGGCCAACATTGTGCTTTATAGTTCGGCTTTTGAGTTGATCATCTTCTCGGTAGCATTGGCAGACCGTATTAACTTTTATCGTAAGCAAAACCAGGAAGTCCAAAACTTTGCGCTTACCATTGCCCGTGAAAACGAAAAGCTGATTACCGAGCAAAACATCAGCCTGGAAAACCGGGTGAAAGAACGTACTCAGGAGCTGATCGAGAGCAATAAACATCTTTCTTCAACCATAGAGAACCTGAAATCGGCCCAGATAAAGTTGATTGAGAAAGAGAAGATGGCCTCGCTGGGGCAGCTAACGGCCGGCATTGCACACGAGATTAATAATCCTATCAACTTTGTAAGTTCTAACATCAAGCCGCTCAAGCTGGATATGGCAGAGCTTTTTGTATTGCTCGATTATTATCATCAACTGGATGGCGCGATAGATGATACTGAGTTAAGACAACGTATAACCGAATACCGTAAAGAGATTGACGTTGATTTTATCAAAGCCGAAATAGGCACCTTGCTGGATGGTATTGAAGAAGGCGCGGGCCGCACGGTAGAAATTGTGCAAAGTCTGCGTGCATTTAGTCGCACGGATGAGCCGGTACTCAAGCCTGCTGATATTAACCGGTCCATACTTACCACGCTGGTAATTCTGCGCAGCACCATTCCGTATTATATCGAAATAAAACCGGTACTGGATAAGCTGCCGCTGCTCAATTGCTATCCGGGTAAAATTAACCAGGTGTTTGTAAACCTCATTAACAACAGCATACAGGCCATTAAGGCTAAGCCTAAGCATCATAAAGAGTATGTGCAGATTACTACGCATGATACTCCCGACTCTATCCTGATAGAAATTACTGATTCCGGCCTCGGCATGACCGAAGCGGTAAAGCAACACATTTTTGACCCTTTCTTTACTACTAAGGATATTGGCGAGGGCACAGGTCTGGGCCTTGCCATTGTGTTTGGCATCATTGAACAGCATCATGGCACTATAGAGGTAATATCTGCCCCCGGTGAGGGCACCACGTTTAAAGTGAAATTACCCAAAACACTTGGTGGTGGTGCATAAGTGCAGCTCATAGATTTTATGCAGGGGCAAGCATTTTAAACCATTAACAATGGTTTAACGTAAAGCAACCAATCCCGGGCGGTCATCGTAATGAATTATAAATCACATTACTTTGACACCCGATATTATCACCGCACAATATGATGGCCGCGCATTAGAGGCCATAGAGCAGCGTAACGGGCATAAAGCCGCTGTGGTTTGGCTTACCGGCCTAAGCGGAGCGGGAAAAACTACCATTGCCGATGAAGTGAAGCTGCGCTTGTTTGAGCAGGGTGTGCACTCATTTGCGTTAGATGGCGATCAACTGCGCAGCGGATTAAACAAAGATCTTGGTTTCACCGCTGCCGACCGACACGAGAACATCCGCAGGGCAGCAGCGGTGGCTGGATTATTTTATCAATCGGGCGCTGTTGTGCTGTGTTCATTTATCTCGCCGTTTGCAACTGATCGCGAGGAGGTAAAAAAGCAGTTTCCTGAAGGCCGTTTTCTGGAAATTTACGTAAAGTGCAGCCTGGAAGAATGCGCCCGTCGTGATCCAAAGCAGTTGTACAAAAAGGCGTTGAATCAATCCATCCCCAATTTTACCGGCATTAATTCGCCCTATGAGGTGCCAGAGAAACCTAACATGGTTATTAATACAGAACATTGCACGGAGACAGAGGCCGCAGAGATGGTGTTGACGTTATTACAAGTTGAAGGGATAATTACATACTAACATGCCATCGTATCCAACCATTATAGAACTTGAGAGCAGGCTAGATGCTTTGTTGCCTATGGGTAAACAAGACCAGCGCCCAACGCCTGCGTTGCTACAGGCGGCTGGTCAATGGTCTGACGCGGTGTGGGCTGCTGCCCTCGAAGCTGGACCAATTCAGCTTACTAAAGCGCAGATTGAAAGGGGACTGCAACTGGCCATGAGTCCATTGTTTATTTGTGGTGTGCACAGGAGCGGTACCACCCTGATACGCGATCTGTTGGATGGGCATCCCGATCTGACCGTGCTACCAGCCGAGGGGACATTTTTTACCAACCAGGTACATCATTTAGAAAGATTGCCTACTGATGAATGGGGCGGCTATTTAACGCGAGAGTGGTTGCGCAGGCTGGCTAACCCTATTAACCAGGCGCCATACTGGCTGCTGGGGCGCACTACCCGCACGGCTTCGTTGTATGTAGATTTTGCACGTTATGCAGATGCCTGGCATCAGGTATGCAGCCGTAGATTGGGGCATATTTCACAGTGGCCGCATTTGGCTATTGTGCTGGCTTATGCCGCGGTAACAGGTGCTGCTGAAGCTAAGTACTGGGTTGATAAAACGCCTACCCAGGAACTGTATTTATCTGCCATTAGAAATGAGATGGCCAATGCCCGCTTTATCCACGTATTGCGTGCGCCTGTTGATGTATTTATATCGCGCAAGCAGATGGAGCCTGGTTTGAATTTGGGCAGATGTTTACGTGAGATGGCAGCCACCTACAAAATTGCCCGCCATGAAGGGCGGAAAGAGCCAGGCAGTTACCTGGTTATCCGCTATGAAAATATTTGTGAAGATGTAGAATCCATTACCGGCCAGATAGCCCGCTTTTTAAATATCAATTTTTCGCCTATCTTACTGATACCTACCGTAGCGGGCAAACCGGCGCGCGCCAACAGTTCGTTTAACAGCGAACTGCCGGCAGGAGCTATCATTACAAAACCGCGGCACCTACAGCACCTGGATGCAGTGGATGAGCAGCGCTTATCTGCTTATCTATATCGCCCGGCGCTCAATATCGGTTATCCGCTAAAGCCCATGCCGCTGTGGCAAAGTATACTGTTTAAGCCGTTTTTTGAATGTCGGCAGGCCATAACCCGGCGTTTTAGTCTTTAAAAAAGCGATCGGGGTTAGGGATGAAGTTCAAAAACGAGTGGAAGTTTTCCATATAGTGCGATTGATCCAGCGTGTAATAGAATGCTCCTTTTTTTGATGATAGTTTCTCTTTTTCAGGTAGCTTGATGAGTAACCCGGTCGACAGCAACTTACGGCTAAAATTACGGTCATCAAGTTTAGACTGATAGATACCCTCGTACAAGGCCTGTAATTGCGGGATGGTAAATTTCTCCGGCAGCAGTTGGAACAAGATAGGGTGCAGCGCAGCTTTATATTGCAGGCGCTTTTTGGCCATCTTCACCATGTCGCTGTGGTCAAAGATCAGATCGGGCATATCGCCAACCAAAAACCATTCGGCGTGGTGCTTGTGGCTCAGTTGCTGCTCGTATTTGTGAATATCAATTAAAGCGTAATAGGCAATAGAAACGGTACGCTCTACCGGATCGCGGTTTAGTGCACCAAAGGCTTGCATCTGTTCCATATATACGCTTTTAAGACCGGTCAACTCTTCCAGGATACGGTTGGCGGCATCGTCTGGTGTTTCGTCGGCGTGCACAAAGCCGCCCATCAGGCTCCATTTATCTTTCTCGGGCTCAATATCGCGGTGTACCAGCAGTAGCTTAATGTTTGAGCCATCAAACCCGAAGATGATACAGTCAATCGCTAAAAGAAACCTGTCCTGGCCTTTATATTTACTCATTGAAGTGAATTGGTTTTTGTTGATCAGTGTTGCAAGTTAATGTTTTTCAAAAAAATCTCCCTTATTCCAAACAGGTCGTTTTGGGTCCATAGCCACCAGGTAGCCAATCAGAAAGTTAAGTTGGGCATATTTGCGGCCTGCGTTAAAATCAAACACGCCGTTAATATCGTCTTGCGGTTTGTGGTAGTATTTCTCGCGCCATACTTTTACCATATCGTTCAGGTTGTTTTTGCCGTCGGCTGTTTTGCTGCCATATTTAACATGCAACGCCGGAATACCCTGCAACACAAAGCTATACTGATCGCTGCGTACAAAACGGTTCTGGTCTGGCTCAGGGTCAGGTTCCACGCCCAGTCCCAGTTCGGCACAAGCCTCATCAACCTTTTTTGATAACGATGAGTGTTCTGCACCCAAAGCCGTTACCGAGAGGAGCGGGGCAATAATAGTTGGCATATCGGTATTTACATCGGCCACCATTTGTTTAACCGGTACGGTGGGATATTTGGCAAAGTAGCCAGAACCCAGGTCGCCCATTTCCTCGGCAGTTACCATTACCACCAGGATAGAGCGTTTTGGCTTTTGCGGCATGTTGTGGTAGATCTTAGCGATCTGCAACAAGCTGGCCACACCGGAGGCATTATCATGCGCGCCGTTATAAATAGAGTCGCCCTGTACGGCCGGACCGATACCTACGTGATCAAGGTGTGCGCTGTGCACCACATACTCGTTACGTAGCTTCGGGTCTGATCCGGAGATTTTACCGATGATATTAAAGCTGTTGATATCTGTCCAAACTGAATGATAGCCGATATGCAAAGCGCCGCCAATATCGAACGATGAGGTTTTTCCTGATTTAATCGATTGCGTAACTGTTGCCGTGGTTTTGCCGCCCTGTTGAATTAACTGGTTAAATAATTGTTGATCAATAGTGGCAAACAGCTTTACCTTATCACTGTAAAAACTGCGCGATACGGTTACCCTGCCGTCTTTATCCAGCGCACTGTACTGTGCCGGGCGACTGCCTGAAACAAACTTAAGGGTAGAATCTGCAGGACCGATCAGCACGCCAACTGCGCCGTGTTCGGCAGCAACTTTTAATATGGTGGTGGTATTTTGAACGTGCGCTGTAACGGACGACTCAAAGAACGATGGTGCACCACGCAGAATAACGATGATCTTTCCTTTTACGTTGATGCCGGCATAATCATCATAACCCAGTTTAGGTTCGCTTACACCGTAGCCAGCAAATACCAGTTTGCCGCTCACATCAATATCCTGTTGAACCGGGGTGCCGGTAATGGCAATATGTTTTGCTGCAGCATCAAATGGCTTGCCATTGAGGTTCAGCTCTATCTGCGCGCCTTTTGCGGTAAGTGCTTTGCGTAGTTTTATGTTTTGCTGCCAGGTGCCATTATCGCCCGCGGGTTCTACACCGTAGGCTTTCATCTGGTCAATCACGTAATCGGCAGCTGTTTGGAAACCTTCGGTACCGGGCATGCGGCCTTTTAGTTTATCATCAGCCAGGTAGGTAATGCTGGCTTTCATATCATCGGCACTGGCTTGCTCCATGGCCTTGCGCACGGGCTCGCTTATTTTTCGTGCCTTAACATTTGTGCTAATAAACAAAGCCGGTAAAACTATACTCAATAGGGCTAACTCCCTCACTTTCATTATACAAAACTAAATTAGGCTTGTAAGATAAAAATTCCCCGTCAATTAGCGTTCATAATAGCTAAGAAATTGCACAGAAGCTACGTTTAACCCGTACTTTTGTAACATCGCTATGAAACATAAAGTAGATATTCATACCTGGGCACGTAAGGAGCATTACAACCTGTTCAGTAAGTTTGAGGAGCCTATTTATGGTGTCGTCATTAATGTAGATGTAACGGTTGCCTATCAGTTTGCCAAGGCCAACCATATCTCCTTCTTTCTTTACTGCATGTACCGCGCGCTGGGAGCAGCCCAGTTTATTGAGCCATTTAAATATCGTATTGAAGATGATGAGGTTTTTATTTACGATAGGGTAGATGCCGCATCCACCGTACCCCGCGATAATGGTACTTTCGGTTTTGGCTATTTTCAATACTATCCAACGCTGGCGGCATTTATGCCCGAGGCTTTGAAAGAAATGGCGGACGTAAGGAGCCGTACAGACCTGGTACCTGCATCCATTGAAAATATTATTCGTTTCTCGGCCTTGCCATGGATTGATTTTACGTCGATATCCCACGCCCGCATGTTCTCGGCCAAAATGAGTGGTCCGAGTATTTCATTTGGCAAGATGACCGAGAAAGACGGTCGCCGCACTATGCCGGTGTCTATCCACGTGCACCATGCGCTGGTAGATGGCTTACATATCGGGCAGTTTATTGAGGCTTTTCAGGGGTTGTTGAACAGACCCCTCCCAACCCTCCCCGAAGGGGAGGGCTTTTAAGAGCACAATTAATATAAAACAAAAACGCCTGCTCTCATGAGCAGGCGTTTCTTCTATCTCCTCCCCTTAGGGGAGGTCGGGAGGGGTGTTCTTATTTGAACAAACCGTAATAAGCTTCGTTCCAGGCAATCTCTTTCTGGATACCGTTCAGAGTAGTATCCTTGTCAATTACCAGGTACTCGATGCCTGCCATTTTAGCAAAATCGATCAGCAGATCGCTGCTCAGGTTTTGGCTGTAGGCAGTGTGGTGAGCGCCGCCGGCATAGATCCAGGCTGCACAACCGGTTTTCATATCTGGCAGTGGTTTCCACAGTACGCGGGCCACAGGCAGTTTAGGCAGATCTTTAGTTGGCTCAACAGCTTCAACCTCGTTAATGATCATACGGAAACGGTTGCCCATATCAACAATAGAAGCATTCAGTGCTTTACCTGCACCAGCGTTAAACACCAGGCGCACAGGATCAGCTTTGCCGCCAATACCCAGCTCATGAATTTCTACAGTTGGTTTAGTACCAGCTATTGATGGATCAACCTCCAGCATGTGTGAGCCCAGTACCAGTGAGTTGTCGCCATCAAAATGGTAAGTGTAGTCTTCCATAAATGCGTTACCGCCTGGAAGGCCAGCACCCATAACTTTCATTGCACGTACCAGGGCAGCAGTTTTCCAGTCGCCCTCGCCAGCAAAGCCGTAGCCTTCGGCCATCAGGCGCTGTGAAGCGATGCCTGGCAGCTGAGCCATACCATGCAGGTCTTCAAAAGTATCGCTGTAACCTTTGTAGCCACCATCCTGTAAGAATTTGCGCATACCGCACTCAATCTTCGCAGCATCACGCAGCGATTGATATTTAGCACCGCCTTTTTGCAGTTCTGGTACCACGGTGTATTCTTTCTCGTAAACGGCAATCAGGTCATCAACTTGCTGATCGGTGATGCTGTCAATTACAGCAACCAGATCACCAATACCGTGAGTGTTTACAGCGAAACCAAATTTCAGTTCAGCCTCAACTTTATCGCCATCGGTAACAGCGACAAAGCGCATGTTATCGCCAAAGCGAACAAATTTAGCACCTTGCCAATCGTTCCAGCCAGCAGCAGCGCGGCTCCAGGTGTTGATCTGGTCAAGCACTTCCTGCTCTTGCCAGTGACCAACAACCACTTTACGTTTAATACGCAGACGAGACATGATGAAACCAAACTCGCGGTCGCCGTGGGCGCTCTGGTTCAGGTTCATAAAGTCCATATCGATAGAAGACCATGGAATTTCGGCATTGAACTGGGTGTGCAGGTGCAGCACTGGCTTGTTCAATACTTTCAGGCCGTTGATCCACATTTTGGCAGGCGAGAAAGTGTGCATCCAGGTAATGATACCGATACAGTTATCGTCATTATTAGCCGCTTTGCAGATGGCGGTAATTTCTTCGGTACCTTTTACAATTGGTTTAAAAACCACGCTTACAGGAACCTGTGGCGCGTTGTTAATACCAGCTGCTATTTGCTTTGAGTGTTCGGCCACCTGTTTCAGGGTTTCTTCGCCATACAGGTGCTGGCTGCCGGTAACAAACCAAACTTCTAATTTTTTAAGATCGATCATTTTTTGAATTGTTATTAGGATATTTTACTGAGCGGTGAGCAACAAAAGTATTGCCCCATGTTTGTTGATTTTTTGCTGATAATTACTGCTGAAAGAGCCCACATCGGCCTTGTTCCACAGGTTGCGTACTTTGATCTTGCCTTTCAGGCCGAGATCGGCAAAGTTGACGCTAACATTCTGGTCCTGGTCGCCGATGTTAAATAGGCCCACGTAGTAGGCTTTCTTACCTTTAGCTTGCGAGTACCATACCATGCTGCCATCTTTCTTATAAAGCTGCTTTGGATTCAGGCCTTGCTGATTAGCGGCCAGCACCTCATCATTGGTAAACAGTTTGGTCTCGATGTCGCGATTTTCAGGCATGTTACCGCCAATCATTAAAGGTGCGCGGTAAAGGCACCAGAAGGTCATGTGGGTATACAGTTCGTCATCGGTAAAACGGCTGTAGCGCTCTTTGCCAACCGGACCGCGTTTTGATAGCTTGCCAATTTGCAGCATATCGCAATCTGGCCAGTGACCCGGACCGCCTACGCCTTCCCAGTTCTTAGCATACTCAAACATGTGCAGCACTTCTTTCCAGTTGTCCCAGAAATCGTCTGCCATGCGCCACATATTGCCGTTTTTGGTAACGTGGGCTGCTTGTGCTACCGGTGTTTCGCCAGGTGATAAGCTGAACACAATAGGGCGGCCGCATTGGTCAATCGCCTTACGGTAACCTTCCACCTCGGCAGTGCTGTACGGGCGAGATAAGTCGTCAACCTTAATAAAATCTACACCCCAAGAGGCATACAGATTAAGCAGCGAGTTCAGGTATTCCTGTGCGCCGGGTTTGCTCATATTCAGGCCATACATGTGGTTTAGCCAGGTGCATTTTGATGAGGTATCGGCAATCATATCGGCTGTGATACCTTTGGCACCCAACACCGGCGATTTTGCCCATACCGCCTGACGTGGAATGCCACGCATAATATGGATGCCGAATTTTAGACCGAGCGAGTGTACATAATCACTTACCGGTTTAAACCCTTTGCCGCCCCATGCTGATGGGAACTTGTTAGGTTGTGGCTCCAGTCTGCCGTATTGATCCATAGTTAACCAGGGCACAAAAGAACCATCCTGCAGGTTACGTTGGTAAGGGTTACCAATGTTGCTGCCAGGAGGATTATCATAGTCCCAAAGAAAATCTATCACGATGTACTGCCAGCCATGCTGCTTTAGGTTTTTGGCCATATAGTCGGCATTGGCGCGCACTTCATCTTCATGCACGGCAGAGCCAAAACAGTTGTAGCTGTTCCAACCCATGGGCGGTGTTTCAGCAACGCGGGTTTGTGCGAAAGAGCCAAGAGAAAAAAGCAGTATTACCAACAAGCCCCCTAACCCCCTGAAGGGGGAACTGAGGCGGGCCATTATCTTGGTTTTAGAATATTGTGTTTTCATGTTTTTAGATTCACTACTTCAAAATCAATGATTAATTATTGACCGTAGTAAGAATCTGGCCCGTGCTTGCGCTCGTAATGCTTTTTAATCAAAGCATCTTTTAAGCGTGGGGCCTGAGGGTTAATCTTCTCGGTAAGGTAAGCCATTTGTGCGCAGGTTTCCAGCACGGCGCTGTTATAAACAGCTTTATCGGCAGTTTTACCCCAGGTGAATGGGGCGTGGTTGCCCACTAATACCATTTCAACCTCTTTATAATCCAGGCCTTTGTCCTGAAAGCAATCCATGATCTGGAAGCCGGTCTGATACTCGTAGTTACCCTGAATCATTTCGTCGCTCATTGGCGGCGCGCAAGGGATATCTACCGTGTTATGATCGGCATGGGTAGTACCAAAGATTGGAATATCGCGTTGTGCTTGTGCCCAGGCAGTGCCGTAGGTAGAGTGCGTGTGCACAATGCCATTAATACCATCCCAGTGTTTGTAAAGCACAGCGTGAGTAAGCGTATCGCTTGACGGGCGCAGATCGCCTTCAATGGTTTTGCCATCAAAGTCAACAATCACCATTTTTTCTGGCGAAAGATCCTCATAAGGCACGCCGCTTGGCTTAATAGCGAAAACACCCAGGCTACGATCGGCTGCGCTAACGTTGCCGAAGGTGAAGAGTACCAGGCCCAGCTTAGGCAGCTGCATGTTGGCGCGGTAAGCTTCTTCTTTAATGTGTTGATATTTGCTCATTTTAAATTAATGTGAGGTTGTATTTGCTTCGATAAATTGCCCCAGCGACAGGTATTTCTGATAACGTGTATCATAGAAACCGGCCAGCTCGTTGTTTGGCGTGTACTCTACGTCAAAGCCGCCGCCCATGGCGTTCATGGCTTCTGATACGTTAGGGTAGATGCCGGCTACGGTAGCAGCAAACATGGCAGCACCCAAAGCACAGGTATGTTCAAACTGGTGAATGCGGATTGGCATCTGCAATACGTCAGACATCATTTGCATAATGTATGGCGATTTTTTGGCCACACCACCAATACCAATCAAACCTTTAACAGGCACGCCCTCGCTGCGGAAGCGCTCTACAATGGCACGGGCGCCAAAGCAAGTAGCCTCTGCCAGCGCGCGGAACACACGTGGAGCATCGCTACCCAGGGTTAAACCGGCAATGCTGCCTTTTAATAACTGGTTAGCATCTGGCGTACGGCGACCGTTAAACCAGTCGATAGCCAGCTCGGCGTTATCATTTAATGGCAATGCAGCAGCTTGTTTGCTCAGTTCTGGAATGATTTTCCCTGAAACTTCTTCAACCAGCAGTTGTGCGGTATGTGCTTCTACAATTTTGGTATTAGCCAGGATGTTTTGCAACGGCCATTCAATCAGTTTACGGAACCATGCATAAGTATCGCCAAAGGCAGATTGACCTGCTTCAAGACCAGCCATACCAGGGATAACCGAACCATCAACCTGACCGCAGATACCTGCTACCAGTTTGCCATCCATATCTGTATTTGGAGCTACCAGGATATCGCAGGTTGAGGTACCCATTACCTTGCTCAGGTAGTAAGGCTCAATCTGGCCACCTACGGCGCCCATGTGTGCGTCAAACGCTCCTACACCAACTTTAACGTCGGCGCTCAGGCCCAGGCGTTCAGCCCACTCGGCGCTTAAAGTGCCGGCAGAAACGTCAGAAGTATAAGTGTCTTTATACAGACGGTCGGTAATACCGTCTAGCAGCGGATCAAGCGCTTTGAAGAAATCATTTGGAGGCAAGCCGCCAAACTCAGCAGCCCACAGTGCTTTGTGACCAGCAGAGCAACGGCCGCGCAGAATAGCTGCAGCATCGGTACCGCCGGTAAGCAGGAACGGAATCCAATCGCAATGCTCAACCCATGAGTGGCAGGCAGCGCGCACTTTCTCGTCTACACGTAGCACATGCAGCAGTTTGGCCCAAAACCATTCAGACGAGTAGATACCGCCTACATATTGCAGGTAGTTGGTATCGTATTTAGCAGCATGAGCATTGATCTCTGCAGCCTCGCCAATTGAAGTGTGGTCTTTCCACAGCACAAACATGGCGTTCGGGTTTTCTGCAAACTCAGGCAATAAGGCCAGAGGCACACCTTGTGCGTTTACCGCAACAGGGGTAGAGCCGGTGGTATCAACCGAGATGGCGCGCACAGCGGCAGCCACTTCTGGGCCGGCTTTGGCAACACAATCTTTAATGGTGGTTTCCAGGCCGTCAATGTAGTCTTGCGGGTGTTGGCGGAACTGATTGGCCGGTGCATCGCAGTATAAACCCTGCTGCCAGCGGCGATAATAATAAACTGAGGTGGCTAACTCTTTGCCGGTAGCGGCATCAACAATAACAGAGCGTACCGAATCGGAGCCATAATCTACTCCAATCACGTAATTTTTTAGGTTCGTCATTGATTATAATTAATTGTTAAATTAACACTTATTTTTCCGGGAAATCAAAATATTTTTTTGTTAAGAGAAGCCTTTGGCAGAGATTAGAGATTGGTTGGTTAGCGGTTAGGTTTTTTGAAAGGGGCCAATCATAAATTAATTTGTCATTGCGAGGAACGCTGGGGAGATGAGGTAAGGGTGACGAAGCAATCTCGTCGCTTGCATAAACATGCGACGAGATTGCTTCGCGCTCAGTTCCCAACCTCGACCCTGCTCGCAATGACAAAATGGGATGGCTTACTCAAACACGGCTGCTTCCTTCACTTTCAATATCTCCATTTCATCGCCCACGGCAATAGTACCTTGGCCAACGTGCGTAAGGTTTTGCCCGAAGTAAACTTTATTCAGCCTGCGGCGGAAGCCTGCCAGTGTTTTCAGTGGTTCTTTCTGGCGTTCGGCTGTATCCTGATCTATGCCCGGTACCGGACAGCGGACGCAAAGCTTTACGCCATAGAAGTGAATGTTATTGATGCTGAAATGTGCCAATTCGTCTTCTGCAAATGACTCGCCGCCGGTGAAGACGATGTTAGGGCGAAAACGGTTCGCCGGAATAGCATGACCGACACGGTTGCTCAGATCATCCAGCGAGGCCTGTCCGATGAGCAGGAAAGGGTAGGCGTCTGCAAAAGAGGTGATCATACCGGGTTGGGCATATTTAAGGTCGGTTTGCCGTTGTGTGTCGTCAGGCATATAAGCCAGGCGGCAATTGACGCCCAGCTTTTGGGTAAACCATTCGTCTGCAGCTGGGCTTACGTATTGACCGGTAATGCTATCGTCCCAAACGGTAAAGGTATCAAGGGTGGTGGTTTGAGGCTGAAAAGGAATGAGGAACGATGATTGATCTGGGGTGTAAGTTACGCTGATGCCTTGTTTATGCAGTGCCGGTTTAAAGAGCGCCATCTGCGGCAACTCGCGTTGTGAAAGGAAACGGTTATTATCGTCAACCAGCATCCAGCGGCGGTCATACCGCAGTCCGCGGTCTGTTACCAGTGCATTATTGAGCGCTATGCCTCCCAATGATTTTACCGGATAAATGAAGAGCTGACTGACGCGTAACATAATGTTAAATTTAAAATTTTAAAGTTAAAAAGCCATTAATTAGCGGCCGACCGTGGTTTATGCTGCTTACTCCTGTAGGTTCTGGCGGCCAGGCAGGGTGATTTTACCCTTTTTGTATTTTTATGGCTAAAAACTTGCTGAAATTCAGGATTTAACATTAATTTTATTTCTGCAATCTGAAACCTAAAAACAATGACCCCTGAACAAAAAATGCGTCGTGCGATCGAGCGTCAGAATGCCTCGCTTATGATTGCTTACCTGATTGCGTTGCTATGCACATTTTTGGTGATGGCGCTGATCTAGGCCGTTAATAATTGCTTAATATTAAATCGAAATAAAAATAAAAAAGCCCTCGTTTTCACGAAGGCTTTTTTTATGCTTGGCGGTATATTATACCGAGAAACTCTCGCCGCAACCGCAGGTGCGTGATGCATTGGGGTTATGGAAATTGAAACCCTTGCCGTTCAGTCCGTCGCTAAAATCAAGCTCGGTGCCGGCCAGGTATAAAAACGATTTCATATCCAGCGCCAAACGCACGCCCTGATCTTCAAAAAACTGATCGCCTTTACGTTCCTCGTTATCAAAATCGAGGTTGTATGACAAGCCCGAACAGCCGCCGCCCTTTACAGACACGCGCAAGAAGTATGAACTATCCAACCCGGCATCCTGCATCAGGTGGTCAATTTTATCTTTTGCTTTATCGGTTACTGTTACCATTTTGTTTTTAGTTGATTGAGTTGATTAAGTGAGTAGTTGATTAAGTTATTAATCGAGCTACTCGCTAAACAGGTGGGGTTGATAGTAAATTAACTACTCACTTCGTCAACCACTCACCACTTAACTCAATGGTGTGATTTCTCTACTGCAATCGGCTCCAAACCGTTTTTAACGCGGTAATCGTTAATAGCGGCTTTGATGGCGTCTTCTGCCAATACCGAGCAGTGAATTTTTACTGGTGGCAGGGCCAGCTCTTCAACGATATCCATGTTGTCAATTGTCATGGCCTCGTCAATGCTTTTGCCTTTCAGCCACTCTGTTGCCAGCGATGATGACGCGATGGCAGAACCGCAACCAAAGGTTTTGAATTTTGCATCGGTGATCACGTTGTTCTCGTCAACCTGAATTTGCAGACGCATTACGTCGCCGCACTCAGGAGCGCCCACTAAACCGGTACCTACAGCACTGCTGCCTTTATCTAAAGTACCCACGTTACGCGGATTGGTGTAGTGGTCAATTACTTTATCTGAATAAGCCATTGTTTTTGTATTTAGTTCATGGTTTATAGATCATTGTTCATGGTCTACTTGTCATGATGTTTTTTATAAATTATTGCCTCAAAAAGTGTTCCAATCCATGATCTATCAACCATGAACTAAAAACTAATTCTTAGTGTTCTGCCCACTCAATAGTGCTCAGGTCGATGCCATCTTTGAACATCTCCCATAGCGGCGACAGATCGCGCAGGTGGTTAACCGCTTTGCGGGTTACCTCGATAGCGTAATCAACTTCCTCTTCGGTTGTGAAACGGCCAAGACCGAAACGGATAGAAGAGTGTGCCAGATCGTCAGACAAGCCCAAGCTTTTCAGTACGTATGATGGCTCCAGTGACGCTGAAGTACAAGCTGAACCTGATGATACGGCCAGATCTTTCATAGCCATCATCAAGCCTTCGCCCTCTACGTATTTGAAAGAAATGTTGGCTACGTGTGGTAAGCGGTGTTCAACGTTACCGTTTACATAGCTTTCTTCCAGTTTGGTCAGTTCGTTCTGCAGTTTGTCACGCAGGGTAGAAAGGCGTTTTGCTTCGCTTTCCATTTCCTCCTGACAAAGCTCGCATGCTTTACCTAAACCAACAATACCCGGAACGTTCAGCGTACCAGAGCGCATACCGCGCTCGTGACCGCCACCGTCCATCTGGGCAGTAACTTTAACACGTGGTCCTTTACGGCGTACGTACAGTGCACCTACACCTTTAGGTCCATATATTTTATGAGCCGACATAGCCAACAGGTCAATGCCGTCTGCATTTACATCAACAGGAATTTTACCTACTGCCTGAGTAGCATCTGTCATAAACAGTGCACCGTGTTTGTGGGCAATAGCAGCAATTTCTTTTACCGGCTGGATCACGCCAATCTCGTTGTTACCATACATGATAGATACCAGGATGGTTTCAGGAGTCATAGCGGCTTCCAGTTCGGCCAGGTCAATCAGGCCATCTTCTTTTACATTTAAGTAAGTAACGCGGCCGCCAATTTTTTCAACGTGTTTGCAGGCATCCAATACCGCTTTGTGCTCAGTAACAGCGGTAATGATGTGGTTGCCTTTTTCCTTATACATCTCAAATACACCTTTAATAGCCAAGTTATCGCTCTCGGTAGCGCCAGAGGTAAAGATGATCTCTTTCTCGGTTGCACCAATCAGTTTAGCCACTTGCTCGCGGGCGTAATCAACAGCTTCTTCGGCCACCCAGCCAAAAGCATGGTTGCGGCTGGCCGCGTTACCAAACTTGTTGGTAAAGTAAGGCAGCATCGCTTCCAATACCCGTGGGTCCATCGGAGTGGTTGCGTTATTATCTAAATAGATAGGAAAGTCCATAGCAGTATTTTGAATTACAAAGATAAGCAAACTTTTAGTTTTAAATCAGGCTTTGTAGCTTAGGCAGTCATTAATTTGCAATTTTTGTCTATGAAAAAGGTAGAGCATATCGGTATAGCCGTAAGCAGCATTGAAAGCGCCGGAGCAATCTGGAAAACCTTGCTTAACACTGACATATACAAGATAGAGGAGGTGTTGACCGAGGGCGTCAAAACCGCCTTTCTGCAAAGCGGACCCAATAAAATAGAGCTATTGGAGGCCACTACGCCTGATAGCCCGATAGCCAGATTCTTAGAAAAAAAGGGCGAAGGCATCCACCACATAGCCTTTGAGGTAGATGATATTGAAGCCGAAATGGCCCGCCTTAAAGCCGAAGGTTTTGTGTTATTAAATGATGTGCCTAAGCGCGGTGCGGATAATAAGCTGGTTTGTTTTGTGCATCCGAAGGACGTGGGAGGGGTGTTGGTGGAGTTGTGTATGAACCAGGATTGAGCGGATTTTTAGGATTTACAGGATGCTTATCCTGGTTTAATTATACTAGTAATCCTAAGTCATGCCGAACTTGCTTCGGTACCCCATATGCTAAGTTTGTGCTAGTGGGAGTTTATTCGGGGGCTATCATTGCTGCATTAATTTGATTAAATAATTCGTCCGCATTAAAATTCTTTAACCCACTGCCAAGCAGTATTTCTTTATCGCGGTAAAAAAAGGTAAGGACCTTGTTTTTACTAACTTCAACGTGGTTAGACCAGTATTTGATTTTTAGATTCTCAATTTCCAGTTCCTCTATTTGTTTTAGCTCATAGATTTTCGTTTTGTGACGATTAAATAAAGAGTCTGTCACTGTTAACTGGTCGTTATTTATAGTAAAGGTTGTTTTGCTTGCCAATAATTCGATGGAAATGTAAATCCAAATTAATAAGCATATGATAATAAAGCTTATATAGAAGTAATTAGGATGATCTTCTTTTAAAGCATTTATACCTGGTACTATCATTAAAGACACAGAAAGAGCGAGTGACCTAAAAGCCTTTCGGGGTTTTGAATAGGTAATGCTATAAGAAGCAATGTTTTGCATTATGTAAGTTAGGTATGTTAAGCAAATTTAGCTAAAACACATTGAAGGTGCTGGTGAAGACCTAGAGTTTCTTCAGCACAATGGGTTCGTCCAATGCCTGGAACATTTTTCTGTAAAAATCATGCAGGGCGGTATATTCTGATGCGTTATAACGAGAGCGACCGTGAATAATGGTGTAATGAATAGTTAAAATATGGTTGTCAACAGAAGCCAATCTTTTAAAAATAATGCTGTTATCAAATAACTTCATCTGTATGTTTTCGGGCATGGCATCTACATTGTAGCCTGCCGGTAGTTGGTATCTGCTGTTAATATTGTCAGACGTACACGCCTTAAAATCAATATCTGCAAGCCTGGTCGCATTGGTAAAAGGATTGCCGTTAATTATAGATAAATAATTGGTTTTTAAATAGATAAATCCGCCGTCTGTTGTTTGTTGCTTACTTAGTTTGAATTTCTGAATAAGGGGAAGCGAATCAGTCTCTATATTTTCTATGGTAAGGTCGGTAAGTTTCAGGCTTTTATCGTCGCCTTTAAGTTTATTGATATAGTCTTCACTGTTTAACTTGTCATGCGCTTCATGAAAATAGGCTTTGTTATAAGTATAACTGTTTAACGTGCCTGTTGCGGTCATTCTGCCGTCAGGCGCAATTACTGCTTCTGTTGCTATAGTTTCTATAGCGGGCTCATCAGTTTTAAGCAATACAGCTTGATAGTCTGTTCCCTGACTGCTTTTTTTATTGCCTGGACAGAGTATGCCATAGGTGTTAAGCAGCGATAGGGGGATTTCTGTATAAGTATTGTATTTGTTGCTGGCGTCTAAAACGTACTGACGGGTGCTATCAGCACCCACGCTAATAACAACTTTATCAATATGGTGTCTTTCCGGATTGGTGGGGTCAATATAGCCATTGTCTGGTGTACACACGAACATGATGTGGGCAACTATGCCCACTTTGCGGAGCAGATTGTACAAAGCCAGATTGATCTCGGTAGCATTCCCTATCCGATTGTTCCAGGCAGACCGCACGCCTTTATCTGTTTGCCAGTAATCGTTGCCATTCCACTTGATTTGTGTTTTGACGGTGTCAAATATCGCGGCTATCTTTTGTTCTGCCGATGCAAATTTTTTTACAGAATCTATGAAGCGAGATGTACCGGGTACATTTGCATGCCTCTGGTTGAAAAAATCAGCGTCTGTAAAAAGGTCAGACGCTACATCATGCCATGGCGCGCTATCGCCTGCAGATTTTTCCGCATCGTTGTACTTCAAACTAATATATTGCAACCCGCTGTTTTGCCAGTCTGTAAATGGTTCAACGCTTACCGAATGTACGTTGGCTTTGACCCATGTATGCACCACCAGGCTATCGCCATTAATTTTAGGAATGATAGTTCGTGTATCTTTGGTATAGGTAGAATCGCCTTTTTTTACAACAGAAAAGACCGATCTGGCCGGCAGCAGCGTGCTAAACTTGCTGACGGCCTGGGGTAAATTGTTTTGAAAGAACCATGTGGGGACGTAAAAGTATGACGAGCTCCAATGGTATTGATATTCAAGTATACAACCGGCGCTAACGTTAGGGAACGCAAAAATGAGTTCTTTGTTTACTTTATCAACACTGTTTTTAAAGATCTGTGCCGGCTCCACCCGTGTAATAACAGCGTGGTTGTTCTCCCATTTAACGGTTTGGGCAACCAGGTTGGTAATTTGCTCAAAACCTTCGTGATAGGGGATCCTGATATTAGGTATCTGGGGATCATACTGAGCAAATAGTTTGATTTTTTTATACCTGGTCATGATGATAGAATCAGACGCGTGGCCAACAATGCCTTCATCAACAAGCACCATAGCCTTTGCTTCTTTTTCAAAGGGGCATTCTTTGAGCAATAAAGCAGCAGTATCAACTTTATTTATGGTGGATAAGTGTTGTGCAAAAGATGTATTAGCCTTAATAGTTGCCATAAGCAAGATAAACAGGCAGCACAGGGGTAGAGTTCTCAATGTGTAAGATATGGTTAAATGCATGCAAATATAAAAAGTGGGATGACATTGGGGGCGCGGAGTGAGCGATAGAAAAGAAATCCTGTAAATCCTGAATTAAATCTTTAGAATCCTGGTTTAGATTTTTTTTAATTTTAACTTTTTAATTTTGATTTATTAAACTATCTTTGCCCCTCTTTTGATAAGGAAGTATATAATAAAATGAAAAAAGACCTGCATCCAAAAAGCTATAGATTAGTTGTTTTTAAAGATATGTCTAACGACTATGCTTTCTTGACTAAATCATGCATCGAAACCCGCGAATCAGTTAAATGGGAAGACGGTAATGAATACCCGTTGGTGAAACTGGAGATCTCTCACACTTCTCACCCTTTCTACACTGGTAAGATGAAACTGGTAGATACTGCCGGTCGTATCGATAAATTCCGTACTCGTTACAACAAAAAGTAATTATTGCTTTTTAAAATATTTGAAAGTCTCCCACCACAATCGGGGGACTTTTTTATTTTTGCCGCATGGCTGTCATCCTTTTTGACGATAATACTTATCAGCAACTGCTCCCATTAACATTTACCCGCCCGCTGGCTAACCTGCGTGTAGGTATCCTCACCATTGCCGAGAAATGGGTCAAACACCTGTCACAAGATTTTTCGTACCACACACGCAATTACTTACAGGGCAAGTTCCCTATTCATATTACTGCCGATAACCTGTTTATCAACGGCGCTGTTTGTCCGGATGATAGTTTGCTGGACGATATCAGCAAGTTGCCGCTGGGGCATGCCTTGCGTTATCAGGGTCAGTTGGTGGCCGTTCGCCTGGGCGAGGCTGATGCCAAAAGCTTTGACCATGCCGCTGCATATACCGCTACCGAGGTGAGCCGACTGCCGGTCATCATTCGTTATCCTGAATATATCTTCCGTTTTAACGATATCGAGCTGCGAAAAGATTTTAACCTGCTTACCAAAGGGCGGGAGAGTGCGCAGATCAGCAGCACTAACACCATCATCGGCACAGACTTTTTTGCCGAAGAGGGTGCCATTGCCGATTGCTCAAACTTTAACACAACGCGCGGACCGATCTATCTGGCCGCCAATAGTGAGGTTTGGGAAGGCGTGAGCATTCGCGGTGCGTTTGCCTTATGCGAGCACTCGTCGGTAAAAATGGGGGCCAAGATCTACGGAGCTACTACTATCGGTCCATACAGTCGTGTAGGTGGCGAGATCAATAACTCGGTAGTTTGGGGCTATTCTAACAAGGGCCACGATGGTTATCTGGGTAACGCCGTATTGGGCGAGTGGTGCAACATGGGTGCCGATAGCAATAATTCGAACCTGAAAAATAATTACGGCGAAGTAAAGCTGTGGGATTATACCAATAAGCACCTGCGCAAAACCGGTTTGCAGTTCTGCGGATTGATTATGGCCGATCATTCAAAATGTGGCATCAATACCATGTTCAATACCGGCACCGTTGTAGGTGTAGGCTGTAACGTTTTCGGCGGCGGTTTCCCGCCAAACTTCGTTCCGGATTTTAGCTGGGGTGGTGCAGAAGGGCTGGAAGAATACCGTCTGGATAAAATGCTGGAAACCACGGCCCGCGTATTCGAACGTCGAGACGGCAGAGATTTTGACGAGAACGAGCAGGGGATACTACAGGCAGTGTATGAATTAACGCGTTAGTGAGTGATTGATTGAGTTGATTAAGTGAGTAGTTAACCCAATCAACACATGCTGAATAAAAACTCAATCAACTAATCAACATAATAAACTCAATCAACTTATAAATAAAATGAGAAAGAAAATAGTAGCCGGAAACTGGAAGATGAACATGGATTATAACGAGGGTTTATCCTTGTTCTCTGAGGTGGTTAACATGGTTAACGATGAGGCGACCGGCAATCAGCAGGCAGTAGTTTGCAGTCCGTTTATACACCTGCACAGCCTGGTGCAAATGGCAAAAGGTTATACCAAAGTATCAATAGGTGCGCAGAACGCCCACCAGGAAGAAAAGGGCGCTTACACCGGCGAGATCTCTGCCAAGATGATCCGTTCTACCGGTGCCGAATATGTAATTCTGGGCCACTCAGAGCGTCGCCAGTATTTTGGCGAGAGCAACGAACTGCTGGCTAAAAAAACAGATACCGCATTGGCTAACGGCCTGAAACCAATCTTCTGTATTGGCGAAACGCTGGACGAGCGCAATAACGGTACTTATTTCGATGTAATTAAAACTCAACTGGCAGAAGGCTTGTTCCACTTGGACGAGCAGCATTTCGGCCAGACGGTGATTGCTTATGAGCCTGTTTGGGCCATTGGTACCGGCGTTACTGCAACGTCTGATCAGGCGCAGGAGATTCACGCTTTTATCCGTAAGGAGATTGCCGCTAAATACGGCGAGCAGGTTGCTGATGCTACTACCATTTTGTACGGTGGCAGCTGTAACCCTAAAAACGCAGCCGAACTGTTTGCTCAGCCTGATATTGATGGCGGCCTGATTGGCGGTGCGTCATTAAAATCACGCGACTTTACAGATATTGTTAAGACGTTTAATTAATCCGTCAGTGAATAGTGAGTGGTGAGTTGTGAGTAGTTAGAAAGTCCGAAAGTTACTAAAGTTAACTTCCGGACTTTCCGACTTTTCTGACTTCCGGACTTTCTAATAGCTATGAAAAAACTGATCATGGTGATATTGCCGCCGGTGGTGGTGTTTTTGCTGATCGATGCGATTATCAAATACGCCGTACATTACCGTTACCCCGAGGCTGGCATCTCCACCATTGGCGATGGCACCACTAATGGGCTAATCACTTACTATCAGACTTTCAAGCCTGTTATCTTTATCATAGCGCTGCTTACGCAGGCCACCATTGCCCTGTCTATGTGGAAAAGGATAGTGGCTCGCCCGGGGGCGGCTTTCGCGCGTATCTTGGGACTGATACTGCTTTGTGCAGTACTGGCTATTGGCTTAAGCTATGTGATCTGGGACCGGGCAACCGGCACGGGGCGCTTTATCCATATTTGCTGGTTTATGGCTGCGGTGCAAACCGGCTACTGGCTGATAGATTTTGCTTTACTGAGGCTGATAGATTATAAATCGTTTGCCCCCCGGCCCCCTGAAGCGGGAGAGCATGGGCATACGGAGGCATCTCAATCTTAATTACCAAACGCCAATCTCATATCTCACGTCTCAAATCTTTAACAATGAACTACACCGAACTTATATTCACCATTAATAACGCCGTAGGCTATGAGCGCGATTTGCTGATAGATGCCCTGGGGGGTATTGACTTTGATACTTTTGAAGAAACCGAACTGGGTTTTAAAGCTTATATTCCACAAGCCAGCTTTGATGAAGCTGCGCTGGAAGAAGCATTATCAGCCTACCGGGAGATGTTTGATTTTAGCTATGAGCGCAACCTGATCCCGCAGAAAAACTGGAACCAGGAGTGGGAAAGCAATTTTGAGCCGATACAAATTAGCGATCAGGTTTGGGTGCGCGCCACTTTCCATGAAGCCCGTCCTGATTTTCCGTATGAGATTGTGATCGACCCAAAGATGGCTTTTGGTACCGGTCACCACCAAACCACGGCCATGATGATGGAGCTGATGCTGGCGGCCGATTTTAAAGGCAAAAAGGTGCTGGATATGGGCTGCGGTACCGGCATCCTGGCCATATTGGCCGAAAAGCTGGGTGCGACGGATTTGATGGCGATTGACTATGACCCGGTTTGTTACGAAAGCACGATAGAGAATGCTGCCCTGAATAACGCCAATCATACTAAAGCCCTCTGCGGATCAAAAGATGTGATCCCTAATGAGCAGTACGATATCATTCTGGCCAACATCAACCGCAATATTTTGATAGACCAGATGGACCGCTACGCTGAGGTATTAAAACCAGGGGGCGAGATCTATTTCAGTGGCTTCTACGAAGAGCCAGACCTGCAGATCATCAAAGATGAGGCGGGTAAATACGGCCTGAAATATATCACCCATCTGAAGAACAAAGAATGGGTGGCGGCAAGGTTTAACCTTTGATCTCAAATAAATAATTTCGGAATTCGGATGTTCAATTTCGGATTTGATTGAAGGAATCACAGCGTACGCAAAGATTATCACAGTGGTCGTAGAGTTTTAATCTCCGTGACCTCTGTGAATTTACTCTGTTATCCTCGTGGTCAATAAAAATCCGAAATTGAACATCCGAACTCCAAAATAGAATTAATAAGCCACCGTAAATCTTTTCTTCACAAACTGACCTTTTTCTGTTTCATCAATCAGGGCTACGGCCAAATCTTCTACAGAAATTTCGCTTTCTTTTTTATCGTTAAAAACCGGGTTTTCGGTGCCTATGCGGTAGTTGCCGGTGCGGGTACCCGGGTGCAGGTTAATGGCCGGACTCAGGAAGGTCCAGTCCAGCCCGGTTTCTTTACGTAGAGTGTTCAGATAATCACGCGCGGCGGTAGCGCCTTCTTTCCATTGGGCCGGAAATTCCGGAGTATCTACCAGCGGTACGCCTGGCGCAATTTCCAGACTGCCCGCGCCGCCAATAACCAGCAAACGCTTTACACCAGCTTGTTTGGTGGCTTGTTGTATACTTTCGCTGCCTTTAATAAAATCGGCATATAGGTTTGGATTGCCCCAACCGGCGTTAAACGTGCTGATCACGGCGTCTTGACCTTTTAGCAATTCGGCTAATTCATCAACGTTGTTAACATCTGCGGACTTAACGGTCAAGTTGGCGTTTTGCACGGTTACCTTAGTTGGGTTGCGCAAAATAGCAGTTACCTGATGGCCTCTGCTCAGTGCTTCATTTAATACTGGGGTGCCGGTATAGCCGGCACCAATTACTGCAATTTTCATAATGATGATATGGATTGTTATATTGTAATAAAATATGTTACAGTTTTGTTCAAAAAAAATTCAATCAAACTTCCCGCTGAATTTTTCGAGCGTAATGGTGGTTAGTTTTTTTATAATAGCGCCGTCAATATCATTGTATACCTCGGCAATGCGGTCGTTAATTTGTCGGCCTACAGGGCAGTCTGGGTTCGGTTCGTTTTTAGATTGTCCCAAAACGGCTGTGGGTTTTACTGTAGCGTAAATATCGGCCAGGGTAATCTGGCCTGCTGGTTTGCCCAGTGCATAACCGCCGCCTTTGCCTTCTTTGCTTTCAATAAAGCCGAACTTGCGCAGATTGCTAATCTCTTTACGTACCAGCGCCGGGTTGGTGTTCAGGCTGCCCGCAATATAGTCTGACGATATCAGCTCGCCCTCTGCATGATGCAGCAGGGTAAGGATGTGTACGGCTATTTGAAATCGGGCGTTCATAATCTGTAATAAAAATAATTACAGTACAAAGGTGCAAAATGTTTTGAAGGATGCAAGAGGAGAGGGCGATTTGTTGAAGTTGGATGACACAATTAGGTTTACAACACGGTAAAACCAAACACAAAATCAAAAATTTACGTTAAATTATTAGTAACTTTAATGATGTTATTGCCCTGACAATAGCCCAACCAGTTATAGCTACTTTTGTATTGACTATTTGATCGTATTAGTCAAATGTTGATTTAACCTAACAAATGCTATGAAGACCTATCTTGTACCTGTCGACTTTTCGGAAGCCGGCTTTAACGCCGCCGAATTTGCTGCCGACCTGAGTCATCAAACCAATGTAGAAGACATTATTTTGATGAACGCCTACTATATCTCGCCCTATGAAACGCTGTTTCCAGACCCCAATATGATGATGCTGCGCGAAGAAGAGATTGAAGCCAACGCCGCCGAGCGTATAGCTAATCTTGAGACCCTAAAAAAACGATTGAGCAGCAGAGTGCGAGAGGGTGTACGGTTGCATGTAAAGTTAAACCGCAGTCACCTGTTGCGGGCGGTGGTAGACAGGGTATTACATGATAATATAGACCTGGTGATTATTGGCACCAAAGGCAATAGCAGCGGTGAAGACGAGGGTATTGGTAGCCACGTCATCAAGATATCTAAAGCGTGCCCGGTACCGGTGCTGGTGGTGCCTCCCTGCTATCGTTATGAAAAGATGGAAAGTGCCGTTATAGCCTGTGATTTTAAAAAGGTGACCGATAGCATGCCTTCTGAACTACTGCATAAATTGTTAGGGAAACAACCCATCAAACTAGCCGTAGTACACGTAGATCCTACAGATCGCCACAAAAATGCCGATCCCGAACTGCTGGCCGAAGAAAGTGCCTTGCACGGCATGCTTAAAGTTTATCATCCTAAATACCACTACATCAACTCAGAAAATGTGATAAAAGGGATATTGGATTTTGCCGCCCTTAACCATTCGCAGGTGGTTATTGCGTTGCCGCACCGTTATAGCTTTTTACAGTCTATCCTGCATAGCAGTATCTCCACTCAGCTGGCGTCGAGCGCTTCGATCCCGGTGTTGTTGTTGAAGTAAACCCCTGCCAATCCTTCCCGAAAGGGAGGACTTGAAATATATTTGTAGAGCCACATAATTGTGGCTCTTTTTGTGTAGACCAATTCTATCGTCACGTCATTGCGAGGAACGAAGCAATCTCTGTACGAGCATGTCCGAATGGCATCAGCAGAGATTGCTTCGTTCCTGGCAATGATGCAGTTTTAAATCCCTTCATTAAGCCTTCATGCTTTAGGACGCATAGGTGTCAATTTTTTTTGTTTATTTGCGCCATTTATCTGTCAATTATAAATGAAGGTACACTTTATAGCCGTAGGTGGCAGCGCTATGCATAACCTGGCTATTGCACTACATAATAAAGGTTTTGAGGTTACTGGGTCTGATGATGTGCTGTTTGAGCCTTCGCGCTCGCGCTTGGCCAAGTATGGCATTTTGCCTGAGCAGGATGGCTGGTATCCCGAAAAGATTACTGCCCATCTGGACGCCGTAATTTTAGGCATGCATGCCCGTATTGATAATCCTGAACTGCTGAAAGCACAGGAGCTGGGCCTGAAGATCTACTCTTATCCTGAATACATCTACGAGCAATCTAAAGATAAACTGCGTGTGGTAATTGGCGGTAGCCATGGTAAAACCACCATTACCTCCATCATTCTGCATGTATTGCAGGTGGTAGGCAAAGACTTTGACTACCTGGTTGGCGCACAACTGGCTGGTTTTGAAACGATGGTGAAGCTGACCAACGAGGCGCCTGTTATTGTAATAGAGGGCGATGAGTACCTGGCTTCGCCGATTGACAGGAGGCCGAAGTTTCATTTGTACCAGGCCAACATCGGTGTTATTAGCGGTATTGCGTGGGATCATATCAATGTGTTCCCTACGTTTGACAGCTATGTAGAGCAGTTCAGAATCTTTGTGCAGACCATCCGCCCGCAAGGTAAACTGGTGTGGTGCGAGCAGGACGAAGTGCTGCGCGATGTAGTGGCTCAGGATCAATCAGGTGTAGAAAAGATAGGTTATGACCTGCCAGATCACCGTATAGAAAACGGTGTGACGGTGATTAACTATAATGGCCATGAGTATCCGTTAGCGGTATTTGGTCAGCATAATTTATTGAATATAGAGGCCGCCCGCAATGTTTGCGAGCAGTTGGGTATTACTGCATCCGATTTTTATCAGGCAGTAACCACCTTTAAAGGCGCGGCCCGCAGATTGGAATTGCTTGGCAAAAACGATCATGCCGCCGTTTATAAAGATTTTGCCCATTCGCCATCAAAACTGAGCGCTACTATACAGGCCGTAAAAGCACAGTTCCCGGAACGGAAGCTGGTGGCTTGTATTGAGCTGCACACGTTTAGCAGCTTGAATAAAGATTTTTTAAGTCAGTATGCGGGCACCATGGATGAGGCCGATGAGCCTATTGTATTCATCCATCACAAAACTTTTGAGCAAAAAAAGATGGAACCTTATGATGCAGATGCTGTAAAAGCAGCTTTTGTAAATAAAGGGTTGCAGTTTTTTGATGATCCTGCACATTTGTTAGTATATTTAAAGGAACAGAGCTGGCGGGACAAAAATTTACTGATGATGAGCTCTGGCAATTTTGGCGGGTTAGACTTAAATGTACTTTCTGCTGAAATAATCAACTAAACCGATTATTAATTAATTTTTTTGAAAATAAAAAATTAATCGTAACTTTATTAACTATTGAGAAACCTTTATCCTTAATTAATTATGAAATCCTTAGGAAAAAAAATCAGGCTGCTGCGCCATCAAAAGGGGTGGAGCCAGGAAGACGTTGCCAAGCGTTTGGACATCTCTATCCCGGCTTTCTCAAAAATTGAGACCGGCATTACTGATATCAACCTCTCCCGCCTCGAACAAATCTCAACTCTTTTTGAAATGTCTGTAGTTCAGTTGCTTACGTTTAACGAGACTGAACAGGATCAGAAGTATCAGAATGAACTGGACACCGTTAACAAGAAATTGATGGATCGGGAAACTGAAGTAATCGATCTGCAGAAAAAAGTGATCGAACTGTTTGAAGAACTTAGACAGAGCAAAGTTACCGCCTAAAATATTAATGCCCGGTGCAAAGTGCACCGGGCATTTTTTTTAGAAGATACAGCGCATTGTTAGGTGCTTTTTGCCAAAAGTGGCGCCTGTAGCCTCATGTATGGCTATCATCTTATCGTTAAAATCGCCCACCCACGATAGTTCCAGCTCATCATACTGATTGAGCGGCAATACATATTCTTTAAGTTTAATGAATATGGCCGACTCCAGTCCGTGTTTCTGAAATTTTTGCTTGGTGCCCATCACAATGGCGCGCATGCGCGATACGCCTTTCCATTTACGATACAAAAACTTGAGCTTTCCAATCAAATCCAGCTTGCCATTAAGCGGTTTAAGCATTTGGTTGGCATCAGGCAAGATAATGATGAACGATGCAGGCTCATCATTTACATAAGCAAACCAGATCAGCTTCTCGTCCATAATGGCTTTCATCTTTTGGAAACTCTCCAGAATGGTGGCTTTGGTAATGGGTACAAAGTTTTCAAAGTCTTGCCAGGCATCGTTATAGATCTCCATAAAGTCGGCGGCAAACTGTTCTATCTCCTTTATTTTTAAATGCTTAAAGGTATAGCCCGGCTTTTGAGCTACCCAGTTGGCAATCTTGGTGAAACGCTCCGGGAACGGTTTGTGTACACTCAGGTGATTGGTAATCTGCTCGTATTGGGTTTTAAATCCATACTTTTCAAAGAAAGCTTTGTAGTATGGTTGGTTATAAGCCATGCCGTATGAGGGGGGGGTAAACCCCTCCACCAGCAATCCCCAAAAGCTATCGTTCTCACCAAAGTTAATGGGGCCGTCCATGGCTTTCATGCCGCGTTCGGTTAACCATTGCTTGGCGGTATCAAACAGTTTAAAAGCGGCAGCCTCGTTATCAATACATTCAAAAAAGCCCATGCCGCCGGTTGGCTGCTCGTAGTTGTAGGCCTTTAAATCGTTAATAAAAGCGGCTACACGGCCAATTACCCTGCCGTCTGTGTCTTTAAGTATCCAGCGGGTACACTGGCCATGGCTGTGGAAGTTGTTGCGTTTAGGATCAAAAACGGCCTCTACTTCATTATCCAGCGGGCATACCCAGTTCGGGTCGTTTTTGTAGATCATGCGGGCCACATCCAGAAAGGCCTGGCGGTCGGCTTTGCTTTTTACTTCGGTTACAGTCATTGGCTTTTTAGGTAGTGGCGCTGCGTGCAGAGAGGTAGCAGCAAATTGTCAGGTCATAAAAAAAGCATCCGGGAGCATACTCCGGGATGCTTTGAGATCATCTCTGATATATCTTAATTAAAAATCGTCGTCAAAATCATCCTCGTCGTCGTCGTCGTCAAAGTTTTTATATTCCACGTCGTCTAAAGGCATGTCTTCAAAATCATCATCATCATCGTCTGCATACTTCTTTTTTGAAGTGCTTTCTGCGGCGTCGTCTTGGTCGTATTCGCTGCTTTTTTCGGTGTTCTTTAGCGGTTTTTTGGGCGTTTCCATAAGCAATCGGTTTAAAACTTACTTAAGATTAAATTTACTATAATTCTTTTGTTCAATCAACAGTTACTGTCTCCCAAAAATAACTAAAATCGTTTTTCAGCGAAAAAAATTAAAAATTTATTCCTGCTGTTCGCCTATGCTTACGGCGTCATTTGCAAGCTCCTTAACCTGAGGTAATTCGGCAATGCTGTTGATGCCAAAGTAGTCCATAAACAGCTGACTGGTGGAGTAAAGCAAGGGCCGGCCAACAGCGTCTGACTTGCCCGAAATGATGATCAGCTCCTTTTCCAGCAGCTTTTGCAGCGAGTAATCGCTGTTTACGCCACGTATCTGCTCAATGTCTAATTTGGTTACCGGCTGCTTATAAGCCACTATGGCCAGAGTTTCCATAGCCGCCTGGCTCAGTTTCTTTTTTGATTGCTGAATCTGAAACTGGTTGATGATGCCATGATATTCTTTCTTGGTCAGAAACTGGTAGCCGCTACCGGTTTTTACCAGCTCAATGGCCAGCGTAGGGGCGGCATATTTTTGTTTAATGCTCTCGATGGCAGTGTTTACATCTCCCTCGTTAAAATCTTCCTGAAAGGCTGCCTGCAGGCAGTATAAAATCTCTTCTGTACGTATGCTTTGTTCTGATGCAAAAATCAGCGCTTCTACATGCTGTTCTATATTCTCCATGTGTACGTTAAAACTTAATGGGGTATTCTTTATTGGGGTACTCTATTTTAAGGTAAGATATTTTACCTAAGGTTAAAACCGCCGAGTCGTAAAAGCAGTAAATATAGGCAAACAACCATTAAATACCATTACTTATGAAAACATCAACACTACAGGAAACTGGCAAGCCAGACCTGAGCCGGCGTTCGTTTTTACGTTATGCCGGTGTGGGGGCCGTTGCGGCAACAGGCGTTATGGCGCTCTCCGCCTGCCACAAGCATCATAATGATAACAATGGTGCTTATGATATCGGTTCGGGTGATCCGGCTATTCTCAACTATGCCTACGCCCTTGAACAATTGGAGGCCGCATTTTACATCCAGGTGATGGCATCACCATATGGGGGCATGACGGCTATTGAAACAGCATTTCTAACCGACATCCGTGACCATGAGGTGGCCCACCGCGAGTTTTTTAAGGCCGCACTAAAAGATGGTGCGCTACCTGCATTGACGCCAGATTTTAGTATGATAGATTTTAGCAGCAGGGCTAAAGTGCTGGGTGTCGCACAGGCTTTTGAAGATCTTGGCGTGGCGGCCTACAACGGTGCCGGCTACCTTATTCAAAACAGCGACTATCTTACCATTGCCGGTAAAATTGTGTCGGTTGAAGCTCGTCACGCTTCGCTGATCAGAAACCTGTTGAACTTTGGCACTTTTGGCGAGGGCAGCGTAATAGATGCCAACGGCAGCGACAAGCAGCAATCTATTGCACAGGTGCTACCGGTGGCCAACACCTATCTAAAAACAAAAGTGAGTGCAGGTAACTACAATTATATACCTTAAAAAACATCGCCATGAACTTATTTAACTTACTTGAAGATATTGAAAACGCTGATCCGGAGTTTCAGGACAGGATCAGTCCGCGCCGTGACGCGATAAAAAATATGGCCGGTTTCGGCACCAAAGTGGCCGTGGCCGCATTGCCATTTGCTTTGAGTTCATTGCTCAAAAAGGCTTATGCGCAAAGCGTACCGGCAGGCGTAACGGCAGCATTAACTTATGCATTGAAGCTGGAGTATTTTGAAGCAGCATTTTATCGTACCGCACTGGCTGCTCCCAATTTGATAACAGCATCAGAAAAAACACTGATTACCGCTATCGGCGCGCACGAAAGTGAGCACGTTACTTTTTTGCGTACCGCGTTAAATGTAACCACACCTGCCCCTGCTGATACCAGTTATGATTTTACCGCAAAAGGCACCTTCCCGACGGTAATGACCAATTACGAAACCTTTTTGGCCGTAGCCCAGGCTATTGAAGATACCGGAGTGCGCGCCTATAAAGGACAGGCCGGCGCGTTAATTGGCCAGCAGGTTTATTTAACCGCGGCGCTCAATATTCACTCCGTAGAAGCTCGTCATGCGGCCGCTATCCGGTACCTGCGCAGGCTGAATCATGGTGCAAGTACCACTAAGCCATGGATAACCGGCACAACCTCATCAGGCAATGATACAGGCATCAGCGCTGCTGATGGTAACTACGCCGGCGAGAATAATACCATACAGGGCGGCATAGATATTACTAAACTGCCGGGCGTTAGTGGCAACATCTCATTCACCGCTGCTATTGAAGCTTTTGATGAGCCGCTTACTATGCAGCAGGTACTGACGCTGGTAACGCCTTTTGGCGTGTCGTAACCTCATCCCCATTTCTCTTGAAAAGGGTAGGGAGAGCGGGACTTTAAAAGAGAAGCGCTTCTGTTTTGCAGAAGCGCTTCTCTTTTGCTGCAATATTTTAACTATTCAGCCTGATAAATAACAGAGCTTTTACCGGGCATAATGATGGTAAAATTCTGGTAATCTACAAAAGCGCCCATTAGCTCATTGGCTTTGGTACCCATGTATGAGGCAGGCAACACCATAAACAGGGGCCCTGGGTGACCGGAATGATCATAATAATCATGATCAATGACCAGGTCATTGCCAATGGGGTTTAGGGAGATGATGTGGTTATGTTTTATTTCGAGGCCAATATCGGGACTTACAAAAACAAAGCGGGCGTTGGTGTGCTGCTCGTCCAGCCGGGTGATGTAGTTCAGCGTGGTTTGATCTATAAAAAGATGCGCCACACCGGTACTGCCGTGTGCGGTTTCAAACGCGTTGCGATGATAGCCTTTGCCAAAAAAGTAAACAGTAGTGCCCGCAATGAGCAGCCAGACCACGCCGAATGCCGCTTGTCCATTAATGGGTGCTTTCCCCAGCAGGGAAAAGATGCCGGGAATAATCATAATTCCCAAAATGCGGAAGTGCCGTGCCTCGTATGAAATATCAGCCTGAAGCAGAAACTGGCAGCAAAAGAAGAGGAAGGCTACGGCATATAAAATCCCCAAAAGCAGTTGGTAGTTTTTATGACGGACCTTTTTAAGGATGCCGATGAACAGGGCCAGACTCCCCACAGCTAACAGCAATAAAATGATGACCGTTAACTGCGGGTTGAAGATGGGTTTATCAGCATGAAAGATGAGGCCGTTGGTCAGGTCGTCAATAGAAAACCCGGCCAGTAGCGGGGATGCAATAGGGAAGGCAAAAGCTTCAAGTGTGACCTTTAAGCCCGCAGCGGCGGATGTTGGTGTTTCGCCTTTAGAAAGGTAACCAAAATAGATGATAGCTAACGACAGGATAGAAGGCACAGCCATGGCTATACCATTGAGCAGCCATCTAGTGAGATTTTTTCCGTTGGAGAGCCTGATCCACAAATAGATTAGTCCCGCCCCATAAAGCCAGATAAATGCCGATTTACAAAAGAAGCCGATAAGTCCCGAGAACAAAATGAATACCCCGAATTGCCAGTTGATTTTATTGATAGCCGTACAGCCCAGCAAGAACCAGCCCGTAAAAGCGAAGATGAGAATCTCGCCCCCATTGTAAAATACATAAGGGATAACATAAAATTGCTGGCAGGCAATAAAGAAAATGCTGAACGCTGCCTGCAAGGGGGTAAAACCAAGCTTTTTAAACAAGCGATAAAATCCCCACAGACCAATGAATGATCCTAGTGCTACCGTTACGGCTACCGCTCTGCCAATATTCAGCCCGAATAGTTTGATAAACAGATACGGCACCAGGTATTGTCCCGGCGACCACCACGCCAAAAAGTAGTGCAGACTTTTAGAAATATCTTCCTGATCTGGCCGTGGTAAAATATTAAACTCGCCACCCATACGCATGTTGCGCAGCACCTGAAAGCCGTAGGCCGTATCAGGATAAAGCGCCGGCGGATGTATAAAAGTGAGCACACTTATCAAAAACGTAAGCAGCGCAGTTATAGCGAGGATAGGTTTGTGAAGGCTCTTTAAGTCTGGCATTAATTGTTCTCCATTACCCGGGGCCGTATTTTAATGGCCGGGTTGCCCTGGTAAATGCTGTAGGCATCCAGGTTTTTGTTGGCAATAGATCCGGCGGTAAGCACCGCATGTGTTTGCGCAGTAATGCCTTGATTGATGATGGCACCGGCGCCTATCCACACACCATCGGCCAGTGTTACGGGTCCGGTGATCAGATCAAACGTTGTTTTTTTATAATTATGGCTACCGGTAAGTACCAACGCGTTTTGCGACAGGCACACGTTGGCGCCAATACTTACCTTTACCAGGCTGTCTATCCAAACGCCTTCGCCTATCCAAGTGTTTGCGCCAATTTGCAAATTCCACGGATATTTAATGTTTACGCAGGGTTTGATGACTACACCGCCCGCTACCTTTGCACCAAAAAGACGAAGCAGCCAACGCTTTAAACCGCTGAAGGGCAATAGCGAACTCTTGAAAACAGCAACATTAACCACATACCAAAATGCCCTTTTAAGCGCATTGCCGCCGGGATGAAACGGTGAGTTGTTATAAAGTGAGAGATTAGTTTGCTGCATTGGCGTTGGTTGAATTGCTGCGCATCCAAAAATAAAGGCCCGCAATTACTACAAGATATACTACTATATCAAAAATAGTATGCTGATCTGTAAAGTAGTTGGCCGCTCTGTGCCAGTATAACGCCAGCAAGACTATCCGGATAACGTTGAGCAGTTGAATGGTAATTAAACCGCAGATAAGGAACAGTAGTTTTTGACGCAGTGGTTTAGGAAAAGCAATTACAAAAGCCGTAAAAAAGGACATTACGCCCAACCCCAGGCATTTATAGTTAAGAAGCAACCGGGCATGGCCGGCCACAAGTAGTTGGCTCTCGTTAATCACCGTAGTGTGCCCCATTAGCACCAAAAAGAATCTGGATGCATGCAATAATAACCAGCGCAAACCATAAACAATATTCAAATAATCGGCCACCAGCTGGCTATAGTTGTTGCCGGGCAGGCTTAACCCATATAGCGCAAGGCAAGTAAGATCAAAAAGTACAAAGAGCGATATGAAGATTGCCGCGAAGCGTACAGCAGGATCTTGCCACAGTTGCTTAATCCCTTTCATCAGTCTTTTTTAATAACTCGTCTATTTTGACGTCAACAATCAATCTGAACCAGTAGGCCTGCAAAAAATGGAAGATAAACCCGGTGCGGCCATCCAGAAACCCGAAGCGGAAAAAGTAGCGATAAATGAAATAAACAGTAGGGCGCGAATAGCGCGGCATTTTCCACCACAGATTTTTTAGCCAGGCCGTGCGTTCGTCGGGCGAGCCCCAGAGCCTGGGTTTAATAGTTTGATTGCGTAGTTGTTGCATTCGTTCTATTTCCTCCTGCGCCACTAAATCGCTGTAACGGTTATGCTTTTCAATCCAAAAACGGATGTTGTTCTCTTTCAGATTTTCTTCCAGCAAATGTGCGTGCTTCCAGATCACGGTTTTGCCGGGAACGATGAAACGATGATCCATATTCTCGTTCAGATCAGAATAGCCGATGCCCTTTCTGAACATTTTGAGTAGATAGAACGGGTACAGGCCGCCATGTTTGATCCATTTGCCCTTAAAAAAGTTTTTACGACTGAAGTAGATACCATTGATATCCGCATAATTCTGGTTTTTAAACTGCTGTAGTTTTAACCTTAGTTCTGGTGTAACAATCTGGTCGGCATCAAGGCAAATCAGCCAGGGCGTATTAATGGCAAAAGTATTAAGCGCATAATGCCATTGCTTAGGATGATTCTCAAATGAATGCTGTTCTACCACGGCGCCGGCGGCCTTTGCTATAGCCACCGTTTCATCGGTACTGCCCGAGTCAAGTACATACAGCGGGGCGTTCAGATCCTTAATAGATTGAAGCAGCCTCGGCAGGTGTATTGCCTCGTTATAAGTAAGTATGATGAACGAAAAATCAGCCATTGTTGCTCAATCCTATAGTTTTATGATAAAGATCTATGTATTGCGATGTTAGTCGTTTATCGTCAAAATCGGCACGAATCGTTTGTGGCGCGTTTGTGGCAATGTCATTTAATTTTTCAGGATTATTTGCCAGCAAGTTAATCTGTTGGGCTAATGAAAGTTCATCGGTGTCACAAATCAGACCTAGCTGTTTGTTTGCTACGTAATCTGCCAGGCCTACGGTTTTACTAACTATTACTGCTGTCCCCACACTCAGGCTTTCTATCACAACATTGGCAAAGTTTTCATCCTGCGAGGGAAGCACCATGATATCGTGATCTGCCATCACCTCAAATTTATCATCCTTACGAAAGCCTATCCAATTGATGCGATCTGCAACACCTAAGGTGTTACTTAGCGTTTTCAAACTTTCGATATAGCTATCATCGCCGTTACCGGCAAATGTAAGCATGCAAGGTAAGCTGACGTGTGGCAGCGCTTTTATGATTAAGTCAGGATTCTTTTTAGGATCGATGCGCGAAAAATAAAGCAGGCGCAGCGGTCTGTCTTCAGATGTTTTTTTGTTGGGGATTTCTGCAGGCAGCGCAACAAAATTAGGGATGATTACATAACCGCGCGGCGCTGCAACAGTTTGCAAATTTTGCTGCTCCATTGCTGCTGTAGTATGGATTATGGTACGTTTAAGCAAACGTTGGGCAATCAGTTGATGGAAAAGAGATTTAACCAAGCTGTTGCGGTGCTGAAAGGTGTAACAACTTAAAGTTCCTCGCGGAGAAACCACTACCGGCACCCTGCGCAGTAACGCTACCAAAGCCGAGAACATAGATACAAGGTTCCACCAGGCGTGTATATGTACTACATCAAACTGTTTAACGGTTTGCCATAGATGCCGTAAAAGCGCCGGCGAAAAATGGGAATGATCGCCGGTAATGCGTTTAAAATAATGAACCTTTACACCATCAACAGATTGTGCGCCCGGGGCAAAATCACCTTTACCTTTACCGTTAGCGGTAGTGGTATAAACTTCGGTATCAATACCGGCTTTTAACAGAGCTTCGCTCAGTGCCGCTACAGACATGGTTGGGCCGCCGTAAATGAACGCGGGCTTGTAGGACGCATTAATCTGTAGTATCTTCAATGGCTTGCAGTATATCTTTTTTACGCAAATAGCGTGCAATCAGCAACATGCTTACGTAGCTCCAGAAAACGTTATTAAGTATAAATTCAAAGCTCAAGCCCCGCCAAAATATCTGGAATAAGCCCGAAAACATGAGCGCCGTACCTAAAAGATAGCCGCCAAATAGTTGTTCGGCCTTTTGAGATATAAATTGTGCTGCAGCGCCATAAAGAAACAAGGAGATAAAAATGCCTAACACGCCACCAGAAAGATAGCCGTCTACAATATAAGCCGGTTTGGCCGATACGTTTGAGCCCCTGTTAATTACGCCGGCATTGTACACGCGTTCCATTACGAGTGCTTCTGTACTTGGTTTTGATGGCCAAAATACACGCGGCACCAGCACGATGAACGATTGCTTTACCAGATCAAGATTATAATACGGAATTTTATCTGGTGTTGACTCTAGGTAACTGGTAAACATATCTATTTCACTTAAACGGTATACCAGAAAAGTCCAGTTAGTATTGTTTAAAGTCTCCGAGTCTTGATTAAGTGCGGCATCAATTGCCAGTTCTCGTGCATCATTGCTATCTACATCGCCAGACCATGCATTTTGCCTAAATACTGCTGCGTATGTAGGCAATAACACAAACAATAGTAGCAGGGCTGGTATAAAGGTAATTATTACTGCTTTTTTATAGGTTGGATACAAAAAAATACCCAGCACCATTACGCTGATAATGATAGGTTCTTTAAAGCCTGATACTAATGATGTGTAAAAGTTAAATGCGTATAAAAGAGAACATATGGTTGTATTAATTGCCTTTTTCTCTGGTATGGCGAATGCCAGGGCTAGTGTACAGGCAATAAAGCTTAATGAGTTGAATTGGTTGGCAAATTGTGAAAGCCCCGGAAGTTTTAAAAACAGGATAGATGCAGGGTAAGTAATTAATGCTGCTTTAAAAAGTAACTGAGTTATGTTTTCTACTTCTACACGTACTTTTTGCTTTATTGGGTAGCGCATAGTAGACACTATGCCGGTAACAAATGCTGCGTGAGCCAGGCAATAATAGCGTTGACATTGGGCTATCAACTCAATTTTATGCTGATCTAAAATTACAAAAGGCATTTTATGAAAATTATCATACCCCAGCGCATCCAGAAAATAGAAGATAGAAGTGCAGCACATATATCCGGCAAAAATGATATGTACTAGTAATATTGGCCGCATTAGTTGCTCGGCCAGTGGCCGGTCATCAGGCAGCGGCACCAGTATGCCTGTAAAAGTGATAAAGAATATAAAAAAAGAGCCGAGCCAGGCAATAAGATAGGAGGTTGCTGGGCTGGAACTACATAATAAAGCCAAGCCCCATGGCATATACAGAAATATAATACGTTCTAACGACTGGCGCTTTTGCATTTTAATTGTTGATAAAGAATTGGCTGGCTGGTAGTTTTCTAAGTTTCACTGTTGAGTTTATTTTCAATGGCGATAGCTATTTGTTCAAAATTCCAGGCTGCAATTTTTTGTGCGGATGCCTGTCCGCATTGCTGTAGTTTGGCCTTATCAGCAGTTAAATAATTAAGTGCGGCCACAAGTTTATCAACGTCGCCGCTTTTAAAGATAATGCCATTGCTGTCGTCTACCAGATCCGGCGCACAACCACATTTGTCTGATACGATGACAGGCCTGCCACAGGCCATTGCCTCGTTAACGGCCAAACCCCAGCTTTCACCCGGTCCGCCTGACGGAAGGCAAAAGACATCGGCCGACTGGTAAACCGCAGGCATTTTGGTCTGATTTTGAAAATCAATAAAATGCACTCTGGGGTTACCTTTAGCGCGATGCTTTAACATCGTTTCAAGCTCGCCGTTTCCAATAAATAACAGATGTGCCTGGTCCGCATTCAATTTATTAAAAGCATCAAGTAACAATAACGGTGATTTTTTGGCTTCCAGCTTACCTGCAAAAAGCACTAAGATATCATTGTTTTTAATGTTGAGACCTAGGCGTAGATTTATTACTTCATCGAACCGATCTGTCGCAAAGCGCCGATTATCAACAGCGTGTGGCGCAAACGACAGCTGATGGTCTTTTAGGCCATATTTACTAAAGTAAGCCTTATTGTTGATGCCGGTATAAAAAGCAGTGTCAACATGGCTGTAAACCCATTTAAGGTATATTGATCTGATGAGTTGTTTTAAGCCTGCCCGCTCATCAAGCAGTGTAGAGTCGCCTCTGAAATAGACTGGCAATTTACTCTTGAAATATCTCAGAACCTTTAGGTGGCTTTGATAAGCCCACCCGAAAACCAAAATAGCATCAGGCTGATAATTCTCTATCTGTGCAATGAGGTCTGGAGTAATGATTCCTTTAAAATGATGCGACCCTGGTTGGGCTGATGTATTGCGTGCCCACTCGTAATCATAACCGGTTAGTAAAGGCAAATCCCAGGTGATTTTTTTGCCAAAGCCCGGGTCATGTTTATTGTTAGATTGATCGCCCCATGTGTAAAATACCTTGATTGCAATCTGTCTGCGCTGCGTAAGTAATTCAAATACCGGGGCGTAGTATTGAATGGGGTGCGTAACAACTATGGCCAGTTTACGCATCGGCAGGCTGAATGGAATTAATTACGTTGTCAAAAAGCAGACATTGACGATGCGTCATTTCCCTTGCTGAGTATTGATGCATAGCCGTAGCATTGTAAACAGGTTGCGGCAGGTTGCCGGATGCCAGGCGCTGGAAAAAATCAATTAATTGGCCGCTATCAACATCTGTATAGTTGTAGCTATTATACACACCATACTCTTTTAATACATTAAGCGCAGGACTGGCCGCATTGAACATGGTAAGCAGTGGTTTGCCGGTAAGCAGGTAAGGGTAAAGTTTTGACGCTGTATACCGCGGATCGTCAGACCCTGGAATAAAAAGGGCATCAGCCTTCAGTAAAGTACAAAGAGTGTGATAATAGCTAATGCGGTCGGTTCGTTCGGTAACATAGGTCGCTACACCTAACGCTGCAGCCAGCGGAGCGATGGTTGGCACGCCCGTGCCCGCAGCCGCGTAACTGGTACCTATAAAGTAAAAATGAATACGGCTAATATCCGGATTGGCGAGTAAGGCTTTTTTAAATGCGGAAAATACAGGTGTTATAGCAGCTCGCATGTCTGCACCGCCGCGACCAACGTAAACAAGGTTAATCGTATTTTCATTTAACAGTGATGGAAAATCAGCCTGATGTTTCAGCGCGATATCCATATCGGGCCCAAATGCGCCAAATGTAATAGTTGCTGCCGGAACATTTTTTAGACAAGGATAGCGATTTTGAAGTGTTGCAATATAGTCTTCAGAAACGCTTATCACGCCATCGGCCAATCGCATTGCTCTGGGTTCAAGGTATTTGTTAAGACGATAAGAAAACCAAAATTTGGTCGGGCGCTGATGTTTAGGCTTATCCCGGTAATAATCTGAGTGCCACGGGTCTTGCATGTCAATTACGTAGGGAATCTTAAACTTTCTTTTCCAGTATGCACCCAAAATACAAACCGGGAATTGTGTGGTAGAAAAGTAGATCAGATCAAAGTGCCGAGTTCGTAATAGTTTATCTACAGGGCGTTTATAAAACCATAACGATCGCAGGGCTATGCTGCCCAAGCCAATTTTAGAGGTTAGCTTTTTGGGCAAGGCCCTTACGTAGTGAATTTTAGTTTGAAGGGGGATGGTTTTTAAAAGTAGTTCATCCTCAGAAAGATCGCTGTATTTCGGATCAACAGTAACTACTTCGACCTCCCATCCAAAATCTTTAAAATAGGGCAAGCTCATACGTATGCGTTGCATATCTGCCGCATTTACCGGAGGAAAATAGGGCGATATAATGAGCACACGTTTCAAATTCTGAACAAACGTTTATACCAGCGATTATAGCGCAGTTTTTCGCGCGCTTCGGTCCAATCGCAAACTTCATCTACTATATCATAGAATCCTAATTGCGCTTGTGGAAGATCGTTCTGCTCAACCTTGCGGATAATCTCTGGCAGATCGTTATAAAACTTTTCGCTGCGATAGGGGGGGTGGAGCGACCACAAGCCTTTGCCCGTCCCTAAAAAGTCTATACGTTTAAGTTGATGGCGCTGCATGTAGGCAGAGACGATGTGCTCCGGCAGATCAGCCGGTGGATTACCTTCCAGTTTTGCCTTTAGTTGATTACGCAACGAAGGCGATTGAAACGTTAGTTTATGGGTGCTAAACCTGCTTTTATCCATCATAAATATGCGCGTACTCATGGTGTTAAAAACATAAGTATATGCTGCCGGTTTGCTTTGCTGAGTTTGCCCAACCAATACATCATCAGGATGAGGAGGCCCAGGTAGCGGCGAAACGGTAAAGCAACTAGGGGTGTTGAGCAAGGTTTCAGTAGCTTCTGCAATCCAGGTGTTGTTGTGTCCCCCTAATAAAATATCGGCATCCAGATGGAGGATAACGTTATTGCGGGCGGCATGAAGCCCAAAGAAATAAACATAAAACGGTCCGCCGCGAAAATCCTTGTCGGGTATGTTATTGCCCTCAAAAAAGTAATTGGCCACCTGCTTTTTAGCGGCCGGGGAGTAATCGACAGGTACAATGGTTACAGGGTAGTTTTGGGCTAGATCACTTAGAAACAGGTTAAGGTGATCTGCATATTGTTGCCAGCCCTCTGCAAAGCGGCCCTTGCCGCGACGGGTATCAACAACTAAAAGTATTTCGTCTACCTGGCTGGCCAATGCGTTGAGCTGGTGAGGCAAAGAGTGCCGGGCCAGCGGATAATCGCCGGGAGCCAGGTTAATTTGGAGTGTAACTTTATTTGCCGATGGCATTTTCAACCAGTGCTACCAGTTTTTTTGATTCATTTTCCCAGTTAAAGAACTCCGCCGCCTGTAGTGCCCTTTGGCGTGCTGCCTGTAGCGCATCGGCATTATTTAGCCAGGAGGCCAACCCCGGAGCATCGGCTTCTGACATTCCATGTTCCAGCATGTAGCCCGGGGTATAGCTTTCAAAAGCTTCCAGTTGCCCTACCGTGGCCGACGCAATAACCGGCAAACCCGATTGGATATACTGGAAAAACTTATTGGTGATGGTATAATTACGGCTTGGCGGTTCATCCATCTCAAGCGCCAAGCCGATGTCAAACTGAGCTATTACTCCCGGAAGCTGCTGTGTTGGTACCAACCCATGAAAATGGATGCTATGCTGTAAAGGTATAGCCCCCGTTAGCAGGGACTGATACCTGGTATCTGCAGCGCCAAGTAAATGCAGCTCTACCGGTGCATTGATGTAATGCAACAAAGCAATAAATTGCTCCAGTCCGCGGCCAGGCCCTATAGTTTGTGAAAACCAGAATAGCTTAAGCGGTGTATTGAAAGTTTTTTCGCCGCCCGGTATATTGGGTTTGGGAAACACATTGTAAAGCACAGCGGGCTGTGGGCTTTGGTATACCACTGACAGCTTTTTAGCTAAAGTAATTGAGGTAGTGGTACAGTATGTACCATTGTGTAATACGTACTGCTCTGCCGCCTTTAACAAGTGTATTGGGCGCTTCTTTTGTGTTTCGGGCAGTAGATCTTCGGCATACCAATCTTCCAGATCGAAGGCTGTTTTTTTGCCTTTTTTTAATAGCCATGTGCCGATGCAGGTAGGTAGTTCCTGATGACAGATAAAAAGATCGGCCTGTATTTGCCTGCTCATTTTTTTTAATCTTTTGGCGCCATAGCCTAAACTCAGGGTGCTTTCTACACCGAAATATTGTTGTAGAAAGACCATCGTTTTACGAATCAACCTGTCTTTAAAAGTCCGGAAATTTTTTTTGCGCAGGTCGCTATAGAAAAGGCAGGTCACGCCACTGTTTTTTAGCAGTTGTTTATCCTCATTCAATAAATCGTGGCTGTAAATGGCAGTAAGTATAGTTACCTGGTAACCTTCTTGTTGTAGCGCCAGGCATTCTTTGAGTACACGCGGATTGCGGCTGAGGTGCGATTGTGAGATAATACAAATACTTTTTCTCAAATGCCTGTAAAGTATGTATGTTCAAGAAGAAAGGTCCACTGCGTCGGATAATTATAAGAAGCGTTAACTATTTTAAACCAGCGTATGGGGTTTCTTAGTATTGTAAGCAAATACCTGAACTTATTAGCAGTCGACACGTATTTTAATAATGGCGATGCTTGTTTTATTGCCAAAGCGGTGTTTATAAGTGTTGTTTGGTATGGTGAATTATTTGCTGATTGTTCCCACAAGCGGGCGGCAAACTTTTGGCTATCAGCAAAATTCAACAATTGAAATACTGAAGCAATTAATAATACCTGGTATGCCCCCCAAACCGCGGTATCTTTGGATCGATGTGAAACGAGTGTTCTTGCATAATTTGCCAATGGTGTATTGATCAGTAATATGGGGTGTGGCATCAATCTCTCTCTAAAATGTTCAGTTACGTCAACCGGTATATTGTTGGGCGTTATCCATTGAGCTGCATGCTGCGTTTTCCAGATCATTGAGCTATTGCAAATTTTTGCCGATCCACACTTATTGACAAGGTTATAGGTATAGAACTGCTGGCCCATAGTTTCAGGCCATATTGTTTGGCGGGTATCATGCCAACTACCATCTATTTGTTCAACCCATATATTTTCGTTGCATACAATAACTTCAACAGAGTTATCTGCCAGCATTGCCTCAATTCCTGTTTGCAAAAACGCAGGCTCCCACCAGTTATCATCTTCAAGTATACTGGCATAATCTTCATTACAAGCGGCAAATGCCAGGTTAAAGGTAGATGTAGCGCCAAGGTTTTGAGGGTGATTGATAACTACAAATCTGTCATCATTTAAGGACCGAATATATTCTGCAGGGAAATTGTCTTCAGGGTTATCATTGTGGAGTTCACACACCCAATTGGTAAAAGTTTGATTGAGTATACTGTTCACAGCTCTTGGCAAAAGCTGGTTACGGTTATATGTAAGCAAAAAAATACGACAAGTTACCATGCTAATAACAATGTTTTAATCTTTTTCGCTGCCCGCCAGCCAATAAAATATGATAGTAAACGAGAATATCCACCGGCGGGAAAAGTTAAATCCGAGCCACCGAGTTTTTCTATGTTTTGCTCGGCCAATTTAACTAAGTGACCCTGACGTGGATACAATTCATAAACAATGCTTTGCCACATGTTGGCACAACTTTTCTTTATTAATGTATTGTTAGGGTAATGGTTTAGTACAAGGGTGGTAGAAATTTTTACAGAATTAAAAAGTGACTGGTAGGCTTGCTGGTTTTTAGTGCCTGATAATCCGCTGACTCCTGATCGGTAATACAGCATGGCGTCAGAATTAAGGATGATTTTCTCTGTATTTAAAAAAACACGTGTAAAATACTCGAGGTCGTCATTTAAAGTCAAATCTTTGTTCCAGGAAACTGTTTCAATAAGTTTTCGGGGAATGAGTGCACGTCCCGGATTTGTCATAGGGTTGGCATTGTACCAGTATTGATTTATCCATTCTGTGAAGCTGATTTGGCCACTTGATATTTCGGCTGCCTTAAATGTATTTAGATCATTATTATAAAACCGCCCCCAGGCCGAGAGCACTACTGAATTATCTGCTCCATTTAATGCAAGTAATTGTTTGGTAATAAAATCCGGGGCCACCCAGTCGTCAGCATCAAAAAAAATAATGTTTTGTCCTTTTGACCTTTGAAAAGCAATGTTTCGTGCAGCCGAGGCTCCCCGGTTGGCATTAGTGATGACGTTTAGCCTGCTGTCTTTTATGCTTTCAACCAGTTTTAATGTGCCATCAGTAGAGCCATCGTTTACAACAATCAGTTCAATATTATTATATGTTTGCGCAAGCAGGCACTGTAGTGCTTGTGGAATAAATCCCTCACAATTATAAGCCGGTATACAAATGGAAACTAAGGTGCTGTTGTTTTTCAATCAGGAAATACCGTGTTTGCGTTTAAGTTTTTCAAAAAGCGATGAACTGCCGTAGGTGCCGTTTTTATCAAGATTACAATTCTTCCAAACCTCATTCCAAAAGTGCACTGTGTATGATGAATCTGATATCTTTCTACCGGGCATGGTGGCCGGTTTAAAAATCGGCCTTAGTTGTTCTTTAATTTTATTAGCGGGCGATAACTGCCCTAAAACCAATTCGCTTACGTTTTTCCAGGCTATAGGATTAAAAATCTGGTATGGAGAGACCTGCTCTTCCAAACCTAAATTTTTTATAGCCCGCTGAAATAGAAATGGACCGGCTAGTCCGAAATCCATGTTTTCTAAATCAATTTTTTTTATTTCATCTAAGCAATACTGAAGGAACGGATGCTGTTGAGGACATTTGAAAATGCAGTTATTAACTAATTGATCATATTCACCTTCGTAACTCGAGCAGATTACAAAATCGTTCTTAAAATCGAGTTTCTTTAGGCAAATCATATCCATATCTACCCACCATCCTCCATTTTTAAGAACCATCATTACTCTAAAAACATCGGCAAAGCCAGATACTGAGCCTTTTGCCCACCCGGCTTTGTAGCGAAATATAGAACTTGCCGGCATGATGTTGCTTGCATCGATAACTTGCGTTCGAGCGGGCGCATTCTTAATATCCTCATAAGCATATAAATGAAACTCATGCCCATGATCTAAAAAAGACTGGATACAAAGTTGTTCAACTTTTGAAAGCTGACCGCCAATCCATAACGATTGTACTATGGAATTGCTATCTGTTGCCATGCATGCTTGAAATAAAATTCTTTAGAAAGGTCGACATAATGATGCAAGATTTTTTGCTGTCCGTAAATAATGTTTTTATCCGGATTTACGATATAATCGTCGCCGCTTAAAACCAGGGCAGGCTGCTGGCCAATCAGCATAGCTGTAAGCGCTTGTTCGAGGTAATAGGATGGGCCCTCTTTTGCTTCCAACTCACTAGTCCAGCTTTCCAGATCCTGCCAATTAATGCTATTGCTGTTCAAACCTATAATCCCCACATTGATTAAGGTTGGTAAGTTGGTGCCACATAAACTTTTCATCAACTGGGTGGTGTAGCCATAACTTTCAACACAATCTACCATGTATATAGGAAATTGCGGATGTTTTAGCCAGTTTATCAATGCCTTAGGCTCGTGCCAGAAAAGCATATCAGAGTCCATTACCAGTTTCCACTCATTACCGGGAAGTGCATGTATGTCTGTAAGTTTTTTTAGGTGAGGATAAACCTTACGCTTATTACGCAGTGCCTGGAATTTTACGGCAGGTAATATTGTATTTAGATTTTGCTCGATGGTTTCCTGCATAATAATAGCAGCCCCGGGCAATTGGCGTTTTATCTGTTCTGTTATCTGGTGATTAAAAGTGCCGTCATCAACCAATATAAATTTAAACTGGGCAGTGGTTACCCGTACCAGCGATTGGATACAAAATAACGTTTGATACAAGTAGTTGCGGCCGGTTAAAAAATAGATAGGCAGGCCATCTGGATATGATTGAACAGGGGGTAGGTTTATGGCCATCTGCTGCATCTTGTTGCGGCCATGCAGCATGCGGCGATAGTTTAGATAGCCGCCAAACCGTGCATATCTTTTTAATGTTGACCTGGGGTACCGGTAAAGGATATTGATAATTTGCTGTAGCACGTTATAAATCAGCTAATGCTTCGGCCATGCCGCAATAGCCTTGCCATTTTATAAAGTTGGCTTTACCCACGTAAGCGCGTTGGGTAAACCACAGTTTTAACTTGCGTAAAGGTACAGACCAGCGCGATGTTTTCTTCCAAGGATTGATGCCGTGGATGTGCAATACCTTGATCCATGATTTAAAACTGTCTTTATTAAGCCTGGCCAGGTAGCGGTACTCTAAGCGATTGGCCGGGATAATATGATGCAATACCAATTGTGGGAAATAGCCAATCTCCCAACCGTCTTTCAATATATTTAACACCATATCGTTATCGCCACCAGAGCCAAGCGATTGCCCTTGTCGATCACTGATTAGTCTTGCTCCCTCATTGATATGACGGATGTAGTTTTTTAGGGCCGTCTTTCTGATAATCATACCGGCACCTATTGGTGCAAAGCCCGGATAACAGCCTTCCCATTTGCCGGTTACTGCTTCGTTGCCTAAGTCTCTTAATGCAAGATTGCCGTAAAAATCTTTAATCCACACAGGAGGCTCTGCCTTAAATTCAGGCAATGATTTGCCACCTGCAGCGCCCAGTGCCGGCCGGTTCTCCAACAGTTGCAGTGCATGCTGCAAATAATCAGCCGCTAAAATGTTATCGTCGTCTACCATTACCACTACATCTCCTTTAGCCTCCTCAAAACCTTTTATGCGGGCATAGGTAAGACCTTGATTAGGTTCTTTAACTATTGTGGCGTGCGGATGCCATTGTAAATCAACCTTAACAGCCGGGGTTGAATTGTTATCTATAATAATCAGTTCCCATTCTGATGACGGTAAACTTTGCACTTTTAGAGCCTGCAACGTTTGACCAAGAATATCTGCATCCGGATTATAGGTAGGTATGATAACAGATAGTTTAATACTCATTGCCTGTAAGCAGTTATCCGTGCCGGCACCCCCATTGCAACGGCATAAGGTGGTAAGTCTTTGGTCACAACTGCTCCGGCGCCAACCACACAGCCATCTCCTATGGTTACGCCACCTAAAATTTTAGCTCCTGCGCCAATCCATACATCATTGCCTATTTTAACCGGTAAAAGAATATCAGGCTGGGAGCGGATCAAGGTATCTTTACTTGGGATGGTATGGTTAGAGCTAACAATGCAGGTATGCATCGCAATCAGCGTATTTTGACCAATTTCCACACCGCCATGACCGTAGATGGTTACGTGCTCACCCAGAAAAGTGTTTTGATAAATGGTTACCTGACCGCCATATGCTTTGATGATGACGCCCCGGCACAACTCGCAATTATTATGAATGACAACGTGTCCTTTCCTGCCATTATAAAAGCCACGCGACAGAAAAACATTAGGTTTGATAATAATATGGCTGCGAAGATCTATACCGCGGGAGCGAAAGAAAATGCGAATGAATATGCCTGATAATCTACGCATTTTGTAATAGATTGGTTATTAGTTTTTTAGCCAGAGTTAAACCATAAACCTCATCATCTGCATTGTTGAAGTTTAAATAGGCAATTTCGTGCCTTAGTTTGCATAGTTCTGAGAGGCGGAAATAGCAGGGCTGAAAATAGGTGCCTTTATCATATAATTCTAAAACTTTAGTGCCCGTATTGCAGAATAATATATTGCTGAGTGAGGCCCCATGCGGTGCTATAACTATTTGGGCTGACCGGAACATTGCAATAGTTTGCTCAATAGACATGTCTTCTAACACAACAGAATTTATAGCCGGAAAAAGTGATAGTAATTTATCTTCCCATACTATATTTCTTGCTTGTACATTTTTGCGAGTGAGCCATAAAATACCGGATGGGTGCGTAAATGAGCAGGCAACCGGAACATTAAATAGTGATCTTAAAGCATAAATGCTCCAGGGGTTGATCTGTTGATCTGCAACAAGCCGATTGGTGAACAGTAATTGCTCCGCAACATAATGCCCCTGGTTTTCCATCCAGATCACTTTAGAGCTATCAACTTTTGCGAGTTGCAGCCATTTTAACTTCCAATTGGTTACCGGACCGTTAAATATAATCTGTTGCGCCTGTGAAATGAAAGGCTGGTATATGTATAGTTTCGTTATTGCTTCATAAAAAAAATGATAAAACCCGCCGTCGGCACCCACGGTTAAACAGGATAATGTTAATCCGGTTAACCGGGTTGGTTTAGGCAAGTGAAAAGCAGTAGTTAAGGGAGATATTCTTAGATCCGTTACCCAGTCTTTAGCCGACTCGTTGATAAAAGCGCGTTCTTTAATGTCATACACCAGTCCTAATTGACTCCAGACAGCAGCGTTACTAATGCTGTAAACAACCCGGTCTGGCTCTTTAAAGAGCCCGGTAGGCAAATAACGTGGTTGATTATTGATCGATCTGTGTAATGCTACATCAGGTTGCGACGATGGTGATTTCTGATAAGAAAATGTTGCGCCTTTTTGCTTTAGTAAGGTATAATTGAGTTGTTCGGGCCGGTTAACAGGTAAGCCGTTGGGCTCTTTATATAAATTTTTGAAATTTTCTAGTCTGTAAGGATTGTTTGTAAATAAGGCGATGATTATTCTTTTAAGTAAGAATTTTATAGTTGTAAATGTTGGTATAACGGGTCGGTCCTTCACCGGATTGTTTTTATATAAAAGATTTAGGTTAAGCTAACCATTTAACTCTAAAATGCTAATCACTATGTTTTTTGAGCCGGCAAAGGCGTAGATATTTTAATTATTTGATGCGCTATGATGTCTGAACGCATGCCGTAACTGTAACATGCGCAACCCTATTCGCACTCTCGCGGGCAAAATACGTTTAAGTACCTTCCATGGATAGTTTTTGCTTTGCGGTACTTTTACCCGGCAGTGTTCACTTAGTTGAAGGGCTTTCTTAGCCACATCTAATAGCCCGCACATAATTAGGCTGCTTGCAGTAATTTGTGCCTGTTGCCCAATGGCTTCTCTTACGGTTTTATCCGTAAAGTTATTATAATATTGTTGTAGCAGCTCAAAGCGCGTAACCCATCCTAACGACTGGTTGCTGCTTAACGAAGTTGAGTACCTGACAGATAGAGATAAAACTTCTTCTATTACCTTGAAGGTCACGCCGGCTTTTGAAGCCAGTTTTACATGCATATCGGCATCTTCCCAGATGCGCAGATTGGTGTTAAAGCCGCCCGTGTTAAGAAAAACACTTCGCCGGTATAAACCATTGATGCCACCAACGGGGTGCGAAATAATATATGGCAATGGGTTGTTGTTCAACTCCCGGTTAGAATATTTCCAACTTAAAATAATCTTTTCCAAATTGCTGTCGTACCAGTCGACATTACATAGTATAACATCATACTCAGTTTGTTGAAGTATTTCATAGCTTTTCTCAAGAAAGTCTGGTCGAAGCAGATCGTCTATATCATGAAAGTGGAGGTAATCCCCTGAGGCATGTTCCGCGAGCACATTTCGCGCGTAGCCCGGTCCGCGGTTACTATTACCTTTAATAACCTTATAACCTTTGGATGATAATATGTCTGTTGTATTGTCTGTACTGGCATCATCATAGAATAATATTTCATCAAAAGGCAAGATCAGCTCTGAGATGTTGCGTAAAAATCCTTCAATGAAACATTCGGCATTATAGCAAGGTACAAGCAGGCTAAATTTCATTAGATAATACGTTTAACTCGCTAATCGGCCTAATAAGATTGCCTTTATAAGTACCAGCCCCAAGGATGTGATTACCAGCAGAAACTTTTAAGTTTTTTGAAGAATTAACGAACAGCCGGTTCATTTCACTCCCCAGAACTTTTTGTAGAACCTATAAAGATGCATAATCCTATCCCAGTTATAGACGGGCCCGTGGGCATTTTTATCGCATATAAGTTTATGGTCTTTTTCCCACGCCGCACTCATAGCCGGGCTGGTTGTCTTATTCTCATCATGAATATTGGCTACAGACAAGGGCTTTTTAATCAGTTTGCGCAAATGCCCTTTAACTAAACGCTGCCAAAGTTCATAGTCGAGCGAACAATGGAGCTCTTCCCAAAGTGGTTGATGAATAGTGGCGCGCCAAAAACAAGATGGCTGTATAAGTGCAGGTATTCTTAAAAAATAGTCGAGCAGAGGAGGGGTTTGTATCAGGTGGTATTGTTGTGTGGCGACTTTAAAATTATAACCGTAACCATAAATGAAATCTACTTTTTTATTGAGAAATGTTTTAGCCACAGTGTGGAAAGTATCCTCAAGGTAAAAATCGTCGCTATTTATCCATGCATAATAATCGCCCGAGGCTATGCTAAACCCCATATTAATGGCATGGCTTTGTCCGTTATCTTTTTTGCTGTGCCAGTAACTTATCCATGGCGAATATTTCTCAAGTATCTCTACCGTATTGTCTGTACTTCCCCCGTCTATAATGATATATTCAAGATTGGGATAGTTTTGTAATAGTACCGATCGTATAGTTTGCTCCAGAAATTGCCCCTGATTATATGATGGGGTAACAATGGTGAGTTTGGGCCAGTTGTTACATTTGTCATATATGGCAGCATTGGTTTGTGCCGTCCAGGGCCAACCTTGTTTATCGACCAGGGGCGTTGGCAGTTGATCCAATAAACCGTTGGTGGTAACAGGTACTTCCAAGAAAGGTGGAGTTACGCCTTCTGCTTCAAATGCCGCACGGTATTCAGTTAGATCTGGCAGATTGATTGGCATTGGCAAATTCTGTTTTTAGACCTGGAATATATTTCTCCCAGAACTCCGGTTCATATTTATCAAAAGCATGGCAACCAAAAGGCAAACTGCCGTTAAGACTGGCTATTGCAGCCTGGGGATTGATCTCTACTGCAAACTTAAGAGCAATGTCTTCTGTTGGCAGTTTAAAGTATGGGGACAATAAATTACCTGCATATTTAAAAAAGCCATCTTCATTTAAATTTCCCCAGGCTTTAAGTTTTGAATGCATTAAACTCATCAACCCAAGACATTTGGTTACATGTCGCAATGAGAAGCCCCCATTACCCACGTTTTTTACAGTATAATTTGTTTTAAACAAGGCATTGATAATGTTGAGTACTTTAGAATAGCCTTTAAGAAACTGAATCTCTCCCGGACCATTTAAATGAGCAACTTGCGGGGCGCCAATGTAATGATAGCCCTGATGGCACCAATAACTCAGTTCGTCTTTAAAAACAAACGCATCCAATTGATGGATAAGGATATATCGGTAATTACTAAATCGTTTATAGAAGTTTTTAGAAAGTAATAGGCGGTTGTATCCGTTGACGTCTTTAAAATAGGCATCGTCAAAACTGTTGTAATTAAATGGAGTCTTGGGGGAGCAAAACTCGCAGTAACTGGCCGTATTTAATGATGCTGGTCCTACAAATTCAATAGGGTAATGGCCAAGCACAGACAAGCATTGGCGTAGACTGATTATTTCGTTATGGCTGGGTATATCTTTATACACCGGTATAACTACTGCTACGAACTGTGCGGACATGTCCCTAACTGAATACGTTTTTTATGCGGTTGATAACCGATTGAAACTTTCTGCGATAAATAACAGGAAGCGGATCAATAAGAATGTGAAAGCGCTCATAGGCGTCGGCCTGTTGATGCTGTTTTACTATTGCCGGATGAACGATGCCGGTTAACTCATATTGTAACATTTCAGCTTGTTTTGAAGCAGCATCAAAGGTATGAGTAGCGTGTACACCAAACCCAATATTGCTAATCATATTACGCCACGGAGTTATGCACAAACCGTTATTTTTCCATATCCAATACATCCACTGATAATCCCAAGCGTCGAGGCCTGTTTTTATAAGGTTCATGTTATATATCCACTTAATACGCTCGCGCTTATTAATAAAGGTGCGTGCAATGATTTCGGTAATAGCCGATTCATTTTCGTAATCCAATACAAAGTTGTACCGGCTCCAGGCACGTCGCCAACTGGCCCAACCCCATACATGAGGATATTTTGAAAAATAATAGGATGTAGTGTCTAGGGGGGCAGGTTGATAGCTGGTGCCGCAGATCATCATTACCTGTTCTGTATCACGATAACGTTGCAGTAAAACTGTGCAAAAGTCAAAGAAGCTTGGGTTGGCTACGCAATCATCTTCAAGGATAATGCCTTCTTCAACGTGACTAAAAAACCAAGTAATAGCATCAGCCGGCCCGGCACCACACCCCAGGTTTTTATCGCGGTAATGTGTTTTAATTTCGCAATCCCAATCCACGGCCTTAATGATGGCTTTGCAGGCAGCAATCTGTGCTTCATCATCCTGGTGGTCTGCTCGCGGTCCATCGGCCGCCACAAAGAGTTGTTTGGGCTTTTGCGCTCTGATAGCGTTAAATGTTACAGATGTTTGCTTCGGCCTGTTAAAAATGATGAATAGAACGGGTGTTTGCAACATTATCTTAGAGACTGAATTTTAAGTTTAACACATGCCAGCAAACAATACATGCGCTGCCATAAATTGAGTGGGGAGTTTTTTGATAAAGCAGCGCGTTGCAGGTACAAGCGCGAGTTAATGAACGGACGTGTAAAAATACGCCGTCCAAAATATTTCATCATCAACGCTCCGCGGTGCTGATGAAAGCGCTCATCATTATGTTGGGTGCTTTGGCCGCCAACAAAGAAATTGGCTACAATAACATCGGCATACTCAAAGGTGGCGTTGGCATAACACCTCATGTTAAAATCAAAATCAGCACTGGTTGGATAGGTTAGATCAAAGTTGCCGTTTTTTTGAAAAACGGTGTCCTTATAGAAAATAGCTTGATGACAAATATTACGGTCTATAAGTTTCTCTAATGTATATAAACCATCAAAAACAACGTTGTCCAGGTTCCACTGGTTTTTTCCGCGCATAATAACGTTTCCATATACAACCTCTGCGTTGGTAGACTCAATGTTTAGGGCAATGTTTGCTAGTGCGTGGTCGTTAAAAAAAGTATCGTCGCTGCCCAAAAAATAACGCCAATTTCCTTTAGATAAAGCTATTCCTTTGTTCATAGCATCATAGATGCCATGATCTGGCTCGCTGACTAAATGGATGTAATCGTATTCTTTTATATATGCCTGAATGATGTCTAGGGTGCCATCATTAGATGCTCCGTCAATAAACCAAACATCAAATGATTTGTATGTTTGGCTAATTATGCTTTGCAAGCAATTCTTTATTACGGCTTTTGCATTAAAGACGGGTATAATTACAGAGATTAAGGGGCTACTTTCCAATTATTGATTTTAAAGAAAAATTTACCAAACGAAGCTTATTCAATAAGCTCAGATAAAAAAAATGCCGCCGCCCGAGGTTCAGAAGCTTGTGCTTGTTTTTATATGGATAGTAACCCTCAAATATTTTATTATAGATATATTGTTTGGTCTGAAATTTTGAATAAAATTCGGCATGATCCTCCAGTAGGTATAACATGTTTATTCTATCAAACGTGGCGTTCATGCCCGATGTGGCTTTATTCCAATTATAGATAGGTTGGTTTAAGTAATGCCCGGTTAAGTTGTTAGCTAGTACCTTAAGCCAGAAGTCAACATCCTGAATGGAATGCGAGTATTTTTTAGAATAACCGCCCGCTTGTTTCCATGTGCTTTTTTTGCAGGGGCTTGTACCCAATAATTTCCAATCAGCTAATAATCTTTTGATGTTAATGTTTCTGCTCTCCCAATGTGTATTTAAGCTGATAAGAGTCGAAGTGCCTTCATCTGTTTCATTAACATAATAGTCGCCAAAAATGAAATCGCATTCTGGGTGATCAGTAAATGTCTGATAGATAATATCTAAAGTATTCGGCGGCAAAGTGTCATCTGCATCAAGAGGTACAACATATTCACTCTTGGCGTTAAGAAAACCAAGATTTCTTGAATTAGACAGACCAAGGTTTGCGGGACTTGATATGATTTTAAAACGTGTAAACCTTTGTAAAAGCTGCAATAGGCGAAGTGTTACCGTATCGTTCGAGCAATCGTCGACAATTAAAATTTCACAATTGTTAAATAGTTGATTTTGGTATAAAGAACGTAGCGCATTAAATATTAATGTTCCTTCATTATATACACATAGCACTATTGAAATTTTAAACATAGTTACGATTAAGCGCCGAAAGGAGTTTTATGAGCAGTCTTCTAAAAACCAGGTACTTTATACGTGAAGTGATATTAATTACAGGCGTCAATAGCCAATGATTTACGTTTTTTGAATATTGTACTATAACATCAACGGTTTGACTGTAATAAGTATTATCAAAAACAAGCCACTTAATCTTATCGATAATAGGTTTCTGTATATCTATTTTATTGTAGCGGTAAAAGATATCAATGTATGAACTAAATAAAGGGTCTTTTAAATTCTGGTTATTGAAAGTGGTTTGTTCCGGATGAATTCTGTAATAAAACAGTCGATTGGATAGTGACATGAATTGTTTATTCAAGCATAATAACGACATCCATAGATGATAATCTTCTGCATTTTGAATCTGCCGTAATTCACTGAAGCCATTAGCTTCATCCAGTGCTTTTTTTTTTATGAGCACTGAGAGGACAGGAATTTGGTTACAAGAGATAAAGGTATTTAAGTCTGAACGGTTCCAACAGTTTTTTACAATCACGTCCATATTTGAAACCTCTGTATCATTAAGCAGATAGCCTTGAGAAAATATCAAATCAATATGACTGTTTTGGTTTAAAACGTACATCTGGGCAGACAATCTATCTTTGGTCCAAAGATCATCGGCATCTAAAAAAGCGATGTAATCTCCATTACTTTTTTTTAAGCCCAGGTTTCGCGCTTTTCCTTGTTTGCCATTATCCTGGTAATAGTATTGAATCCGTTTATCTATCAGCTGTATTTCTTTTATTATCAAGGCTGTTCTATCTGTAGAACCATCATCAACTATTATCAGCTCCCAGTTGGAATAAGTTTGCCCAATAACACTTTTAATACTTGTCTCTATATACTTCTCTGCGTTATAGGCAGGCATGATAACAGAAATTAGACCTGTATCCATTCAGGTGGTATAATACTGCTTGGTTGATCTGCAAACCAGTTTTTTGGGGCGACGATGATCTTATCATTATTGGTATTAAGCCAGGCTCCCCACCAGCTAAAACTGCTATTGGCAATAATATTATGCTTGCAAAGGCTCATTAGATACATCTCTTCCCAGTTCTGCAGATTTTTCTCTGAAACCAGAATTGAGTTTTTAACAAAGGCAAGATTAGTTTTACACCAGTCCGGGTCGTCAGAAAAAACAAAATATTGCGGTTGCGCTATCTGGTCAGAAACAATCTTTATCGCTTCCTGATAGTATTGTACAGACAGCACTCCGTGAAAAGCGCTTGTGATTGGGTGTAAGTAATCGCCATGTCTTACATGTATGCTTACGGCGTTTTCGGTAGTTTTTATACGATCGGCAAATGACCGGCCGTCGCCCGATAGTTCAGGAAACTTAAACTTTTTTAAAAGCTCTATTCGGATATTTTTAAAATATCGTTCATCCTGAAAGTAGCCCTCCATATACACAATATGATAAGAAGGCAATTCATTTGCATTTACCTCCTCATAAATAATATGTATATCAAGAAGATACTTCTTTAAGGCTCTATAAATAAGATGGTTTTCTTTGATCAGTTTAATGATGATACTATTGGCAAATCTTTGCTTGATATTGCTGAAGATACTTAACTCATAATTGCGAGCTGTAAAGTTGGTGGTGGTTAAGTTGTATTTGTTTAAGAAAGAAAGGTCAAAATAAACTTTTTTGTTTTTACTCAAACTTAATGCAAATGCATACTGAAACATTTGGTTCCCTAACCCCCCTTGCAGCTTAACTATTATCAAGGTTATTTCTTATTAGATCAAAAAAATGATCTGAGTTATGAAATGTCTGGTAATTGGCGGCTAGCCATTCTTCGTCTTTATCCCACCATTTAAATGCCAGTAAATCTGTTATTTGTTGCTCGTCAAAACGATAACGCAACACTCTACCTGGGATGCCTACAACAATAGCATAAGGCGGCACATTTTTGGTAACGATTGCGCCAGCTCCGATGATGGCGCCGTCGCCTACTACAACATCATCCATAATAACGGCATTTGCGCCAATCCATACATCGTTTCCGATATGAGTTTCTCCCATTTCTCTAAAGTGATTTTGGGAGGCAAATGTCGTACCGCATTGCTTATGGGTAGAGAAAAACGCTGGGTGGGTACTAATAAAACCGTTTACTGGATGTTTACCCAATGCTATTTTAACCCCTTCGGCAATAGAGCAGAATTTGCCAATATATGTATTCATTACCGATACATTATTTGATAAATAGGTATAGTTGCCAATCTGGGTGTTATAAAGATAACAGCTGGTACCCACCGAATTATATTTGCCGAAAGCCACTTTATCTAAAACACTGTTTAGCCCAACTCGTACGGTATCGGTAGCTGTCTGAGTTGGAGGGGGAGACTCAACGGGCACCAATAAACTTTTTATCAGACGTTTTAAGTTTGCTAAACCTTTGCCCACTTTACAGGTAATGCCATGTGGCCTAAATTATTTTGTACATATGATGAATGTATGCTTCCCGAATCATCTATCCTGAAATCAAGATAAAAGGGTAGTTTTTCTATGAAAAGCACGTTGGGTATATGTAAAACGGCTTCCAGTTTGTAGTTGCCAGGTAAGATGAATCCAGCTGGAATAACAGCCTCAATATTAATTTCATCATTTTTGTTGCCAGTCAATAAAAAATGATGGCTGGTTAAATTATCCTCATATTGATTTTTCAGGATGAAACTCAGGGTAAGGTCGGCAACCGTTTCTATCATCCGCAATTTGAAAGCAATATTGATATTCTTGTTGTAAACGAATGCAGCAGCACGATTTCCATCGTCATCTTTAAATGCAACCCTTTTAAAGTAGGTATTATCCTCATCCGATTCGAAATAACTATTATTAACATTCCCCGAAAGGTAATCTGTAATTACTGGTTTTAGAACGCCGGAGTTTTTAACCAGCCCATGCTGTAATAATAGGCCCTTTGTGCACAATTGTTGTATAGAGCCCATATTATGACTAACAAACAACACTGTTCGCCCTTGTCCGCGAGTTACGTCGTTCATTTTTCCCAAGCACTTTTTCTGGAATTCTGCGTCGCCTACGGCTAGTACTTCGTCTACTATTAGTATTTCAGATTCCAGATGAGCGGCTACAGCAAACGCCAATCGCACGTACATACCAGAAGAGTATCGTTTTACGGGGGTGTCAATGTAACGTTCCACGCCAGAGAAATCTACAATTTCATCAAAGCGTCGATCTATTTCTTTTTTTCGCATGCCTAATATGGCACCATTCAGATAGATGTTTTCCCTACCGCTTAATTCGGCATGAAAGCCGGTTCCAACCTCTAGCAAACTTGACACCCGGCCTTTTATTTTTACGGAACCGGTAGTGGGTGCTGTAATTCTGCTTAGTATTTTCAATAACGTGCTTTTGCCTGCGCCATTACGGCCTATTATGCCAACTGCATCACCCTGCTCAATCTCAAAGTTGATATCTTTTAGGCTCCAGACGATGTCACTTTCGCCTTTTGTACTGCGATCATTTATTTCACCTATCTTTAAAAACGGATCTTCCTTTCCAAGAGTTTTTGCCCAATACCGTTTCAAATCGTTAGAAAGGGTACCGGTACCGAAGTATCCCAGTTGATATGCCTTAGATAGATTGTCTACCTTAATTACCGTAGCCATATTGGTTATACTGTTATGCGGCTTGTTGCTTGTTTCTTAATAAATCTTCTAATCGGTCTGAGTAGCTGTCCACATTAAAATATGTTTTGCATTTTTGCTGCAACGCAAGTCTTTGGGCTATATCGGTCGGCTTGCTAAGTGCATGGCTTATTGTTTTAGTAAGCTCATCTAAATTGTCCACGTTAATTGCGGTACCCAACTCTCCATTTTTAATGGCGTCTACACTTCCGTCGCTATTTCCGCAAATTACAGGGAGGCCGCATGCCATGGCTTCTATAAATACAATTCCAAAACCTTCTTTGCGGCTTGGCAAAACAAATAGGTCGGCCAATAGAAAATGATCCTCCAGCTCGGCGTCATTGATAAATCCCGTCATAATAATCTGATCGTTGACGTCATACTGAGCAATTAAATCGCGTATGCGTGCTTCTTCTCGCTCGTCATACTGGCCCGCTAATACATATTTGAGGTTTGTGAATTCATTTTTAAGCCGGGCTACTGCTTTAATTACTTGTTCATACCCCTTATATTGTTCGGTTGAGGCTAAGCGAGTAAGGGTGAAAACGATCTTATCGTGCACATTTAAGCCATATCGCTCTAACAAATAAGCCGGGCGATCAAGTTGCTGCGGCAGTTTAAGAAGTGGATCAAGCGCATTGTTTAACACCATACATTTTTCTGCCGGTATTTGATGTGATTTAATAACCTTATCCCGGGTAAAATTGCTTACGCATAATATGCCGTCGCAGGCCGTTAAAATTTTTCTTTTGTATCCTGATAGCGGCCGCCATATTTCGATACCGTGCGCGATTAGAAAAACTTTCGTTTTCGGACTCACCTTTTTGATCAGACAGCCAATCATAGCCAGATTAATGTGACTTAGTATAACAGTGTCAGATTGTATACCCTCGCGTACGGCTTCAGCGGCAAACAACGCGCGGTGTTTGCCAAATCCCTTAAAGTTTTGCTGATCAGTATAAACTGCGTTTAATTGGCAGTCTTTATCATAGCCAGACCAGAATTTATAATCCCAATTACTACGTCGGGCTATTTGCTGTAGTGCATAACCCATTGTCCGCCCCATTTTCTGTACGCCGCCGGTAGTGCTGAAGGTACTGAGCGTGAGGTATAACACTTTTTGATGCAATATTTCTGATTGTGGCTGTTTTACCCTGATCTGGTATAGCGCAAAGGCTTTGGACCAATGTACTTTGTTGGAATGGAAACCATTAATAAGGCGTTTAGATGCCGGGTTTTTATAGAACTCAGCACTGCCAATTTCAGGGTGCTCTTGCATCCATGTTTGTAATGGAAAAGAAAATCCCATCTTGGGCCGGTTCCAGATAGCTTTTGGCAGCAGCTGACTAAATGATTTAATTAATAACTTTTTAGTTGGCTTATTACTGAATTTTATGCCTGGTGCAATATTGCCAATTAATTTTTGCACGTCTTCGTCTAAGAACGGCACCCTCACCTCCAACCCATGCGCCATGCTCATTACGTCTGTATCGCGTAATAACTGGTTTTGCATATACATATGGGTTTCATACCACGCTGCTTTGTTTTTTCCAGTGACGCCATGCAAGTCCATCTTGTCGCTAAATAAAACTCCGGTCACAACCGTTAACGGTTTGCTTAATACTGCCGCAATTTCAGAAGGGGTAAATAACCCTCTTAAAAACAAGTACTCAGCAACCGGATGCTTGTATGATAACAATTCTAAGCGTTTTAGTTTGTCATTACTCGCTGCTAGAATTTTACGAAAAAAATCAGGTATCGCACGTAAATATGGCATTATCATTATGCGCTGGAACGATGGATATCCGCCAAATTGCTCATCCGCTCCCACACCAGAAAGAACAGCTTTCAAACCACTCTGGCGCGCATATTTGCTGATAAACCAGCTGTTGATACCATCGGTAGTAGGCAGGTCCATATCGGCCAATATTTCATCGAAATGGGTTGTAAAATCCTGCTGTTTTACCAGGTGTTGATAATGTTGTGCCGATACCTGCTGCTGAATGATTTGCTGGTATTTACGCTCATTATATTGTGCATCATCAAAATATATAGATACCGTTTGCAACTGGTGGCTATACTTGGCCGCTAAGAGTGTAACCAAACTAGAATCTATGCCGCCACTTAGAAAAATGCCAATGGGTGCGTCTGACGTAAGCTGGCGTTTTACTGCTATATCCAGGGCCTGGCTTAGCCGCTCCTCTGCCTCCTTTTTGCCGGTAATGGATGCCGATTGCTGCAATTCAGCAGGGAATTTATTGATTGTAAAACTTTTTAAGCGGTGGTTCCAACACAAATAGTGCCCTTTGGGCAGGCTAAAAACGTTTTCATAAGTGGTGTAGGGTTCTGGTATATGTCCATAAGCCAGAAACCGAATACTCCAATCCTTGTCTGTTTTTAACGTTAAACCGCAGCTGTTTAATGCTTTAACTTCAGAAGCAAAATAAAGATCTCCGTCGCCCCTGTAATAGTACAGTGGTTTAATACCGGTAGTATCCCTAACCAGCCAGGTGAGCTCTTTTTCGCTGTCGTACAGTGCAAAAGCAAACATGCCCCTCAGTTTTCCAAATGCAGCCGTTCCCCAGTGCCTGTAAGCCTGAATGATTACCTCCGTATCAGTTTTCGAGTAGAAGGTTGCGCCAAGAGCTACCAGCTGGGCCTTTAATTCCAGATAATTATAGATTTCGCCATTAAAGGTTATCCATGTTTGCGCGTTTGCATCGCTCATGGGTTGGTGGCCGTTGTTGGTCAGATCGATGATTGACAGCCGACGGTGTCCGAAAGCCAGTCCAACACTGGCATCATAATAAAAACCCTCATCATCCGGCCCACCACGCGCCAGTATGTGGCACATGGCAGCCACCCGCTGATTTAGTTCATCTTCAGATAACTTATCAGAAATTATTCCCGCTATTCTGCACATGGTGCCTGGTGATTGGGCACAGCTTCGCCCCGTGAGTCACAATTTATATTGTAACAAATTAACTATCAGCGCTTTGTGTTGATAGTGTTTTTGCCAGCTGCACTGTTAAATGCGGCTAATATAAGAGGCTGCCACATGTATAATAATGCAGCAACCCATATCTTCAAAGCGCAGGGCCAGTTGCCTTTGCGATCGGTATTCAACTACTTCTGCCAGCATTCCTTTTAATGGTCCGGCTTTAATTTTAACTTTTTCCCCCGGCACCAGATTCTCTTCTGTTACCTCCACCTCAACCGCACTGACCATGAGTAGTTTCAGGTCATCTATTTGTCGATCTGGCATGGTGGCTATTTTTCCTGAGAAGTATAAGAATCTGGCTATCCCCTTTGTCATCAGCACCTCAGCTTGCTGCTGGGGAGAGATTTTTACAAACAGGTATGATTTGATAAGGGGTTCTTCAACTATCTTTTTACGGTCACTCCATTGTTTAAGTTGCTTGTGCAGAGGCAGGTAGGTGTTTATTCCCTTTTGAGTTAGTGCCAAATATGCTTTTTTTTCGGCACGCGGATGGGTATAAACCGGATACCATTTTTCTGTTTGTATAGTCTCGCCCAAGATCTCTCTGCCGTTACTTAATTCTAAACCACTTTCTAACATCCCACCATTTTCGCTTCTCATCATCATCAATATAGTAACCGGAGCCGGAGTATCCTGAGTAGTCAGAATAATAATAGTATCGGTTGCCATAACCATCACCGGTAATCCTGGTGGTGTAATATCTTGAATGTAGCAAATCTTCGGCAAAAGCATTAAGTACAATTACAGTATTATCCAAATGATATTCCTGGGCCATGCGTTGTGGTATCGTAGCCGAGTAATATTTGGATTTGCCCGAGCGTATTACAAAAACGTTGATATCGCTCATCCTGATAAGTGGAATAGAGTCTGACACCAAACCAATAGGCGCAGTATCTATAACAATAAAATCATAGGTTTTTTTCAAATCGTCAATAAGTTCGCGCATGCGCACATTGTGCAGCAATTCCGATGGATTGGGGGGCACCGGCCCGGAGGTGATAAAATCCAGGTTTTCAATTTCTGACTGATGCAAAATATCTTCCAGATGGCATTGGCTGGCCAGATAATTACTCAATCCGTTATCATTATTTGCATGGAATGTACGATGTAACTTTGAGCGGCGTAAATCAGCCCCAATCAATATTACTTTTTTGCTGATTAGTGCTAATGTGCTTGAGATGTTTACAGCAACAAATGACTTTCCCTCGCCAGCGATCTCTGATGTGATACAGATTACTTTGTGGTCTTTTTCTGACGCTAGAAAACTAAGGTTTGTACGAACTGAGCGCACAGATTCGGCAAACAATGACCGGGGTTTGGTAAGCGCCAGTAATTGAGAGTTATCCTCGTCCAGATCTGCCGGGAACTTCCGTATAACACCAATAATCGGGATGGTAGTTAAACTTTCAACCGTTTCTTTATCGTAGATGTAAGGGTTAAGTAGCCGGATAAGAATAATAATACCCAAACCAGACACCAGGCCAATAATTAACGCCATACGATTAACATCGTGCTCATTTGGTGATACCGGCCCATAATTGGGCTGTGCGCGCTCTACTATGCTTGCGCCGGGCAAAATAGCCGAGTTACTGATCTGTGCATCAAGCTTTTTTTCAGATAAGAAAGAGTAAACCTTCTCATTAATTTCATAATTGCGTTGCAGCCCCACCATACTACGCTCAGATACGGGCAATGAGGCCATTTGCTGCTCAACCTGAGCGGCTAATTTGTTCTGATAATCAAGGTTTTTCTGAACGATGTTACGCGAACTATTTACGTTGTTTATGGCAGCGTTTTTAATAACAAGTATCTGTCGATTGATGTCGGCAACAGGCTGCGCGTTGGCATTGTAAATTTTTAATAATGAGTTTTTCTCATTTAGTAAATTGTTGAAGTTGGAGATAATTTGAGACAACATCGGATCAACCGTCCCCGATAAGTTAAAGTTGAGATTAACGTTATCTTTTTCTTTAAGTAGCTGATCTTTGAGCTGATCTATGGCAAACAATTGCATTTTCAACAATTCCTGATCGGTCTCAATTTTTCTTGCTTTCTCAAGAACAGATGTTGAGGCATTAGATATATCTACTATTCTGTTTTTTTGTTGATACTCCTGTAAGGAGCGTTCAGACCCTTTTACCTCGCTTGATAAAAAAGCAAGTTGTTTATCAATAAAATCAATGATCTGCGACGCCGATTTGGTTTTTTGCTCCAAGTCATACTTTAAATACTCGGTCATTATCGCGTTCAGTATGTCGGCCGCAAACTGAGGGTTTGAATCCGTTTCAGACAAGCTGATAATGTTTGAATATTTAGATATTTCGCCGGCATGAAAGCCCCCGCGGGCACGCCCCAGAAAATCTTCGGGGAGATTAAATTTAAATTGAAAAACACTATTGGGGTTAATGCCGCCCGGGTTTTTTATAGAGAAAGTAGTAGGACCGATGGTAATAGGGGTATTGTATGCATATACCCGGCTTACGTTTTTCCCAGCAATTTTGTAGGTCAGATTAAATTGGTTATTGTCATGAGCCTTAAACGCAATCAAATCACGGAAAAGATTTAGACTATCATACCGTAAAAATTGTATGTCGAGCGGTTTTTGCGGATAAGTTTCGGTAGTACGTACCCGTCCTGCAATATAAAAGCTAACCTGGTAATCCAGATCTTTTATGGCTCTTAACAACAATTGGCTGCTTTGTAATACAAATAGTTCGCTTTGTATTCTGATAGCGGTTGATGAGTTGCTTGATGCCGGACTGGCCAGATCTGTAATATCTGGTTTTTTATCTTCAAACTTTATTAACGAGGATGTTTGATACAGCTTTGGGGTATACCACAAATAAATATTAGATATGGCAAGTGCAGTAAGCACAGTACCGGCAATCCAATACCAGCGGCTTAATAATATTTTGCCTATTTTAAAGTAATCAACCTCCTGGTTAGGTAACTTTTTCTGAAGCTTCTCTGTCTCCTGCATTTAGCGTAAAAGTGAATAAATAATTAACGCCGTGTTTAAAATTAAGACTGAGGGTTGTATAATGGTTGATATGTTTTGGTAATTATCTTCACGTATGCCCCTTTTGTTTCGTGCAATATAAATAATATCGTTGTTTTGCAACAGAATTTTGGGATCGTTTATGGTTTTAATATCGCTTAGATCGGCATAAATAACGGTTTGATTGTCCTTGCCGCCCCTAATAATCTTCACGTGCTTTTCGTCGGCAAATTTAGTTAGCCCGCCTGCCTGGCCAATAACGTCTATCAGGGTGGTACGGTCTTTAAGCAGAGGGATATTGCCCTGCGCACTGATTTCGCCCAATAAAGTCACTTTCAGATTCATGATCTTTAGATCAATAATAGGGTTGCGCAGCAATGAATCTCGGTACAGTTTTTCTATCTTCCTGGCCGCGTCATGACGGGTAAGGCCGGCTATGGGTACGTGGCCCAATGCAGGAAGTGTTACGGTGCCGTCTTCTTCTACCTGAAAACTTTCGCCAGCACCGGTTGTGCCGCCTCCCGGGCCGCTATTGGTGCTTGTTGCGCCCGTGCCAACTGTAAGATAAGCGGTACTTTGCAGGTTTCTGATCTGCAAAACATCATCAGGCATAATACGGTAAGCCGATAAAGAGGAGGGGAGATGGGTTGTATCTGCTACATTAGCGCTTTTTTGCTCAAAAAGGAGGTGTGACTGATGCACGGCGCACGATGAACATAATAATACTGTAACACAAATCAACAACAGCTTTTTTAGACACATAAATATCTTTTTGAACGGCGCTTATGAATAAAGGGTTACAAAAATAATATATTTTTGCTTCCTCTAAGATATAAAATTATCGGGGTGACGGCTATCAAAATATCAATAATAACAGTTTGCTATAATGCAGGTGCTACTATTGAACGGTGCATTCAGTCGGTTGTTAACCAGCAGCACCCCGGCCTTGAATACATTGTAATTGACGGTGGTTCTACAGATCATACTCTGCCAATTATCAACAAGTATCGCCAATATATTACCCGCTTTATTTCAGAACCCGATGGCGGTATTTATCAGGCCATAAATAAAGGCTTGGAGTTGGCTACAGGTGATGTGATAGGTATTCTTAACGCCGATGATCAATTTGCGGCCGGCGATATCCTGAAACAGGTAGGCAATGCTTTTGTAACCCAGCATTGCGATGTTGTTTATGGCGATATTGACTTTGTTAACGCCGATGGCCGGGTTACTCGTCGCTGGCGATCTGGCGGCTACCGTCACGGCGCGTTTAATCGGGGGTGGATGCCTCCGCATCCGTCATTTTATGCGTTAAAAAAATTGTATGACAATTTCGGCCCATACAGTAATAATTACGGTACCGCTGCCGATTATGAGTTAATGCTGCGCTTTATTCACACCCATCAATCCAGCGTATATTACCTGCCGCGGGTAATGGTTTGTATGCAAATAGGCGGAGCGAGTAACGGCAACTTGAAGAAAAGAATTTTGGCCTGGAAAAACGATTATCGCGCCATGAAAACGCATGGTATTCTCTGGCCCGCTCTTGTGTTGATAATTAAACCGTTGCGTAAGTTGAAACAATATTTAAGCTGATGTATCTTTAGTTATATTTGCGGTTTATTAATAATTTAAGCCGAGCGATATTTGTTGATGGATGCCTGAGTTTTTACATAATCATCAGTTATTATATTATACGTTAATCCTGCTGTCGTCAATGTTGATTTCATTGGTGGCAATGCCTTCTATACTGCATGTTGCGCGCACCCGCCATTTGTATGATGATCTGGGACATTTTCGTAAGCAGCATGATCAGGGCATACCTCGCCTTGGCGGTTTGGCCATTTTTGCCAGTTTTATTATCACCTTGTTGCTTTTTTGCATAACCGGGCAGCAGTTGCCGCTTAACTGTATGCTGGCGGCCTGTACCGTACTTTTTGCTATGGGGCTGAAAGATGATCTGTCGGGCGTTAATCCCAGCACTAAGCTGCTGGTGCAAGTAGTGGTAAGCGCTATACTGGTTATCCCCGGTAATATCAGATTAACCAGCCTTTATGGCGTATTGGGCGTTTTTCAGCTTGATTATGTTTATAGCGTAGTCTTTACTATCCTTACCATCATACTTCTTATTAATGCCTTTAACCTGATTGATGGTATTGACGGGCTGGCTGCTACCGCCGGTATTATTGCCAATTTAACCTTTGCTATTTTATTTGTCCGCATTCACCAATATGAGCTGGCTGGTATTTGTTTGGCTATGGTAGGTGCTTTACTTGGCTTTCTGCGCTACAATATCACGCCCGCAAAAATATTTATGGGCGATACCGGCTCCCTGATGGTGGGTATGGTTTCGGTAGTAATGGCCATTAAGTTTATAGAAGTTAACCGTACGGTTGATGTTGCTTTATCGCACATCTACTCGGTGCCGGCACTAGCTGTAGCTATTTTAATAGTACCCATTTTTGATACCCTGCGTGTATTTACCTTACGCATCATGTACGGCGGATCGCCATTTGCGGCCGACAGAAACCACGTGCACCATCGCATCCTGCTGTTAGGTTTTAACCACATTCAGGCTACCCTTATACTGGCTACGGTAAACATTATATCTATTGCATTGGCTTTGTTATTAACCAAATTTGGCAACACCACTGTTATATTAGTTATAGCCGCCGCTTGCATGTTGTTTAAGTGGACCATCACTTTTCTTATCCGTTGTAAAGAGCGTCATTCTTATTCCTTCAAAAATCTGTTTGTTTAGCTGTGTTATACGTTGGGCATAATTTGTTATAACAATGACTTTTATTGCCGCCATCTCCCTTACATTTTTTATAGTTTTGATCACTCAAATTTATTTAGGTGATGCGTATAGCAATTAATGGTTTTGGGCGTATCGGGCGCATATTTTTACGGAACATTCTGTTAAAACCCGGGGTAGAGGTGGTGGCAATTAATGATCTGACTGATACCCGTACGCTGGCACATTTGTTTAAGTATGATTCTGTGCACCGTGGCTTTAAAGGCGAGGTGTCTTTTGGCGATGATCATTTGATTGTTAATGGCAATACGATAAAGGTTTATACAGAAAAAGAGCCAGCCAATTTGCCCTGGGCCGAACTTAATGTCGATCTGGTGATTGAGTCGACCGGCAAGTTTACCTCGCGTGAGGGGGCTGAACAGCACTTGAAGGCCGGAGCAAAGCAAGTAATCATCTCAGCACCATCTGGCGATAAAGAATTACCAACAACCGTTTTGGGTGTTAATGATGACGTAGCCCATCTGGTAGCGCCCATCATCTCTAATGCCTCATGTACTACCAACAATGTGGCCGCCATGATTAAGGTGCTGGAAGATAATTGGGGGATTGTAGACGGCTATATTACCACAGTGCACTCCATGACCGGCGACCAAAACCTGCATGATGCACCGCATAAAGACTTGCGTCGTGCCAGGGCTGCATCAGCCTCTATTATTCCAACAACAACCGGAGCTGCTAAAGCCATCACCAATATATTTCCACGTTTGAATGGTAAGTTGGGTGGAGCCGGCATCCGGGTGCCGGTTCTGAACGGCTCGCTCACAGATTTTACTTGTAGCCTTGAAAAGCCCGCAACAGTAGCAGAAATTAATGCCGCGTTTAAGGCCGCTGCTAATGGACCGATGAAAAATATTTTGGAGTATACAGAAGACCCCATTGTATCTACAGATATTTTAGATAACCCGCATAGCTGCATTTTTGATGCGCAACTCACATCGGTAGTTGGCGGATTGGTTAAAGTGGTGGGTTGGTATGATAACGAAATGGGGTACTCCAGCAGGCTGGCTGATTTGGTTGAACGCATCAATAATTTAAACCTGGCATGATCAAGTTTATAACTGCAGGCGATGTATTGGCTATCCGCAATGAAGTATTGCGCGAAGGACGCTTAACATTGGACGAATGCCGTTTCCCGAATGATGATGCGCCAGAGACTTTTCATCTGGGTTACTACGTAGGTGAGGAGTTAGCGTGCATCGCTTCGTTTCATCCTATGGGGTATAAAGATTTTGTGGGGAAAGCGTATCAGCTACGCGGCATGGCTACCATTGATAAATACCGGGGACAAGGATTAGGAAACCAACTGGTTAATTTTGCGTTGGTATATATGCGCGGCCAAAAGGTAAATTATTGCTGGTGCAACGCCCGTAAAAAGGCGGTTAAGTTTTATAAGGGCCTGGGCTTTGAGGTAATTTCAGACGAGTTTGAGGTGCCTGGAATAGGGCCGCACCACGCAATGTACGTTAAGATACAGTGAAATTTGGGTGTACAAATAACACTTTTAAATTTTTACATCCATTTTCAAGATTATTTTGCCAAATTCGCCACGCACCAACTAAGCCAACTCTGTATGAAAACAATAGATCAAATAAGTTTTTCAGGAAAAAAAGCACTTATCCGTGTAGATTTTAACGTTCCGTTAGACGAGAACTTCAAGATAACCGACGACAACCGTATGACGGCTGCCCTGCCAACCATCGAGAAAATTCTGCGTGATGGCGGTGCCGTGATCCTGATGTCGCACTTAGGTCGCCCGAAAGATGGCCCGACCGATAAATATTCATTAAAGCACCTGGTGCCTCACCTGTCTGACCTGCTGAAACAGGAAGTAGAGTTTGCTAATGATTGCATTGGCGAAGAAGCCGTAAATAAAGCAAAAGAATTGGAAGGCGGCGAAGTATTGCTGCTGGAAAACCTGCGCTTTTATAAAGAAGAAGAAAAAGGCGACAAAGCCTTTGCCGAAAAACTTTCAAAACTGGGTGATGTATATGTAAACGATGCCTTTGGTACCGCTCACCGTGCACATGCTTCTACCGCTGTTATTGCACAGTTTTTCCCTGATGCCAAATACTTTGGCTACCTGATGGCTGCCGAGCTGCAAAATGCCGAGAAAGTACTAAACGGCTCTGCAAAACCTTTAACTGCTATTATGGGTGGTAGCAAGGTATCAGATAAGATCCAGTTGATTGATGCCCTGCTTGATAAGGTTGATAACCTGATTATAGGCGGTGGTATGGCTTACACCTTTGCCAAAGCTGACGGTGGTAACATTGGTACTTCGCTGGTAGAGATGGATAAACTTGATCTTGCGCTGAGCATCCGCCAGAAAGCAAAAGATAAAGGCGTAAATTTGTTATTGCCTTTAGACAACGTTATTGCCGATGCTTTTGCCAATAACGCTAAAACCGGCGTTGCCAAAACCGGCGAAATTCCTGATAACTGGATGGGTTTGGATATCGGTCCGGAAACAGTGAAAGTGTTTAGCGAAGCCGTAGCTGAATCAAAAACGATTTTGTGGAATGGCCCGATGGGCGTTTTCGAGATGGATACGTTTATGGTAGGCACCAAAGCCATTGCTGATGCAGTAGCTGAAGCTACAGAAAAAGGCGCGTTCTCGTTAATTGGTGGTGGCGACTCTGCCGCGGCAGTAGCCAAATTTGGTATGACCGACGAAGTAAGCTACGTATCAACCGGCGGTGGTGCTTTGCTTGAATACATGGAAGGCAAAGAGCTACCGGGTGTAAAAGCTATTAACGAATAAGCTTCTGCTTTTATAATAAACAAGAAAGGGTTAGCCTGCAGGCTAACCCTTTCTTGTTTATAGCTCCTATGCCAACTCAACCAACGGGAGGCGCTAAAGACGTTATTCATGATTGTGATGCTTATGGCCACACTAATGGTTCATCACATTATCTTTTGCTCCCGTTAGTTGAGTTGATTAATGATATTCCAAAAAATGGAATGTCAGGCTAAAAGTCCGTTCCTGGCACCCCAATGGTAATTTCTTCCACTTGATCGTTATAGTATAAGTTCATAAAATAGTCGTTCCGGGCCTTAACAAGGGCGGCGTCGGGTTTTTCCGCATTGAATTTTGCTGGCGGTATACCGCGGGGCTTAATAGCAAAGTAGATACCTGCCTCCTCATAACTGGCGTAAACGGCGCTGTCGCGTTCCAGGTAAGTCCAGTTGGCCTTACCATACAGGCGCAGTATATCCTGCACGGTCATGCTGCTCATTTTAAACCCTCGCGATGTTTTGCCCAGGTAATCTTTACGGAAAGACATACAAAAGATCTTGCCGGTATCAGGCCCATATTTGCGGTAAAAAGCCATCCCCAGCTTAGGATAAAATAGCTCGATAGAATAATCGCTATGGTTGGTGGCTATAAAATCATTTCCCAGCATCTGTTTTACATCCAGCGAGGTGAGCGTGCCCATTTTCAGACTATCCACTCCCTTGCCATCATAGATTACTGAATTTTCTGATGATTGTGCGTGCGCACCAACGGTGAGCATGAATAATATGGAAAACAGGCAATAGGTTGATTTTAATAACATGGCTTAATAGAACAGCGCTGCAAAGTAAACTATTACCATTGGGATGAAATAGTTAATTAGTGTTAAATCAGTTAGAGATGCACGTCATGTTTTAGATGATTTTAGACGCGAAATATTGTCCATATTTTGGAAATGGTGTTTTTTATTTGGAAATTTAGATTTTTGGCACGAATTTAAGTTATTGATAATCAGTGTATTAATTGTTTGGCATAGATGATGTCTATAGAGAAATCAAACAACAAAAAAATAAAATGGAACACTTATCTATATTTCTTGTAGATGCAGACCAGTTCAGCCTGAATCTCTATCGCAACCACATCACCAATCAAGGTATTGCTAATGTTACCACCTTTTCTACAGGGTTTGATTGTATGAACAATTTATACGCTCACCCTGATCTGGTTTTACTGAGCAGCAACCTGGGGTACGATCTTAATCTTGAATTATTGAAACGCATTAAATCATTTGATAGCGAAATTGATGTGATATTGTTGCCTGGCCCTGAACATAGAAGTGTACTTGAAAAGATCAGACATATCACTTCGACTACCAGTAAGTATGATTATGCGCTCGACTATATCACCATGGTGACCGGTCGTATGAGAACGGTAAAAAAATTTGTGAGACAAAGCGCATAAGTTGATTCCATTAAACGGAAAAAATGTCCACAACTTGGAAATATGCAAACTTGAATTAATTTTAAAATATTGATATTCTGATTGTTATAAAACTGGCATAATATTTAATATCTCTAATTGGTATAATAATGAAACGTAAAAAGATAGCCATAATAGGTACAGCAGGCATACCCGCAAAGTACACCGGTTTTGAAACCCTGGCTGCGCACATTGTAGATAACCTGGGCAAAAACTGGGATTTTACGGTGTACTGCTCGTCAAAACAATATGGCCGTAAAGCGCGCAAATTTAACGGTGCCCGCCTGGTGTATCTGCCATTTAAGGCCGATGGCGTGCAAAGTTTCTTTTACGATCTGGTGAGCATTTTTCATGCCCTGTTCTATGCAGATGTTCTGTTTATTATGGGAGTAAGTTCGGCCTTTATTATTCCGTTCATCAGGTTGTTTACCAATAAAAAGGTAATCACCTCAGTTGATGGTTTTGAGTGGAAAAGAAACAATTATACTAAACTGTCGGTTGCATATCGCCGTGCGGCAGAATGGGTTGCAAAAAAGTGCGCTCACATAAATATTGAAAATAATGAATCAATGCAGGATGTGGCTGCGCTGCGCCATTATCTGTTAGGTAAAGGCCACGTGCCGGATGTAGTTAGAAACAAGTACAGCTTTATTAACGAGCGTTATGCCTTTGGCTTTTGCCGTATAGCGCCGGAAAACAATGTAGAAATGATTCTGCAATCGTTCGTTCTGGCGCCGCATCATCAGTTGGTGTTGGTGGGTAACTGGCAAAAAAGTGAGTATGGCCGCTCATTGCGTAAGGTTTTTTCTAGTTATTCAAATATCCACATGCTGGATGCTATCCGTAATCAGCAGGAGTTGGATATGCTGGCCCGTAATAGCTTTGCTTATATCCATGGCAATGTACCGGGTGGTTTAGATCCGGTTTTGTTGGAGGCTATGTTTAGCGGTTTGCCGGTATTGGCAATGAAGACTCCTAATAATATGGAAGTTACTGAGGGTAATGCCCTGTATTTTGACTCGGCCATAGCGCTTTCTGTGTTGCTTAACCACACTACTGTTGGCGAGTTCCAGTACATCGGTCAGGTAATGAAAGAAACGGTTCAGCGTCGTTATACCTGGGCGTTGGTAGCTACTAAATATGAAGTGTTGTTTAACCGGGTAACTGAGAAGCCCCATTCAGTTACACCGGTTGAAAAAAAAAGACCTATAAATCTGTTACGTTTTAATGCTGTGTTTAACCATTAATCTACCTGAATAAAATGAGTGCATATCACATATTTATAGTAGAAGACGATCCGTGGTACGGTGAAATACTGCAATATCATTTGTCCCTTAACCCTGATTATAAAATAACCCGGTTTATGACGGGGAAAGACTGCCTTCGCGAGCTGCATCAGAAACCTGATCTGATCTCGATGGATTACAGCCTGCCCGACATGAACGGAGCAGAATTGCTCAAACAGGTACAGCAGGTTAATCCTGCTGTGCCTGTAATTGTTATCAGTGCGCAGGAGGATATTACTACGGCGATAGACCTTTACAAAAAAGGCATTGCAGATTACCTGGTAAAGGACGATCATACCAAAGATTTGCTTTGGAATGCTGTTAACCGCATCCGCGAAAATCAGGCGCTCAGAAAAGAGGTGGAAACCCTGCGCGAAGAGCTTGGTCATCGTTATGAATTTGAGAAAGTAATTAAAGGAGCATCTGCCGCCATCAAAAAAGTTTTCACGCTGATGGAAAAAGCGGCGCGTACCAATATCAACGTATCCATCTCTGGCGAAACAGGCACAGGTAAGGAGTTAGTGGCTAAGGCTATTCATTATCATTCAGACCGTAAAAAGAAACCCTTTGTGGCCCTTAACATGGCCGCCATACCGTCAGAGCTATTAGAGAGCGAGCTGTTTGGTCACGAAAAAGGCGCTTTTACCGGTGCACTTACGCGCAAACTTGGAAAGTTTGAAGAGGCCAACGGCGGCACCATATTTTTGGATGAAATAGGCGAGCTGGATGTAAACCTGCAAAGCAAACTACTACGCGTACTGCAAGAGCGTGAGCTGGTGCGCGTGGGGGGTAGCGAAAAAGTAAAGCTGGACATTCGCCTAATTGTGGCTACCCACAAAAACCTGCAGGATCAGGTAAAGCAAGGTTATTTCCGTGAGGATTTTTATTACCGCATTATGGGCCTGCCTATTGAACTGCCGCCGCTGCGCGAGCGTGGTGGAGATGTGCTGTTGCTGGCCCGCCACTTTCTGGAAGAGTTTTGTAAAGAGAACAAATTGCCTTTAAAGCAGTTTAGTACCGAGGCCAAAGAGAAACTGATGAGATACGAGTTTCCCGGCAACATCCGCGAACTGAAATCAATGATTGATTTGGCTGTGGTAATGAGCGATGGACAGGAGATCCAGGTAGAAGATATCCGTTTCAGCGCGCCACGTTCCGAAGAAGATATTTTTTCGAAAGAGAAAACCCTGAAAGAATATACCGTACTGATCATTCAGCACTTTTTGGATAAATATAACCGCAACGTGCTGAAAACTGCCGACAAACTGGACATCGGCAAATCAACCATCTATAAAATGATCCAGGAAAAAGAATTAGAAGGATAAATACCCCAACTTTAAAAATACAAGTATGAAAACTGCACTATATCAATATCAAAACGGTCAATGGGAAACACATGCTCAAAGCATGTCTTTAGATGGCCCGTCAACGCAGCTGGCACTTTGCTTCTCGGCTAAAGATGAGTTGCTGAATACTGATGTTTATGGTCTGATGAAAGAGAAGTTTCCAGAGGCTATTATTGCTATCTGCTCAACAGCCGGCGAAATTTATCATACTTCGGTAAGTGATGAGGGGTTTAGCGTGGCCGCTTTGCAGTTTGATAAGACTCGTTTACAGCCACAAAAGGTAGATATAAAAGATTATCCGGATAGTTTTGCTGCAGGTAAAGCTTTAATCAATAAATTTGATCACGCAGGTCTGGCGTACGTACTGGTATTATCAGACGGACGCTACGTAAATGGCAGCGAGCTGGTACGCGGCATCAACTCGGTAACCGAGCAAAAAATACTGGTAACAGGTGGCTTGGCTGGTGATGGTGGCCGGTTTGAATCAACCCTGGTTGGTTTGAACAGCAAGCCACAGGAGGGACTGATTGTGGGCATCGGCTTTTACGGCAATAGCCTGCGGGTAGAACACGGCTCGAAAGGCGGTTGGGAAACATTTGGCCTGGAAAGGGTGGTAACCCGTTCTAAAGATAACGTACTGTTTGAGATTGATGATAAAAATGCACTTGAACTATATAAACGCTATCTTGGTCCGGATGCCGATGCATTACCTGGCAGTGCGTTGTTGTACCCGTTATCTGTAACTTTGCCGGGTAACAGCGAGCCAATTGTACGTACCATCCTTTCGGTTGATGATCAGGCTGGTAGTATGACCTTTGCGGGCGATATCCCGGTAGGTGCCAAAGTGCGTTTTATGCGTGCTAATTTTGATAAGCTCACCAGCGCTGCATCAGATGCTGCTACGCAATCATCAAGCCTGAATGGGCAAACGCCGGCGGCATTTTCACTGCTTATTAGCTGTGTGGGCCGTAAAATGGTACTCGGCTCGCGCACAGAAGATGAGGTAGATGCGGTTGACGAAGTGTTTAAACACAACACGCTGCTATCGGGCTTCTACTCTTATGGCGAGATATCGCCACTGATAAAAGGGGAGGGATGCCAGCTGCATAACCAAACAATGACAATAACCACTTTCCATGAAGCTGAATAAACTGCTGGAACGACAAATAAAAAAACACCTGCCGGGGGATACCTCCGGCCTTTCTGCTTTTTTAGAGGCGGTGAATAACTCATATATCGCCTATGAAAAAGATAGTTTACTGGCAGAGCGCGCCTTCAAAATGAGTGAAGAGGAATATGTGGAGGTGAACGAGCGCCTGCAAAAAGAAGTGGAATCGCGTAAGATCTCGATAGAGAAACTCAAAGAGGCCATTGCCCAAGTAGGGGTAGAAGGTTTCAGCGCAGAGAGCGAAAACCTGCTGGAGATTGTTGAGCTGCTAAAAGATGAGATTAGCAAACGTGACGAGGTAGAACGTCAGCTGAAATCGAGCCAGGAGCTGTGGCAGTTTGCATTGGATGGTTCTGGCGACGGCGTGTGGGATTATGATTTCCAAACCCGTAAGATTTTCTTCTCCAAGCGATATAAAGAAATGCTGGGTTACCGGGACGAAGAGTTTCCAAACCAGCCTGATGAATGGATGAACCGCATTCACCCGGAAGATATGGCCCGGGTAATGATGACAGATCAGCAATACTTTTTTCAAAAACTTTCTAACCATCAGATAGAATACCGTATTCGCCATAAAGATGGTCACTACATCTGGGTACTTGATAGGGGCATGGTGGTAAGCCGTACGCCGGAGGGGCTGCCCGCCCGCGTTATTGGCACGCATACTGATATTACAGAGCGCAAAATTGCCGAGCAGGCCATCAGCATACGCGAGGAAAAATACCGCAACATTTTGGCCAACATGAACCTGGGTTTGCTGGAAGTGGATAACAACGAAGTGATCCAATACGCCAACCAGAGTTTTTGCGATATGTCTGGCTATAAACTGGAAGAGTTACTGGGGCGCCAGGCAGAAAAGCTTTTCCCGACAACTGAAAGTAACGCGCTGTTGCAAAACAAGAATGCACTGCGCAGGGAGGGCGTCTCTGACGCTTATGAGCTGATTGTTAAAAACAAAAAAGGCGAAGTGCGTTGGTGGCTTATCAGCGGCGCGCCGAGGTATAATGACTCGGGCGAGCTGATGGGGTCAATCGGCATACACCTGGATATTACCCTGCGTAAAGCACTTGAGCTGGAACTGGGCGAGGCACGTGAAGAGGCCGAACAATCTGTAAAGGCTAAAGAATCTTTCCTGGCTAATATGAGCCATGAGATCCGTACACCGATGAATGCCATTATCGGTATGGGTCGTCAGCTGGAAAAAACAGGCATGAATGATCAGCAACGGTTCTTCCTTAATACTATCAACACCGCGGCAGATCACCTGCTGGTGGTGATTAACGATATATTAGACATTTCTAAAATAGAAGCCGGCAAACTGGAGCTGGAGCAAACCGGTTTTAACGCCGGTGAGGTGCTGGAGCACGTAGTGAGTGTAATGAAGCCCCGGGCTGAAGAAAAAGGCTTGGAAATGTCTCTGAACTATGATGACAACATTGCCCCTGTACTGATAGGCGATGCACATCGTATCAATCAGATCTTGCTCAATATGGTAAGCAACGCGGTGAAGTTTACCGAAAAAGGTGGCGTAACGCTGTCTTGCCGTTTACGGAAAAAGATCGATCACAAACAGGTTGTCGAGTTTAGCGTACGCGATACGGGCATCGGTATTTCTGAGGAATACCTGGGCCATCTGTTTGAAAAATTTACGCAGGAAGACCGTACCACTGCCCGCAAATACGGCGGCACAGGTTTGGGCATGGCTATTACCAAGGAGTTGGTGGAGCTGATGCAGGGGCAAATCAATGTCTATAGCAAAAAAGATATTGGTACAGAGATTCTTATTAGTCTGCCGCTCGAAATTGGTACTGAAGATGATAGGCAGGATGCCAAGAAAGATTTGATTGATAGCACCTTCCTGAAAGGTAAAAAAATCTTATTGGCCGAAGATAATGAGGTTAACCGCCTTGTAGCTATCACTGTATTGGATAACTATGGCGTAATAACCATTGAGGCCAAAAACGGTGCCGAAGCGGTTAAAACGCTTAAGTACGGTAAAGATTATGATTTGGTGCTGATGGATATGCAGATGCCCGTAATGGGCGGTCTGGAAGCCACAGAGGTAATTCGTAAAGAGTTGAAGATGGACATTCCCATCATCGCTCTGACTGCCAATGCCATTAAAGGCGATAGCGAGCGTTGTATTGCTGCCGGTATGAACGGGTTTGTATCCAAACCATTTGAAGAGAACGATCTGATTAACGAGATAGCCCGTTGCCTGCATCTGGAAGCTCCGTTAGAAGATGACGAGCCTGTTGTTGCTGAAGAAGTTGAGCAATCGGGTCCGTTGTATAGTCTGGAAAAACTGGAACAGATCAGTCGTGGTGATAAGGTGTTCATTAAGCGGATGATTGGTCTGTTTCTGGAGCAAACCCCTCAGGTGATACAAGAGATGCGGGACGCGTTTGCGCAAAATGATATTGATGCCATCCGCAAATTGGGGCATAAAATTAAGCCGATGATCAGTAACCTGGAGATAAAAAAAGCGTTGGAAGCGGTAAGAGAGCTTGAGAATTTGCCAGATGAGAGTGCCGGCAGTAAAAGGGTGACTGAACTGCTGGACAACTTTGCCGCACTAATGAAGCGGGTGGAGGATGAGATGCAGAAAATAATAAAGAAATAGATCACATAAAAAAACCGGCAATTGCCGGTTTTTTTATGTGATAAACATTAGGCTTTATTGATTATAACCAGGGTTTTGATCAATCTTGGCCGCGGTGTTGGCATCAATAGTTGTTTGAGGGATAGGGTATAGTTCATTTGTTGACACTATACTCGGCCCGCTTTTAGGGTTGTAAACTTTGGTGCGATCTACCAGTCGGCCCATGCGTGATAATGTCAGCCGGCGTGGTTCTTCCAGCATTAACTCGCGGGCGCGTTCATCCAAAATAAAGTCTTCAGTAACTTGTGCTGCGGTGATGTTAGGCGCCTTAGAACGATTGCGTACTGTGTTGATATCTGCCATCGCGTTAGGCAAGTCGCCCTTTCTAAAATATGCCTCTGCGCGCAGCAGGTAAGTTTCGGCCAGGCGCATCATATAAAACTCCTTAAATGTACGGCCGTATGAAGCGCCCGCCAACGAGAGGCCCTCAATTTTACGGATAGTTGGATAAGCATCCCAGGTAGTATCAACCAGCGCACTTTTTCTATCTACCTTCTGTCCTAAAAAGCGCGATGCAGGGTTGTTATAATAAAACTCGCGGCGAATGTTGTATTGCGAGTTACGGATATCGCCTGCGTCATTTGCCCAAATATTGTACATCAGGTAATTAGTAGGGCGGCACCAGCCCACACCACGGCCCAGGCTGTCTGCAACCACCATGCCGGCTTTCTTGTCAGGATCTTGTATGTTCCAGTAGCGGTTACCAAACGCACGCAGGGTGGTGTTACCCTGGTTGGCCAGCGCTATACCACCGGGTGTTAAATACTCCATTTGTATGGCCCAGATGGTTTCTTTATTGGCAGCCAGGTTTTGGTTGTTATCTCTAAAAAGGTCAGAGAATACATCGCCGGGTTGACTAAGGGTGCTGCCAAAGCGAGCCGTCATCAACTGGTATTGGCCCGAGCCTATTACGGCTGTTGCTGCGGCAATAGCTTTATCATACTGTTTCAGGTTGATATAAACCTCGGCCAGCAGATGGTTGGCTGCACCTTTGGTAATACGGCCGGGCATGGTGGTTGTTGCCGGTAACCATTGTGCTGCAAACTCCAGATCCTGGCGGGCAAAATCATACACCTGATCTCGTGAGGCACGTACAAAATCTATTTTGTTATAGGTGTAGAATTGGTCTACAATTGGCACCCCGCCATACATTTCTGCCAGGTAATTATGCGCCCATCCGCGGAAGAAACGGGCTTCGGCAACCTCTGCGTTCTTTTCTGCATCGCTGGCCCAGGTAGCGGTGGGGCGGTTGGCATAGTCAATAATCTCATTAGCACGTGTAATTACTTCAGAATAAAGCAAATTCCATGTGGCTGTTACAGAGGTTTGCACAGGTGTTAGCCAGGTAGGGTAGTTGTTAAAATCAGCCAGAGTAGGGTCGCCGGTCATAAACTCATCGGTACCTAAAAATGCCCACCATTGCTTTGATCCATCCTGCCCGAAATACAGATCGCGTGCGCCGGCGTGCAAACCGGTTATAGCGCTTTCAAACCCCGCCTTGTTTACCAGCGTTACATCTGGGTTAAGGAAACCTGTCGGTTTCTCTGTCAGTACGTTTTTGTTACAGCTTACGGTGGTCAATGCCAGCCCGGCTGTTAGCATCAATGCCGTTAAGGCCTTGTTGCCGTATTTTTTATAATTGATTTTCATTGCTGAAATATTTGTCATTAAAAATTCAAGTTGAGACCGCCACTAATAATGCGAGCTGTTGGATACAAGCCGGTAACAGCAGCATTACCGCTTTCAGGGTCTGGTCCGGGCCATTTGGTCCAGGTAATTAAGTTTTGTCCGCTCACATAAACGCGTAAACTGTTTACTCCTAGCTTGTTAGTAAGTGTTTTAGGTAACGTGTAGCCCAATGTTGCATTTTGCAGCCTTAAGAAATTGCGGCTTACATAATATTGAATGAGCAGGGGGTTGGTAAAGTTAAGTCCCGGACGCGTGGTAGACTGGTTTTGTGGTGTCCAGTAGCCTGCATCCAGCATATTGAGCGGGCGGCCAGGGAAACTGCTCTGCCCGGTGGCGTTGCTCACATCCTGTTCGTTAAATGCTGCAATATACCCGGTCATGGCGTTGAGCATGAATGAGAAATTGAAGTTTTTATAACGAAAAGTGTTGGTAAGGCCATAGTTGTATTTAGGATCAAGCGAACCAACCGGCGAGCGGTCATCAGATGTGATGCTGCCACTGTTATTGATGTCTTTCACCCTGATCCAGCCTGGTTTATAGCCCGATGGCAACACATCTCCGGTTTGATAAATTCCGTCGCGGGTATAGTCATAAGCAATACGGATAGGCTGACCAATTACCCAATTGTTGGCAATGTCATTATCTTCAATGCCGTCGTGGTTACCGTCCTGGTATTTAATATGCAGCCACTTATTGGCGGTATAAGAGAAAATGAAATTAGTATCCCACTCAAAATCTTTCGATTTCATATTCACGCTGTTGAGGCTAAATTCAAATCCCCAGGTATTGGTTTCACCAATGTTGACATATTGATTGGTAAAGCCGGTAAGTACCGGAACGCTTTGCAACTGTAATAACCCCGTAGTGTGGTTGTTATAATATTCTACCGTACCGTTAAAGCGTCCTTTTAGTAAATCAAAATCAATGGCGGCATTATAACCTTTAGTGGTTTCCCAGCCCAGCAGCGGGCTTGGTAAAAACTGCGGGTTAGGCGCAATACCATTATAGGTCTGGCTGCCATCGCCAAATACATATTGGGTAACATTTAACTGTATTAATGACCGGTATGGGTCGCTGGCTATGTTACCAACGCTACCATAGGATGTGCGCACCTTGATCTGGTCAAACATAGGTAGCGCGTTTTTGATAAAAGGTTCGTCTGAGGCTACCCAGGCAAATGCGGCAGAAGGGAAGGTGCCGAATTTCTGTCCTTCGCCAAACTGCGAGTTGCCATCATGACGGGCGGTCAGCGTTAAGAAATACCTGTTTTTATAATGGTAATTGATGCGCGCCATAGATGATAACGATGTTACCAATTGCGATGTTGACGCTACCGTTTGGGTGGTACCTAAATTAAGATTATCCCATCCGTTTGAATTATTGAAGATGTTTGAAGATCGCGCGGTAGTACTCTCTGTGTACTGGTTATCCCGGCCATAAAGCAGTGTTACATCAAACTCATGATCTTCATTGATCTTTTTATTATAAGTCAGAATGTTTTCCAACTGCCAGTTTGATAATTGTTGATTTTGCTTGGACGCACTGCCGGTGTTTACATAACCATTGGCATTATAGTTAGGTGTAAAAGCATAGTTATGAGACCAGATGTAGTTTGGGTTGTAGTTTACACGGTAGCTTAAACCCCTTACAAAAGGAAAGTCAACAACGGCGAACATACTGGCCTGGAAGGCATATGATTGCACATCGTTTTTTGAGTAAGTTGGGTTAAATAACGGGTTAAACTGCAATTGATCTACCGATGGATAAGGCAGCAATGCGGTTTGCGATGCGTCTGTATATAATTTAGCATACGGACTTAGCGAATATCCCTGGTCTATAGGCGGGCGAACTCCTGAGTCATTACGCTTGCTGAACAACGAGTTGATGCCTAAGTTAAGCCAGTTGGTAACATTAGAACTGATATTGGCGCGGCCTACTACCCGTTTCTCACGGTCATTGAGAATTAGTCCCTGGTCGTCGGCGTATTGGCCCGATATAAAATAATTAACGCGATCTGTTTTGCCAGACATGCTGAGGTTGTATTTGGCCGTAGCCGGGTTTTTGGCCGATATGGCGTCCCACCCATCAACAGTTTGCCCTGCATCATATTGCGTTTGCTCGGTAGTTTGCAGGTAGCTTCTGATTTGCGTAGGGTCTGACGTTTGACCGTTAGCCGCGCGGTAATCAAGTATACGTTGCAGGTAGCCTTCAGGACTGTATAGCTTTACCCGTTTGCTCCATGAAGAGGCGCCATAGAACGCGTTGGCACTAATAGTTGGCTTATCGCTCAGCCCTTTTTTGGTGGTGATCAGTATGGCACCGTTTGCCGCACGGGTACCATAGATGGCCAAAGCACTTTGGTCTTTTAATACCTGCAGCGAGGCAATGTCATCGCTGTTGATGTCTTGCAAACTGCCATAAAAGAATACCCCATCTAAAATAATAAGCGGTCCTTTGTTGCCGCTGGGCGAGCGTACGCCCCTCACCTGTATCGTACCTCCCTGGCCTGGTCGTCCGCCGTCAGAGAACGTAACGCCGGGTACGCGTCCGCGCAAATTTTGCGCAAAATTGGTTACCGGCATATCTTCAGTCTGTTTTACATCAACTTTGGCAACAGAACCGGTTACATAACGCTTAGCTTGCTGGCCGTAACCAACCACTACCACTTCGTTTAGCTTGGCGTTGGTGCTTTCCATCTCCACGCTAACAAAATCGCGGGCTTTTACATCAATTTCCTGAGATTGATAGCCTATAAATGAAAATTGCAGCACCGTGCTCCCCGAGTTGAGGTTGAGCACAAAGGTGCCGTCTACGCTGGTGGCAATACCACGGGTATCGCCCTTCACTTTTACAGAAACTCCGGGCAAGGGCAGGTTGTCTTTTTTGTCAACCACTTTTCCCCTCACGGTTCTTTGCTGTGCATACAAGTGCGCGCTACAGAGCAGCAGAAACGCCACTGTACATCGGATGAGTAAGTTTCGATTCATTCCAGATTGTTTTTAGTTATTAATTGGTTTTATTTCCCCTATCAAACGTTACCAATGCATATCCAAAACCGTTAAGTATTGTTCGTTCCGCAAACAATTCAACAGCAAATACTTACATAGCAGACAGCAATGCATATGCACTGCGCCTGTATGATTATTCTATAAAAAATTTCTTAATCGGTCTTGGACCCCAAGTGGGGTAGAATTGGTATCTCTAATATCGGTTACCCGTTAATTTTTAGGCTGGAGTAATTGTCCAACTATTAAGATATTTTATCTTATCTGGTTCGCAAGATTGTAATTGAAGGTGATATTTATTAATATTGGTCTGTTTATAAACCAATTTTCAGAGAAATTTTATTGAATAGGATACCAGCCGGCCCGGTTTACGGGTGCGGCATGTGTTGTTTTGTTTAATGTATTTGGTTGAAAAACAATTATGAAGCCCCATTTGCTGAAGGTGCCCTATGGGCCGGCCAACTCTTTTAGCGTGCGTAAAGAGCAGGAGCCTAACGTCAATAATCGCTGGCATTACCACAGCGAGGTGGAGTTGATTTTTATACATTCAGGCCATGGCACGCAGTTTATTGGCGATAATATATCCAAATTTAGCGCGGGCGATATTTTACTCATCGGTTCAAACCTGCCACATTATTGGGTGTATGAAGATGTGGAGACCGATACCCGCCCTGACAGTTACGCTACTGTAATCCATTTTTTTGAGAACTTTATGGGCGAGCGTTTTTTATGTCTCCCGGAAAGCAGGGCGCTGAAAAACTTGCTTGAGCGGGCCAGGCAAGGGCTACTGCTTAAAGCCAGTAAATCACCAGAGGTTGCCCGTCTGATAGAAAATATACATGCTACAGAAGGGTTAAACCGGATTATAGCGCTGCTGGAATGCCTACACGCCATTACAAAAGAAGAGCAGGTGGTGCAACTATCGTCGGTAGGGTTTAAGTATGATTTTATTGACGCGGACGATAGCCGCATCAATGCCGTTTATAATTTTTCGCTCACCAACTTCGGGAAGAAGATAAAGCTCCAGGAAGTTGCTTCTATTGCCGGCCTTACCGAGAGCTCTTTCTGCCGCTATTTCAAACAACAAATAGGCAAAACTTACTCGCAATTCCTGATAGAAATAAGGGTAGGGTATGCCTGTAAATTGTTAATAGATAACAAGGTGAATATTAAACAGGTGTGTTATGAGAGCGGTTTTAATAATTTCTCGTGCTTTCACCGGTGTTTTAAAGAGCTCACCGGCAAAACACCACAGCTTTACAAACAAATCTATTCTTGAAACTAATTTGCAATCCATTAAACATCATTTAGAATATATGATCAACCTAAAACAGCTTTTTGCTATTTGTTTATTTCTTGTTTTTTGCACTGGCCTGCATGCACAGGACAAAGTGCCACAGTGGGGCGTTTTTGAACTTACCCTTAAAGGCAGCGATGCCGGCGATCCGTTTATCAATACGGTGCTGGTAGGCGAGTTTCGTCATGGTAACGAAGTTTTCCGTCCCGAGGGTTTTTATGATGGCGATGGTATTTACAAGATCAGGTTTATGCCCGACAAGCAAGGTGAGTGGACCTATTCGGTAACCAGTAATCATGCTGAGCTGGATAAAAAGCACGGCAGTTTTACCTGTACCGCTGCTGATAAAAATGTGCATGGCCCGGTAGTGGTGAGCCACAAATATCATTTTGCTTATGCCGATAGCACTGCCTACACCCCCTTCGGCACAACCATTTACGAGTGGGCTTTTCAAAACCAGGAGACGCAGAACGAAACCATACAAACGCTGAAAAGCTCGCCCTTTAATAAAGTGCGTATGCTGGCTATCCCGCCGTTTAAAGGCGGCTATGTTGATGGGCCGGATAAGCTAACCGTTTTCCCGTTTGTGGGCACATCGAAAGAGAACTTTGATTTCTCGCGTTTTAATCCTGAGTTCTTCCGTCGTCTGGAGAAAAATATTAAGCAGTTAGAAGAAATTGGCGTAGAGTCTGACCTGATCCTATTCCGCCCGTATGATGGCGGTAAATGGGGCTTTGATAAGATGGACGATGAAACCAATATCCGTTTCCTGAAATATATGGTGGCCCGTTTTGCAGCTTTCCATAACATTTGGTGGAGTTTGTGTAATGAGAACAGCTTTATCCGTCAGTTAACTGATGAAGACTGGGATCGTTACTTCCAGGTAGTGCAAAAGGCCGATCCGTACGGCCACTTACGCTCTATCCACAATGCCGATCGTATTTATGATTACACTAAGCCGTGGGTTACCCACGTAAGTTTGCAGTATTATAATGTGGCAAAAGCGCCTTTTGGTAGTTCTTTGCTGCGCGATATCTATCGTAAGCCCATTGTAAATGACGAAATTAACTACGAGGGTAACATTGAGCGCCGCTGGGGCCAGCTGACCGGCGAAGAAATGACCTTCCGTTTCTGGAACGTTTACATTGGCGGCGGTTTTGCTACCCACGGCGAAACCACATCAACCGGATGGATTGGTAAAGGTGGTAAACTAAACGGCCAGAGCCCGGCACGCATTGCGTTTTTGAAAAAGATTGTAGAGGCTGGTCCGCAGGAAGGATTAACCCCAATTGATCATTTTTATAGCCCTAACCTAGCAGGTAAAGCCGGCGAATATTACCTGTTATACTTTGGTAAGGACACGCCAGCCACCTGGGATTTTAAATTGCCTAAAGAAGCCCTTACCGACGGTATGAAGTTTAAGGTTGATGTAATTGATACCTGGAATATGACCATTACACCAGTAAACAAAACGTTTGAGATTAAAAAGAGCGATAATTACAGCTTTAGCGATAAAAGTGCACCGGTAAAACTGACAGGAAAGCCATATATGGCCCTGCGTATTACCCGTGTTGATGGTGGTAAAACACCAACCAAGCCACAAAAGAAACAAAATGAGTTGAATGAGGATCTGAATTGATAACTCATATTATACGTCACAGCTCCACCCATTAAGGTATTGGATTATTTAAACAACAAAAGTTGGTCAATTGGCCAATTTTTGTTGTTTAACAGTAGGTTAATCTAAAGGTAACTCATCATTAGTTATATTCGTATAAGCGGTTGTTCCATACCAATTTAGCCCCTCTATCTCAGCAGAGGAAGCCGAAAATCTTAAAAAGAGTAGGCCTTTATTATAAACCTTATGTACTATGAAAAAAGTGTTCCTGTTGTGCTTTTTAGCCATGTTTGTTACCAAACTGAGCTTTGCTCAAACTAATTACACCTACTTTAATTCCGGTCCAAATTATTGGATTAACCTGTCGGATTTTTATTCATGTAGCAACACGGCAGACGAGCTTTTGGTAGAGGATGTATTTTTTGCCGAGGACGTAGACTATCATTATCGGATCGAGGGGCAAAACTATGATGAACCAACAGACCCCAGTGTTTATATCAGCGAGGTTGATCTTTCCATTTCGGCCTCTAGCGATACGTCGTCTTTGACTTTTCACCAGGACACAGTGTCTTATCCAGGCACCCGCATAGCAGATTTGGCGATGGACGTCTATTCATTTAATCCTGATAATTGGGATCATATTACAGTGACGTGGACAATGCATTTTTCTGATGCTACTTTTAATGAGAGAAAATTTGTTTTCAATAGATAAAATTTTCAGTCGGTTATAAAGAACAGGAAAGCCTGCCATTTGGCAGGCTTTCCTGTTTATTTCCAATTTTTAATCTGTAAATCAGTTTTCGTTCTGTTTTATATTTTCCACTGGGTGATAAGTTTAGTTAATAAGCTTGTGTGCCCAAAAATAGCCTTGTTGATGAAGAAAAAAAGGCGTGTACGATCGCTAAATTGTAGATTAAGCGGGCTGGTTTGTTCAATCAAGCCTAATTAGCAAGAAACTTTCGTGTTTCGTTTAGGTTAACTGCATAATATTGGGGGTAAAACCCGCAAAAAGATGATTTCCAAATATTGGACTTGAATTAGGCGCTGGTGCCTAATGTCACCATAGCGTAACAAACATAAAATTTTGAGGATTTGAAAAAAACTCACCTGTTCTTCATTCATTTTTTACTATGTTTGCAACTTAGCAAGTGGAAACATTTGCTATTGTGATAAGGTTTAGGTTAAAACCCCCTGACAGCGAGTGAAAGGGGGTTTTATTTTTATTTCGAATTTAGAATGTTCGATTTCGGATTTATAAAGAATAAAAAGCGATAAAGATATAAAAGACAAAGGCGATGAATTTTTCATCGCCTTTGTCTTTTACCAATATTTCAAAATCCGAAATTGAACATCCGAAGTCCGAAATTAACCTTACACATTAAAACGGAAGTGCATGATATCGCCGTCTTCCACAACATAGGTTTTGCCCTCTACGCCTAGCTTGCCATTCTCTTTACATGCTGCTTCAGAACCAAATGCCACAAAGTCTGCATATTTAATTACCTCGGCGCGGATAAAGCCTTTTTCAAAATCAGAGTGGATAACGCCGGCAGCCTGCGGAGCGGTAAAGCCCAGGGTAATAGTCCACGCACGTACTTCCTGCACACCAGCAGTGAAGTAGGTAGCCAGGTTAAGTAGCTTGTACGCCGCTTTGATTAGCTTGTTAACACCTGATTCAGCAAGACCTAAATCGTCCAAAAACATCTGGCGCTCTTCATAGCTTTCCAGTTGTGCAATTTCAGACTCAATCTGGGCAGAGATCACCAGCACTTCGGCACCTTCGGCTTTGGCTACTTCTCTTACTTTATCAACATAAGCGTTGCCGGTGTTAACGGCGCTTTCTTCAACGTTGCATACATACAATACCGGTTTGGCGGTTAGCAGCCAAATGTCGGCAATGTGCTCTTTATCTTCTTCGGCAACAGGAGCGGTGCGGGCAGATTTACCTTCCAGCAGGTGGGCTTTGTAAACCGAAAGCACTTCAAATGCTTTTTTGGCATCTTTATCGCCGCCGGTTTTAGCCATTTTCTCAATCTTGCTGATCTTTTTCTCGATCGAATCAAGGTCTTTCAGCTGCAACTCAGTATCAATGATCTCTTTATCGCGGATCGGGTCAACCGAGCCGTCAACGTGAATTACGTTATCATTATCAAAACAACGCAGCACGTGCAAAATGGCGTTAGTGGCGCGAATGTTGGCCAAAAACTGATTACCCAAACCCTCGCCTTTGCTGGCACCTTTTACCAGACCGGCAATATCAACAATCTCAATGGTGTTAGGCACTACTTTCTGCGGAACAACCAGTTCGGCCAGTTTGGTTAAGCGCTCATCGGGCACGGTAATTACGCCCACATTTGGCTCAATAGTACAGAACGGAAAGTTGGCCGCCTGCGCTTTTGCATTTGATAAACAGTTAAAAAGTGTTGATTTCCCCACATTCGGCAAACCCACTATACCACATTGTAATGCCATTCTTTATTGGTTAATAGTTCATGGTTCATGGTAAAAGGACCCTGAAGTTTCTATGAACTATGATCCATGAACAATGAACTCGTTTAAAAACGCGCAAAGATAACATAAAAACAGCCTTAATATTTGAAAAAATAAACCGACTTTTGCAACCGCTAAAAGCACTATAAAAAAGTATACACCAATGTAAAATTTCGGGGGATTAAATATGGAGAAAGAAATGGTTGAAGAGCTAGAACTGCTATTGGAAGAAAATGACGATAGAAAACTAACGCAGTATCTGAACGACCAAAATATATCCGACGTTGAAGAACTGATAGATGAATTTCCAGAACACGGTCCCCGATTTGTAGAGCTGCTTTCCATAAACCGTGCGGTAAACGTTTTCCGCATTCTTGACTTTCCTACGCAAGAGCGTATCCTTAAAAAACTTTCAGGGCATCGTATATCAGAATTGATTAATGAGCTGCCGCCCGATGACCGTACTTCGTTTTTCAGTGAATTGCATGGCGACGCGGTAAAAACCCTCATCTTACATCTTAGTCCCGACGACCGTAAAGAGGCCCTGGCTCTTTTAGGTTACGAAGAGGATAGTATAGGCAGGCTAATGACGCCCGATTACGTGGCCGTTAAACGTACCTGGGATGTGGAACGGGTACTCTCGCACATCAGGCGTTATGGAAAAAATTCCGAGACCATTGATGTTATCTATGTAATTGATGAGCAAGGCGTTTTGCTGGATGATATCCGTATCCGCGAGATATTATTGGTAAAGCCCGAAACGAAGGTGAGTGATCTGATGGACAGCCGCCTTATTGCTCTGAACGTGAAAGATCCGCAAGAGGAAGCCATTAATATTTTTAGGATGAACAATCGTGTGGCTTTACCGGTAACCGATGATGAAGGCATTTTGCTGGGCATTGTAACGGTTGACGATATCCTGTGGATTGCTAACGAAGAATATACCGAAGATATCCAGAAAATTGGTGGTACCGAAGCGCTGGACGAGCCTTACCTCGATATATCACTTATCAGGCTGGTAAAAAAGCGTGTAGGCTGGTTAATCATTCTGTTTCTTGGAGAGATGCTTACCGCCACCGCAATGGGGTATTTTGAAGATCAAATTGCTAAGGCTGTAGTATTGGCGCTGTTTGTGCCGCTCATTATCTCCAGCGGAGGGAATAGCGGGTCTCAGGCTTCAACATTAATTATCCAGGCGATGGCTTTAGGCGAGGTTACCGTAGCCGATTGGTGGCGGGTAATGCGTCGCGAACTTGTTTCGGGCTTGTTGCTGGGGCTTACGCTCGGGATAATCGGCTTTTTCCGGATTTTTGCCTGGACAATGTTCAGCAACATATATGGCCCGCATTGGGTGCTGGTTGGCCTTACTGTAGGCACCGCTTTAGTTGGTATTGTTTTATGGGGATCGTTAGCCGGATCTATGTTGCCCTTACTGTTAAAGCGCCTGGGGCTTGACCCGGCAACCTCATCGGCCCCATTTGTGGCTACGCTGGTTGACGTTACCGGCCTGATCATTTATTTCAGTATAGCTGTGCTGATACTGAAGGGGACTATGCTGTAATTTACCGTATTACAGTGTTGCGTTGCCTGCCCAATTAGTTTAACTTTATAAAAATTATCAACCTTTATAATGGAAACAAACGATACACTTGCGCATGATGAGCATCATGACGATCATGAGATGGTACTTTCTCAATCGGCTCAATACTACCTGCAACAGGCCGGCAAATGGGCCGAGTTTTTGGGTGTAGTAGGCTTTATTGTATGTGTGTTTATGCTGTTGGGTGCTATTGGAGCAGGTTCAATGGGATCTATGATGGCCAATCAGCCGGGTATACCGGCAGGCATGTCTGGCATAATGGGGCCTGCTATTGGGGCTTTCTATTTTGTGTTTGCTATAGTTTATTTCATCTTTAGCTTATATCTGTATCAGTTTGGTGCGCGTATTAAAAAAGGTATTGCCTTTATTAATAACGATTACGTAACCGAAGCGCTGGGTAAACTCAAATCATTCTTTAAATATTGGGGTATCCTTACCATTGTGTTTATGATTGTTTATGCCCTGGCTATTGTGGCCCTGATTATGGCGGGCGGTAAAATGCTCGCGCATTAATAGTGACTCGCTAATCAGATCAGTTTCTTTTGTATTGAAGACTTATTTACCATCATGTCATGCGGAGTAATAGAATCCCGGCGGCGGGACTATGAAGGTGAATTGACAAACGAGAGGGCTGTCAGTCTGAGCTTGTCGAAGACTCGCGCGGAGAGGCCCACCCACCATGCTTCGACGGGGCTCAGCATGACATCCTTTTTTAACATGTCATGCTGAGGCACGAAGCATCTCTGCGGACATTCTAGCGGATTGCCCTCAGAGATGCTTCACTATCGTTCAGCATGACAACGATCTAGAGAAGAGTGCACTGTAGTAAATGGTTGACGGAAATATGCAGCATTAAGACTTACGACGTTTTAAAAACTGCGTAAGTCTTAATGCTTCTTCTATTCAAATACCACCGTCTTATTCCCGGTAATAAACACACGGTCTTCAAAAACAAGTTGCATGGCGCGGCTTAGTACGGCTTTTTCAATTTCTTTGCCCGAGGTAACCATCTCTGTCACACCAAAAGTATGGTTAACCGGGATGGTTTGCTGCTCAATGATCGGTCCTTCATCCAAATCATTGGTTACAAAGTGTGCCGTAGCGCCAATCAGTTTTACGCCGCGCTCAAACGCCCTGCGGTAGGGGCTGGCACCGATAAATGCCGGTAAAAACGAATGGTGGATATTGATAATGCGTTCCGGGAATCGACTGTTAAACTCAGGTGAAAGGATACGCATAAACTTGGCCAGTATCACGTAATCGGGCTCGTAACCTTCAATTACCTGTATTACCTCGGCCTCAAACTGCTCTTTGCTTTTCTCCAGGTGGCTGATATGGTGGAACGGAATGTCAAATTTCTCTGTAAACTCGCCCAGATCGGCATAGTTGCCAATTACGCCGCAAACTTTGGCGCCCAGGCTGTTAAAAAAGTGACGCACCAGGGTATCGCCCAGACAGTGGTACTCTTTGGTTACCATCACCACAATCTTTTTTTCTTTCTTGGGGTTGATGGTTATAATGGCGCCTTCGGGCAGGTGTTGTTTCAGTTCGTGGTATAGGGCGCTCTCGTCAACCAGTGTGCCCTCGCAGCTAATGCGGGTAAAAAACTGATTGGCGTCGTTATCAACAAACTCGCGCATTTCGGTAATATTCAGGCTATGGTTTGACAGGATGCCCGTTATCTGGTAAACCAGGCCAACCCTGTCGCTGCACTGAATGCGTAAAAGATGATTCATGATGGTGGTAAATATACAGTCTGCAGCAAAGCAGAGAAAAAGAAAAATAAAAAGCCGTCTCATTTGGGAGTGAGACGGCCTTGGTTTATAGCTGGTTAGAAAGGTTCTTAAATATCAAAAGAAAAATCATCATCAGATGTAGCGGCCGCCTCAGGTGTTTCACTGAATTCGTAACGCTTTTCAACAACTTCCTGGTGGGCTTTGATGTACTCAACGGTATCTTTCAGGCCTTCAGCAAATTTCTCAAAGTCTTCTTTGTATAGGAAAATTTTGTGTTTAACAAAAACTCCGTCTTCCAGACGTTTTTTGCTTTCGGTAATGGTTACATAGTAATCGTTTGACCGGGTTGCTTTCACATCGAAAAAATATGTACGCTTACCCGCTCTAACCTTTTTTGAAAAAACTTCTTCCCGCTCTCTATTGTCAAAATCTCCCATATAGAAATGTGTTGTTTTAGTTGTTTGGGATAAATATAGAGATTTTTTGAAACTGCAAGTATGAAATTTGAAATATTATAAACTTTTTTTAAATGAATTTGTAACCCGGGGTTAAATTAATTCTGATTGGTTTCCTGCTCTTCAAGTAACTGTTTTTCATACAGTTCAAAGTAGCTTCCTTTTTGCTGCATCAGGCTTTGGTGGGTACCTTGCTCAATAATGCGGCCTTCATCCAGTACCAGAATCTTGTCGGCGTTTTTTATGGTTGATATACGGTGAGCTATTATAATACTTGTTTTACCACGCATAATACGCCCCAGGTTGTTTAATATCTCCTCTTCGGTACGGGTATCAACGGCAGAAAGGCAATCATCAAAAATCAGGATGCGGGGCTGTTTTACAATGGCCCGGGCAATAGATACCCGCTGTTTTTGTCCGCCTGAGAGGGTGATGCCGCGTTCGCCAATCATCGTCTCAAAGCCATCTTCAAACTCAATGATGTTTTTGTAAACAGCAGCATCCTTGGCGGCCTGTTCAATAGCTACGGTTTGGAGTTCGATGTTGCTAAAGGCAATGTTACGGGCAATGGTATCAGAAAACAGGAAAACCTCCTGTGGTACAAAGCCAATCTGCGCACGGTAACTGTCCAGGTACTCGTTTTTAAGCTGATGTCCGTCAATCTTTATTTCGCCTCCGCTGGCATCATACATCCGCATAATCAGGTTGGCAATGGTAGATTTACCCGAGCCCGTCCGCCCTATGATGGCCACCATCTCGCCAGGCTCGGCCACAAATGATACATCTTTGAGTGCCTCAATCCCGGTATCAGGGTAGGTAAAAGATACGTTTTTGAAAGTGATCTGCCCGCCAATCTCGCGCGGCTCAGTATTGGTAGATTTAATCTCCGGCTCGGTATGCAGAAACTGGTTTATGCGTTTTTGGGATGCCGCCGCACGCTGAATTAATGAGGTTACCCAGCCTAACGACATTACCGGGAACATCAGCTGGTTCAAATACACAATAAACTCGGCCACGTTGCCAGGAGTTACATTGCCTTTCATTACCTCAGTGCCGCCCACATAGATCACAATAACGTTACTGATACCGATGAGCAGCAGCATCATAGGGTAGAAGAGGGCCTGCACCTGCACCAGCGCCATTGATTGAGTTTTATAACCCTCGCTCTCTTTGGCAAAACTATCACGCGCAAACTGCTCGCGCACGTATGATTTAATGACCCTGATGCCCGAAAAATTCTCCTGAACAAAACCCGAGAGCGATGATAGCCGCTCCTGGATCTTCTCGCTGCGGTGGTTAATAATATTGTTTACATAATAGATGCTCACCACCAGAATGGGTAGCGGGAGCAGGGAAAACAGTGCCAGCCTGAAGTTAACCAGCAGCATGGCATAAATTACCATGATAAACAGCACCATAGTATTGATGCTATACATCACCCCCGGACCGAGGTACATGCGTACCCGCGATACGTCTTCGGTAACACGGTTCATCAAATCACCTGTATTATTTCTGCGGAAGAAGGCGAGCGATAATTGCTGATAATGGCTGTAGATCTCGTTCTTCAGATCATACTCAATATGTCGCGACATGAGGATAAGCGTCTGTCGCATTAAAAATAAAAATAACCCCCTTATTAAAGCCAGTACCAATACCAGCGTACCAAACAGTAACAAGCTGGAACCGAAGATGCTGTAAATCATATCCTGACGGCCAAACCCGGCAAACAGGCGATAGGTGCCAATGTTATCGGTCACCAAATCAAACGCCACTTGTATTACCTTTGCTGGTAACACGCTGAATATGTTTGAGATAACTACAAATAAGATGCCCGGCAGCAAGCGCCAGCGGTATTTAATAAAGAACTTATTAAGATATGCGAGGTCTTTCATACGGTGTCTGGAAGCAAAGGTAGTTTTTATTGGCGTATGGTTCATAGATCATGGTTCATGGCAGTGTCTTTTTCGCTTTAGGCGTTTAATTGTATCTTTCTATTAACAATGAACCATTAACTATCAACCATTATATTTGTTCAACTGAAAAAAACCGCTACTTTTGCCGCAATAACACAGCCCAAGCTAATGTCCGAATCTATAAAAGCCGATCATTCTATATTTGACCAACTATCGGTTTTCGGTCATCAAAAACTGGTTTACTGCAACGACCAAAATACACCGTTAAAAGCCATCATCGCTATACATGATACCACGTTGGGCCCCGCTTTGGGTGGTGTGCGTATGTGGAGCTACAGAACCGAAGGCGATGCGCTGAATGATGTGCTGCGCCTGTCAAAAGCCATGACCTATAAAGCGGCCGTTGCCGGTTTAAATTTGGGTGGCGGCAGTGCGGTAATCATCGGCGATCCACGAAAAGATAAGAGCGAGGCAATGATGCGTCGTTTCGGGCGTTTTATCAAAAACCTTAACGGTGAATTTATTACCGGCGAGGATATGGGTACCAATCCGCGCGATATGGAATACATCCGCATGGAAACCCAATATGTTACCGGCCTGCCGGAAACTATTGGCGGTGCCGGCGATCCTGCCCCAGTAGCAGCCCGCGGTGTGGTAATGGGCATAAAAGCCTGTGTTAAAGAACAATTTGGTACAGATACGCTGGCCGGCCGCACGGTAATAGTGCAAGGCATTGGCCACGTTGGCGAGATAGTGGTAAAGCTACTGCGCGATGAAAACGCCATGGTTTACGTAAGCGATATTAATGAAGAGCGCGTACGTGTGGTTGCCAAGAAATACAGTGCACAACCAGTATCAAACAACTCAATTTTTGATATTGATGCTGACATTTATGCGCCATGTGCTTTAGGCGCTACCGTTAACGAGAGTACTATTAAAAAACTAAAATGCGCCATTATAGCGGGCTCTGCCAACAACCAGTTGGAAGACGAAGCCGTACACGGCCGCATGCTGATGGATAAAGGCATATTGCTGGCGCCAGATTATGTAATCAACGCCGGTGGTTTGATTAACTGTTATTCAGAGCTGATGGGTTTCAGCAAGAAGCGTTCAATGCAGCTGACGGAGAATATCTACGATGCAACGCGCAACATTCTGAAGCTGTCAAAACAAGAAAATATCCCTTCTATTGAGGCGGCCAATAAAATAGCCGAACAGCGTATTGCGGATATTAAAAAAATTAAAACATCATACTAAGTTAAACATTAATATTAGGGATTAAGCCCTTAACGTTCTTATCATGTTAAACAGACGCCACCTTAGGGTAAAAGTACTACAAGCACTTTACGCCTACCATCAATCAGACCAGAAGGATGTAAAGAATCACGAAAAGCAACTGCTGCAGAGTATTGACAAAGTGTACGAGATGTACATCAATATGCTGTCGCTAATTGCCGAAGTGATCGACTACGCTTCCAGAGATGCAGAAGAGCGTGCCAACAAGCACATGCCTACCGCAGATGATCTGAAACCCAACCTCAAAATTCTTGAAAACAAGTTCATTACGTCTTTAAATGCCAATAAAGATTTTAATGTTGCTGTTAAGAAGTATAAAGTAGAGTGGGATTTTGATCCAGAACTGGCCCGCGCACTGTTCAACATCCTTAAAAACTCAGACGAATACAAAGCCTACCTCGATAAAACCGACGATACCATCGGTACCGATAAAGACATTATCAAGTTCATCTTCAAAAAAGTGATCCTGAAATCGTCAATCGCTGAGCAGGTTTTTGAAGATAAATTTATTTTCTGGCCGGTTGATAAAGACGTGTTGCAGGCCCTGATTGCCAAAACATTTAAAAACTTTGCCTATGATGATCCTAAACAGAATCACCTGGCAGAGGTTACCGGCAACTGGACTGAAGACCGTGACTTTATTGTAGACCTGTTTAACCTGTGCATCCGTTTTGATGCCCAGTATCAGGAGCTCATCAACGCCAAAACCCAGAACTGGGAGCCAGATCGTATTGCCATGATGGATACCTTGCTGATGAAAATGGGTATCACCGAATTTGTTAATTTCCCGTCGGTGCCGGTAAAGGTTACCATTAACGAATACCTGGAAATTGCCAAGGAGTTCAGTACACCTAAGAGCAACTCGTTTATCAACGGTATTCTGGATAAGATTTTATATGAGCTGAAGGCCGAAAACAAAATCAAAAAAACTGGTCGCGGCCTGATAGAAGAATAAGTCATCAATATGAAAAAGATTTTTTTTGTAGTGGTTACGGCGGCAATGCTGGCAGCTTGCGGCTCGTCTCAGCAACAACAAGCTCAATCAAACTCGGGCGACGCCAACGCTTCTTCTGATGGTAAAGCTCAGTTAAGCAGCGCTAATGCTAACAAAGCCGATGCCCCGGTAATGAAGTTTGAGGAAGAGGCTTTTGACTTCGGAAAAATTAAAAAAGGCGAAAAAGTAACACATGCGTTTAAGTTTACCAACACTGGTAAAACTCCGTTAATTGTTACCAATGCTACAGCTACCTGTGGTTGTACTACGCCTACCTGGCCAAAAAGCCCTATTAAACCGGGCGACAGCGGCGTAATCAGCGTGACTTTTGATAGCTCAAGCAAGCAGCCTGGTTTGCAGGATAAACAAATTACCGTTGAGGCCAACACCAATCCCGGCGCCAATGTGGTTCACCTGATTGGCGAGGTAGTAGCAGCTAAATAATTAAGTAAACAATAAAATTAAAATGATAGCAACAGTTTTATTACAGCTTGGCGGCGGCAACATGCAGGGCCTTTTAATGATGGGTCTCATCATCCTGGTGTTCTACTTCTTTATGCTGCGTCCGCAGATGAAGCGTCAAAAAGATCAAAAGAAATATATCGAGGAATTAAAACGTGGCGATAAAGTAATCACCACTGCCGGCATTCACGGCAAGATCGTAGATATTAACGAGAGCTGGTTCCTGATTGAAATTGACAACGGCGTGAAAGTGAAATTTGATAAATCTGCCGTTTCATTAGAGCAATCAAAAGCGTTGAACGCTCCTGCTGCAGAGAAAAAAGCTTAAGTTTTAGGCTCTCAGTATAAAAAATGCCGTTCAACAGCGCGTTGAACGGCATTTTTGTTTTTACTTTTGTTATGTCCCATCACGTCATTGCGAGGAACGAAGCAATCTCTGCAAATGCAAAGCAGATATGCATGTCCGAATATCCTACGCAGAGATTGCTTCGTTCCTCGCAATGACGTGAGGGGTGTTATAAGTTCAACCCAATAGGTTTTAAATTTTAACTTAGACTTATAAAGTTAAAGTACAATGGCCATCATCAAACTATCGGCAACAGAAAGCCGGAGGCTCTCAGCCTTCATTACCTGCCTGGTGCTGGCCGCTGCGGTGTGGGCGTTGATGACGCTCTCAAACACCTATAATTACACTGTTAAAGAGGTACTGAGTTTTAAAAACGCGCCGCAACGCCGGGCTTTCCGCTCGTTGCAGTCAGACACGGTTGATGTTACGGTACAGGGTACAGGTTGGGAAATGCTGTTCTCTGGTATTAAAATAGAAAACCGCAGCATTACCATTGATGTGCATACGCTGGAGAACCATAATTATGTAGTGCTAAGCAATCAGCTAAATCAGGTGAATAGTTTGAAAGAGCTGGGCCGCAACATTGTTGCTATCAACCCCGATACCTTGTATTTCGATTTTACCAACCGTGCCGTTAAGCGTGTACCGGTAAAAGTGCCCATGTCTATCAGTTACCAGCGTCGGTTTGCGTTGTCAAACTATATCGGTATTAAGCCTAATTACGTAACGGTTAGCGGTCCGGAAAATCGTATTGCCGGTATTACAGAATGGCTGGCAGATTCGCTTAAACTACAAGACGTAAATGAAAGCGTAAATCGCAGACTCAACCTGCACGGTGTGAATGATGGTAGTCTGGTTATCTATCCCAAAACGGTGCAGATTAACCTGCCTGTAGACGAGGTGACCGAGAAAACGCTGGATATTCCCATCAAGGTGATTAACCACAACTACTACAACGTAAAAATATATCCCCAAAAGGTGAGGGTGACGTTTACCATTGCGTTAGGACGGTATGCCGATACCGACGAGGAGTTTTTTGAGGCTAATGCCGATCTGGATCAGTGGTCGCCTGGTGCCTACAGTACGCTGCCTGTAAAGCTGACCCGGATTCCGGCCTTTTGCAAAATAGTGAGCGTAGAGCCACGTAACATCGATTTTATTATTAGAAAATAATGCTGAAAATAGGAATAACCGGCAATATCGGTTCGGGGAAAACCACGGTAAGCAAGGTGTTTGAATTGTTGGGCGTTCCGGTTTTTTATGCCGATGAACAAGCAAAAAATGTAATGGTGCGCGATGCAGAATTGATTGCCGGTATCAAAAAAGCTTTTGGCAACGATGCTTATTTTGAAGATGGCACGCTGAACCGCAAACATATTGCAGGCATTGTTTTTAATGATGATGCACAGCTGGCTGTGCTTAACTCGTTGGTGCATCCGGCGGTATTTCGCGCTTTTGATGAGTGGCTGGCAGTGCAAAATGCGCCTTACATTATGAAAGAAGCAGCGCTGCTTTTTGAGAGTGGCTCTTATAAAAAATGCGATCGCACCATCATGATAGATGCGCCGCTTGAACTGCGCCTAAACCGCGTGATACAGCGCGATGGCATCCCGCGCGAAGCTGCCGAAGCCCGCAATGCCAAGCAGTTTACCGAAGAAAAAAAAATAGCCATGGCCGATGATCTGATTGTGAACGATGGCCAGCAATTGGTTATCCCGCAGGTGTTAAAACTGCACCAGCAATACTTAACCATGGCCGGATGATTTTAGACGATTTTGTACATTTCAACGCCAACGGACTGTACTGCCCTTATGGCGATTTCTACCTTGACCCCCAGCAACCGGTAAAAACGGCCGTGATCTCCCACGCCCACGGCGATCATGCCGTATCAGGCAATAACGAAATCTTCTGTACCGAAAGCACGCGCCAGTTTATGCACATCCGTTATGGTAAAAATGCCGGAAAGGTATTTAACATAGCAGGCTATCAGCAAAAGTTTAAGGTAGGGAAGGTAGATATAACATTTATCCCCGCAGGGCATATCCTTGGCTCGGCGCAGATTTTAATGGAATATGAGGGCATCAGCTACCTTTACACCGGCGATTTTAAATTGCAAACCGATGCCACCTGCGAGCCTTACGAGTTTGCCCAGGCTGACGTACTGATCACAGAAAGTACTTTCGCTCGTCCAGAAAACCTGCACCCCGATCCGGTGGAGGAGATCAAAAAACTAAATGATATTAAGATAAATATCCTGCTGGGTGCTTACGGCCTGGGTAAAAGTCAGCGGATCATTCAGCTTATCAACGCGCATGCGCCGCAGAAAAAAGTGCTGGTGCATCACCGCATTATGCCGCTTTGCAAGGTTTATGAAGATGCCGATTTTAAGCTGGGCAGGTACGAGTTGTATAATCGCAAGGCTATGAAACAGCAGGATGAGTATGTGTACATCGTTCCGCCGTTTACCTTCGATAGTTATTTTAATGCCGTGGGCGTTAAACGCCTGTTTGCTTCTGGGTGGCAGCATCTACAGGTAAATAGCCAGGACACGTTGGTTATTTCAGATCATGCCGACTGGAACGATATTTTACTGGTGATAGAAAGGATGCAGCCCAAACAGGTATGGACACTGCATGGCGAGGGCAAATATTTGGCTACACATTTCAGGAATAGTATTTTTGTTAAAACTCTGGGCTGATGCTACAAGAAAATATTGATTATTATATCAATGAAGATGGTAACTTTGTATTTACCAGGGAGTATCATCTAAATCGCGGCTATTGCTGCAAGAACAAATGCCTGCATTGTCCATGGGATTATGGTAAACCTAAGGGAACTAAACTAAACGCTAACGACGATCAGCGCAACGGCGATTGATTGCGTAGGGGGTATACTGCAATGAAAATAGAGGAAGCAATTCAGCAAAACACCAAATTTGAGGATAACTACCACAAAGTTATCGTAAACATTAATTACACTTACAGCTGGATAAGCAATGTGAGCCGTGAGGTGTTTGAGCGGTACAACCTCACCAGTCAGCAGTTCAATATTTTGCGCATCCTGCGTGGGCAATACCCTAACCCGGCGACTGTAAACCTGCTGAAAGAACGCATGATCGACAAGATGTCTGATGCCTCGCGCATTGTAGATCGCCTGGTGCAGAAGGGCATGGTATCGCGCTGTACCAATAACAAAGACCGCAGAGCCGTAGATATCCGCATCAGCGAAGAAGGCTTGAAAATCCTCGCCATTATGGATCAGGAATTCAAAGCCTCAGATCTTTTCAAAGATAACCTTACCGAAGAAGAAGCCGGCTTGTTGAGCGATTTGCTGGATAAGCTGAGAGGATAGGATGATTTCGAAATTCGGATGTTCGATTTCGGAATTACAGCAGTACCACCCATAATCTCCCAATTTGTCATGCTGAGGAACGAAGCATCTCTGTTGGTATGAGATAATGTGTAACTTATCCTTAGAGATTCTTCGCTATCGCTCAGAATGACAATTTGAATATAAATCCGAAATCGAACATCCGAATTCCGAAATCAACTACACATTCCCAAAAAACATCGCCAGCGCAATCCCCATTCCCAGCACTACTGCAATTGTTTTACGGGTATTAAACTTATGATCCTCGCTTGATTCAAACAGGATTACGGTAGAGATATGCAGGAAGATACCAATCACCACACCCATAATGCGGCTAAAGTATTGTTGCAGGTTACCAATACCACCGCTGCTTAATCCGGAACTGAAGAAATAACCGGCAGGAGCCATCACCGCAAACAAGAACAGGTAGAACACCGTCGCCTTTTTTGAGTGATGATTGGCAACCAGCACGCTGCCCAGCGCAAATGCCGCCGGGATGTGGTGCAGGGCAATACCATATAATAATTCGTCCTGACGGCCCTGTGCCAGGGGCATACCCTCTAAAAAGGCATGCAAACACAGGCTTACCATAATACCCAGAGGGAATACCGCATGGTCATGCGTATGCGAGTGTTTATGGATGTGCCCGTGCTCAATTCCGTCAGAAAATTGCTCTAAGATGATCTGGAACAGAAAACCTGCCAATATAAACACGCCAACCAGGTTGTCATTGCCATGGTAGGCGTCAGGTATCAGGTGCAGTACCGTAATGCCAAAAAGATAGGCGCCGCTAAATGCTAATACGAGTTTGAGGCTACGGTGATTACTGCTTTTGAACAGAAATACACCCAATCCGCCGCCAAATGCAGCTAAAAAGAGTATGATGGTTTTCCAGGCGGCCATTAAGATTATACAGGTGGTTGATATTTTTTATGCACCAGACTGAACAGGTACCCAACCATCGTGCCATAAAGGGCTCCTGTCAAAATGTCAATAGGGTAGTGCACGCCCACATACATCTGCGCAAAGCAAACGGTTGCGGCCCACAACAGCGCCCAAAACCAGATCCAGCGCCAGCGGCGATGGAATATTATGATCAGGAAAACCGAAATAGCAAAATGATTAGATGCGTGCGACGACGGGAAACTATACCCCGTACCACAAGGTACCCGGCTGATTAAGTACGGCGCCATTGCCGGATCGTTACAAGGCCTTACCCGGTGCACCAGGGGTTTTACTATGCTGGCGCTGCCAAAATCGGCAACGGCAAAAGTGGCTAGCAGCAGCAGAATGATGATCAGTCCCTGCTTTTTGTATCGCCAGAGGCAAAAAACAAAAATGAAAACGTAAACCGGAATCCAGAACTGCGGCAAGCGCATGTAGGGCATTATCCAGTCAAAAAACGAATTTGAGAGTCCGCTGTTAATGAAACGGAACACACGTTGATCTATATGGAGCAGGTATGGCGGCATAAAATTTGCGCAGGCCGGCAAATATACCAAATAAAACACCCTAAAAAACGTTGAATAAATGCCATTGGAGGGCATGATATAATATTTTACTTTTGACAACAACAAATACAGATACGCTTTGACACTCATTAAATCTATATCCGGAATACGGGGAACAATAGGCGGCGCAGCCGGCGAAGGTTTAACACCTTTAGATATTGTAAAATTCACATCGGCCTATGGCACATGGGCGGTCAATAAAACAGGTCTTAAAAAAATCGTTATCGGTAGAGATGCCCGCATCTCTGGCGCTATGGTGAGCAGCCTGGTAACCGGTACGCTGCAGGGTTTGGGTATTGATGTGGTTGATCTGGGCTTATCTACTACCCCTACGGTAGAGATTGCGGTTCCGTTGGAGCAGGCTGCCGGTGGTATTATTCTTACCGCCAGCCATAACCCTAAACAATGGAACGCACTGAAATTGCTGAACGCCGCGGGCGAGTTTATCAGTGATGCCGATGGCAAAGAGGTGCTGGATATTGCCGAGCGCAGCGATTTTACCTATGCTGATGTAAACGATTTAGGCCAGGTAAGGTATGACGACACTTATCTGCAAAAACATATAGATCACGTTTTAGCCCTGCCACTGGTAGATAAAGCTGCCATTGCCAAAGCTGATTTCAAGGTGGTGATTGATTGCGTAAACTCTACAGGCGGCATTTTTGTGCCCGCGCTGTTATCGGCCCTGGGTGTGAAAACTGTGCACCAGTTGTATTGTGAGCCAGATGGTAAATTTCCGCATAACCCGGAGCCACTGCCAGAGAATCTGACCGCTTTGAGCAAAGAGGTAGTAAGTAAAAACGCTAACCTGGGCATAGCGGTAGACCCTGACGTGGATCGCCTTTGCTTTGTTTGCGAAGACGGTAACATGTTTGGCGAAGAATATACCCTGGTAGCTGTTGCCGATTATGTAATGAAGCACACGCCGGGTAATACGGTAAGCAACTTATCGTCAACCCGTGCCCTGCGCGATGTGACCGAGAGAGCCGGTGCCCAGTACAATGCTGCGGCCGTAGGCGAGGTGAACGTAGTAAACAAAATGAAAGAAACCAACGCCATTATAGGTGGCGAGGGTAACGGTGGGGTAATCTACCCAGAATCGCACTACGGTCGTGACGCGCTGGTGGGTATTGCCTTGTTTTTAACCCATCTGGCCAAATACGGCAAGCCGGTATCGATGTTGAAAAACAGCTATCCTAACTATTTCATCTCTAAAAATAAGATCACGCTTACGCCAGAGATGGATATTGACAGCTTGCTGAAACAAGTAGAAGAGAAGTATAAAAAACAGCCTTACTCAACCATTGATGGTTTGAAAATAGAGTTTGATAAAGAGTGGGTACACCTGCGTCGCTCAAATACTGAGCCTATCATCAGGATCTACTCTGAAGGAAACTCTGAAACTGTTGCCAATAATCTGGCCAATAAGATCATCAGCGATATCAAGGAGATTTTGCAGCTGGCCTAGGTTAAGTAGTTGGGTTCATGAATGTGAAGATATAAAGCCCAAATTGTCATTGCGAGGAACGGCAAGGGAATGGGAATTGGGGAGACGAAGCAATCTCGTCGCGTGGGGTTATTACATACGACGAGATTGCTTCGCGCTCAGCCGCCATCACAGGCCCTGCTCGCAATGACAGGTTTTTAATATTTAGTCTTGATCAATTAGCATAGCTTTTATGATCCTGATGATATGATGACTGGTATTTGTTTGCATCATATTAATTTTGTCGAGATATATTCATTCCTTCACTCCTTCAAAATTCACTCATTAGAGATGCCACGTGTTTATTTAGATAATGCCGCCACCACACCCGTAGACCCCGAGGTGCTGAAAGAAATGTATAAAGTGATGGAGAGCTGTTACGGCAATCCGTCGTCCATACATGGTCATGGCCGTGAGGCGCGCTCGTTGATTGAGAAGGCCCGTAAAACGGTGGCCTTGTTGCTGCGCACATCGCCGGCCGAGATCTTTTTTACATCGGGTGGCACCGAGGCCGATAATATGGCCATTCGCTGCGGTATTATTGATCTGGGCATTAAACATGCCATCACCAGCAAATTGGAGCATCATGCGGTAATTCATACCCTCGAGGCAATGGAGAAAACCGGCGCCATTACGCTTAGCTTTGTTGATGTAGACCATAAAGGCAACATCAGCTATGAGCATCTGGAGCAGTTGCTGCAGAGCCATGATAGAACCTTTGTATCGCTGATGCACGCCAATAACGAGATTGGCACCATGACAGATATTGAACGCGTAGGCGACATCTGCGAGCAATACAACGCCATTTTTCACTGTGATACGGTGCAGACCATGGGCCATTTTGTGCATGATCTGAGCAAGCTGAAAGTGCATTTCATCACCTGTGCTGCCCATAAATTTCACGGACCGAAAGGTGTTGGCTTTATTTATGTAAATCACAAGGTAAAAATCAACCCAATGATTTATGGTGGCGCCCAAGAACGTAATATGCGTGGCGGTACCGAAAATATTTATGGCATTGTCGGTCTGGCAAAAGCTTTGGAGATTTGCTACGCCGAAATGGAACAACACCGTGAGTATATCCAGGGCCTCAAGAGCTACATGAAAGAACAATTGGAAGCTCAGGTACCCGGCATTGGCTTTAACGGTGAAACAGACGCTGATAAGAGCCTCTACACGGTGCTTAACGTAGCGTTCCCGGAGTTGGATCTGGGCGATATGTTGCTTTTTAATCTGGATATCGCCGGTATCTCAGCATCCGGCGGTAGCGCCTGCAGCTCGGGCACAAACATTGGCTCGCATGTGTTAACGGCCATTGGCGCCAGTCCGTCAAGGCCATCGGTACGTTTTTCGTTCTCTAAATTCAATACCAAAGAAGATATTGACTACGCGGTAGCCAAGGTGAAGGATATTTGTACAGTGAATGCCTTGTGAGTCCGAAAGTCGGGAAGACCGGAAGACCGAAAGATATAAAACAAGAAAGGCGCTCGATAGAGCGCCTTTCTTGTTTTTGAGCGTTAGGGTGAGGAAAAATCGCTGCGACTGATAAGCCAGTCGTAGCGTAAGCATAGGGGCTAAGATTTTTTCACTTCGTTCAAGAGAGTAGTTCTCCCGTTGGTCGAAACGACAAGATGGTTTAAAAGGAAGTTTTTGGAAAACAATTGATTTAAACCGATGGTTATTTAATTAATAATTTAAAACAACAGTATCATGCTAAACCCTAAAGACACAGACTGGGACGATGAGGATGATCGTTTCAGCGATGAAGACGACGATGATCTGGATCAAACATCAGGTATTACTGATCGCCATTCTGGTAATGACGATGATTGGGATGCCGGCGATGATATGGAAGATTTTGATACAGAAGATGAAGACGAGTACGAAGATGATGAAGGCGACGTACTCGATGAATAGATAAATAAAACAAACAAGCCATGGAAAACAGAAATATGGGAAACAACAAGCCAAATCGCTTTCCCGAAGACAAGCAGCAACCTCAACCTAACAGGAAACATAAGTCAGATCAGGAGAACCTGTATCCGCATGAGCCGGAGTTGAATGAGCAGGATAAATCAAATGATCCGTCTTTCAGCGAGCGTAATGATGTAACCCCTCCAAAGGCCGAGGAGTTTCCATCGGTAGGGCGTGCTAAAACTGATTTTGAGAGCCGTAAGCAAGGCCGTACTACAGGTAGGATGGTAGGGCATGAACCTGGCACAGAGGGTATATAACTAATTAAATTCAGCTGACCTCACACAATTAACCGGCTGTTTACGTTATAATAGCAGATCGTCCTTATCTAAGGCGATTTTGTGAGGCCGGAAAGGAGTACCATCATGGAAAATAAAAATAATGCTCCAAATAAAGACCAAGGGAGCAACAAAGAGCAGCGGGAGGGTAACACCAATCCGCAGGCGAACAATGAAGAGGAGAAGAAACCACATCTTGCTCCTAACAGAGACCGGGATTACAAAGTGCTGCACAAAGACGGCAGCTTAGCCGACCTGCACCAGGGTGCAGAAGGCCGCGGCGCGTTAGAGGGCACTGTTGGTCTGGGTATGTAATGAAAGAAGTTCTTGGATCATAGTTCATGGATCATGGATATGATTTGGCGATAAACTGATCGCAAAATAAAAGAGCCGCTTAACGCGGCTTTTTTATTTTATATACTTTTAGACCATAGACTATGATCTGTCAACTTAATTAGCCATCATTCTCAGGAACGCGGCCAAACGGTCTTTCATTTCGCGGCGGTCTACAATAAAGTCAAGGAAACCGTGCTCCTGTATAAATTCTGCCGTTTGGAAACCTTTTGGAAGATCTTTCTTAATGGTTTCTTTAATAACACGCGGACCGGCAAAGCCAATCAATGCACCAGGCTCGGCAATATTGATATCGCCCAGCATAGCGTATGATGCGGTTACACCACCGGTGGTAGGGTCAGTTAATAGTGAAATGTAGGGCACCTTAGCCTGAGCCAGCAGCGCCAGCTTAGCCGATGTTTTAGCCATCTGCATTAATGAGAAAGCCGCTTCCATCATCCGTGCGCCGCCTGATTTGGAGATCATCAGGAAAGGTATTTTGTGCTCAATTGAGTAATCAATGGAGCGGGCAATCTTCTCGCCCACAACAGAACCCATTGAGCCGCCAATGAAGTTAAAATCCATACAGGCAATCACCAGATCCTGGCCATCTATTTTGCCAACACCGGCACGTATCGCATCATTCAACCCCGTTTTACGGATGGTTTCTTTGAGGCGATCGCTGTATTTCTTTGTATCCACAAACTGCAGCGGGTCTCCACTGGTTAAGTTCGGGTATAGTTCAGTAAACTCGTTGTTGTCAAATAAAACAGAAAAGTATTCTTTAGATCCTATGCGGATGTGGTAACCGCAGTAGTGGCAAACATACTGATTCTCAACCTGTTCAGAATAGTGGAGTGGTTTTTTACATTGAGGACATTTATTCCAGATACCATCAGGTGCTTCCTTCTTTTCCTCAGTAGACGTAATAATCCCCTTAAGTTCCCTTTTAAACCAAGACATATTTGATTCTTCTTCGTTCAATTTTAAAAGTGTCTGCAAATGTAGGGATTATTATCACATTTAGACGCCCAAGATATCACTTTTGACGCAAAGGCCTCATTAAGCCGTTGTTATGTTAACAATAAGTTTCTCGTTTTGTTGTGGGAGGCAGGAGATGGTACCCCAAAAGACTTTTGCTCTGCCTTCTGCATTCATTATGCATAAAAACTATAAATCTCCATCCAGACGGGCGACAGTGTTATTTTCTATAAGTGTAAAATATACACTATCTTGTTTTATTAAAACATAAAAAACTATCTTTGTTTTAATAAATGAGTGCAATTGTCAATTATAAATTGCCAAAATGTTAAATATAGCATCACTTATTTAAATATCGTATCTAATACCTAACTTGGCAACAAATACATTTATTAACCATATGGATCTGAAAAATTATAAAGGAGTACTGCACGGTGATCAGGTGCAGGAGCTGTTCGAGATCGCTAAAAAGCATCATTTTGCTTTACCGGCTGTTAACGTTATCGGTACTAACTCTATCAACGGAGTTATGGAAGCTGCAAAAGCAGTTAACTCACCGGTAATTATCCAATTGTCAAATGGCGGCGCGCAATTTTATGCGGGTAAATCTTTAGATAACTCAGCTCTGCAGGCTTGCATTTTGGGCGGTGTTTCTGCAGCTAAGCATGTTCATTTGCTGGCAGAACACTACGGTGTTGCAGTAATTCTTCATACAGACCATGCGGCAAAAAAATTATTACCATGGATAGACGGCCTGCTGGATCACGGCGAGAAATTTTTTGCTGAAACCGGTAAACCACTGTTCTCATCGCACATGTTGGATCTTTCTGAAGAGCCGATTGAAGAGAACATTGAAATCTCTGCTAAATACCTGGAGCGTATGGCCAAAATGGGTATGACCCTGGAGATTGAATTAGGCGTAACCGGTGGCGAGGAAGACGGCGTTGACAACAGCGATGTTGACAGCTCACGTCTGTATACCCAGCCAGAAGACGTTGCTTACTCTTACGAAGAACTTTCTAAAGTAAGTCACCGCTTTACCGTAGCTGCCGCTTTTGGTAACGTACACGGTGTTTATAAACCGGGTAACGTAAAACTGCAGCCGGTAATTCTGCATAACTCTCAGGAGTATGTAAAAGAGAAATTTGCCTTGGAAGCAGCAAAACCTATCAACTTTGTATTCCACGGTGGTTCTGGCTCAAGCCAGGAAGAGATCCGCGAGGCTATTTCTTACGGTGCCATCAAAATGAATATCGATACCGATTTGCAGTGGGCATTTTGGGAAGGTATTAAAGATTACTACCAATCAAAAGAAGGTTACCTGCAAGCACAAATTGGTAACCCGGAGGGTGATGATTCTCCGAACAAAAAATACTATGATCCACGCGTATGGCTGCGCAAAGGCGAAGAAACCTTTGTTAAACGTCTTAAAGTAGCGTTTGAAGATCTAAACTGTATTGATGTAAACAGCAAACTGTAAGCTCAATATATAGTCTTAAGGAAGCCTTTAACAGCAATGTTAAAGGCTTTTTTGTTTTTAATGCACACGGTCATATTTTAAATAAGCACAAAATGACAGTTTTATTGTTGATTAGATGTTTTAAGCATTCCCAATCATGAAAACCGACAATAAAGACTTATCATTTAGCGCAAAGAAGAACTTTTTTGAGCGTTTTGCTAACTGGGCCACCATTGCCACAGGGAGCTCTGCTGCATTTTTTTCAGCTGCCGGTGTAATTTTGGTTTGGATTGTTACCGGGCCCATCTTTCATTACTCTGATACCTGGCAATTAATCATTAATACCGGTACCACCATTATTACTTTTCTGATGGTTTTCCTGATCCAGAAATCGCAGAATAAAGATTCAAAAGCCATACATTTGAAGCTGAACGAACTGATTGCCTCGCACCAGGGCGCCAGCAACCGGATGGTTAACCTGGAGGAGCTGACTGAAGCCGATCTTGATCAGCTGCACCGTTTTTACGCGGCACTGGTTAAGCTGGCTCAGAAAGAAGACGATATCACCTGTACGCACTCAATTGATGCTGCCGAAGAAAATCACCGGTTAAAATTGGATGCTTATAAATCAATGCCACACTATGCCAACGCCCGAAAAAAGAAAGATTCAAGTAAATAAAGCAACCGAACAGACCGATCTTGATTACGTATTTGCCATTCGTCGAGAAGTTTTTGTAGGCGAACAAAACTGCCCGCCTGAATTAGAATGGGAGTTTGAAGATGAATCAACCCACTTTTTGGCCACAATAAATGGTGAGCCTGCCGGCGCCGCTCGTTGGCGTAAAACCGATAAAGGATACAAACTGGAACGCTTCGCCGTGCTCAGTAAATTTAGAGGTTATGGCGTAGGCCAGGCGCTGGTGCAAGCTGTTTTAGATGATTTGCCCACCGATGCCGATTATGTTTACCTGCACGGACAAATTCAGGCTGTGCCGTTATATGACAAATTTGGTTTTGAGAAAGTAGGGGATGAGTTTGAAGAGGCAGGCATCAGGCATTACAAGATGGTGCTGAAACGGTAGCACATATTATCTCTATCTTCTTACCTTCATGTCATTAGAACCAAAAGGAGAAATCTTTTCGGAGCGATAAGTCAATTTGCAAAACATGGGGGCTAAGATTTCTCTTCCGTTCCTGTGCTCCATGTCCTCGCTCGTGCTCATCGAAATGACAAAAAAGAGAGGCCTTTCATCCAAATATCCTGCTTGAGAATGCCATTGCCTTCGCAAATGCCTGCATATTAAGCCCCGTGTTGATGTTTTGTTGCTGGAGATAAGCCAATACCTGTTCTGTAGCGATATTGCCTGTGAGGTCATCTTTGGCCATTGGACAGCCACCGTAGCCTTTAATGGCGGTGTCTAATTTGCGGCAACCGCTTTGCCAGGCGGCGGCTATTTTTTCTTGTAAGCTTTCGGGAGTAGCATGTAGGTGCAGGCCGATGTTTACGTTGGGCAAATTTGTAGTCAGTTGTGGATATAATTCGCTGATCTGTTGCGGGGTGGCTGCGCCAACGGTGTCAGATAAAGCAATAAACCTGATACCTTCTTCTGCCAGTTTACCGGCCCAGTCTAATACTATCTGCGCAGTCCAGTCGTCTCCGTAAGGATTGCCGAAGCCCATTGATAAATAAACCAGCAACTGCTTGTTCTTCTTCGCGCACAGATCTTGTAATTGCTTTACCAATTCAAATGATTGTGCAATGCCCGAATTAGTGTTACGTTGCTGAAATGTCTCTGAAATAGAAAACGGATAGCCCAGGTAAGTAATCTGCTCATGACTGGCGGCATCTCCGCCGCCGCGGTAGTTGGCTATAATGGCCAGCAATTTTGACTGTGTGCTGTCCATATCCAATTGCTCCAATACCTGCGCTGTATCTGCCATTTGCGGTATAGCCTTCGGCGATACAAAGCTGCCGAAATCTATCGTGTCAAAACCAACTTTTAACAGCAGGTTAATGTATTCGGCCTTTAGTTCGGTCGGCACAAAGGTTTTCAGGCCCTGCATGGCATCGCGGGGGCATTCGGTAAGGTGGATAGGAGAGGCCATGGTTTATTCGGTTTGTTTTGTCAGGACGAAGGTCCTTATAAGCAAATCTATAAAACCGATGGGTTAATCCATCAGTAAATGTTTCATAAAACAAAACGTCATTGCGAGGTACGAAGCAATCTCTGCATATGCATATCGGTTATGCTAAGTACAGAGATTGCTTCGTACCTCGCAATGACGTTATTGGAGGGCTAAAGCCTTTCGCAAATCTTAATTCACCGTATTCGGCAAATGCTGCTCTTCGGTTTGGTCCTCGCGCTCATACTTGCGGATGATGAGACGTGTGCCGCCGTTATAGTTTGAGTAGTTACCTACCCAGTTAATAAACACCGTCAGTTTATTGCGGAAGCCAAGTAACGATACCAGGTGTACAAACATCCAAACCAACCATGCAAAAAAGCCCTGGAACTTGATCTTACCCAAATCAGCTACGGCTTTGTTACGGCCCACGGTAGCTAATGACCCTTTGTCAAAGTATTTGAACGGTTCGGTAGGCTCGCCTTTAATCATGTGTACAATATTTTTGGCTATTTGCTTGCCTTGCTGTATAGCTACCTGCGCTACACCCGGATGACCTTTTGGCGTTTCGTCGGTAATCATAGCGGCCACGTCGCCAATAGCAAAAATGTTCTCGGTGCCTACTACACGGCTGATGCCGTCTGTCTGGATCTTGTTGCCACGCAGAATGTTTTCTTGCTTAATACCTTTTGGTACTACGCCCATTACGCCTGCGCTCCATACCACGCTCTTGGTTTTGATGGTTTGGCCATCTTCAAATTTGATGATCTCGCCATCGTAGCTTTCTACTTTCTTGTTCAGCAGAACCTGTACGCCCATCTTCTCCAAAAATTCCTTGGCCTTGCCTGATGCTTGTTCAGACATCGGGCCTAGTACTTTTGGCATAAAGTCTACCAGGTAAACCTGCATGTCTGTAGTTTGCAGTTCTGGGTAATCTTTGGTCAATACGTGGTTACGCAGCTCAATTAACGCTCCTGCCAGTTCAACACCGGTCGGACCGGCACCTACCAGTACAAAGTTGAGGTAAGGCTCGCGTGCTTCTTTAGTTTTTTGCAGTACGGCCTCTTCCAGGTTTTGCAGTATCAGGTAACGAAGGTTAAGCGCTTCTGGTATGCTCTTCATCGGCATGGCAAAATGCTCGATCTGTTTATTGCCGAAGAAATTGGTAGTTGAGCCGGTGGCTATTACCAGGTAATCATATTTAATATCGCCGATAGTGGTATCAAGCGTATTAGTTTCAGCGCTGATGGAGTTTACCTCTGCTATCCTGAAACGCAGGTTTTTTTGCTGACCAAAGTTTTTACGGATAGAAAAAGCGATGGACTCAGCTTCCAGACTACCGGTGGCAACCTGGTAGAGCAGGGGTTGGAAGGTGTGATAATTGTGCTTGTCAAGCAGGAGCACCTCTACAGGTTTGTCGGCCAGGCTCTTAGCCGCCTCTAAACCGCCGAAGCCGGCACCAACAATTACTACTAAAGGAAATTTTGATTGGGTTGCTGTTTCCATTGATCTGAAGATCTTTGTATTAGTCTATTAGATATTAAACAAAAAAGGCCCCAAAAGTTCTTCGGGGCCTCTTATATAAATTAGTGTGTCTGTTACTTGAGGTCTTTTTTACCGAAGTCGATAATAACAGGTGTAGCCACGCAGATGGATGAATAGGTACCGAAACATACCCCGATGAGCAGTGCGAACGAGAAGCCGCGCAGTACATCGCCACCAAAAATGAACAATACCAACAGCACAAAGATAACAGTTAAAGCGGTAATAATGGTACGGCTTAGCGTACTATTAATAGCTTGGTTAATAACTGTAGTTGTATTTCCGTCTTTTGTATGACCAAGGTACTCGCGGATACGGTCAAATACAACCACGGTATCGTTAATAGAGTAACCAATAACGGTCAGGATAGCTGCAATAAACGCCTGGTCAATATCCAGAGAGAATGGCAGCGCATCTTTAAATAACGAGAAGAATGATAATACCAGCAAGGCATCGTGAGCCGTAGCCACCATCGCGCCCAAACTGAACTGCCATTTGCGGAAACGGATCAGGATGTAAACCGAGATGATCACGATAGCGAACAATACAGTCCACACGGCAGAACGTTTTAAATCGTTTGCGATGGTTGGACCAACTTTTTGCTGGCTGTCGATAGTAAAGTGCGGGTTAATACTGCCCAATACTTTTCTAACAGATGCTTCTACTTTGTCGTCACCTTCTTTAGTATTATCGTCAATCAGGTAGTTGGTGGTCATGCGCACGCGGTTGTCGCTACCAAAGGTTTTAACCTCAGTTTTACCAACACCTAATGTTTTATCAGCTGCATCACGAATTTCTTGTACCGATGCCGCTTTGTCAAAAGTTACCACGTAAGTGTGGCCACCCTGAAAGTCAACACCGTAGTTAAAGCCGCGGGTAACCATTGAGCCGATACCGATAGCGATGAAGATACCAGAGAAAGCATAGAACTTAAAGCGGTTCTTAACAAATGCAAAGTTGGCGTTTTTAAAGGTATGTGAGCTCCAAGGGTTAGCAAATTTGATATCCAGTTCTTTCTCCAGCATCCATTCAAAGATTACACGAGAGATTAACAGCGAACAGAACAGTGAAGTTGCGATACCGATCATCAGGGTAGTTGCGAAACCTAAGATTGGACCTGAACCGAACAGGAACAAGATCAAACCGGTTAAGAAGGTACTGATGTTAGAGTCAAGGATTGACCACAGGGCGTGTTTGAAACCATCGTTGATAGAAACGCGCAGTGATTTGCCGTGCGCCATTTCTTCACGCACACGTTCATAGATCAGTACGTTGGCATCCACCGCTATACCGAGCGTTAGTACGATACCGGCAATACCAGGCAGTGTTAACACCGCATGTAAGCTGGTGAGTACACCCATCAGGAAGAATACGTTGATGATTACTGCTACTACCGCTACAGTACCTGCACGGTTGTAATAAGCAATCATAAATACCAATACTACTACCAGACCGGCCACACATGACATTAAGCCGTGGTTAATAGCTTCCTGACCCAGTGACGGACCAACAACTTCTTCTTGCACAATGCGGGCAGGAGCTGGCAGACGGCCTGCTTTCAGGATGTTGGCTAAGTCATCGGTTTCTTCTTTGGTAAAGTTACCGGTGATAGAAGAGATACCGCCGGTGATGGCGTTTTGTACGTTAGGAGCAGATACCACGTTGTTATCTAAAACAATGGCAATTGCTCTGTTGTCGCTTTGATCGTTAGGGTTACCTGCAGCCTCGGTAGTAATACGGGCCCAGGCTTCAGCACCCTGAGAGTTCATAACCATGCGCACTTCGTAGCCGCCTTTTTGTAGGTCGTTGTCAGAAGCAGCATCGGTGATGGCAGAACCATCAAGAACAGGACCGTTAGTAGCGCCTGAAAGTTTCAGGGCATACAGGCCAATATTTTTAGTGCCGGTTTCAGGTTTGATACCCCAAACCAGTTTCATGTTCTGTGGAATTACTGCTTTTACCTCAGGCTCGCTCAGGTATTTGTTGATAGTGGCAGTATCTTTTTGTGCAACCACACCAACCAGCGGACCTGGGATCGGCATCATCTGACCGTTCTGGCCTTGTGCAAATGCCGGGCGCATTTTAGCAAACAGTGGGTTGGCTGCCTCGTTCTGTGCAGTTGATTTGTTAGCAGCAGTATCGTTAGCGGCAGATTTGTTCACTTTGTTTAACAGTGAACCGCCGGTGGCTTTTGCAGTGTCTGCTTTAGCAACGGTGTTAGCGGCAGCTTTAACAGTATCTTTTTTGGCAGTTTTAGCTTTGCCAGCCAAAATGGTGTTGATGTTTTGCAACAGGCCAATAACCTCGGCATTATCAAACGTGTTGTAGAACTCCAGTTTGGCAGAACCTTCTAACAGTTTACGCACACGCTCTTTGTCAACCACGCCTGGCAGCTCAATCAGGATACGGTTGGTACCTTCCTGTAACTGGATGTTTGGCTGGGTAACACCGAATTTGTCAATACGGGTACGCAGGATGTTGAATGATTGAGTAACCGCAACGTTAGCCTGCTCTTTCAGGTAGCTTTCAACTTCGCTGTTAGAGGCATCAAACTTCAAGTGGCTCTGGTTGTCTTTGGTTGCAAAGATTGGAGCCAGTTTACCGTCAGGGTTAATTTTTTTGTATTCGTTGATGAAAAGCGTAATGTAGTTGTCCGGGCTGGTGCGGGCATCTTCGTTAGCTTTGCTCAGTGCTTGGTTAAAAGCAGGATCGGTGCTGTTGTCTGACAATGATTTGATCAGGTCGCTCAGCGCAATCTGCATGGTAACGTTCATACCACCCTTAAGGTCCAGACCCAGGGCAAGCTCGTTATTCTTACAGTAAGTGTAATCGTGTTTAAAGATCGGATATACCGGTTGATTGGATATAGAATCCAGGTATGCTTTTTCTTTGTCCTCATTGCCATTGGCATAAGCCTTGGCTTTACTTTCAACGTTATGGGTAACCCACGTAAACGAAAGCTGGTACAAACATGCTATCGCCAGTATAATGGCGAAAAACTTAATAACCCCTTTACCTTGCATTGTTTATGATAAAAATTGTATATATACTTTAACTGTAAGTTTTTTTAATAAGACGGCAAATCTAACAAAATTTCCTAATGCGGAAATTTTAAATTAAAACAATTTGATGACACAAAATGTTAGGCCCGATCAAGCGTAATGAATGAGTACGGGATGGCGTTTTTCTCATCCGCAGCGTGGTTTTCGCGCTCGGTTTCTTTCCATTCATTTTGGTCAATTTCCGGGAAGTAAGCATCCGCGTCAAAGCTTTGATGAACGATGGTGAGATAAATGCGGTCGGTCTTTGGCATAGCCATTTTGTAGATCTCGGCGCCACCGCCAATAAATACCTCTTCTTCGCCCTCACATAGTGCCAAAGCTTCTTCCACGGTATGTACCACCTCGGCTCCTGGTATGCTGGTATCTTGCCGGGTGATGATAATGTTGCGGCGCTTAGGCAACGGCTTGCCCAGCGAGTCGAACGTTTTGCGACCCATAATGATGGTGTGTCCGCTGGTAATATCTTTAAAATGTTTCAGGTCGTTGGGCAAATGCCACAGCAACTGGTTGTTTTTGCCAATGGCATTATTCTGGCCGATGGCGACAATAGCAGAGACAATCATATATGATGATGTTGAGATTTTCTAAAAAGCAGTTATAAATTGGTTTACTGTCTGCCGCGAAGAAAGGGATATTTTTTTGAAAAGCAATACCCGGCGGTGTTAAGGTTGCGTTAGTTCCCGCTTTCCACACATACGCCTACAGCGTTTAGAGGCGGGCCGGTATCCGCGGCAATCAGGTTTGAAGTAGGCGTCGTTAGTGCATGGAAACGAGTGAGGGTGTCATCCTGAGCTTTGTCGAAGGGCGCGAAGGTCTAATTGCAATGACTTACCACGATGGCAAGCCCCACGCTCGTGTTTCGACGGTGCTCAACATGACACCTCTCTTTTTTTATTTTCTGTTTTGGCCCCGTAGCTATCTCCAACAACTAAACCGCCACTTCGCCCTTAATGTGCGGCCATGGATCATAATTCTCCAGCGTAAAATCTTCGTACTTGAAACTGAAGATGTCTTTCACCTCTGGGTTGATCTTCATGGTGGGCAGCGGGCGTGGCTCGCGGGTGAGTTGCAGGTTTACCTGCTCCAGGTGATTGTTGTAGATGTGCGCATCGCCAAAGGTGTGCACAAAATCGCCCAGGTCCAGATCGCATACCTGTGCCAGCATCATGGTGAGCAAGGCATAGGAGGCAATGTTGAAAGGTACGCCCAGGAAAATATCAGCGCTGCGTTGGTAGAGCTGGCAAGACAGTTTGCCTTTTGTTTCGCCTACTGACGCATCCGCCGGCTCCACGTAAAATTGAAACAAGCTGTGGCAGGGTGGGAGGGCCATCTGGTCAACATCGGCCACGTTCCAGGCCGATACCATAATGCGACGAGAATCCGGATTGGTTTTAAGCTGTTTTATCACCTGGCTGATCTGATCGATATGTCCACCATCAGGTTTAGGCCACGAACGCCACTGGTAACCATAAACCGGACCGAGGTTGCCATCGGCGTCTGCCCACTCATCCCAAATGCGCACGCCGTTTTCTTTCAGGTAACTGATATTGGTATCGCCGCTCAGAAACCAGATCAGCTCATGGATGATAGAGCGCAGGTGCAGCTTCTTGGTGGTCACCAGGGGGAAGCCGTCTTTCAAATTAAAGCGCATCTGGTAGCCAAACACGCTGATGGTGCCGGTGCCTGTTCTATCGTGTTTCTGGGCGCCGTTCTCCAAAACGTGGCGCATCAGGTCGTGGTATTGTTTCATGGTCTTTAGTTCATTGTTCATGGATTGTAGTTCATAGAAAATCGGTAAATCATTTTTAGTGTCTCAATACACTATGATCCATGAACTATCATCTATGAACTGCAAGCGATGGCTTGCAACCTACAAATAAAAATAATCTACATTTGCCATCCTATCGGATGTGCAAAAATACATCAATTGTTAATCAAATTTATGATCGCTTTCCCAAACGCAAAGATCAACATTGGTCTTAATATAACCGAGCGCCGGGCCGACGGCTACCATAATCTGGAAACCATTTTTTATCCCATCAACATTACCGATGCCCTGGAAATTGTACCTGCCAACGAACTGAGTTTTGAGGCCAGCGGATTGGGTATCCCCGGCCAGGTAGAAGACAATCTTTGCATCAAAGGCTATCACTTGTTAAAGGCCGATTTTGATCTGCCGCCGGTGAAAATTCATCTGCATAAGCACATCCCTATTGGTGCTGGTTTGGGCGGAGGATCGTCAGACGCGGCGTTTTTTTTCAAGTTGATGAATAAAGAATTCTCTTTAAATCTAAGCAATGAACAGATGCGCGACTATGTGCGTGTACTGGGCGCAGATTGTGCTTTTTTTATTGAGGGTAAACCGGTGTATGCATTTGAAAAAGGCGATCAGTTTGAGCCGGTAGATCTTGACCTCTCTGTCTATCACCTGGTGCTGGTGATGCCGCCTGCGCACGTCTCCACTGCCGAGGCTTACCGGGGAGTAAAGCCGCAGCCATCAGAGCGGTCACTGAAAGAACTGGTGTCGCTGCCGGTGGGCGACTGGAAGCAATATATCCGGAACGATTTTGAAACGTCCATCTTCAAAAATCACCCGGTCATCCGCGGGGTGAAATCAGCATTGTATGAGGCCGGCGCGCTCTATGCCTGCATGAGTGGGAGCGGGGCATCTGTCTTCGGGGTTTTCAAAGAGCGGCCCGATCTCTCGGCGCTCGAAAAAGATAACCAGGTGTTTTATAACGTCTGATCAAAAAGCAAGAAAGGCATCCCGCAAAGGATGCCTTTCTTGTTATCAGTCGCCGCTGATGTAATCGCGGTCTTCATCGCTTAGTGTACTGGATGGTTTATCGGTATAGTCATTGGTGCGCTCGCGGTTAGGCTCGTCATAACCATGGTTCGCATCGTTGCTGAAACGTGTGCGTCTCGGGCGACCGGCCAGGTACCCGGCAATAAAGGCCAGCACTGCCATCACCAGTAAAACGGTGAGCTTGGAGGTGTAGGTGGTAAAGAAAAGAATCTTCCAGTAAACCGGCCCGGAGTTCTGCATAATCACCACGGTGAGCAGTACGGCTACCACAACAATAAAAATGGTTTTTAATCTCATCAGCTGATAGTGTTTAGTTGATAACTGTATTACCTAATATCTGTTTTTTTATCGACTAATAAAAGTGGGAGAGGGGCACCTGCTGACTGCCTCTGGTGCGGTCGCTCATCGGTCTGCTAAGCTCACAAAACCCAGTCAGGAACGGCATCGGGTTTTTGTCTCTTTTTTAGCCTTGATTTTCTGTTTGCAAAATCAGGTGAAGAAAAACTTCACTTGAGAAGTCGCGGTGGAAGTATTCATGATTTATTACACTAAGCAGTTCTCTGTTTGTGCAGATAGACTGATTGTGAATTTTTTATTCAATTTATATGGTTTAAATATTTGATTATTAGTTGTTAAAATTTAATAAATGTATCATATTTGACACTGTGCTAAAATTATTAGTATTTTTGTTTTCGACGTGATGTTTTTATCTGAAATTAAATTTTATATAAGTTTATTATTTATCTGATTTATAATTAATTATTTTAATAATATAAATTGATATGATATGTGTTTTTGGCTGTTATATGATCCAAAATTGATGGTTTTGGTGTGGTTTTAAATAATGAGATATAATCAGAATAAATGAACACTAAGTAATGACGGATTATAGCCCTTAATTTCTACTGAAAATGGATGAGATTGGTGGAAATGTATACGGAAGTATCGCTCCGGAAAGCAAGCTGGATGAGCCAAAACTCTCCCCTACCCTGAGAAAAAGGCTACTTAGAACGGCGTTTTTCCAGCTGTGTTTGGGCTACTGGGAACAGAAAAATGGTAGATAAAATGATGATGGCGCCCACCCAAAAACCGAGCGTTAAGCGGTTAGTTTCGCCAAAGAAAAGGAACGATAGGATGATGCCGTAGACCGGCTCCAGGTTGGTGATCAGCGCTACCTTAAAGGCCGAAATTTCGCGCATGACAGACACGCCGGACACGTAAGCGAGCGATGTGCAAACCGTGCCGAGCAGTACCAGATAGCCCGCGTCATGCCAGCCGATCAGCATTGCGGCGTTGAATCCGTGGGTGAAGAGCAAGTAAATAGTGATCCAGAAAAGGGCGCCCAAAAGCTCGTAAAGAGAGATAACAGGAGCTTCAATTTGCTGCACTTGTTTAGAGTTGATGATAGAAAAAATGCTGGCTGCGCAGGCGCTCAGTAGCCCAAAAATGATACCCATAGTGTACCGGGTTTCAAATTTGAAGATAATGAGGATGCCAGTGATGATGAGCGCGCCGGCCAATATTTCGAGCTTAGAGATCTTCTTCTTTTTGAACAGTGGTTCCAGGAAGGCGGTAAACAAAGTCATGGAGGAGAGGCATACCAGCGTTACCGGAACGGTAGATGATTTGATGGCCTGGAAGAACAAAATCCAGTGTCCGCCTACCAATGCCCCGGTGAAAAATAATTTGATAAACGCGGCCTTAGAAACCCTGATTTGCCGCCCGCCGAAACGGAAATAAAGGAACAAACTTGCCGACGCAATGAGCACGCGATACCATACCAGTTGCACCGCAGAGATGCTGATAAGCGCCCCCAGGATGCTGGTAAATCCCCAGATAAAAACAGTAAAGTGGAGGATGAGTAAGTTCTTGTTGATGCCTTTTTCCGCCGGTTGCTGGTCCATTTATTTGGGTGCTTTTCTGAGCATGAATAAGCCCAATATACCAAATAAAACGTTAGGAATAAACACCGTGAACCCAGGCGGCATGCCGCCTTTAATAGAAAATACAAAGGCAAAGCGGTCTACCACAATGTAGGTAAAACACAGAAAAATCCCAATTCCTAAAGGCAAGCCAATGCCGCCGCGCACCTTGCGCGATGAAATGGAGACACCAATAAGCGTCAGTACAAACGTTGACATTGGGTATACAAAACGCTTATACATTTCAAACTGCATGGGTATTAGAAGGCCTGTGCCGCGTTCTTTTTCTTTGGTAATGCCAGCGGCCAGGGCGCGGGTAGAAATGGCCTGATAAACGTTATCGCGCAGCACAAAATCTGTAGGCTTCATGTCAAGAACGGTGTCTTTATTGTAACCTGTTTTCATGCTTTCTCTGAGCCCATTTACATACCTTACCTGGTATTGCGGGATAGACCAGCTGTGCTTTACCGAGTCAAACCGGATAGTGGGCGCTGTTAATTTTTCACGCATTTCATCCCCTTTAAATTTTTCGAGGATGAAATTATAACCCATGTGGATCGTCTCATCGTACGATTGTAAATACACGAAGGTCTCTTTGTTTAGCTGAATATGGGTCTCACTGCGGGTAGGGTCAACGTCGTTAAAATAAACGTTGGCAAAGTTGTTCATCAACCTGTTGGTGTAGGGGATGAGGTATACGTTAACAAATAACGATACGATAAAGATGAGCGTAGCCGAGAGGAAATAAGGGCGCAGGAAGCGGTTAAAACTGGCCTTGCCGCTCAGTATCGGCACAATCTCTGTTTGGTTGGCCATCTTGGCCGTAAAGAAGATCACCGCCAGGAAATTGATCAGTGGCGAGAGCATATTGAGGTAGAATGGCACAAAGCCTGCGTAGTACTCACATATAATATCGCGCAGTGATGCCCCGCCTTTCAGGAAGTTATCCAGGCGTTCTGAGATGTCAAAAACCACGGTAATTACCGAAAAGATGACCAGCGTAAACACAAAGGTGCCCAGGTATTTTCGCATAATATACCTGTCTATAACTTTTAGGTAGCGGTTGATGAATTTGCTCATTATAAACGTTGCCCTAAGCGGTTAACCATTGTTTTTTTCCATTCATAAAATTCGCCTGCTATGATCTTTTCGCGGGCAGTATTTACCAGCCACAAGTAAAAATGCAGGTTGTGCAGGCTGGCAATCTGTGCGCCCAAAATCTCGCCGCTGGTTATCAGGTGGCGCAGATAAGCCTTAGTGTGATGACGGTCTACATGCAGATCGCTATTGGCTTCAATAGCCGAAAAATCGTTCTTCCACTTCTCGTTCCGTATGTTGATGATGCCATCTTTTGTAAACAACATGCCGTTGCGTGCGTTGCGCGTAGGCATCACACAATCAAACATATCAATACCCAAAGCAATGTTCTCCAATATATTAACCGGAGTACCTACTCCCATCAGGTAACGCGGTTTCTGCTCCGGTAGTATGTTGCACACAACTTCTGTCATGGCATACATTTCCTCGGCAGGCTCGCCCACAGAAAGGCCGCCAATGGCATTGCCCTCGCGCTCAAAAGACGCAATGGTTTCTGCCGATTTGATGCGCAGATCTTTATAAACCGAGCCCTGAACAATAGGGAACAACGTTTGGCTGTAGCCATATTTAGGCTCCGTGCTGTCAAATCGGTCGCAGCAGCGTTTCAGCCAGCGGTGAGTCATATCCAGCGATCGGCGAGCGTAATTATAGTCGCACGGGTAAGGGGTACACTCATCAAACGCCATAATAATATCGGCGCCTATGGTGCGCTGGGTGTCCATCACATTCTCTGGCGTAAATAGGTGTTTAGAGCCGTCAATATGCGAGCGGAAGGTTACGCCTTCTTCCTTAATCTTCCGTACTTCTGTTAGCGAATACACCTGGTAGCCGCCACTGTCTGTAAGTATGGGCTTATCCCATCCGTTAAATTTGTGCAGGCCACCGGCTTGCTCCAGCGTATTCAGGCCGGGGCGCAGGTATAAATGATAAGTGTTGCCCAGAATAATCTGCGCGTTAACATCGTTCAGCAACTCATGCTGATGAACGGCTTTTACTGTCCCCGCGGTGCCTACCGGCATAAAAATGGGGGTTTGTATGGTGCCGTGATCTGTAGTGATCTCGCCGGCGCGCGCCTTACTGAGCGGGTCTTGTGCTTGTAGCTTAAAATTCATTATAAAGACCGCAAAATTAAAAAATTATAAGCGCTTTATCGTCATTAGATTATTTACATTACGTATGGCGTATTCTCATTGATTTTTAAGAGATTTACGACTTATTTTTTCGACCCTGACTTTGGAACCCTATCTGCACGCCGGTATTGTTGTTTTAGTAAATCTGTTCTTTATTATTCAGGTTTTTTTCCTGGTAGGCAGGTATAACCGGTTATCGGCCTACAAGATCAAGACCGATGATAATGAAACGCCAACCATCCCCGTTTCGGTTATTATTGCGGCCCGTAATGAGGCGCGCAACCTGAGCGAATATCTCCCGTCAATTCTAGAACAAGATTACCCCGATTTTGAGGTAGTGGTGATAAATGATTGCTCATACGATGGTAGCGATATGCTGCTGATGGATATGGAGCAAAAATATCCGCGTTTAAAAGTGGTGACTGTAACCGAGCACGATCGCTTTAAAACCGGGAAGAAATTTGCCCTTACCATGGGTATTAAAGCGGCCAAACACGAGCACATGCTGTTTACCGATGCAGATTGTAAGCCGGCTACCGACCAATGGATTCGACTGATGACCCGCAATTTTGAGCAGCCGGGTACTGAGATTGTGCTGGGCTACTCGCCATACGTACGCAAGCGTGGTTTGATGAATCTGTTTATCCGCTTTGAAACGGTGAAGACCGGCATGAGTTATCTGGCTGCCGCATTGCATCATGATGCTTATATGGGTATTGGGCGTAACCTGGCTTATACTAAAACGCTTTTCTTTAAATCGAAAGGTTTTGCGTCGCACATGCATATTCTTTCTGGCGATGATGATCTGTTTGTAAATCAGAACGCTACATCAACCAATGTGCAGATTGAGATTGACAAACGTGCGTTTACCTATAGTCAGGCCAAAACTACTTATCAATCCTGGTACCGTCAGAAAAAGAGACACATGGGAGTGGGGAAATTGTACCGCAACGGGCACAGGCGTTTACTCACTGCCGATGCAATGAGTGGGTTTCTTTTCTACATCATGCTTATCATTTCGTTCAGTTTTAAGGTCGAACCTTTACTGGCATTAAGTTTGTATCTACTTCGATTAGGAATACAACTGGCGGTTTACATCAGAATATTCAGGAAGTTGAGGGGGAAAGATCTGTTGTTTTTCTTGCCGTTTTTAGACCTGTTCTATTATTTTTATCTGAATATTTTTGGTTTGATTGGGCACTTTATAAAAACCACCCAATGGAAGTAAACTCAAATTTCACCGAGAACGCAAAAAACGATTTCCAACTGGTGCAAAAAGCATTGGATGGAGACCAAAAGGCTTACGCCGATTTGATGCACCGTTACAAAGACGCCATTTATTTTATGGCCCTTAAAATGGTGAACAATAAAGAGGACGCTATGGACCTAACCGTAGAAACCTTTGGCAAGGCTTTTGAAAAGTTGGACAAGTACCAGCCCAGCCACGCCTTTAGCACCTGGTTGTTCAGAGTGGCTACCAATAATTGCATTGATTTTATTCGCAAAAAGAAGCTGCACACGCTATCGCTCAACGGGTTGATGGACGATGAAGGTGATGAGCGCCCGCTGCAGATTAAAGCTGATATACTGAACCCTGAAGAGAGCTGGATTAAAAACCAGCAATCGCAAGAGTTGAAAACATTGATTGAAGGCCTGCCCCCGCGGTATTATAAACTGATTACGCTGCGCTATTTTGATGAGCTGTCTTATGATGAGATTGCCCAGCAGCTTGATCTGCCCATTGGCACGGTTAAAGGCCAGTTATTTAAAGCCCGCTACTTGCTTAGCAGCATTGTTAGCCACATGAAAAAGGATGAATTCTAACCTGATTCTCAAATATTTTCCTGATATCACCGAGCAGCAAAAGCAACAATTTGATGAGCTGCCTGCTCTGTACGCTCATTGGAACGAGCAGATTAACGTTATTTCCCGTAAAGATATTGACCAGCTGATAGAGCGCCACGTGTTGCACTCGTTGGGTATTGCCAAAGTGATGCAGTTTCTACCCGGCGAGCGTGTGATGGATGTGGGTACCGGCGGTGGTTTCCCCGGCATTCCACTGGCTGTAATGTTCCCCGAAACGCAGTTTCACTTGGTTGATTCTATCGGAAAGAAGATAAAAGTGGTGCAGGAAGTAGCCTCGGCCATCGGCCTGAAAAACCTGACCGCAGCCCATACCCGCGCCGAAGACGTACCCGGTAAATTTGATTTTGTGGTATCGCGTGCGGTAACGCAGCTAAAAGATTTTTACCCATGGGTAAAAGGCAAGTTCAATAAAGAAGGCCGTAACACACTGGCTAACGGTATATTATACCTCAAAGGCGGCGACTTATCGCAAGAAATTGCAGAATCAAAGCTGAAGGTAAACCAATATCATCTGAAAGATTATTTTGCTGAAGAGTTTTTTGAAACCAAGCAGGTCATCTACGTAAAAGGTTGATAGTAATTAACTCAAATTGCGGTTTGGGTTTATATAATTAAAAAGTCCTGTCATTGCGAGCAGGGCCTTGGGGAGGACTGAGCGCGAAGCAATCTCGTCGCATGCAATTAGTCCTGCGACGAGATTGCTTCGTCACCCCACCTCACAATCATCGCCGTTCGTCCCAATGGCCAAATAGTATATACATTGGGGGTAATTAGCCATTTTTTTTAGATAAAAAATCCCTATCGAATACCGGCAGGTTTTTTTTATGCACTGACATTTATAGTGTCAGCGTCGACAGAGTAGCATTATATTTTTATGCTTTAGCTATTTTGTGCCATGGGCAATAAATACCATCTCGTCAAGATAGTTTTTATCGTTCTTAAATTCGGCGGGTAGGGGTGGCGTCTTTTCCCCATCGAAGAGAAATAGCACTGGCAATTTATATACGCCCGGCTTAACAGTGGGCAAATCGTTTTTAAATAATCTGATCTCTTTTACTACTTCTTCGTCACAGCCGCTGCCAATTCCTCTTAGTATTTTAGCTTCACTAATATGGCTGGAATCGTCAACCGTAACAATTGCCACAACCCGACCCATGACATTGTTTTCCCTGGCGGTCAGAGGGTAACGCACCGTCCTCATCATAAAGGAATAAAGAGGCTTAAAGCGCTCTGTTAGTGTTGTGTCGGTGAGCTTCACGGTTGTTGGTTGAATCTGCTTGTGCTTATTTGAAAATGAATACAAAGCCAATGCCGGCAATACAAAACATACCGCTTTAAAAGTAGTAAGGTTAGATTTATGCATAAAAATAGATTACAAATTAGATAAACTAATATAAGAAGCAGAATGATAAATTGATTAGAAGTTGCACAATTATTTTGCTCAAAATATTAGCTTTTTGTATTTTTAGCAAAATGTCTCTACTTTATCAGATCGCCTTATCGCAGGTCCACAATGTTGGTCCGGTTTATGCCAAAACGCTGCTCTCTTATGTGGGTGATGCCGAAACAATCTTCAAAACACCTATTGCCAAACTGGGTAAAGTACCCGGTGTTTCAGAGAAACGATTAAGTGCCGAGGCGTTTACCAAGGCGTTGGCTCGCGCCGAAAAAGAGCTGCCCTTTATTGAGAAGCATGGGGTTGACGTGTTGTTTTATACCGACGCCCGCTACCCCAAACGACTGAAAAATTGCGATGATAGCCCGATTTTACTCTATAGTAAAGGCAATGCTGACCTGAACATGCAACGTGTAGTAAGCATAGTCGGCACCCGCAACAGTACCGATTATGGCAAACAGATCTGCGAGCAATTGATGGCCGATCTGCAACGCTACAACGTGCTGGTAGTAAGTGGACTGGCCCTGGGCATTGATGTAATAGCTCACAAAGAATGCCTGCGTCAGAATATCCCCACAGTAGGCGTACTGGGCCACGGATTGGATAAGTTTTACCCGGCACCTAACCGGGCTACGGCAGAGAAAATGCAACAAAACGGCGGTATTTTAACCGAATATTTATCAGGAACCGTTCCCAATCGTGAGCATTTTCCGGCTCGTAACCGCATTGTGGCCGGTATGGCCGATGCGACTATTGTGGTAGAAGCAGGCATAAAAGGCGGCGCATTGATTACCGCCGAGATTGCCAACTCCTATAACCGTGATGTGTTTGCATTTCCTGGTCGTATAGGCGATACTTATTCTGAAGGATGCAACTTCCTCATCAGGCATAATAAAGCCAGTTTGCTAAGTTGTATTGAGGATTTTGCTTTCAGTATGGGTTGGGAAGAAAATGCCGCCGCAAAACCGGTAGAGCAGCTAAGTTTATTTACAGACTTGACTGATACCGAGCGTATAGTGTTTGATGCCATTCGTGCCAATCAATCGCCGCTGGCTATTGATGAGCTGGCTATTCGCACCCGGATGCCCATGAGCACCTTAGCTATGGATTTACTGAATATGGAAATGCAGGGTGTGATCCGCTCGTTACCGGGCAAGATGTATAGTTTGACGGTGTGATTTACTGAAGGCTGATTTACTCAAAAGCCTCATTTCCCTTCGGGGTGCCGTACCAGGCCAGCTTGGCGGTATCGCTGCTCACCATATCCCATTCGTCAAAATCAAAGGCCAGCAGGGCGGCAGTTGCGGTAGGCATATCTATCATTTCGCCGGTTAGCTCATAAAGTACCTGACTCATGCCGGGGTTATGCCCCACAATGGCTACAAAGTTGTATTCATCGGGCAATCCGGCAATAATGTTGAGCAGGGTATGGGTATTGGCCTCGTAAATAAAATCGTTATAAGCTTTGCTCTTGATACCCAATTTTTCAAATATCAGTTCGGCAGTAGCTTTGGTGCGATAGGCAGGGCTGGCTAATACATGCTCTGGTATGAGATGCATGGTTTGCAGCTGATCGGCCATGGTGAGTGAATCGCGCACGCCGCGGTCTGTCAGTGGTCGCTTGAAGTCTTTCCCGTCCTGATGGGCAGCTTTTGCATGCCTGATGAGCAATAGTTTTTTCATAAGTAATGAAGGGCCGATTTAAAACATTAGCCCCAGGCCAACCATGATTGATCTGTTGTAAACACTCTTCACCCCACTGTCTTTCAAGGGTTGCGATGCAATGTTTGTTAAGCCAAAATCGTAGCCAATATTAAATGTGAGATGGTTATTCAATTCCAGACCGGTAATGAGGTTAAGGCCGGCATCATTTTTTCTAAAGTCGTTATCGTTACCAAAGGCGATCTTATCTGAGTTGGTACTGTTAGGCGTTTCATAATCAAATGTGCCACCGTTAGCCATGGCGGTATAGAACCCCGCGCCCACCAGAAATTTGCCTAAAGACGGAACTTTAAACTTGTGCAGCGCATCCACTGTCAGTTCCAGGTAAGTGATATGATTGGTGGTGGTTAATGCGTCTTCAAAATTGGTAACCCCTTTGTTGTTGATGCCCACGCTGGCCTGTAAAAAGTAATTACGCGGAATAGCATACTCGGCAACCAGGCTTGCATTAAAGGTGCGAATAACCTGTGTTGAAAGTAAAGTTGGGCTGGTGGTAGACTGGGTAGATATGCCTCCGCCTATCCTAAAACCGTATTCAAACTTACGCTGCGCATGGGCAATGCTGCAAATAAGCAGAGCGGCCATGCAAAAAGCTAACTTTTTCATTCTTTTTATCTGCATATAAAAATGCAAATTTTAAATGCTTATACAGAACTGTTTATGGTAAAATTTACAACCTTTTGCTCATCAATGTCATTCATGCATTTAAAATGGCCTTGCGGACAGCTTTCCCGGCCAAATTTTGAGCAAGGGCGACAAGGCAAATTTACGCCAGCGGTTAAAGATTGCTTTACTTTATAAGGCTGTACGCCAAGTAGTTCTGGTACAGTACTGCCCCAGATTGATGCGATAGGTTTGTCAAAAGCTTCGGCAATGTGGGTGAGGCCGGTGTCAAAACCAATGATACTTTGTGCTTGCGAAACCAGGAATACCGATTGATCGAGCGTGGTTACACCGCAGGTATTAAAAGCCTGTTGGCCAAGGGCTGCCGCTATTTCATCAGCATTGGCCTTTACATCATTGCCGCCAAGTAATACAATTGGTTTATTTATTTTACGGCAGATGCTAATTACTTTTTCATTAGGCATTCGCTTGGTAAAATGGGTGGCGCCAATAATAAATGCCACAAATTTTTGATGCGATGCCGGTAGCAGATCAGTTAGCTGGTATTGATTTTTGATATAATAATCAATAGGTAGATTATCGTTTTTTACCCCTAAAAACTTTACGGTTTGCAGGTATCTATCTACCAAATGTGTGGGCTTGATTAGCTTAAACCTAAATTTGAGGGTGAGCCATTTGCCAATACGCTCTTTATTGTAGGTTGATGATTTTATGCCCGTGCGCAACTTGATGATTCGTGTGCGCAGGTTGCTGTGCAGGTCAATCAGGTAGTCGTAATGTTCAGCCTGGATCTCTTTTATCGTGTCTGCCAGTTTGGGTTGCAGCAGCAGCAGTTTATCCAGATGCGGATTATTATCGTAAATGTATTTAAAGGCGGGCTTGGTTAAAAAGTGTATTTCGGCATCCGGCAGTTGCTGTTTCAGGCATCGCACCACGGGAGTAGTGTAAATAATATCGCCCATAGAGCTAAAGCGAATAACCAATATCTTCATTAACGCTGTCTTATTTTTTTAATAATAGCGGTTGACGAAAATCCATCAACAAAGCTAATCACCTTTACCTCACCGCCGCTGGCCATTACCTCTTTAGCGCCTACAATAGTATCAATGGTATAATCACCGCCTTTGGCCAAAACATCTGGCATTAGGGTGGTGATGAGGTTGTGTGGCGTATCCTCATCAAAGATGACCACGGCATCAACAAAAAAGAACGCCGCTAAAAGTAAAGCTCTGGCATTTTGGTCGTTAATTGGTCTGTCGTCTCCTTTACCCAGGCGTTTTACCGAGCTGTCTGAGTTGAGGCCAATTACCAATTTATCGCCCTGTGCGGCGGCATCTGCCAGGTAAGTAATGTGACCGGGGTGTATCAGGTCAAAAACGCCATTGGTAAAAACTACCTTCAGGCCTTCTGCCTTCCAGAAATCAACGTTCTGTTGGGTAATCTCCAAACTGTTGATTTTCTCTTGAATGTGTTTTTTGATGGTTTTGTCCATATCGTAAATATCGACTTATCTTTTGGCTTTTTGCTGTTCAAAAAAGTTTTTGATATCAGCCAGCGATTGGGCATTCAGGCAGCGCTCTTTACTCAAACCACCTTTGCGGGCAACCAGCACGCCAAATTGCATATCGTGGAAACCTTCGTTTCGGTGGGCATCCGGGTTGATGGATAGCCACACGCCTTTATCTAGGGCGTACTGGTGCCAGCGCCAATCCAAATCCAAACGTAACGGATTGGAGTTCACTTCAATGACCACATTGTTGGCGGCACAGGCATCAATCACCTTCTTATAGTCAATAGGGTAGCCGGCGCGGCTCAATAGCAATCTGCCGGTAGGGTGCCCCAGCATGGTGGTGTATGGGTTTTCAATGGCTTTGATTAACCGGGCTGTAGCCTTTTCCTCGCTCATTTTAAGGTTGCTGTGTACAGAAGCCACGATGAAATCAAACCTGGCCAAAATCTCATCTGGATAATCTAACGCGCCATCGCCCAAAATGTCAGACTCAATTCCCTTGAAAATATGGAAGTTCTCGAGTTTCTTATTAAGATGGTCAATTTCCTCATGCTGTTGCAGCACACGCTCGATGCTCAACCCCTTGGCATAAACCGCAGTTTTACTGTGATCTGAGATACCCAGATACTCCAGTTTCATCTCATCACGGCAGTACAGGGCCATTTCTTCCAGCGTGTTGACGCCATCGCTCCAGGTGCTGTGGTTGTGCAGCGTACCTTTTAAATCAAAGCGGGTGATTAAATGGGGGAGTGTATTCTGTTCCGCTTTTTCCAGCCAGGCATCGCCCTCGCGAAGTTCAGGTGCAAGGTATTCCAGGCCGGCTTTCTGATAGATAATCTGCTCGCTGGTAGGCGAATCCAGTGGCCCTGCAATGCGCTCTAATATAGCATCAACATGCTGGTCATTACCCGTTTGCAGGAATAGTGTTTTAAAATAATCTGCTTTAGAAACACAGATCAGGTCAATCATTAATCCGCTATCCAGTTCGCCGTTAATGTGGTGATGATCGACATTAATGTTTTTGATGACATCCAGTTGCTGCAAAGCTTGCATGGCGATATCCGGATCGCGACTGCCGATAACAACGCTCAACTCGCTAATCACTTCACAGCCGCGACGATAGTCGCCGGCAAATTCTACCAACGCCCCAGGCAAAGTATCGCGAATGAGCTGGATGACTACCCCGGCCTGATCTTCTATCTGTGCGTATAGAAACTTGCCATTACCAGCCATGCGAAAATCAATGGCCTTAGCAATTTCCTCCTGCGTTTTTAGTCCGAAGCCTTTGGCTTCGATAAGTCGGTTTTCGTTACAGGCATAATACAGCTCACCAATGGTTTCAATGCCTAGTTCATGCCAAATAATGCCAATCTTTTTCGGGCCGATGCCTTTAATATGTAGCATTTCAATTACACCTTCTGGGGTATTATGCCGCAGATCCTGCATTTCGGCAATAGCGCCGGTTTCCAGCAGTTCGGTTATTTTTCCGGCCAGGCTTTTGCCCACGCCGTCAATCTTTTCCATTTCGGCCGTGGTTTTACCGGCAAGTTTAAAAGGCAGTTTATCAACCTTGAAAGCCGCATTGGCAACAGATCGTATTTTGAACTGATTAACCTCATGCAGTTCCATCAGTTGTGAAAACAGGCGAAGCGTACGGGATATGGTTTTATTTTCCATCAGGTATAATTGAGCCGTAAAAGTAGCGCATCTGCACTCAGATTAAAGAAATAACATGATTTTTTGTGCGAGGGTTTTAGCGTGGACGCTAAAAGCTTTTGTTTCGGTCAAGCGTGGACGCTTGACCGGGCTAGTGTTTAAAACAAGAAAGTCGCTCTTTGAGCGACTTTCTTGTTTTTCTTTGCGGCTGGTTCAAGCGTCCTCGCTTGAATCTATAATAGCTGTAAGCGTCCACGCTTACACTACTTAATCACAATCTCAAACGGCATCCTTGCCTGTGGTGTACGTATCATCTGCGTCATGCTTTTTACTTGCTCGTAATAGCGATAGTTTTCACCAAGTTCACTTTTTACGGCGCGGGTTTTCATCTCGGCGCTTAAGCTTGATCCTACTTTATTAAAGAAGCTTTTTTGTTCGGGATAATAAACCAGCTTGTAATCTTTCAACTTGGCTTTTTTTGCAGCTGACTCTACAGCGTCGTTAATATTGCCAAGACGGTCAACCAATCCCAATTTTAACGCTTGGGTGCCGGTCCACACGCGGCCCTGACCAATGCTGTTAATATAAGCTTGTGTTTTATGGCGGCCTTCGGCTACGTGTTTGGTGAAATCATCATAACCACGATTCACCTGATTTTGCAGAATAGCGCGCTCTTCCGGACTAAGCGGGCGGCTTACATCACCCAGATCTGCATATTTGCCGGTTTTTACGCCGTCAAAAGTAACACCCAGCTTGTCGTTAAATAGTTTTTTCATATTGGGCAATATGGCAAAGATGCCGATAGAGCCAGTGATGGTATTGGGCTCGGCAAAGATCGAGTCGGCTGCGCAGGAGATGTAGTAACCGCCTGATGCCGCATAATCGCCCATAGAAATCATGATGGGTTTTACTTTGTGGGTCAGATCAACCTCGCGCCAGATCACGTCTGATGCCAACGAGCTACCGCCAGGTGAATTTACTCTGAAAACCACGGCTTTGACGCGTTTGTCTTCGCGCACCTGACGCAGCGCTTTAGAAATCCGTTCAGAGCCGATGCTGTTGTCGGTGCCCTCGCCACCGTTGATCTCGCCCGAAGCGTAAACCACGGCTATGCGATTGTCTGACGAACTTTTATCGTCGTCACTATCGTCCTTGTCGCCAGATTTGCTCCTGGTATAGTCCTCAATATCAACCGAATGAAGTTTGCCTTGTTTGGCGCCGGCGCGCTGTTTCAGGTCGGCCAGTATTTCGTCTTTATATTTTAGGCCGTCAATCAGTTTGTATTTCTGGGCGTCTTCAGGCTGTTGCACCAGCATGTTGTTGGCCACGTTGTACAATGAGTCTTTATTCAGTTTACGTTGTGCGGCAATGCCTCCTAAGAAATGATCATATAATGAGCCGAGGTAAGAGTTTACCTGCTCGCGGTTGGCATCGCTCATTTTGTCGAGCACAAAAGGCTCAACAGCGCTTTTGTAGGTGCCCACTTTAATTACCTGTGCCTCAATCCCCAGTTTATCTAGTGTGCCTTTCAGGAAGGTGATCTCCTGACTAAAGCCCCGGAATTCGAAGATACCGGTGGGGTTAAGGTAAACCTTATCGGCTACCGAAGCCAGGTAGTAAAAGCCTTGGGTATAAATTTCAGAGTAGGCGATGATGAATTTGCCTGATTTCTTAAAGTCTATCAGTGCATTGCGGATCTCCTCGGTAGTGGCCTGGCCCGAGAGCATGTAGCTTTCGTCAAGGAAAATACCTTTGATCTTATTGTCAGTTTTGGCTTTTTTAATGTCGGCCAGGATGTCGTTCAGACCGATAGATTTGTCGCCGTCCAATCCCAAAAAGTTCAACCCGGCCAGCGGATTGTTTGGGGTACGCTCCGGGATGGCATTTTTGAACGAGATGCGTAGCACCGAGTTGTTTTCAACAGTAACATCTTTATCGTTACCGGCAGCGTTGATCAGGCCACCAATTATAGCGATAGAAATAACCACCAACACCACCGTTACCAAGAACACGCCTAACATGGTGGCCAGCACAAATTTGAAAAATTGTTTCATTAAAAAATATAAACTGTTTAACTATGCAAACTTAATCATTCACGCTCGTAATACCGTTAAGAGCGCGGTCTATAATAATTGTTACAACATGGTTGATGTTTTTTTGCTGCTGGGCAGCAACATGGGCGAGCGGCACGATCTGCTGAAAGAAGCTGCCGGTCACATTGCTCAAACCATTGCGCCCGTACTCAAAGCATCATCAGTTTATGAAACCGGGGCCTGGGGTAAAACCGATGAGCCCGATTATCTGAACCAGGTTTTATTGCTGCAAACCGATATGCCGGCCCGTGATGTACTGAACCGTGTGCTGAGTATAGAACAGCAGATGGGCCGCAAGCGTGAGGTAAAATGGGGCGCCCGTTCTATTGACATTGATATTCTGTTTTATGGTGATGCCATTATGCATGAGCCTGGCTTAACCGTGCCACATCCGCAATTGCATAACCGGCGGTTTACATTGGAGCCGTTGGTTGAAATTGCCCCCAACTTACACCATCCGGTTTTAAACCAAACCATTGTGCAACTCAAAAACAATCTGAACGATTGCTTGGTTGTTAAAAAGTTATAAATTTGATCTAAAATATCCCAAACGTTATGGCTGAACAGGACCTTGACCTTACTTTTCTTTATGAAATTGCCGATGGCAGCAACGAGTTTTTAGTAGACTCGATAGATATGTTCCTTCAGCAAACGCCTGAGCTACTTACCAGCATTACCGATGCCATTGCCGCAGGCGATTGGGCCGCTGCCGGTGGTTTTGCTCACAAACTGAAACCAAACCTGGGTTTCTTCGGTATGCTGCAAAGCCAGTCAACTATACAGGAGGTAGAGTTAGCCTGCAAAACCGGCGGACAAGATCCTGAAACTATCAAAACCAAATTTGCCTGGGTAAAAGAAACCGTTAGCAACAACCTGGTAGAGCTGGCGCGGATTAAAGCTGAGAAAGCAGCGTTGCTGTAGAACGAGTCCGAAAGTCGGGAAGTCGGGAGGACAGGAGGTCTGGAGAGGAGAGATGCCGAATCTCTGAAAATAGAAATGGAGCGATTAAATCTGCTCGCTCCATCGTAATCATTAGATCTTTTAGAATGCTCCGTGCGGAGCAAAATGTCGGTAGCTAGAATGCCGAGCATAGTCAGGTCTAACACATCGGTCAGCTTACGCAATTATAAAAGTATGTCATCTCGACCAAAGGGAGGGATCTTTTCGGAGCGACACATCGGGAAGCATTATCGAAAAGATCCCTCACATTCGTTCGGGATGACATCATTTACGTTAAAAGCTAAAATCTTAAACAGCGTGCAGGGTAAAGCTGTAGCTTTCCATAATCAGGTTAGCCAGTAAGCTTTTGCAGGCTTTGTCCACTTTTTCGCTGGCTTCTGCTTCGGTAGCAGCTTCAACTTGCAGTGATACGTGTTTGCCTATGCGTACGTTTTCAATTTCAGGCAACCCCAGGTTTTTCATACTGCCGGTTACGGCTTTACCTTGTGGGTCTAAGATCTCTTTTTTGGGCATTACGTCAATTTCAGCCTGAAACTTTGTCATTGTCTATCTTGAATTGGATAATTGATAATACGATGTACAGGAAAATAATTACCGGTACGGCCGCAAATTTAAAAAATAGTATCAGAATAGCCGAAAATAGCAGCAATAAATAGCGGTAAATATTTTCCTGAAAATCGGCATTCTTAAATTTAAGCGATAGCAGCGGTAATTCTGCCACCAATAAGGTACACATCACGATGGTAAAAACTGCCAAAATAATGGGGTTGGTGATGTAGTTTGAATAAAAAGTATTATGATGCTCATGAATGAGCGGGAACGACGCGATCAGGATGGCATTTGCCGGTGTTGGCAGGCCAATAAATTTTTCGGCCTGGCGGGTGTCGATATTAAATTTAGCCAAACGCAGGGCAGAGAACACCGGGATCAGGAACGCCACGTAATTTAAATAGGTGCTGATGTGCGGGATCTGGTGCGATTGTTTAAAGAACTCAAACAGAATAACGGCAGGTAATACGCCAAAACTCACCATATCAGCCAGCGAGTCCAGGTCTTTACCTATGCCCGTGGTAGCCTTAAGCACGCGCGATGCGAAACCATCAAAAAAATCAAAAATAGCTGCAAGGAAGATGCAATAAGCACCCAGGTGCATGCTATTTGGTTGATCACTAAGGGTAAGTACAATGCCCACGCAGCCGCTGAATAGATTAGCGCAGGTAATGGCATTGGGGACATGTCGTTGTACACGCTTCCTCATTGACGGCGAAGTTACCAAGAATTTATCAACGTTGGATGAACCGCTCATTAAAAATCAGGCTGTTTTTAAACCAAACGTTATTTTATGAGCAGCATTGTGCCTATTGGGTATAAAAAAGGGAAAGACAGCTAAGCCTTTCCCTTTTGCATTAAATATTATTACGACTAAGAGTTCATTGAAACCAGGAACTCCTCGTTGCTTTTGGTACCACGGATCTGCGTTTGCAGGAACTCCATAGACTCTTGCGAGTTCATATCGGCCAGGTGATTACGCAGAATCCAAACACGCTGCAGGGTATCACGGTCAAGCAGCAAATCGTCTCGGCGGGTACTCGATGCAGTAAGATCGATAGCCGGGAAGATACGTTTGTTTGAAAGCTTGCGGTCCAGCTGTAGCTCCATGTTACCAGTACCTTTAAACTCTTCAAAGATCACCTCATCCATCTTAGATCCGGTTTCGGTCAATGCAGTTGCGATGATGGTTAATGAGCCGCCGTCTTCAATATTACGGGCAGCACCGAAGAAGCGTTTTGGCTTGTGCAACGCGTTGGCATCCACACCACCCGACAAGATTTTGCCTGATGCCGGAGCCACGGTGTTATAAGCGCGGGCCAAACGGGTAATAGAGTCAAGCAGAATCACCACATCATGACCGCACTCTACCATACGTTTAGCTTTCTCAAGCACAATGTTGGCAATCTTTACGTGGCGGTCTGCCGGCTCATCAAAGGTTGATGCGATAACCTCGGCGCGTACGCTGCGGGCCATATCGGTCACCTCTTCAGGGCGCTCATCAATCAGCAGGATGATCAGGTATATTTCAGGGTGGTTTTTAGCAATAGCGTTGGCCACATCCTTCAGCAGCATGGTTTTACCGGTTTTAGGCTGAGCCACAATCAAGCCGCGCTGGCCTTTACCGATAGGGGCAAACAGGTCCATAATACGGGTTGAATGGTTGCTTGGATCAGTAAACAGGTTAATGCGTTCTGAAGGGAACAGCGGTGTCAGGTGGTCAAAAGGCACGCGGTCACGCACTTCGGCCGGGATACGGCCGTTAATGGCTTCCACACGCACCAGCGGGAAGTATTTTTCGCCTTCTTTTGGCGGGCGGATACTGCCGCGCACAGTGTCGCCGGTTTTCAAACCAAATAGTTTGATCTGCGATTGTGATACGTAGATATCATCCGGAGAGGTGAGGTAATTATAGTCAGACGAACGGAGGAAACCGTAACCGTCAGGCATAATTTCCAGAACGCCCTCATTTACAATAACGTTATCAAAGTCAAGATTGATAGCAGGCTCCTGCTGTTTTGACTGTTGCTGCGGCTGATTTTGATTGTTGCGACGCTCAAATTTCTGGCGTGGCTCTGCCGGCGCTTCTACCTGGCGTGCCACTGGCTCGCTGGTTTCAACGGCTTCTTCCTGTGGGGCTGCTGCAACTGCCGGAATTTCATCTTCATCTGCAATAGCTGGCGGCATATCGTCATCTTCTTCCGATATATCAAACAGGTTGGCATCATCCAGGGGAACTTCAGCTTTAGGGGCGGCTGCTTTGCCTTTTACCATGCGGGTACGTTTGCGTGGTTTGTCATCAGCTTCGGCAGGGGCAGGGGTATTTATTTCGGCGTAATTGCTTTGAAGAACAACTTGCTGTGCACGAGCGGCTTCAATAAGTTGTTGCTGTTCTACAATACGGATAATTAGTTGGGGTTTGCGCAATTCATCAGCTTCGGCAACGCCTAAACTTTTGGCTATTTCGCGCAGTTCTGAAACGAGTTTATCGTTCAATTCGTTAGTATCAGACATGTGGTGAATTAATAATTCAAAAGAATCTTTTAAATGGTATGGAGAAATTTTATCTGAAAAATTTGCACAAACAACAACGGCTAACCTTGTTTATTCTGTTAATAAAAACGTGGAATTTAAAATTGTTTCTTTAGTGCAAGAAAAATTTCAAAGGAAATAACGGCACAAGTGTAGTTATTTAATTTTTATTTTCAAATTTTTTAACAAAATATCTAATTACTATAACAGAAGCAGATAATTTTTAGTTTTTTTGAACCGAAAAATATTTCTGTCCCTATGCTTTCCCATCAGCAACTCATTAGCCAGATCAAACAAAAAAAATCATTTTTATGTGTTGGCCTGGACACCGATATTAATAAAATACCTGCATTTCTGCGAGATCATGAAGACCCGATCTTTGAGTTTAACAAACGTATTATAGATGCCACTGCCGATTTGTGCGTGGCCTATAAACCAAACTCGGCCTTTTATGAGGCCTATGGTATTAAAGGCCTGCAAAGTTTAATAAACACCTGCAATTACCTGCCAAAGGATACGCTTAATATTATAGACGCAAAACGCGGCGACATTGGCAATACGTCCGACAAATACGCCCGCACTTTCTTCGATAAAGCATCATCAGGTATGGACTTCGATGCCATTACCGTTACACCTTATATGGGTAATGACAGCGTTACGCCTTACCTGGCTTACGAGGGTAAGTGGGTAATTATCCTGGCGCTCACCTCGTCGGTTGGTAGTAAAGATTTTCAATACCTGGATACCAATGATGGTCACTTGTACGAAGCGGTTATTAAAAAAGCCAACACCTGGGCAGGTGCCGACCGTTTGATGTTTGTGGTTGGTGCAACTAAAAGCACCGAGTTCACCAACATCCGTCAGTACGCTCCGGATAACTTCCTGTTAGTGCCGGGAGTGGGCGCACAAGGTGGCAGCCTGGAAGAAGTATGCAAATACGGTATGAATAAAGACTGCGGTTTGCTGGTTAATGCCTCTCGCTCAATTATCTATGCCAGTAACGGTGAAGACTTTGCCGAAGCTGCCCGTGCCGAAGCCCTGAAGCTGCAACAACAGATGGCGGAAGAGCTGGAGAAAGCGGGAGTTATTTAGTATCTAGTAAGAATCAAGAATATAGAGTCAAGAGCCAGGAATATCGATTTCTTGGCTCTTTTGTTTTTTTTTAATGCTTTGTATCTGCCTTAAACTTCGTAAGTCTGATTATAGATCAAACTAACACCTCGGTCCTAAAATTCACAATCTTGAATGGATGTCTTTCGGCATGCGTCAACACCATGTTGAGGATGTATCCGTTATCAAAGTGGGGTTTCAGGTGCGATTTCAGATCATCCAGATTGTCAATCTCTGCATCATGAGGAATATAGCCCATGCCAAAAAAACGACCATTTTCTATCAGCAGACAGCTGTGTTCTTCATACGTGCGACCACGATCACGGATAGCTATGGTAGGTAGCTGGGCTTTGAAATTACGCAGCGCATCGCCAACGCGCTGGGCGTAGCGATCTGCTGTTTCATGGCCACCACAGGCGCAGTTCTCGCCGTGTTTGCCGTTGCAGGTTTCGTTATTTTTTTGGATGAAGCACAGTTTAGGACAAAGCTCAAACTCTTCTACCAACTGATTAAGCAGGTTATAGCCTTCGGTTAGCGACCGGCAGGTATAAACCGTTTGGCTATGCTTGCGCTGTTTATCAACCGCCAAACGAATGTAGCCGCGCTGATCTTCAAACGCATATATGCCAAACGTTTGTTCAAAGCGTTTAAGCGAGCGATTGTAAGCTGGCCACAAACGTTTAATTTCTACGGCTTCCAAAGCAAAAGCCATCAGCTCGGTACCACACTCCTGATAGGTGATATGAAAAATGTTGCGCAGAAACTCCTGACGCTGCCGGTTAGGGTTATTCCCGCTGAAATGACTGAGTACACGCTTACGGATATTTACCGCCTTGCCTACGTAAATTACCTTCCCTTTCTGATCGTGAAAGTAATAGACGCCAGGTACCAAGGGTAGTTGGTCTACATCAGCCTTTGGGAGATTGGCCGGCAGTTGTTGTTCTTTAGAGCGTTGCTTTAAAGCACTTTTAATATGATTTCCGGTGTCGCTTCCTAACAGTAAAGAGAAAAGTTTAGCAGTAGCCGCAGCATCGCCCATGGCGCGGTGCCGGCCCTCGTTATCAATGCCTAAATGCCGACAGAGTTTGCCCAGGCTGTAAGAGGGCATGCCCGGTAAAATCTTCCTGCCCAGACGTACCGTACATAGCTTGTTGCAGTTCAGCTCAAAACCCGCATCGGCCAGGTGATGACGTACAAACGAGTAATCAAAGTTGACGTTGTGAGCAACAAAGATCTTGTCTTTCAGCAGTTCATGTACGCGCGCGGCTACTTGTCTAAAAGGTGGGGCAGTAGACACCATTTCATTATCAATCCCCGTTAATGCCTGGATAAATACAGGGATCTCCCGACCGGGATTAATCAACGATTCGAAACGCTCTACAACTTCCACTCCATTGTGGATGCAAATGGCAATTTCGGTAATACCGTTTGCGCTGGCGTGGCTGCCCGTAGTTTCAATATCGACAATGGCGTACATTGCTAACAAAGTTAGTGAAATAGTCAGAAAGTCCGCAAGTCGGGAAGTCAGAAAGTTGAAATGTTACAATGAGATTTCTTTACCGTCTGCATTTAGACAGTATTTAAAGCCCTGCCAGTCTGTAAGCAGAATTTGGTCCCCGTCAATTTCAAATGCCGGGCTTTCGTCAAGAGTTACGAAAATATCTCTTGCGCTAAATCCCCATTTTATGGTGCCGTCAGATGTAATTCTGGAGATACTTGTTTCACCCCAGATTAATATATCGCCTTTAAAATCGTGTATTTCAAAGCAAGTGGCAAATTCAGGTTCGAGTCGCCATATCAAACTTAACGTAGGGATTTGTAAAGCATAAATCTGATTAGAGCAAGTTATAAAGAGTACATCTTCCTTGATCAAATAAGAGTGGGGGTTAAGTTGTGTAGCGCCTCCTGATTCTAGAATAACAGCATTTGCTATTTCTTTCTTGTCTTTGAAAATACTTATGCCATATATTGTTGATGCTTCATACTCAGGAGAACTTTGATAACTACGCGTATAATTCTTTAGATTGCCCTTTGATAAAGGCGCATCGTTATACTCTTGAGTAAGTAGAATAGAATAATCCTTATAGTTAAAAGTCATCGAACTAAGATAAGAAGAAACAAAAAAGGCCGCCAATGGGCAGCCTTTAAATATCAAGTGAGAAAAACTAATTTTTAAATTATTTTTTTCCCTTTGCTTGTTGCGCTTGTTGTTGCTGGCGCATCATCTCTTCCATACGGGCCTGGAAACCTGATTTCTTCTTTTTTGTGGCGTCTTCTGGTTTCTTTTTGTTTTCCTGGATCTGCGCGTGGATCTTTTTGTCATCCACCATCTGGCGAATCAGGAACTGCTGCAGGAAGGTGAACATGTTGGCCAGGAAGTAGTAATAGTTCAAACCTGCCGGATAGCCGTTCAGTGCACCCAGGAAGATGATTGGCGTAACGTAACCAATATATTTCATCTGACCGGTAGCGCCCGAGATTTGGTTGTTAAAGTAAGTATAGATCAGGGTTGAGATGGTCATCAGCAAACACATCAAGCTGATGTGATCGCCCAGGAATGGCAGGCTGGTGCCAAATTTAATTACCGAGTCATAAGTTGATAAATCGTGCATCCACAAGAAGCTTTGTCCGCGCAGCTCAAATAAGCTTGGGAAGAAGCGGAAGAACGCAATAACAATAGGCATTTGCAGCAACATTGGCAAACAGCCGCCCAGCGGATTTACACCGGCTTTTTTGTACAACTTCATGTACTCCTGTTGTAACAGGGTAGGGTTGTCTTCGCCAACTTTAGCTTTAATCTCGTCCATCTCCGGCTTCAGCACACGCATTTTAGCCATAGACAGGTATGATTTATAGGTTAACGGCGACAGTACCAGTTTCAGAATCACTGTTAGCGCCAGGATAATTAAACCGTAGTTCCAGTTAAAGCTGGATAGTACGTTAAATACCGGCAGCGTAGCAAAGCGGTTGATGTATTTTAATGGACCCCAACCTAAGTCAACCTGTTTTTCCAGGTCATAACCTTGTGCCTGCAGGGTTTTAAAACGGTTAGGGCCGAAGTAAAACTCCATCGGAACGGCGCCAGAATTATCCTTGTTCAGCGTTACGCTGGCAGTCATGGATTTTACGTTGGCTGTATCATTAGGGTTGATAGCTACCGATAAGTTGGCATTGCTCATGCCCGCTTTAGAGATCAGCACGTTAGAGAAAAAGTGCTGTTTGAACGAGAACCACTGCAGCTTTTTATCGTTGATGGTTTTGTTATCATCTTTACCAACGCTCAGGTAGTCAACATCGTTATCGCTATTTTTAAAATAAACGGTAGAGTATTGACGCTCCAGCTTCATGTCCTTCTCCTGTTTGCGCAGGGTAGCTGTCCATTGCAGGTTAACCGAGTTGGTGCTGGCAACAACGTCGTCAAGGCCGGTTGGTTTAATGCTCAGTTCCAGTTTGTTGCCTTCGCCTTTCAATGAGTATATATAATCAATATACTGTGTTGGGCTGTAGCTTAAACGCATGGTCAGGCTGCTGCTGTCTTTACCGTTAACCGTTAGGCTTGGTGCGCTTGGGGTAAAGTACAGTTTGTCTGTATTGATGCTTTTGCCAGCAGCGTTCAGGTTAAGACCGAAGTGGTTGCTGCTGCCATCAAACAAGATCAGCGGTTTTTTGTCGAAGGTTTTGTAGTTTTTCAGTTCAACCGAATAAACTTTACCGCCGCGGGTGCTCAGTTTAACACGCAGGTCAGCATTTTCTAAAGTAACCAGTTGCTCTGAACCCATGGTTGCAGCACCAAAAGGACTTTTTAATACAGCCGAGTCTATCACAGGTTTTTCGCCCGGAGCAACTTTAACTGCCAGTTTAGCCTGTTTTAAAGAATCGATACGGTTAAGCGAATCGATTGTGTGTTGCTTGTGTTGTTTTGCAAGTTCCTCTTTGTTGGTATGGTTCATCCAGAATGAAAAACCAACGAGGATAACCAGAATCATGAAAAATCCGGTATAAGTATTTTTATCCATTATCTATTTATCGTACAATTAATTCTTGCGGCTATAGGCCAGCGAAGCGGCGACAAAGTTAACAAAAAGTGGGTGAGGATTAGCAACAGTTGATTTTAATTCAGGATGGAACTGTGCACCGATAAAATAAGGGTGGTTTTTCAGTTCGATCACCTCAACCAGATTGTTCTCCGGATTAATGCCCGACATAACCAGACCGGCGTCCTCGTAAGCCTTAAAGTACTCATTATTAAACTCGTAACGATGGCGGTGACGCTCGCTGATGTGGGTTTTTCCGTAGGCGTGATGAGCTTTGGTGCCTTTCTTCAGATCGCACGGATAAGCGCCCAAACGCATGGTTCCGCCCATGTTGGTCACGTTTTTCTGATCTTCCATGATCGAGATAACCGGGTTTGGAGTTTCCGGGTTCATCTCGGTGCTGTTGGCATCAGGCAAATTCAATACGTTGCGGCCGTATTCAACAACTGCGCATTGCATACCTAAACAGATACCGAAGAACGGAATATTGTTCTCGCGCACATAGCGGATAGCTTCAATTTTGCCTTCAAAACCACGCTCGCCAAAGCCTGGAGCAACCAGTACGCCATGCAGGCCACGTAGTTTTTCAACCGCGTTCTCGGTAGTTAACTGGCCAGATTGGATGGTGATTACTTTTACCTTGCACTCGTTTTTAGCGCCGGCGTGTATAAATGCCTCGATGATTGATTTATAAGCGTCAGGCAGTTCTACATATTTACCTACCAGGCCTATACGAACTTCGGCTGTTGGGTTTTTGAGGCGACCAAGGAAGTCTTTCCAGCTTTCCAGGTTTGGCTCGTTTTTGGTTGGCAGTTTTAATTTGGCCAATACGGTTTTGTCCAACTGCTCACGCAGCATCAGCAGCGGAACGTCATAAATGGTTGGCGCATCGATAGACTCGATTACCGCATTGATATTTACGTTACAGAACAGAGCGATTTTTTTACGCAGCTCCTGGTTAACGTGGTGCTCGGTACGACAAACCAGAATATCAGGTTGAATACCATACTCCAGCAGCATTTTTACCGAGTGCTGGGTTGGTTTCGTTTTCAACTCGCCCGCGGCGGCCAGGAAAGGAATAAGCGTAAGGTGAATTACCAGCGAGTTGCTGCTGCCTTCTTCCCAGCGGAACTGGCGAACGGCTTCCACAAACGGCAGCGACTCGATATCGCCCACGGTACCACCAATCTCGGTGATCACGATGTCATACTCGCCGTTTTCGCCCAGCAGGCGTACGTTGCGTTTAATCTCATCGGTAATGTGGGGTACTACTTGTACGGTTTTACCCAAAAATGCTCCTTCGCGCTCGCGGTTAATTACATTTTGATAAATGCGACCGGTAGTAATGTTGTTGGCCTGTGATGTAGGCACATTCAAAAAGCGCTCATAGTGGCCCAGGTCCAAATCGGTTTCGGCGCCGTCCTCGGTCACATAGCACTCGCCATGCTCGTAAGGGTTCAGCGTTCCCGGGTCAATATTAATGTAAGGATCGAATTTTTGGATAGTTACGCGGTAGCCACGCGCCTGGAGAAGTTTGGCCAGTGAGGCCGATATAATACCTTTTCCTAACGACGAGGTTACGCCGCCCGTAACAAAGATGTATTTGGTCATAAATTTCGTTTGTGTACGGGATACAAAAGTAGGAAAAAATGGCGGATTTGGCCGGGTGAATTTTAAATGTGGAAAAGTGACTGATTGTTAGCTTGATAAGGGGTATTAACATGGGTTTAGCAAAACAAAAATGGCGGTATACCTAATTGTATTCCGCCGTTTTTCTGAATTCTATGATGTTTTTTGTTGGGAAGGATCAATCCATTTTCTCGCCGGTATTATACCAATGCACCAGTTTTTGAATCTGATTAAAGCTGAAACTTTTTTGGGAAATGAACGCCTCATAAATTTCATGCTTCTCCCGCAATAGTTCGGCAAAATCATGCATGCGCTCTTCTCTTGATTTACTACCTATAGACAAAGCGCTGGTTTTGAGTGGTTCTGCCTGGTTAGAGCTTTTTTGGCTCCAAAACCAGTTTCTGGTGCTGGTAGATACACCGGTGCCTGCATTGTAGTAAGTGTTTACATCCTCATATAAGGTAATTGGGCCATCTTCAATTACTACCATAAATGTTGGTCTTTTGCTGTTGCCGGTGTATACGGCACGCACCATAGTATGCTCTTTTGACTGATAATAGGCTGCTACATCACTGGTGGTAATCTTGTCAGAGAAGTCGCCTATGGTGTACCTGGGGCCGCCAAGAAACGGTTTGGTGATCTTGCATTTTACGGTGTCGCCGTGGGTGTTAACTATGTAATCGTTTTGCTGCGCGTGCACAGCTATAGCCGTTGCAAAAAGCAAGGCTAGCGATAGGGTTAAGGTTTTCATAGATGATAGTGGTTTTTTTTGTGCCGCTGTTTGGCTTTATCTATCAGTTTTTTTCACCGGTATTATACCAATGCACCAGTTTTTGGATCTGTTTAAAGCTGAATTTATCTTCGGTAATGTAGGCGTCGTAAATTTCTTTCTTGTCTTTCAGCATATCTGCAAGCGTGTCTTTAAGGTCTTTTTCTGATTTGCCGATGATTGCCCCGCTGGTTTTGATCAGGTCTGCCTGATCGGAGTCTTTGCTTATGAACCAAACGGTTACAGAACTTCCAGAGATGCCGTTGTAATTGGTGGCCACTGCCTCATAAAGACTGATGGAACCATTCTCCAACACGGTTAAGAATTCAGGTTCAGTTTTATTTTCTACGTATACTGCGCGGCGGCGTATTTTTTTGCCGATGCAGTAGTACTCACTAACTGTTTCTGTAGTGACAGTAGCACTCTGCCCGTCGGCTGTAGTGTATTTTATTTTGCTTAGCAACGGATTGCTAATATTGCACCAGATGGTATCTCCTTTGGTATTGATGATATAATCTTTTTTCTGGGCATGAACGTTAAATGCCGCAAGTAGTAACAATGTGATTGGTAAGGCTTTGGGTTTCATTGTGAAAGGTTTTATCGGTGTTTCTTCAATCTATCCAGATCAGCCGGAATGTCTACTGCAAAGGTTTCCAGATCGGTTTCGGCTACTTTGATGCGATAGCCGTTCTCTATCCAGCGTAGCTGTTCCAGGCTTTCGGCTTTTTCTAATGATGATACCGGTAACTTAGTAATTTGCTGTAATACATCGCTTTTATAGCCGTAAATACCAATGTGTTTGTAATAAGTATTGTGGTAAAGCCAATGCTGCGGCTCCTGCCCGCGCACATGCGGAATTGGCGAACGCGAAAAGTAAATAGCCTCCCAGTTTTTATTGATGATCACCTTTGGGGTGGCAAAGTTGTACAATTCTTCTGTAGTGTCAATTTGTTTGATGAGCGTGGCCAGTTGTGTGCCTGGTTCTGCAAAGCAGGCGGTAAGCTTGCTGATCTGTTCTGGGTCGATATAGGGTTCATCGCCCTGAATATTAATCACCACCTCATACTCCGGGTGCTGTGCGGCTACCTCGGCACAACGGTCGGTACCGCTGGGGTGCTGGTCTGAGGTCATCACCACCTTGCCGCCAAAGCTCAGCACGTGGTCATAAATGCGCTGATCATCCGTGGCTACAAATACATCAGCCAGAGTGCTGCACTTTTTTGCCTGCTCATACACACGTTGGATCATAGTTTTACCATCAATATCAACCAGTGGTTTGCCGGGGAAACGTGTTGATGCATAGCGTGCGGGGATGATGCCGAGTATTTTCATTTCTTAAATTTTATGGTTTTAAAGGCTTGTAAAGCCAAAGCTTGGTTTTGAGCCGAGAGATTAATGCCCCCCATTTGGAAATTAAAATCAGATGAACGACCATGGATATAAATACCTGTCATGCCCTTGCCGGTAACCTTCGGCCAAATGGTTTTGTACACATAAAGTGCGTCGCTATCCAATTGAATGTGGTGCGCTTTTATTTCGTTGGGAATAGTTATGGGGATAAATATAGTGCTATCGCGATAAGTTGCATCTGCAATATAATCAGCGTCAGGGAACTGCTTGTGTTGTACAAATGTGGGACGATGAATTACTTTTTTTGCCTGATATTGAGGGTAGCCTTCAACTTTTACTAATGAGGTATCTGTTATTCCTCGCTTTTTCATTTCATCAGCCCTTACGCCTTTTATAGTAACAGGTGAGTTATTGGTATAAATAACATCATCCTTCATGAAGTAGCGATCATCCCACCAGCGCTCTCCAGCTAAGTACTCTTGCTCTGTTTGCAAAAGATGATTAGCAAATCCATGATAACTACAGTCAAAATTCAAACTAACATTAGGCCCATTAATTTCACCCGCGAATGAGTCAAACGTTTGTAAGGGTTTAAATACCCATTCTTTAGGTACGTTAATCGTAAACCGGCCAATATCTAACTGATGGGTATCGGATTGGCAAGCACAAAGTGCTAAAGCAATAAATATGATGAAATACTTTTTCATCATTTATTAATTATGATTTAGATGTCGTACTAAAACAGCCCGTTAATCTCGCGTTCCACCATCTGGATAATGTTACCCAGATCTTCGGGGTTATTGGCAAAATCAAGATTGTCTTTATCCAGAACCAGCAGTTTACCCAGGTTGTAGCCTTTTATCCATTTGTCATACTTCTCGTTTAGTTTTGAGAGATAGTCAATGCGGATGCCAATTTCGTACTCGCGGCCACGGCGCTGAATGTTGTTCACCAGCGTAGGTACCGATGCTTTAAGGTAGATTAACAGATCGGGCGGTTTGATGAACGAGGTGATGTTATCAAAAATGGCGCGATAATTTTCATAATCGCGACTGGTCATCAGGCCCATATCGTGCAGGTTTTCTGCAAAAATGAAGGCATCCTCATAAATGGTACGATCCTGCAAAATATTGCGGTTGCCTTTCTGAATGTCAACAATCTGCTGGAAACGGCTATTGAGGAAATAGATCTGCAGGTTAAAACTCCAGCGTTTCATGTCGCTGTAAAAATCTTCCAGGTAGGGGTTGTTATCTACCGCCTCATAAAGCGGTTCCCATCCATAATTTTTTGCCAGCAGCTCGGTCAAAGTAGTTTTGCCGGCGCCTATATTTCCTACAATAGCTATGTGCATCCGTTAGAGTTTTGTCTGATTTTCTAAATTAGAAAATCGGAACTAAGATTAAACGAATTTTTAAGATTTTCAGGATTTTTTCTAAAATCGACCCTTAAAATCAATCGTCTAATCAAATCCTGTAAATCTTAAAAATTCGTTTAATCCTGGTTCATTAGAATTTCCTAAACCCAATAATCTCCCGCACATCATTAATTGTTCTGCGGGCGCTCTCACGGGCCTTATCAGCACCCTGACGGGCTACACGGCGCAGGTACTCAGTATCGGCAGCTATATCGTTAATACGGTCGCGGATAGGAGTGGTAGCGATGATCATATCTTCGGCCAGTTGCTTTTTCAGATCACCGTAACGGATCTGCATTTTGTTGTACAGATCGTTAAAATGGTCGTGCGTATCCTGGGTTGATACTACTTTCATCAGGTCAAACAGGTTCTGAATTTCAACCGGTTTTTCCTGGTTCTCTATGGTCGGGCCGCCATCGGTAACGGCACGCATTACTTTTTTGCGAATCACTTCAGGTGGGTCTGACAGGTATACGGCATTGGCCTCGCCTTCAGATTTGCCCATTTTGCCCTTGCCATCCAATCCGGGGATTTTTACCAGGCTCTCGCCAAAGCTAAAGGCATAAGGCTCAGGGAAGTATTCGTTATTGTATAAACGGTTAAAACGGTTGCCAAAAGTGCGGGCCATTTCCAGGTGTTGTTCCTGATCTTTACCCACAGGCACTTTGGTAGCTTTATGGATAATGATATCTGCAGCCATCAGTACCGGGTAGGTAAGCAGGCCGGCGTTAACGTTATCCGGATTGGCGCGCACTTTGTCTTTAAAAGAGGTAGCACGTTCCAGCTCGCCCAGATAGGCGTTCATGTTAAGGTACAGGTATAGCTCAGCAATTTCGGTTACATCGCTCTGGATGTAAATGGTAGCTTGCTCTGGATCAATCCCGGCAGCCAGGTACTCTACCAGCACCTGTTTTACGTTGCCGTGCAGATCGCCAGGGGTAGGGTGCGTGGTGAGCGAGTGCAGATCGGCTATAAAAAAGTAGCAATTATACTCGTGCTGCATCTTTACGAAGTTCTGAATTGCTCCGTAATAATTCCCTAAATGTAATTTACCGGTAGACCGGATACCACTAACAACAGTTTCCATAATGGAGGCGAAAGTAAGTAATTTTTATATTTTTGGAGGTGATGAAACGTATATTGAAGCGTGCCCACTCGCTGGTATATCAGGGCTTTGTTATCCTGGTTTTCTTTTTGCTGTGGCCGCTATTCTATTATTACTCGCGCAAGCCGGAGCGTTATCCGGTGCTTAATAAACTGAGGGGCAGGGTTTCATTTGTGTCATCGGCGTTGGCGGGTATCTTTTATAAATTTCATTTTGAAACGAAGATTGACTGGAGCCGTACCTATATCATCTGCCCAAACCATACCTCAAACCTGGATATCAACGCGCAGAACATCCTCATCAAAAACAACTATGCTTTTTTAGGGAAAGATGAGTTGCTGGATAACCCGGTTACCCGTATTTTCTTTAAAACGGTGGATATTCCGGTAAACCGGGAGAGTAATATTTCCTCGTTCCGCGCCTTTAAAAAAGCTGAAGAACGCTTGAAAAATGGCACCACAATGGTTATCTTTCCTGAAGGAGCCATAGCAGATCATTACCCACCGCAACTGATTCCGTTTAAAAATGGGCCGTTCAGGTTGGCAATAGCGTTGAAAATACCAATCATTCCCGTAACTTCGCCAGATATATGGAAGGTGTTGTGGGATAGTGGTGATCAGCTGGGCAGTCGCCCCGGTGTATGCAACATATACATACACAAACCAATTGAAACCGCACATTTAACTATAGATGATGCTGATAAACTGAAAGATGAGGTTTACAGCCTGATGAAACACAAACTGGAAAACGAGATATGAACATAGATCAGGATACCGTTGAAAAGATTGCGCACCTGTCTCGCCTGGAACTAACCGGCGAAGAAAAACAGGAGATGATAAAGGATATGAACAAGATCCTTGATTTTATGGACAAGCTGAACGAGGTGGATACCAGTGCTGTTGAGCCCCTGGTGTACATGAGCAACGGCATCAACGTGCTGCGCGAAGACGTAGTGAAACACCCCATTACCCACGAAGAAGCCCTGTTTAACGCGCCCGACAAGGATGCCGACTTTTTCCACGTGGCGAAGGTGATTGGGTAAAGAGGAGTCGAGTCCGAAAGACCGTAAGACGGAAAGTAAAAGAATTTCTTGCGGACTTACGGACTTACAGACTTTTGGACAAAAAATGTAACAAACCCGGGTATCCGTCGTCCAACCAATAAAAACTGCATGGAGCCATTAATAACCATTAAAGATATCGGGCGAAAATATGTAATAGGTGCGGAGGTAATCCACGCGCTTAAATCGGTTACGCTTACTATCAATAAAGGTGAATTTGTGGCGCTGATGGGCCCCTCTGGCTCAGGTAAATCAACCTTGATGAATATTCTGGGTTGTTTGGATACGCCCACCAAGGGCCAATATGTTTTGAACGGTATTGACGTGAGCCGTATGACCGATGGTCAGCTGGCCGAGGTGCGCAATGCCGAGATTGGTTTTGTTTTTCAAACTTTTAACCTGCTACCGCGCAATACCGCGCTCGATAATGTGGCCCTGCCGCTTATTTATGCAGGTATTAATAAAGAAAATCGTAAAAAACGTGCCGAGGCTGCACTTACCAATGTAGGGTTGGAGCATCGTATGGATCATAAACCTAACGAGCTTTCAGGCGGTCAGCGCCAGCGTGTGGCTGTGGCCCGCGCACTGATTAATGATCCATCCATCATCCTGGCCGACGAGCCTACCGGTAACCTGGATACCAAGACCTCTATAGAAATTATGGGCCTGCTGGAAGACATCCACGCCAAAGGTAATACCATCATCCTGGTAACGCACGAGGAAGACATTGCCCGCCACGCCCACCGCATTGTGCGCATGCGCGATGGTTTGATAGAGGATGATTACCTGAACACCAATATCCACAAGGTGGAGCGGGATACGGCGAAGCTATAGTCTTGAACCAGGATTTATAAGATTTAAAGGATTTTTAGGATACTATTAACAGCATTCACTATAAGCTACTATAGTAAAAAAGACAAGAAAAGGGTGTCATGTTGAGTAATAGAATCCCTGCGGCGGGACTATGAAAGTGAAATAACAAACGAGAGTCTGTCAGTCTGAGCTTGTCGAAGACTCGCGCGGAGAGGCCTCCCCACCATGCTTCGACGGGGCTCAGCATGACATCCTTTTTTAACTTATCATGTAGAGCACCGCCGAAACACGTGCGGTGGCCTTTCACCGTGCTGTTGCCCCAAGCGCGCCCTTCGACTGTGCTCAGGGTGACACCTACTCGTCATTTTTTAAATATCTTTAGATGTAATCAAGTACAGATAAAGGCGGTCGTTCGAGATTCGCCTCTACAACGCCTCCCGCAACTTGGAAACTCCGCTAACCAGCAAATTTGAAAGGACGTAATCTATCGGTTGTGTCCAGTTGCCGGGTACGGTAAACCCTTCGGATGCATAAAGTTGGTCAGACATGGGGATGTTGGCGGTTTCAAACATGTGCCTTACCAGGCTTCTAATCTCCTGTAGCTCCGGGTTGGTAACGTCTTTTGAGATGACCAGTCCGCAGCATCTGTCTGGAAAGGCCAGGTAATAGCCGTGTGGAAAAGCGGCCTCTAATTCTTCAGAAAGCAGGATGCGGCTGGAGCCGATGCCGTCGTTCTGCATAAACGCCAGTAATATGATTCGCTGACCGTCATCACTTAGCTGATATTGGGTGAAAAAGTTTTCATCTTCGGCCAAAGATTGGCGCAAGTTTTCAAAGGTTTTTTGCTGCCAGCCTTTATGGGTTTTTGCCAGGTATTGATATTCATCCCGCGTCAAATACTCCATCCCTGCTTCCTCTTCATCAAACACCACCCATGTTAAAATAAAGGCGGCATCGGGTAATTTGTAATGCGGCAAATCCCACTCTTTCGAGTAATATTGAGCGGGAGATACTACAGGATAAATGTTATTCAGGTTTAACATCATTGGTTAATATTATTTAATAGAGGGTTATTTAATTACTATACGCCTCACCAGGAAACCCGATAAGGCCGACATACCGCCCACCAATCCTCCAACCAGAGATACAACAAATAATAACAAGGTCCAATGCGGTAAATTGAACACCGTAGCCATGCGTGCTGCCAGCAAATGATCATTTGGGATACTTTTTACCAGCGCCAGCACCGTCCATACAATAAACACCGCGCCAAAGCCCGACCAAAAGGCCTGCGCAGGTTTTTTGCCAGCATATAAAGCCATTACAAAGCAAATAATGGCTATGGCCCACCAAGGCGTAATAAAGCCGCTGATGAGTGTGAGGATCAATATAAGGATAAATAACATTTTACTTGCTGCTAATGGTTAAAGTTTTTTTAATGCGATCTGATTTTTCATCAGCCGATTGCATGAATAACAGTGGTTTCAGCTGGCCTTTTTGCCAGTAAGGCACCATATCTGTATAATGAAAACTGCCGGGATTGCCGCTCTCGCCGCCCGGGTAAATACCGTAGCCCTGCATCTGCGGGCCGGTTTGCACTACCATGCGCCATGACGGCCCGTGCCCGTCGTTCAATGCATTAACGGCCGAGCCCATGCCTCCGGCATAAAAAATATCAGTTCCCAGGCCAGCCTGACGGGTCAGGTGGTTAATCTGTGCCGGGTTAACGTGGCCCCATTGCCATTTATCGCTCTGCGGGCCAAGTTGTTTTACCAGGCCTTTAACCACGTCTCGGAAGGATGCGTTCACCAGATCGGCGCAGGTTTCTTTTTGGCGCGTGCGGATGTCATCAAACCAGTGCGAGGTAGGGTCTTTCAGCAATAGCTCAACCGTACGATCGCGGTTAGGAGGGAAGAGTACTTTCTTTTTCAGGTCGAAGTTATCGTCCCAAATCTTGGTGTAAAAATCCTGCCACCAGGCGGCCATAATGGTTGCTGCTACAGAGCTGGCATCATAATGCTTGTTCCATTTTTTCAATGTATCCAGCGCATGTTGCTCCGTGGCATTAAGATTATTGGTATTCAAGTAACCAATCATAGCCGGCAGTGTGTTCTGTGCAGAGATGCTGTAAGTATCGGTTTGCAGGATGCGCATACTGTCTATAGTAGCATGAGTCATGGCAGTGAGGCGGTCATTAATGCGTTTGCCACGCTCGTATGGCGCAAAGCTCCAGTTAAGGTAGTAAGGATAGGTTTGATCTGTTGATGATTGATTGGCCGATGTCAGGTATCCCTGCACTGGGTTTTTGGCCGTCGGGTTTTGCTCAAACGGAATCCAGCCCTGCCAGTCATCGCCCGGGTCGGCACCGTTAAGGATAAACTTGCCCTGATCTTTGTATTTAAGCGGGAAACGGCCGTTTACGGTGATGGCAATGTCTTTATCCGCGTCAGCAAAAATAAAATTCTGTCCGGGCGCGCTCCAGTTGGTCAATGCCTTGCGGTAATCGTCATAATTCTGCGCACGGTTGAGCTGATAAAAGCAAAGAATATCTACCGATGGCTCGTAAGCAATCCATCGCATGGCACAGTTAACGGGTATATCGGCATACATAGCAGGGCGCTCTGTTGCATCGTTATAAACTATAGGCCCCTGGTGTGTATAAACAACGGTATCAATAATTGCATGTTGACCGCGCACGCCAATTGTTTCTACGCGTTTGGTGGTGGTGCGCCAGCCATCACCGTAGCGGTACTGGTTGCGTGTGGCATCTTTAAAATCAATCTTATAAAAATCAAGCACATCTGCACCTACGTTGGTTACGCCCCAGCTTACCTTATTGTTGTAGCCGATGATAACGCAGGGCGATCCCGGGATAGACACCCCGTTCACATTAACCCCCGGTGCTGATAATTGCAACTGATACCAAATTGACGGCAGCGTAATATCTAAATGCGGATCATTAGCCAGAATAGGGTAGCCGCTGGCTGTTTTGCTGCCCGCTACGGCCCAGTTGTTACTGCCAATACCTTCGGGTTTTGGTACATATTTGCCATCTTGCCCTGTCTGCGCCAGGTAACTGGTGGACGGTCTGGGCTGCTGTAACGGCTTGAAATTCCATGGCGTACCTTCGGGAATGATCGGCTTTTCGCGGAAAGGATAATCGGGATAAAGATCTTTAACTACTGCCAGGCCATATTTTTTGAGCACGTTGGTCATGGCAGCGGCGTCGGTATGACCGGCCAGCGTTTCGGTCATCAGTTTAAGCAGCAGCAGACAGTTAATGGGTTTCCATTCTTCAGGTTGGTAGTCCAGCAGTTTAAACTCCAGCGGATAATCGCGTTTCCAGAGTTGATGGATGTAGGCGTTCACCCCTTCGGTATAAGCCAAAACCATGTCACGACTGCGCGGATCCTGCATTACCAGTTTAAGGCTTTGCTCTGCCGCGTAAACCATGCCGGTGCGGCGGTGGTAGCGGTCAATCTCCAAAGTTTTCGGGCCAATCACCTCGCTTAGTCTGCCGGCGGCCTGGCGCGTTTGGATATCCATCTGCCACAGGCGGTCGGTAGCGGTAATGTAGCCCTGGGCAAAGTATAGGTCGTGCTCGTTCTCTGCAAAAATGTGGGGCACCATGTTCTCGTCATATTGTACGGTCACTTTGCCCTTAATGCCATCAAGTTTCAATGTTTTTTGGTGATCAATATACTTGCTTTCGGCATTTTGCCAGAAACCGGTATTAGGATTGATGAGCGGAGCAATAGGCGGCAGCGATCCCCACTTGAACTCCAAAGCGGAGATAAGCAACAGGGTAACTGCAATAGACAATATGGCTTTAAAAACCTTCATTAGGCTGCGGTTCTAAATTGATGCAGCAAGATAAAAAAATGTGTTGGTAAGCAGATGAAGGAAATTGAGATTGTAAAGTTGTGGTTTGTTTACTCGCAAAAAGATGCGAGTGAATGACCGCCATGTCATGCTGAGGAACGAAGCATCTCTAATGCAAATCCAGAGGACTATCCTCAGAGATGCTTCGTTCCTCAGCATGACATAACGGCTAATAAATTTTAACCCTCTTACACCGCCGTCTTCAATAAACCACCCTCGGCACGCACAGCTGCACCATTTGTTGCAGATGCCAACGGGCTGGACAAGAATGTTACCACATTGGCAATTTCATCGGTACTTAAAAAACGTTGAATTAGAGAGGTGGGGCGTATGGTTTGGAAAAATTCTGCTGACACCTGCTCTACGGTTTTGTTTTGGTCGGCTCCCAGTTTCTCTACAAAACCTCCAACACCTTCAGACAGAGTTGGGCCGGGCAACACCGTATTTACCGTAACATTGGTAGACCGGGTCAGCTCGGCCAGGCCACGGGCCACGGCCAATTGTGCTGTTTTGGTCATGCCGTAATGAATCATTTCGGTAGGTATCTGTAGTGCAGATTCGCTGGAGATGAAAATGATGCGCCCCCAATTGCGCTGCAACATCCCATTAAAATAGGCCCGTGACAGACGTACACCACTCATTACGTTTATCTCATAAAACCTCAGCCAATCTTCGTCGGTAATATCTGCAAACGCTTTTGGCTCAAAGGTGCCCACATTGTTAATTAAGATATCTACTTCGGGTAGCTTATGAATTAGTTCGGCAATTTCTTCTGGTTTGGCAAAATCGGCAATCAGGCCGTTTACCTGGGTGTTGCCGGTGTCTTTTTTTATTTGTTCTACGGCAGCATTTACGCGTTCGGCAGTACGGCCGTTTACGGTTACTATGGCTCCTTCGTTAGCTAGTTGTTTGGCAATGGCATAGCCAATGCCTGCGGTTGAGCCTGTTACCAGGGCAGTTTTGTTTTTCAGTTGTAAGTCCATTGATGCAGATTTTTTATCTAAGCTATAGCATAAACCGATTGATGCAACCAGCCGGGTTAAAAACATGGAATAAGATTGACAATTGCGGACCGACGATTACACTAAATGAGCCTGTAAACTGCGCCAAACAAAGCCGCAGACCATTTGTCTTTAGTGTTAGTTAATTGTTAAAACGTATGATCAATCCTAAACAGTTTACCTACATACAGGGCGATGGTAGTGTGCGTAAGGTAATTGCCGCCCCGCTAACAGAGGCAAGCAACGAACAGGAAACCCGCACGTTTAAACTTTACAAAGATGCGCTGGACGATGGCACCACGTTATTTACCGACGATAGCATGCCAGCTGTAAACGATGACATCAGCGATGATGAGAATCCGGATTACCTGGGATCGATCAGCATAAACCAGGCCGGAGAGTGGCAGTATGAAGGTGATATGCTCAATCAGGATGAGCAGCAGCAGATTGCCGAGAATCTGCTTACGGAAGAATAAATAGCTTAAATCTAAACAATTATGCGGGCACTTCACTATAGATTGAGCAGCGGGTTATCGGTAAGAGTTATTCCCGATACGTCTGTATATCATGACGGGCATCCCATCATCAGCTATAGTTATAGTGTTTTTATGGATGGAAAAAGCAAGCTACCATCCGTAGCGTCTCCCCACGCGCCAGGTATCCCGCATGATTTTATTACTCACCCTGATTACATGGGCTTTATAGCTTTTGAAGAGCCGGGCAAACTGTTTATGTATGCAGGTTATGGTGAGCGTCATCTAACAGCCGAAGAATCTGAAGAATTGATAGAGTTTCTGAGCCACATCAGGGATAACCCCAATCTCTGGCGATCATCAACCGGTGAATTTTAACAGAAACGTTACCGTTGCAAGTGCATTTTTAAGAGCACCTACGCTTGCTTAGGCGGACGAAGCGATTAGCTTTGCATAAACCAATTGCCGAAGATGTTTTGCCGTCAATCGCTATAAACCCATAAGTATGAAAAAGTATTGCTACCTGTTACTGTGCCTTGTGGCGCTGTGCTCTTCGTTTGTTATCTATCATGAACAGCGTAAACCCACCATTTTTTTAATAGGCGATTCTACAGTGAGGCATGGCTCGCATGGCAATGGCGATGAGGACGGCCGCTGGGGCTGGGGCAGTTTTCTGCACAATTTGTTTGATACGACAAAAGTGACGATAGAGAACCGTGCGCTGGGCGGTACCAGCAGTCGCAGTTATGTAGCTACCGGCTTGTGGGAGAAAACGCTGGCGCGCATTAAGCCCGGCGATTTTGTGATTATGCAATTTGGCCACAATGATAACGGCAAGAACACCGTGAAAGGCAACGGTGATGATACTATTCATGCCATCAACCCAAAGACTAATGAGATGGAGGTGATCCACTCTTTCGGTTGGAACATGCGTAAGTATATGGAAGAAACTAAAGCCAAAGGCGCAACACCGATTGTCTGCTCGCTGGTACCCCGCAATCGTTGGACAAACGGCAAAGTAAACCGCGACGATCATGCCCACGGCGAATGGGCCCGCCTGGCTGCTGAACAGGAGGGCGTTGCCTTTATAGACTTGAACACCATGATTGCCGATCATTATGATCAGTTGGGGCAAGACAAAGTTTTGGGGACTTATTTTACCAGTAAAGACCCTGTGCACACCATTGAAGCAGGTGCCAAGATGAGCGCATATTTTGTGGTTGAAGGATTGAAAAAGCTGAAGAATGATCCACTCAAAAAATACATCCTGAAAAAGCCTGCTGATATGAGCACCTGGCAATATGCGCCAAGTAAAGATTATCGTACGCTGCCGGTAGGTCAATAAAACAAAAAGCCGGCAGTTTTTTGAACTGCCGGCTGTAAAGGTTACTTCTTTTTCTCTTTCAGATCCATCAAAGTCTCCAGGTTGCGTAGTTTATTGTGCCAGAAATTGTCGTAATATTCCAGCCATTGCTGCAAAGCTTTAAAGCCATCCTGTTTCAGCATACAATACCGCTCGCGGCCCGAATCGGTGATGCTAATGAAACCCGCGTTTTGCAGAATCTTGACATGCTTGGATACTGCGGGCCTGCTCATCTCAAAATGTCCGGCCAGCGCATTAATAGGCAGGCTCTGTTCCGAAAGCATTTTGAGCATCTGTCGCCGGCTCGGGTCAGCAATTACCTGGAATACGTCCAGTTCAGGCGTTGCCATCTTTTTCTGCTTTAATCAGCTTATCAATTTTTGGAAGAATCTCTTGCCAGCCGTGGTTCATAGCGTTGAAAATCGGTGTGTTTTCTTCTTTAAACCCGCGGTGCTCCAGGTGCAGTTCAGTGCCGTTATCGGTAGGCACCAGCGTCCAGGTTACTACAGACTCCAGGGTAATTTGTCCCGGTGCGGGGCCGCCTGCCCAAGAGTAGGAGAGTTTCTCCAGCGGAACAATCTCCAGTACTTTACAGAAAACATTGCCATCAAAATTAAACTGCGGGAGTGGCATGGTACTGAAGGTAAACTCGTAATCAGCTTCCAGTTTAAAGGTGTTTTTCATCAGCCATTGCTCAATCAACTCTGATGTGGTAAGATACTTCCAAACCACCTCTGGCGGGTAAGTGAAGTAATAGGTGTGTTTAATAGCTTTTGACATATTGGGTAACTTGTAAGTTACGCAAATATAAAACGTAACTCTGAGGTTACCTAATTTAAATCATATTTTTTTTCACCGATCAATTTGCCCGCTTTACCGGGGTTGTGGCCCGGTTGGCCAGTTAATGGTTTGATAGCGTGGTGCTGGTGCATAGTTTTGCTTTGCGTTTTAAGGAAATTGTCATGCATAAATCAAATAGCAGTCATCCAAATCTAAGGCTTAAAAAATTGGCCAATTCCTTAAAATGTTTTGAAGAGTTTTGCGTCTGCCTCAGTAACAACCCTACATCAACTTATGGAAACGAATTTTGACCTGATATGTAAAAACGCCGGCGCCTCGGTAGCGCTGCACCAGCCAGACGAGCGGCAGGAACTGGCGATATTGTTCCTTGACGTTCGGAATTTTACCGGATTGATGGAATCGCAATCAACCCAAACGGTAATACAAGTGGTGCGCCGCCTGTTTACCGCCTTTAACCAGATTGTTAAAAGCTTTAAAGGCAAAGTGGTAGAAGTAGCCGGCGATAGTCTATACGCTGTTTTTGGTCTGCAAAGTAACCTGAAGGATGCTGTGAACGATGCCTACCAGGCCGCCCGCATTATCTTCCAAACGGTAGATCTATTTAACGATGCTTATACCGAGCCTTACTATGGCTACCCGCTGCAAATAGGCGTTGGCCTGCACGCCGGCGAAGTATTTGTGGGCGAGTTCGGGCTGGATGGTGCACCGCAACTCTCAGTAATGGGCTTACCTGTTAACATCGCATCGCGCCTGCAGGCGCAAACCAAACCACTGAATAACGATCTGATCGTATCTGAAGATGTATATCGCCAACTGGAAATAACCGATGGCTTTGAACAGCAAGCGGTGGCATTGCAGGGCATAACCGGTTTACAACATGTACGCCTGGCCGGTAAACCATACAAAGCCAAAGCGCTGCCGGTTGCAGTGGAGATGGATTATTTGCTGGCGATATCGGGATAAGATCTCTCCCAAACCCTCTCCGAAGGAGAGGGCTTTCATAGTATTATATCAAAGGAAAAGACTCCCTCTCCATCGGAGAGGGCCCGGGTGAGGTTACACCGCATTACACTCTGCCTCATTAGGCTGGCCTTTGCCAACGGTGATGAGGTTGCGCAGGCTCTCGGTTACATACTCAGTCCAGCATTTGGAGCAGATATCATAACACTCTGCTTGTGGGGTAAGGCCATGCTGGGTGAACGTCAATTCAGTTTGTCCATCTTTCTCGGTAATGTCAAACACTATTTGATCACCCATCCATTCGGCTTTATCTTTGGTGAATTTAAAATAGTTGTAGGTTACCAGCCAAACTACGCGTTGGTTAGGCACCACTTCAGTCAATCTGATTTTGCAATAGTGCAGGTCTTGAGCTTGATAAACAAACTCATCGCCCTGATTGGCGGTATTGCCTTCAATGTTCTCGCTCCACCAGCCGCGCACGTTGGTAACTGCGTTAAATACATCCTGTGCCGGTTGGCTAACGGCAAAGCTCACGGTAAAATCGGTAGTATTCATGGTTATTCCAGTTTTTAGGTATGTGCTGTCTGTAATTCTTTTTTATCAGGCTTGCCTTGACCGGTGTTGATCAGGCTAGCTAGGCTTTGCATGTAGTAGCCCCACGCGCCGGAGCAGGCCTCAAAGCACTCCACCTGCGGCGTAAGTCCGTGATGGGTAAATGTTAGCTGCGTCTGGTCGCCATTTTCGGTTATCTCAAAGCTGATGGTGGTGCCGGTCCACTCGCTTTGATCTTTGGTAAAAGTGAGCTGGCTATCGGTTATCAGCCATACTACTTTTTTGTAGGGCACAACCTCTACTAGCTTGTGTTTAGAATAATGAATATCGCCATGGCGATAAATAAACTCGTCGTTTAACTGGTCGGTGCCGCCTTCTATACCTTCGCCCCACCAGCCGCGCACATTGTTTACGGCATTAAAAACCTCCTGCGCAGGCTTGTTGAAGGTGTTGCTGAATTGCAAATCCTGGTTGTTCATAATTGCTTTTATAAATAGTTGATACTGATGTTGATGAAACAAAGTTAGTGCGCATTTGGCTGCGCCGTATGGTGTAAAATAGACTTTGTGACGGGTTGATTTAGACCTATAGCTTACACTATATTTGTATAAAGCCAATAGCCATGAAACACATCACCATACTGGTGCCCGATGGACCGAATAACCTGAGCAGCATTGTGGGCTCTTATAAAATACTCACGCGCGCTAACGAATACTACAACCAGCGCGAGGGCAAATTGTTGTTTAAAATTGAGCTGGCGGGCATCTCCAAACAGGTAGATTACTTTGATGGCCTGTTCTCGGTAAAACCGCATACCCATATAGCTAACATCAGTAAAACCAACCTGGTTATCATTCCCTCGTTAAACCACAACTATGAGCAGGCCGTAGCAGGCAATGGTGAGTTGATTGGGTGGATAGCCGCACAATATAAAAACGGTGCAGAAATTGCCAGCGTTTGCACCGGCGCATTTCTGTTGGCCGCCACCGGTCTGCTGAATGGTAAGAGCTGCTCTACCCACTGGGCGGTTTCAGAACCTTTCAGACACCGGTTTCCGGCTGTTAATCTGCAGACGGATAGGTTGATTACTGACGAAAATGGCATTTATACCAACGGTGGGGCGTACTCGTTTCTGAACCTGCTGCTCTATTTAGTAGAGAAATATTTTGATCGCGAAACGGCTATCTACTGCTCCAAAGTTTTCCAGATTGAGATGGACAGACAAAGCCAGGCGGGGTTTATCATCTTTAAAGGACAGAAACAGCATGAGGATGATATGGTACGCGACGCCCAGACCTATATGGAAGATCATTACCGCGATAAGATTTCGGTAGAAGACCTTTCGGCCAGGTTTGCCGTTGGCAGGCGGCATTTTGACAGGCGGTTTATCAGGGCCACGGGCAATACGCCGCTGGAATATCTGCAACGAATTAAGATGGAATCGGCCAAAAAAGCTTTTGAGACCACTCGCAAAACCATCAACGAGGTAATGTATGAGGTAGGTTACTCAGATATGAAGGCCTTTCGTGAGGTGTTCAGAAAAATCACCGGCATGTCGCCGTTGGAATACCGCGGGCGGTACAACAAAGACGCTGCTGCATAAAATGTCAATCTTTCGCATCAATTAAGTGGCGCAGATACAATGATGGGTTGTTGAGAAATGATTTGGTGAGATAGAAATGCTCGGTATCCTCATACTTGGTTTCGTGTACGCCGGCATCGTCAAACTGATAAATGGTGGCACCCGGGTAGCAAATAAGTATGGGGGAATGTGTGGCAATGAGGAACTGTGCCCGTCCGTTACGCTCTAACTGGCTGATAATTGCCATAAATGCCAATACCCTTGCCGGCGATAGCGCGGCTTCGGGCTCATCGAGGATATAAACCCCGTTTTCAAACTTGTTGTTGAACAGCGCCAGGAAAGATTCGCCATGCGATTGTTCATGCAGCGATTTGCCGCCGTAGGCACTCTTATCACCCCCCAGTTCATCAATATATGTAGCAAAATTAAAGAAGCTTTCTGCACGCATAAAAAAGCCATCGCTAATGCGGCTGGGCGTCCAGGAGAGCTGTACATTACGGGTAAGTGCACCTTCATAACCCTCGAACCGGTAACCGGTATTAAAATTATGATTACGGTTACCGCCCCGCAAGCCAAACCCGCATTGCTCGGCAATACCTTCCAGCAGGGTTGATTTACCCGAGCCGTTCTCGCCCACAAAAAAAGTGACGTTGGTTTTCAGATTCAGTCGCAAGCCGTTTTGCAGACTTGGAATATGTTGCAGATAACTGCCATCCTGAGGAGGCGATACAGAAACGCGCGATAAAAAAGGCATAGGCCGTTAATTGGTTAAGAGCAAAGTTAAAATAGTAGCCGGATTTTACACGGCCATTTAACAATATTTAACGCGCTTAACGTTTGCCATCGTACGTCCTGAAATAGCCGCACTCTTTTAATACCTCTTTGTAATAGGCGGTTGTTGCATATTTGCTTTTTAGCTCTTTAACCCATTGACCAGCAGGTGGGATGGAGTCATAGTACTCATAGGCAGATGGGTTTGCATGGTTGTTATAAAAATCGTTACGCTCACACTTACTGAGCAGATAGGCGCATTTGGCACGTGCTTCGTTATCTGGAGCTTTTTTTAACGCCACCTCGTAATACTTTTGGGCAATATTGGGCGAGGTAAAGATAGCTTTGTAATCGCTGTCATAATCGCCGGGTTGGGATGGGGAGCCGGTAAGATCAGTCTGAAAATAAAGGCGCGAATTACCGTAATGCGTAATGTTATAGTAGGCATTACCCAATTGTAATGCGCTGCGGTAAACATCTTTCCCGGTGGCGATATTCTGCTTTAAAGCTTGTATGGCCTGCAAAAACTTGAGTGGGGTAACGGCTGGTTTGGTCAAGCCAAACTCGCATTCGTGGCAGTCGCCAATGGAGCTGTTGAACGGATTGGCCGGTAAATCGCTGTTTTTAAGTGAATCGGCCTTGTTCATAAAGCGCAGGGCAGCGTTGATGTTTTCATCATAAGTGGCCAATAGCGCCTGCTGATAATACAATTGTCTTGCTTTAACAGGGTAGTACCTCAGCATGGCTCTTTCAAACGGCGTTTTAGCTGGTTTTTCCAATAGTTTCTCTAACGAGTCTGTCGCCATGCTATCTACATAAATATGTGGTGCGGTTTTGAAAGTCTCTGCCTTTACCCGTTCGCCCTGACGCAGGTAAATTTTAGATATAGTATCGGTAACAAACTGCAGTGCAGTAGTGAACCGCAGGTTAGCCACCTGTTTCTTGCTGTCGCGCAAATCTGCCAGCCAGTTGAGTGGCTCAATCAGTTTGGTCTCGGTTTGCTTGTCTAAATGGGGTAGAGTACTTACAGACAGCAGGATGTTGAGTAATTTACATTGTGCAGCCAATTCATTGTTTCCTGCAGGGATCTCCTTGCCCGCCAGTGCGTAATAATGCTGTGCAGCTTTGTAATCGGCATACATATAATGCATGTAGCCTGCCGCCAGGTGCCAGTAATATGGTTTACTAACGGTTTTGAGGTTAGCGATGGAATCAATGAGCCCTACGGTAGCATTTTTACTCAAAGGTGGATGAGGCGTTATGGTACCATCGGTTTGAGGCGTGCCCGCTTCTTCGGTGTTGATGAGGCGTGCAAGCAATAAGTCCAACTTCTCGGAGTGCGGGTCAATCCGGGCAATCATGCGTATGGCTCTTACCGGGTCATTTTCTAAACCCAGCAAGTGCCAGAGGGTAATCTTTTCCTCGTTGGTTTTAGCCAGTTTGAGGGTCTGTCGCCAGTCGGCTTCCTCCTGCGGATGGAAACTCCATTGACTGGGCAGATACATTTGCCAGGTATAATTATAGCACAGACTATAGTGATAGTTAGCGTGGGCATAATCCTTTTCGGCATATTCGGCACCGGCCAGGTAACCCAGCGTGCGATAGTACAGGAAATTATGCTGAAACTCTTTCTCGTACTTATTAAAGCTTACAATTGCCTTCCGGCCGGTGGTATCCTGAAAATAATGATATCTAACCAACTGGAACCATAATCGCTCGCGGATAAACGGATCACGAAAGCCGGATAAGGCGGTAGTGATGCGCTTTTCTACATTGGCAGGCGGTATTTTGCGCGGCACTTTTTCATACCAGCCATCGCCTTCGCTAATGCTGTAATACTCGCAATCCTTCATCAGCGGCAGGTAGTTGAAGAAGGTTTTACCGCGACCGTCCAACTTGTTAAGAACAATTTTCTCAAGCGAGTCTGCCTGTTGTTTTTTGGAATGAAACAGCAGAAAATCAACCTGTGCTGGGCTTAGCTGCTGACCGAGGAAAGTGCGCCATTCCCCGGCAATCAGTTGGTTGTAGCGGCTATTGTTATCAATTATTTGGGAACTATCGGCACCGTAGTAATAGCGATTAAAACTGTCGTAAAAAAACGGGCTATAATGCTTGTTTACAAAATACTCTGGCGCAAAGGATGACGCATCATCATTCTCATAATCGGCACAAGCCCAAACAATACCAGCCGCACAGGTGACCGATACACTAAAAACGATCAGCGACAGCGCCCAGCGTCGACGCATCGAATTGAGACAGGTTGATATTAGCGAGTTCATAGAAGATGATTGTTCTGCCAGGTAAATTTCTAAGTTTTGGTGATAGCTGCGTGGCTGCTTTTTTCAACAGCTGTGCATCTGTTTCTTCAAGTTTAAAAATATCATTTTCGCGCACATAAACACCCTTCATAAAAAAAGAAATAATGGCGCGAAAGTGCTCTCCATCAGGTTTGAAGCGTTGGAGATCTGACAGATCCTGCCGGGTAATTTGCGGGTAGATTTGCATGATGTGCCCGGCGCGGCTGTGGATGGCCCATGAAAACAGGGGCAACGCCACGTCTAGCGGTAGCGGGAAGGTATTCAACCGATTTAAATATCGTGCCGCATCCTGCTCGTTATAAATAGAATTGCTGTTGCTCAAGGCCGAAAGTTGCCCCATGTTATAAAACATCAGCACGCCGCGGTTAACCGGCGGGATACCAGTGCGCTCGCGGTATTTTACCTGATGCAGGCGAATGGTAGCCTCCAACTGGCGACCGCTGTAATGCCTGAAGGCTTGCAGGTAGGCAAAATATTTCTCGCGGGTATCATCGGTCCAATCACAATCAAACTGTACTTTTTGATAGCTGATGTGGGCGCTGTCTGAAAGTTGACTAACCAGCCGATTGGTTTTAAAAGCCAGGCTGTCCACATCTTTTAGTTCGGTATGCAAAAAGGTGGCATTGGTAATAAAGATGACGGGCGTAACTTTTACTGATTTTAATGATGAGTGGATGCGGATGACTGCGTTGGGCCTTATCCGCCGCTGCACGGCATCCCAACGGATATCAAATAAACGCAGATATAAACGTTGCCCGGCAGTTTGGGCAAGCAGTTGCTGCTGATCTTTATTGAGCGCGTAGCTGGTTTTCCAATAATAGAAAGAGATTGGTGTGGCAGGGCGGCGCTTGCATCCCGTCCATAAAATGCAGAGGAATAACAGGGAGGTTAGTATACTTGTCTTGAGCGTGCGGATACTGATTGGTTTGGGCATGATGCTATTTATCGCTCTGCCAAAATAATTAATAAAAGCTCGTTTTTGATAGATGAGATTGCGTAATGAAAAATAAATCGACTAACCATTGCGCCGGAATTTATTGCATTGGTCGGTCGATTTAAAATATTTAGGGTGATTGCTTACAGGCTCATGCCGCCATCCATCACCACCTCCGCACCAGTGATAAAGCTGGCCGCATCTCCGCAAAAATAAGCTACCACTTTGCCCACGTTTTCGGCAACGCCTATATGTTTTAATGGAATTTGGTCTATTAGCCAGGCGTCAATCTGGGCCAGCTGTTCAGCATCCATTCCCGATTTTTTCATGATCTCGGTTTTGGTAGGGCCGGGGCTCACTGCGTTTACTCTGATTTTGCGCGGGGCCAGTTCGAGCGCGGCAATCTTCATGACAGCGTTAAGCGCTGCCTTGCTGGATGAATAGATAGAAGAGTTAACGCCATTCATGCTGGCCGTATTGGACGACAGGAACACCACCGAAGCACCGTCGTTCAAAATGGGGATAAATCGACTCAAAGTGAAATAGGCTCCTTTTAGATTGATATCCATCATATAATCAAAAGTCTGTTCGGTAGCGCCTTCAATGCTGGATACTTGTACCACGCCGGCGTTAATGAACAGGATATCAATCTTGCCGTAACGGGCTTTTACATCAGCGGCTAATTGTTCTATGTCGCTCAGTTTGGCCTGATCTGCCAGTAAGCCTGTGGCGCCTAGTTCGGCTGCGGCCTGGTCAACCGCCTCTTTCCGGCGACCGGTTATAATTACTTCTGCACCTTGTTGTTTTAACACCTGGGCTGTTGCATAGCCAATGCCGCTGTTGCCGCCGGTAACTACTGCAATTTTGCCTTTTAAATTTTCCATGCGATAAATTTTTATTTGATGCAAAACTAAATCAACATTGGTATAAATTTGTTACCAGTATAACAGAGTATACCAACTATGAGTAACCCAAGACGAGAGGAACTAATTAAGGAAGTGCTGTCTAATCCCCGCAATCAGAAGGATGAGGTGCAGGCACTTCAGGACACTATTTATGTTTTAGGCGGCAAATGGCGCTTACCCATTATTAATGCCATCTGTAACGGTCATAGGCGTTTTCGCGAGATTGAACGCAGTATTCCCGGTATTACCACCCGTATGCTCTCGCGCGAGTTGAAAGATATGGAAGCCAACCAACTGCTTAAAAGAACGGTGTTGCCCACCACACCGGTAACGGTAGAATATTCGCCTACAGAGTACTGTCATTCCTTCGGCGATATTATTCTGGAGATGATTAAGTGGGGGAAAGATCACCGCGAACGGCTCAAAGCCAACCGGGAATAGCCAATTTCTCTTTCTGAAAAATAACAGGTGTTGTTTTTAGCCGGTCGCTTGTCCGGTTCAGCCCTGTTGTTGTCCGGTTCGGGGTAAAACCCATTCTCTCCGGAGGCCTGTGCAAGTACTTTTGTTATCAAGAAAAGCAAATAAATCACTTGAAAACAAAATAAACTGCACGTTATGAAAAGCCTTCACATCACCCGCCGCCTTCAGCTTTTAAGCATCGCCACCGCAACATTTGTGGCCGTACAATTAGCAGGTCCAGCCGTTGCCGCCGCAGAAACAGCACCGGTTACCGCTCAGGCTGATACTGTTCACCACGCATCATTCACCCAAATCAAACAAATCAACGCCGGCGATTTAAACGTAGGCTACGCAGAAGTTGGTCCGGCTAACGGACAACCTGTTATTCTACTGCACGGCTGGCCTTATGATATCAACAGCTATGCCGATGCCTCTGCCATCCTGGCTGCCAAAGGTTACCACGTTTTTGTGCCTTATTTAAGAGGCTATGGTTCAACCCGCTTCCTTTCAGCCCAAACCGTTCGGAACGGCCAGCAAGCTGCCCTGGCACTGGATATCATTGCCTTTATGGATGCCTTGAAAATTCAGAAAGCAGTAATAGGGGGATTTGACTGGGGCGCTCGTACTGCTGATATTATTGCGGCGCTGTTTCCTGAAAGATGCAAAGCCCTGGTATCGGTAAGCGGTTACCTGATTGGCAGTCAGCAAGCCAACGTTGCGCCGCTGTCACCAAAAGCAGAGTTGGCCTGGTGGTATCAGTTTTATTTTGCTACAGACCGCGGTCAGGCCGGTTATCAGGCTAACACCTATGCTTTCGATAAACTGATCTGGCAAACCGCATCACCTCAATGGCACTTTGACGATGCTACTTATAATCAATCAGCCGAAGCTTTTAATAACCCAGACCATGTGGCCATAGTAATCAGTAACTACCGCTGGCGTTTAGGCCTGGTTAAAGGCGAAGCAAGGTTTGATGCTTACGAAAGAAAACTGGCCACAGCCCCTGCCATCAGCGTGCCAACTGTAACTCTTGAGGGCGATGCCAACGCCGCGCCACACCCAGATCCTGCAGCTTATGCCGCAAAATTTACCGGCAAATACGCACATCATAACATCACCGGTGGTATTGGCCATAACCTGCCTCAGGAGGCGCCAAAAGCATTTGCCGATGCCATTGTAGAAGCCGACGGCTTTGCCAAATAATGAAGACAAAATTTAACAACATAGATTCTAAATAAAAACAATAAAAAAATGGAAACCAACGTAATAACATCCGCAGTAATAGAAGTAAAACAAGTTTTATATACCGGTAAAGTGCACATTGCCGGTGGCAGAGATGGCTCGGCCAAAAGCACCGATGGCAGGTTAGATATTGCCCTCAGTTCGCCAGGCAGCAAAGGTGCCGGCACCAACCCCGAACAACTTTTTGCCGCCGGATGGTCAGCCTGTTTCATTGGTGCCATGAGGCACAATGCGTCGGCCAAAAAAGTAGCCCTGCCAGAAAACACCACCGTAGATGCAGAGGTAGATCTGGGCACAAACGAGAACGGCTTTTTACTGCAAGCACGTTTGCACGTAAACCTGCCCGGACTGTCTGCTGATGAGGCAAAAGCTATTGTAGAGGCCGCTCATAACACCTGTCCGTACTCAAAAGCTACCCGTGGCAATATCAATATAACCATCAGCGTAGCCGTATAAATGAGGGCGTCGCTTCAACATAAATAAGTTCATGGCAATATGGGCCGGGTTTGCTTTAAAATGCTTCCGGTCCATTTGCTTTTGGGTTGATGCCTGCGGAGACCATAATGTCATGCTGAGCGATAGCGAAGCATCTCGGTGGACGATCCCGACGGTTTTGCATCAGAGATGCTTCGCTATCGCTCAGCATGACAGTTTTGCTAATGTAGTTGCAAGAGTAAGTACACGAGTTTTATTTTCGATGCCAATCCGCAGTTCTTCCTTTAAATCTTTAATATTCTAACTTTGAACAGGGGATATGCTGATATCTCAAACTTGATTGATTCATGGACAAGCAAAAGCTAAAAATATCTCCGGCGGTTATCTGGGTAAGCTCTGTTACTATAGGTCTGCTATCATCGGTACCGCAAATTGCGCAGCAGCATTTCAATCTGGCCGAGGCGGTGGTTAACGCTGCTATCACTTCCGCTTTTGCGCTGGCTATGTGGTATGTTAACCTGTATATGCTGGCCCGTCGACCGGAGCAGCCGAACAGGCAAAAGATCTCTTACTCAAAACTCATCAATACCTTGCTGATTGGCTTATTGGTGATGTTTGGCCTGGCCTGGGTGCAGCAGTTGATCCTCTCGCACATCAACTTTGGTCCGGTGATGCTGATGGTAGAGGTGCGGGGTATCCTCATTAACCTGGTGTTTTATATGTTTTTACAACTGCTGCAACAGAACTATGAGAACCAGTATGTGAACATGGAGCTGGAACGCATTAAAAACGATAACCTGGGCGCACAATACGAACTGTTGAAACAGCAGGTAAACCCGCATTTTCTGTTCAATAGCCTCAATACGCTGAAGGCCATGGTGGAGACCAGCGATAAGGACTCCGTTGATTTCATCCTCAAGCTCTCTAACTTTTATCGCTTCACCTTAGAAAGCCGTAAGCACGACCTGATCCATCTGTCGGAAGAAATGGAGATTGTAAAAGCCTACCTGTTTCTGCAAAATGCCCGGTTTGAGGGTGGATTTACCTTCACCAGCGATTTGGACGATGAGGTACTGAAAACACAGATCCCACCGTTTACCTTGCAACTGCTGGTAGAGAATTGCATTAAGCATAACGTAGTCTCTTTAGATAAGCCACTGCACATCCGACTATATGCGGCCGATGATAGGCTGATATTGGAAAACCCCATTCAGCAGAAAACCGGCGAGCGCAACTCGTTAGGGGTGGGGCTGAAAAACATCCAGCTGCGTTACGAGCACCTGCTGCATCAGCAAATAGATATTGTTAACAACGGTCAACTATTCCAGGTAAAACTACCGCTAATTTCATGAACATCATTATTATTGAAGACGAGCTGAGAACAGCAAAATCACTCGAAAATATCATCTTAGGTTTACGCCCAGAAGCCAAAATTATCGGTCAGTACCAGAGCGTCGAGCGGTCGGTAGAGGCCTTGTCGGGCTCGTTGCAGCCTGATCTCATCTTTATGGATATCCAGCTGGCGGATGGCCTATCGTTTGAGATCTTTAAGTCGGTTAAAATTACCTGTCCGGTGGTGTTCTGCACCGCTTTCGACGAGTATTCACTGGAAGCCTTTAAGCGCAACGGCGTTGACTATGTGCTCAAACCATTCTCTAAAGAAGATATCCAGGAAGCTTTTAGAAAAGTAGATGAGCTTAAAAATTTCTTCCAGCAAAAAGTAGTACCAGATCTGGGCGATCTGTTATCAAAACTTGGTGGCGCATCACCCGCTGGAAAAACCAGCTTCCTGGTTTTTAAAAACCAGAAATACACTACGGTACACACAGATAACATTGCGTTTTTCTATATCCGCAATGAAGGAACTTCGATTATGGGTTTTGACGGGCAAGAATACGCCATCAGCCAGTCCTTAGATCAGATTACGGCCGCTGTATCGTCTAAACAATTCTTTAGAGTAAACCGCCAGTACCTGGTAAATTTTAAGGCTATAAAAGAGGTGGAGCATTACTTTTTGCGTAAATTGTATGTAAAGCTGATAATAGAAACACCCGACAAGCTGCTCATCAACAAAGAAAAATCATCGGCCTTTTTAAGCTGGATGGAAGACAGGTAAACTGCCGGTCCGGTTGGCCTGTTTGAGGTTCGAATATGTCTAGTTGAGCCTGTTTTTGCTGTTTTTGGGATGTCAGCGCATCTAATTTTGATCCATAACAAAAATTCAAAAAGAGATGAAACCTGTAAAATTTTTAGCCGTTGTTGCAGCCGTTGCGCTCAGCTTCGGCCTTGTTGCTTTTATTAATCGCAGCAGCTCGCCCAAAATCAAACCTAATAATAACTTTAAAGCTGATGGTTTTGCCGTGCTGGAACTGTTCACCTCTGAGGGCTGCTCCAGTTGCCCTGCGGCCGATGAGCTTTTGGCACGCATCCAGCAGGAGGCTGGCAACAAACCGGTGTACCTGCTATCATACCATGTAGACTACTGGGATCGGCTGGGGTGGAGGGATGCATTTAGTCAGGCCGAGTTTTCAAAACGCCAGTATCAGTATAGTCGCCGCTTAAATGCAGAGGTTTATACGCCGCAGCTGGTGGTGAATGGTAAAGAAGAGTTTGTGGGATCGGATGAGCGGGCCATCACCCCGGCTATCAGTCAGGAGTTAAGTGGTAAGGCATCAGCATCGCTTACGTTAAAGGCACAGTTAACAGCCCGCAAGCTTAACGTAAACTATCAGGCCGATGGCGATGTTGCCGGCAGCGAGTTATTGCTGGCCCTGGTGCAAAAGCACGCCGTAAGCAAAGTGGGAGCTGGCGAGAATGAAGGCCGTTTGCTTAAACATGCGCAGATAGTGCGCAACCTCTACAAATTTGATTTGCCGACTGATAAAAAAGGAACTACACAGATCGCTCTCCCTGCAACCTTCAATACAAAAGACTGGGAACTGGTTGGCTTTGTGCAAGATGAGGGGACAGGGGTGATTAAAAGTGCAGCACGTGCGGTGATTGAGTAACAACATTTGTTTAGATAGTTAATAAAGCAAGCCCGGGCAATATTGCCCGGGCTTGCTTGCTTTTATGGGGATGGGATCTACTTTTTTTAATATTTATCAGTAGGTTGATGAATCGTATCTTTTATGATATTTTTACCATCGCAGTGCTGTCCTAAATTATCACATAAAATGAATAAAGCAATCCTAACCTTTTTGATGGCTATTTTATTCTTTGTTGTCAAGGCTCAAGAACCTGATTTAACTTACGAATATTCTGGTAATCCCTATTACTTTTCTGAAATAGTAAAAGTTGATAGTGCTCAATTAAAATCCAATTTGTACGCAAAGTCTATTCAATGGTTTGCTTTAACATTTAAAGACAGCAAATCAGTATTGCAAATGCAAGATGAAAGAAACGGACTTGTTATAGGCAAAGGTACCTTCCCCTTTCAAACAACATCAGGCACTAAGTATTATCCGGGAACTATAGAATATGTGACATTCACAATTAAAATTCAGGTGAAAGACGGGAAATATAAATATGAAATATCTGACTATAATGTTGCGGGTTACGGATTGATTAAAGACGGTGTAATTACGAAATACCCAAAGGTTCCTTTTATGGCAAAAAAAATACATGATTTAGCCGACAAGAATTTTTTGAGCTTACAGGCATCTGTAAAAGCAAATGCTGAGTTAATCTCATCGAGTTTAAAAAACGCCATGAATAAACCTCTAAATGATAGCTTTTAAACCGACGAAATGTTAAATGTTTGACCGCTTGTACAATTAGTAGGCAAATAATACTAAAATAAGAACGGCCTGAGCAAACGCTCAGGCCGTTTCGTTTTAATTGAAGCTTAAAGTTAAGCGTTAACAGTAATGCTATTTGTTGTATAATTAGCGGGATACAACCTTCTAAACATCACATAAGTGATACTAATAACGGTGAAGGCCACAATTGCATCAATAGTTGCTGGAAAACCTAAAACGGTAATTTTAGAGAAGAAAGCAAAGAGGATATCAAAGAAGATACCGGCAAACACCCACTCTTTTAACCGGAGTAATTTGTTAGGAGTGAGTAACACAATAACACCGGATAGTTTAGCTACGCCCAGTATGTAAATAAAATGCGGTGGGTAGCCCAGTTGCTGGGTGATGCCCCATACTATAGGGTTACGGGTTAATTCAAAGAAACCGCTGGCACCAAACCATAATGACATAAATGAGGCACCTGCCCAGTAGATTGTTTTTGCTGTTTTTGAGTTCATGACTGTTTTGTTTTAAATGATGACTCAAAAATGGCCGGAAAACACACGCAAACAGAGCTGTTTCAGGGTGAAGCGGACAAAGAGGCGATCCAGGCGGACAATGGCGCTTTCCAGATACGGACGGCCAATAGTGCACGTGGGTTAAAGACGTGTCATATTATTAGTCATCCTTAAAAAGTACCACATATTATCTAACTATTACAACTATAACAGCACTAAACACAGGTAAATTTGATTATTAAAACATTAACAACAATGATGAATTATGGTCAAATAGCTTTTTCTGATGCGGCCAGGGCGTTGCAGCAAGAGGTTGGTAGTCGCCGGACTTATGAGCAGATGGAGAAGTACAATGTAACCGACGGTCTGACGGATAACGAGGTTTATTTTATTGCCAATCAGGATCATTTTTACATGGCCACAACAGGCCCTAATGATTACCCATACATACAGCACCGTGGCGGGCCGAAAGGCTTTGTAAAAGTACTGGATAACAAAACGTTGGCATTTGTAGATTTCTCTGGCAATAAACAATACATCACCGCAGGTAATATAGAAACCAACCCCAAGGTGGCGCTCATTATGATTTCATATCCGCACCGCGCCCGGCTAAAACTTTATGCCAAGGCCCGGATCGTGCAACTGGATGATGATCCCGCACTGTTTGACCTGATAGATCCATCGGAATATAAGCATCGACCTGAACGTATGCTGGTACTGGATGTACAGGCTTATGATTGGAACTGTCCGCAACACATCACCCCGCGTTATACCACCGGGGAAATTGAACAGGCCTTTGCTCCCCAACGTCAACGTATGACTGAGTTGGAAGCAGAGAATAAAAAATTAAGAGAGGAGTTAGATGCCCTGAAAGGCGGGCACGATGATAATCTGAGACGATCAGATTGACCGCCTCAGATTTCTATAAAGTTTTCTTAACCGAACAGGTTGCTGCTCAGGTATCGGTCGCCGCGGTCACAGCAAATGAAAACGATCACACCTTTGTCCAACTCGGCAGCTAAACGCAGTGCTGCGGCTAATGCACCGCCGCTGCTCATGCCGGCAAATACGCCTTCTTTTTTGGCCAGTACTCTGGCGGCGTTGATGGCTTCGTCTTCGGTTATATCCATTACGCGGTCAACGCGCTCTGGTTCAAATATCTTTGGCAGATAAGCCTCAGGCCAACGGCGGATGCCCGGGATTGACGCACCTTCGCTTGGCTGACAGCCAACTATCTGTATGTCTTTATTCTGCTCTTTAAAATATCTTGAACAACCCATAATAGTGCCGGTGGTGCCCATGCTGCTCACAAAGTGAGTAATCTGGCCTTCGGTATCGCGCCAAATTTCCGGACCTGTGGTTTTAACGTGCGCCAGGTAGTTGTCAGGGTTAGCAAACTGGTTCATCAGGTAATACTCACCGGTTGCCGCTTTTTCTTCGGCATAATCGCGGCATAGCTCAATGCCTTCCAGCAGGGTTACCTTGGCGCCAAAGGCCTCCATGGTCAGCGTACGCTCGCGGGTAGAGTTTGAGGGCATTACCAGTTCCATTTCCAGGTCAAACAAGCAGGCAATCATAGCCAGGGCAATACCGGTGTTGCCGCTGGTGGCCTCAATCAGTTTCATGCCCGGACGGATATCTCCGCGTTCCATCGCACTTCGAATCATGTTCAGCGCCGCACGGTCTTTTACACTACCGCCGGGATTATTACCCTCCAGTTTGGCAAAAATTTTAACGTTAGGGTTGGGATTCAGTTTTTTTATTTCCACCATCGGCGTGTTACCGATCAGGTCAATTAAGGCAGACATAGTGATGTTTTAAATAGTTTCTACAACCGGTGAATTTGGGGTGTGATAAACCTTAGAGTAAGGGGCAATGCTTTTGGTAAGCCAAACGTTACCGCCAATAATACTGTGGTGACCAATAACGGTTTCGCCGCCCAAAATGGTGGCCGCCGCGTAGATAACCACATGGTCTTCTACCGTTGGGTGGCGCTTGGTATTGGCCATGTATTTAGCCACGCTCAACGCGCCGAGGGTAACACCCTGGTAGATCTTTACGTTATTGCCTATAATACAGGTTTCGCCAATTACAATGCCGGTGCCATGGTCAATATAAAAATGCTCGCCAATGCGTGCCGCCGGGTGTATATCAATACCTGTTTTGGAGTGTGCATACTCTGTGAGTATACGGGGTATCAACGGCAGATCAAGCTGACAAAGCAGATGGGCCACACGGTAAAGTGCAATAGCATAAAAGCCCGGATAGGTACGGATCACCTCAAACTCGGTGCGGGCTGCTGGGTCGCCGTCAAAAATGGCTTCAATATCGGTATTCAGTACGCGGAAAAGCTCGGGTAACTCAGCAAAGAATTTTGCAGCCAGTTTAAACGGATCGCATTTTGAGCAAGCCTTGGTGGTTTGTATAATCTCGCATAGTTCATCCTCCAGGCGCAAAAACTCCCGTTTCAGCTCATCTAAAGAAGCGAAAACCCGGCCGGTACGTTCAGGGTACATCAGGTGAATGACGTTGAGCGCCCAACCTGCAATCTCCTCATTTGAGGGTACGCTCTCTAATTGCTGCTGTTTGGCAAACAACCGCTGATAAAAATCGTCGTTCATAAAATGCAAGTTTAACAAAAATACTGCCTTTTTCTGTTTTCGTTCTGTAAAATCCGCGGAGCGAGAAACAAATGAGGTGACAACGGGGACTCAATTGTATTATCGCGTCCACAAAACATCATTTCCTAAACAACTTGCAAATAGTGGCTGGTTTCATTTAAGTTTGTGTGGCAAGGCTGGCCTTATAAGCAATCGGGGAAAAAGGGCCAGATTTGCGACAGTAAAACTTTGATCACTACGAACAACCTATGAAGGAAGTATTTACAAGAGATGGCGAATACCTGCTTGGCATAAAAAGATTAGACACCAGTGCGCTGAATACCCCGGTGCAGTTCTCAGAATATACTATCCTGTTTATTCCAGAGGGGCAAGGGACTTATCATGCCGATTTTGGTACGTTTAATTATACCGCACCCGTCATACTGTTCTCTACGCCGCTACAGACTATTTATATAGAGCAAAGCACCCCAACTCCGGTAACAAAGCTCCAGTTTCACGGCGATTTTTATTGCATAGAGTATCACCGCGCTGAGGTGGCCTGTAACGGCTTGCTGTTTAATAATATCTACATCCAGCCCTGTGTGTCATTAGCCGAAAGGGATGTGCGCACATTTGCCAACCTGCTGGACGATATTGACGATGAGTTTAAGCAACAGACCCCGTCTGAAATTGTGCTGCGCTCTTACCTGCAGCTCTTCCTGGCCAAAGCCAGCAGCATTAAAATTAAGCTGATTGACAGTCGTGCAGAGCCTTCTGAGAAAGATGAGCAGATGGAGCAATTCAGGCAGCTTTTAGATCAGCATTATTTAACCCTGCATAAGCCCAATGATTATGCGCAGCTGCTGGCCATGTCGCCCAATAACTTTACCAAACGTTGCAGCCGGTATTTTAAAAAAACGCCCTCGCAAATGATCCAGGAGCGCCTTGTTCTGGAAGCTAAGAAACAGCTGCACCTGACCCGGCAGAGCATCAAGGAAATTGCTTATGCTTTAAAGTTTGAGGATGAGTTTTACTTCAGTCGCTTTTTTAAGAAGGTCACCAATGTATCGCCCCAAACGTTTCGCAACAAAACGGGCTATTCTATAGTGGCAGATTTGTCCAAGCAATAGCCCTTATCGTCCATGTTGCAGGTAGGCCTGCTGATGTAGTTTTGAATCATCAAATCATACATCATGCAAGCACTTATCAACAGCATCGCAAACCTTGATCAATTCGGAAAAAAAGTTGTCCGTTTTGGCATCGTCGTAGTCTTCCTTTGGATAGGCGGACTCAAATTCTTCACTTATGAAGCCGACGGCATCGTGCCCTTTGTGGCCAACAGCCCTTTCATGTCGTTCTTCTATCATCACCCTAATGAGTATAAAACTCACCAGAATAAAGAAGGCGAGCTGGTTACTGCCAACCACCAATGGCATATTGAAAATAATACCTACGGCTTCTCCTTCGGACTGGGTGTTTTCCTGGTGACATTAGCCCTACTGGTCGCCCTGTACAAAATTGCACCGCTCCCCAGCTTAATAGCCAGTTTCCTCATCGGTGTGATGACGCTGGGCACGCTTTCTTTCCTTGTTACCACGCCCGAAAGCTGGGTGCCGCACCTGGGCGATGCTCAATGGGGATTTCCATACCTGTCTGGTCGCGGTCGGTTAGTTATTAAAGACCTGGTGATTTTGGGTGGTACCATTGTTACCATGAGCGAAACTGCAAGGCTGTACCTCGATAGTCAAAAAGCAAAAAATTAATCTTCAATAAAAATCTTAAATCATAACAATCTCAATCATTATGAAAACATTTCAAGTTCCTGTAAGAGAACAGGTAAGCGCAGAATCACAAGTTATATTTGATCAGTTTACCAAACGTCTGGGCAAGGTGCCTAACCTGTACGCCACAATGGGCTATTCAGCCGCTGCATTGAAAGGCTTTGTAGATCTGGATACCGCCTTAAGTCACGGTGTGTTAAGCGGTAAACAGCGCGAGGCCATTGCACTCATAGTGTCAGAAATTAACAATTGTGCTTACTGTTTGGCAGGGCACACTTTAGCCGCCATGAAAAACGGTTTCAGTAAAGAAGATACACTGAACATCCGCAGAGGCCACACTGCTGATGCCAAACTGAACGCACTGATTGGCCTGGCAAAATCAATCACTATTAATAAAGGTCATGCCGATGAGCAGGCATTGGAAGATTTCTACGCCGCAGGTTTTGACGATGCCGCGGTGATGGAAGTGATTGGCCTGGTTACCGTCAGGATTTTTACCAACTATGTTTATGCGCTTACAAAAATCCCTGTTGATTTCCCTGCCGCAGAACCATTAAACTAACCATCATACAGACACAGCCATGAACACCTCCATTCAAAATAATATCCTTCCAACTGATGAGCAAAAACTACAGGTAGCCGGTACATTTCTTAATGCCGTAAAAAGCAACGATTGGGCTACCCTGCAAACTATACTAGCCACAGATGCCACCTGGACATTGCCCGGTACCAGCGTGCTCTCTGGTCTGGCCGCCAGTGCCGAAGCCATTGTTAAACGTGCCCAGGGCCTAAAAAACTTTGGCGTTAACTTTCAATTGCAGCATATTTTATATGGCTTGCATGGTTTTACCCTTTCATTGCATAATACGGCCAGCAGGGGCGATTTACTGCTGGACGAGCAGGTAGCTATTGTATGCCAGGTAAACGACGGTAAGATTACCAGCATGGCTACCTATCTTTCTGATGTTGCGGGCATTAATGAGTTTTTTGTTCCCGGTATTATTGATTAAGCATATCCAGGTAGATATCATTCCGTAGCGATTTTATAACCAGAATTCAGGTATTTAGTGCCATCAAAAAGGGTAGTTTGCGATAGAAAAACTACCCTTTTTGATGTGTTCTAACTAGCTTAGTACTTGTTATATGGATCAATAAACTGAGTTGACAAAACTCAATGACGATAACCGTTGTTTATTGAAAAGTTTAGATTTTATACAGATTTGATTTGTATATTGCCAGTTATGCTGAGATTTAAGTATGTTTTAGTAATTAGCGGTTGCCTGCTGTATAACAGCGCAAGGGCACAGAGTGATACTATCACAAAAAAGAATATAGTCGATACCGTTCGTAAAGATTTATTAACTGCTCCGGATACAGTAGTACGTCTGCATAGTAAAACAGCAGCGCTAATACCACCGGCAGCGCTGGTGGCCTATGGGGCTGCGTCTTTTATCTTTCACCCCATCCGTCAACTGGATCATGATGTTTATGGAGAGATTACCGAAAGGAACTTACTGGTAACAAGTCACACCGAAAATATATTGCAGTTTGCGCCGGTTATTTTGGTTTACGGGTTAAACCTGGCCGGCGATCATGGTAAAAATACTTTTATAGACAGAACCATGACCTATGTGCTGGCACAAGGGATGATGAACCTGGCGCTGTTTACCCTAAAGCGTACCACGCATCGCCTGCGGCCGGATGGTAGCAATTATTATTCTTTTCCATCGGGCCATACAGCCAATGCTTTTGCCGGTGCAGAGTTTATGGCGCAGGAGTATAGTGGTAAATCGGCCTGGTATGGGGTGGGTGGTTATTCGCTGGCGGTTACAACCGGTGTATTGCGCATGTATCATAAAGACCACTGGCTTAGCGATGTAATTGCCGGTGCCGGTTTTGGTATCCTGGCTACAAAAGGAGCGTATCTGCTGTACCCTATTATCCGGAACAATTTGTTCCACGGAAAGGAGAGGGCCGCTAAACATAAAGCATCAGATGCATTGCTATTGCCCAGCTATCAGGATGGAGCATTGGGCTTGCAGTTCTCCCGAACATTTTAATGAAGATTATAAACCTGTTTGATTAACAAATAATATAATCTCGGGAACACAATCATAAAAAAACCTCACTGGCAATTACCAGTGAGGTTTTTTTATGATTGCTTATAGTTGCTTATTTTGCAGGCGAGTTAAAGACATTAATTTTCAAACCAAACTCAAACGCACCGCGGGTATAGTTGCTTAGTTGGCCGGTTTCCAGGTTATAGGCAAAATTGAGCATATACGTTTTCTGGTCTAAACCAATACCCATGCTAATGTTCTGATTGGTGTGATAGATGCTTTGAAAGTAAAGCCCGTAGTTGTTCATGGTGATGTTAAAACCAGCGTCAAAGATGTCTTTAAAGCCCTTTACCATTCGGTAGCCGGCCAATGGCGACATGGTAAAACTATTACCATCATCTATCTGGGTAAATTTATAGGCAACTATACCAGAAAAGGTTAGCAGGTCGGCATCGTAACGGCTGTCTGACCCCTTAAACAAGGTGCTCTTTAAGTTAGGAACAGCAGCACTAACCAACCAGTGGCTTGATGTATATGCAGCCCCGAAATCACCATCAACGTAAGGCTTCAATTGGTTGTATTGTAAAAGCTCCTGGTCAGACATGTCGCCGTTTACTTTGTTGGCGTCTACTCTGCTATTGTTAATACCCAATGATAAACCAAAACTAAGGTGATCGCCAGCATCATTTAACGGCAGGTGATAAGCGTAAGAGCCCACCGCACGGGTAGTGCGGATGAGGCCCGACTGATCGTCCTGCACGTTAGCGCCCACACCTACGCGGTCCCCGGCGTTAAAATCTGCAGTAAAGGCAGCCGTTTTAGGCGTCCCCGGAAAGTTACTCCATTGCTGCCGGTAATTAACGTTCAGGTTAAGTCCCTTATCAACACCTGCCAGTGCAGGGTTAAGCAGGTAATGGTTTTGATAATACATGCTCTGAAAGGGGTTCAACTGTGCATGGGCTTCACCTATCAGCATTCCGCAAACCGATACCGTAGCCAGGGTTATGCGTTTCAGATATCCTATATAGTTGTTCATGATAATTTTGCTAAAGGTTAATTAAACTTAATTACTTTTTAAAATAGTGATGAAACCTTTTATAGTACGTGCCTGAACACCCAGATCTATCGTATAGTAATAGGTGCCTTCAGAAAGTGATGCACCACGCAGCGTACCATCCCATTCATTATTGTAACCATGCTTAGCGTAGATTACGCGTCCGCCACGGTCATAAACTGTTACGGTATTATTTGGATACAGATTAATGTCCTTAATCACCCATGTATCGTTCTTGCCATCACCGTTAGGGGTCAGAATATTGGTAGCCGTCACAGCATCCGGTGGTATAGCGCGGTAAACGCTAACCATGTAGGTTTTAGTGGTGACGCCATCTTGTGCTGTTACCACAAGCGTAACCGTGTTGTTCCCTGCGTTGAGCGGCATATTGAAGGATCCTCCGTTGTTAACTGACGAACCATTGATGCGGATCGAAGCAGTCGGGTCAAACACTGGAGTGAAGAATACATGGTCAACATCATAGGTTACCGAGGTGCTGTAGCTGGTAACTGCCGTACTGAACGCTGGCGACAATGGTCCCGAGCTAACAGATAAACTATTCAGATTAGCATTAGAAAGCGGAATGATGGTGAGGCTGCCATTTACATAAATAAACGAGTAGTTGCCTGATGCCGCACCGCCCACCGTAATAGGATAGCTGCCCGGCAGGGTAGTAGTGGTTGCCGCGGTAGTTGCTGTTGCCTGTGTGGTGAGGTTGCTTGCGCTCTCGCTGTTTACAAAACCGCTGTAGGTAATGGTCAGCGCCGGGTTAGCAACACCAAACAAACGGCTCTTGTTGTCGGCAGTAACAGTAAGTGGCGCCTTGGTTACGGTAAGCGTACCTGCGGTGTAAGCAATGGTATAGTTGGCAATGGCCGCTCCGCTTGCCGTAATAGGGTAAGTATTTACGCCCGATGCCGTGGTGGCTGTAGTAACCACGGTTGGTTGAGTAGTCAGGCTGGCCTGGGTATCGCCATTTACAAAACCAGTGTAGCTAACAGTTAAGGCTGGGTTAGCCGCACCGTATACCTTGGTTTGGTTGTTGGCCGCAATGGTAAGCGTAGCATTAGTAACGGTAAGCGCACCCGCGGTATAGCTGATGTTATAATTACCAGATGCTGCACCGCTGGCCGTAATAGGGTAGCTGCCTACTGCCGAGCTGGCGGTTGCCGTAGTAACAACTGTAGGCTGAGTAGTTAATGCCGCTGAATTATCACCGTTTACAAATCCGCTGTAAGCAACGGTTAAGGCCGGGTTGGCTGCACCGTAAACTTTAGTCTGATTGTTGGCTGTAATGTTCAATGCAGCTTTGGTAATGGTCAGGTTTGCGCCGGTATAAGTCAGCGCGTAATTGCCGCCCAGTGTCAGTGTACCTTGGGTAATGGCGTAAGTGCCCACATTTTGGCCAGCGTTGCGGGTAAGCGCACCGGTAAAGGCATCACTGCCTACCAATGTACCAGAGCTGATGCTATAGGTAAGTGCAGGGTCTGTAGTGCCATATACTTTGGTTTGTGCAGCGGCAATTACCGTAACAGCACGCGGGTTAACGGTGAGTGTTTGTGGCACGTTGGCGGCTGCGGTATAATTGCTATTGCCCGCTTGCGAGGCTGTAATAGTAGTAGTACCTGCGCTCAGTATGGTTACTTTATTACCGCTAACAGTAGCAACCGCTGTGTTAGAACTGGCGTACGAAACCGTCAGACCTGATGACGCAGTGCCTGTTAAAGTAATAGGTGCATCGCCATAGGTCGCGTTAGCCAGTGCACTAAAGGTAATAGTTTGCGAAGTAGTGCTTACGGTACCGTTATACGCTACATAATTGACGTTGTAGTTAGCGGCACTAAACCCGTTGGCACCAGTAGCGGCCGATGGCGTTACCACATAAGGCGAACCGGCAGCTGTAGTGGCGGATAAACCGGCTGCGTCAGGCGTCAATGTTACCGAAGTAACAGTTTCGCCATTAGCAGTTGTACCTGCTGTAAAGTTGGTGGTGCTGGTACCGGCAGTTAAAGCGGTTCCGTATGATTTAAGCGGACCTGTAGCCGTAATGGTAAGCGCTGCCTGAGTTACAGACAGAGAGCCCGCCGTATAGCTGATGTTGTAATTACCTGAAGCCGCACCGCTGGCATTAATTGCATAAGAACCAACAGGCGATGTATTGATTGCAGTGGTAGTAACGGTTGGTTGCGTAGTTAACGATGAAGCAACATCGCCATTAACCAAACCGGTATAACCAACGGTCAATGTAGGGTTAGCAGCGCCATAAGCCCTGCTCTGATTATCAGGTTTAATAGTTAGGCTGGCTTTGCCAATGGTCAGGTTAGCGCCGGCATAAGTAAGCGCATAATTGCTGCTCAGTGCCAGGCTGCCTTGTTTAATGGCATAAACACCAACGTTTTGGCCGGCGTCACGGGTCAGTGTACCTGTAAAGGCATCCGTACCCACTAATGATCCCGTGGTAACGCTATAGGTAAGGACAGGGTCAACCGCACCATAAGTTTTGCTTTGTGCAGCAGCCGTTACCGTAATAGCACGGGCGTTAACCGTGAGTGTTTGCGGCACGCTGGTGGCGGCTGTGTAGTTGCTGTTACCGGCCTGCGATGCGGTGATGGTTGTTGTACCGGCACCAACCACGGTCAGTGTGCTGCCGCTTACGGTGGCCACTGCTGTGTTAGAGCTGGCGTATGACACTGCCAAGCCAGATGACGCAGCGCCAGTCAGCGTAATAGGCGTATCGCCATAGGTCGCGTTAGCCAGTGCATTAAAGGTAATGGTTTGTGATGTAGTGCTCACTGTACCATTGTAAGCAACATAATTGATGTTGTAGTTAGCTGCACTAAACCCGTTGGTGCCAGTGGCTGCCGATGGCGTTACCACATAAGGTGAACCAGCAGCTGTAGTGGCCGATAAACCGGCGGCGTCAGGTGTCAGGGTTACCGAGGTAACGGCTTCACTACCGACAGTTGCACCAGCGGTAAAGTTGGTGGCACTGGTACCGGCAGTTAACGCGGTGCCATATGATTTAAGCGGCCCCGTAGCCGTAATGGTTAATGCAAACTGTGTGATAGAAAGGTTAGCACCCACATAAGTAAGCGTATAGTTGCTGCTCAGTGCTAATGTTCCCTGGTTGATAGGGTAGGAGCCAACCGCTTCTCCGGTGGTGCGGGCTAAGGCGCCGGTAAATGCATCGGCGCCAGCCAATGAACCGGTTGTGATGCTGTAAGTTAACGCCGGATCTATCGAGCCGTAAGTTTTGGTTTTAGTACCCGCAGTTACGGTGATGGCACGGGCGGTAATAGTGCCAGTAGTGTTGGTTACATAGCTAACAGCATAGTTATCGCCATTGTTGCCATCGTTAATTATCAAACCAGATGGCGTTAACGTTTTGCCGGTGCCTTTTGCCGGTGTGTCAAAGTTTTGTACCGGTGCAGTTGCAATGGCATCACCGGTGGCCAGGGCGTCAACCACAGGAGCTACAGATGAGCTGGTAGTGGCGTCATAACCTTTGCTATCAGTTTGGGCTGTAACGTTGATGGCTTTTGCCGTGATTGCTGCACTTGCAGAAGCGGTGGTGTTGCTTAAGGTATAGTTAGCAGATTTGCCGCCGCTGATGCTGATGCCGGTAACATTGATAGTTTTACCCGGCCCCACATTCTTATTATTAAAGTTTGCGGTTGATGATGTGGTAAAGGTATCGCCTGTTACGCGGTTATCGCTGAAGTTAACCGTTGCTGTGGCAGTACCGTCATATGTTTTGTTTACACCGGTAGCCGTAACAGTAAGCGATTTTGTAGCAACGTTTAATGTTTGCGGTACGCTGGTGGCTGCAGTGTAGTTGCCATCACCAGCTTGCGCGGCAGTAATGGTGGTGCTACCTGCACCAACTATGGTAACGGTATTGCCACTTACAGTAGCTACTGCGGTGTTAGAGCTGTTGTAAGTAACGGTAAGGCCAGATGACGCGGTACCTGTCAGTGTGATTGGTGCATCGCCGTAAGTAGCGCCTGCAAGGGCGTTAAAGGTAATGGTTTGCGTTGATGTGCCTACCGTGCCATTAAATGGCACATAATTAACATTGTAATTGCCTGTTGCAAAGCCCCCGGTGCCAGTAGCCGCAGAAGGTGTTACCACGTAAGCCGAACCAGCAGTGGTGGTGGCCGACAAACCGGCTGCGTCAGGAGTTAAGGTGACGCCGGTAATACTTTCGCCGGTGGCGAGGCCAGTGCCTACTGTAAAGTTAGTAGTGCTGGTGCCAGCAGTCAGCGCGGTTCCGTATGATTTAGCCGGACCGGTAGCCGTAACTGTAACAGCGGCTTGGGTAATATTGGCGCTGGTGGTGGCCGTTGTGTTTCCTAGCGAATAGTTGGCAGAGGCCCCGCCACTGATACCTATGCCGCTTACGCTTACTGTGATGCCGTTAGCCACATTTGGGCTGGCAAAAGAAGCTGATGTGTAATTGGCGGTGAAGGTATCGCCGGTTACACGGTCATCTGTCAGGTTAACAGTGGCGGTATTCGCACCGTCATACGGTTTGTTGACGCCTGTTGCAAATACGTTTAGCGTGCGCTGGCCTATGGTGATCTTGCCTTTAGCGTAAGTAATGCTATAGTTGCCCGCGGTGAAGGTGCCTCCGCTTGCTGACGATGGTGTTACCTGGCCGGTATAAGTACCTACTGCATCTGTTGCCGCAGCACCTGTGCCATAACCGATGTTTACTTGACCCACGGTTTCGCCGTTAACCAATGCTGTGCTGCTAAATGCAGTAGAGCCGGTAACGTTGCTCAAAGTTTGTCCGTATGTTTTCGGAACGTCATTAGCTGTAATGGTAATAGCATATGGGCTTACCGTACTTGATGCTGTAGGCACATTTACGTTTGAGGCATTACTGCTGCTCAATACCACATTGCTGGCTGCGTAAGTGTTAGCTGCCGCTGTAGCCTTTAACCTGATGTATACCGTTGTTGATGAAACGTTATTGCCGCTAAGTGGCAGAGTAACGGTAGGGGAGAAGCTGCTGTTATCGGTACTCACCTCAAAACCTGTTGGCGGTGTTACCAATATGCCGGCGATTAGGTTTGTGCCAGAAACAGTGAAGTTTTGTGAGGCTGATGCTGTACCATAAGTAGTACTCATGGCCGTTAACGAGCCTGCATCCAAACTAATAACTGAGTTATTGATGGTGATATTTACCGTGGCAGTATTTCCGTCAACGGTACCGTCATTAGCTTTATACGTGAATGAATCTGTTCCGCTATAGCCACCACTTGGTGTAAAAGTAAATGTGCCGTTAGCGTTTAATGTCAGTGAGCCATGGGCCGGGCCGCTAACCAAAACAGCGGTTAGCGTATTGCCGTCCTCATCGGTATCGTTATTCAGTACGCCGTTTGCAGCACTGCTTACCGTAAGTGGCACATTTTTAATAGTGGTATAGCTATCGTTAACGGCTACCGGTGCATCATTGATGTTGTTGATAGCAACGGTAAGCTGTTTATCAAAGGTTAAACCAACAGCATCTGTAGTGCGTACCAGGATGCTGTAGCTGTTTTTAACTTCGTAATTGAAGCTGGCGGCCGATTTGAGGTTGCCGCTGCCATCAATGGTAAAGCTGCCATTATCGGTATCGCCGGTTCCGGTAACCAGCGAGTAGGTATAGGTATCGCCTGCAGCCGTGTTAACGCCTGTAGTACTGAATGCACCAACGGTAGTACCCGAAGCCAGATTTTCATCTATAGCTGCCGGACTAAGTGCGATGTTGGTTGGTACGGTGTTGAATACTTTAAACGTAGTAGACGGACCCGCTGCCGCGGTTAGGTTGCCTGACTTGTCTGCCCCTGTTCCGGCAGCTATCGAAATGCCGAGCGTTCCATCACCGCTAATGTTGCTTAGGGTTACGGTACGGGTGTCGCCAGTGCCCGTAACAGCAATGGTGCCGGCTGTAGCCGTTCCGGTGCTATTTACAGTAATATCGCCCGAGCTTAGGGTTGATGCACTAAAATTAAGATCGTTATAAGTTACGGTATAGCTAACCGGGTCTGCTTTGGTCAGGGTTAAAGATGGAGCACCTATGCTTACCGTTGGCAGGGTGTTATCAATAGTTACATATACACCGTTTATTGTAACGTTGGCAGATGTTGCATCCAATGTATTGCCTGCATCGTCGGCAGCTATTATTTCAAAGGTCATGTGCCCTTCTGGATCGGCACTTGTTACTGTATAAGTAGCCCGCCACGTATTGCCGGTTGTGTTAACCGGTGTTACGGCATGGCCGCCTATAACGAACGATGAAATCGTTACATGCTCATTATATATTGCATTCAGCGTAATAATGTTACCTGTTTTGGCGTAGTCAGATGGGGTGTTATTTGCAGAGAAAGAAGAAGTGCCGAAAATAACCGGTACAGTTTGATCTACTGTGTAAACCTCGCCGCTAGTATAGGCTGCCGGGCCGTTGCCTGCCGCGTCAATGATATTTGTGCCGCTTTTTAGGTCGAGGCGTGCCGTACCGTCGCCTGTTACGTTGATTACCGAGATATTATAGGTGGTGGAGTTTATAGCCGTTACACTGATGGTACCGGTGGTAACGCCACTGTTGGTCATTACAAAATCAGTCGGGTCAACATTGGTTACCGCTTCGCTAAATACAGCCTGAAAATCAATCACGTTGGCATTTGTCGGGTTGCCGTCTGTGCGGGTTATGGCTACAGTTGGTGCGGTTTTATCGATGGTATAAGTTGATCCGGCAAACGGAAGCGTAGTAGAGATGCCGGGCGAAATACCGGTTGCATTGGCCAGGTTTAGTTTGATGGTTCCATCGCCCGTGCCGGTAGTAACCGGGATGGTCCAGGTGGTGCCTGAGCCGGTTACGGTGCCTATGCTGGCGCCGGTAACCCCGGTAGTAGTCAACGAAAAGTTGGAAGCCGTAACGCCGGTTACAGACGAGGCAAACGTAGCCGTAAAGTTTACGGTTGTAGCGTTAGTCGGGCTTGACGATGCCAGGTTGATGGAAGATATTGTTGTGCTGGTTGATATACTGATATTCTTGCTAACAGTACTGCTATTTGCTACGCCATCGCCAACCAGAAACGATACCCCTCTTGTGGTGGTTGAAGCAGAGCTGCTGGAGAAAGTGACAGATTGCAGCGCTGTCTGGTAGTTGGCCAAACTGGCGCTACCAGATAAAGTAAGGACACCGGTGCCCGAGTTATATGAGCCGGTTATGCCATTCTGATTAACAAAGTTAAGCGCATCGCCCGAGGCAAATGCCGTGCTAACGCTAACGGTAGCGGTGCTTAACGTACCGGTACCGCCGCTTATGGTAATGCCATTGTCAACCGTTACTGCCGAACCACCTACGCTGTAAGTAGGGGCAGCGCCGGATGCGGTTAAGGCAGGGTTTGATGCCGTGGTGACCGTGTTAGGGTTGCCGGTACCTGCGGTAGTAAAGTAGTTTTCAGCACCTGCAACGCCATTGTATTCAACGGCCATCACAGTGTAGGTGCTTGCAGCCGTAAGGTTGCTTACACTTACTGATGTACCTGTACCGTTATAAACGCAATACCAACCAGAGCCGGCCTGTGTGCCAGACCCAAAGGCTGTGGCGGCGGTATAGGTAGTACTATTAGTAAGTGTTGGCGACCCTCCGGTGCCTGCTTTTACAAATACGGCCCGCGAAGCGCCGTTACCATTGGTCCAGCTGATGCTGGTTGTTTTTTCGGTAGTGCTGCTGAAACTAACGTTGGTAGCTTGTGTGGATGGGGCGCTAAAGATTACTGCCAGATCGCCCAGGTGACCGGTTCCAGTCGGGCCGCCGCCTGCACCGGCAAAAGTAAGTGATGAGCTGGGGACACTGATGCCCCATGGCTCCCATGAACCATTGTGGCTAACATTGCTGTAAAGCGTAGTGGTTGTTGAAAAATCGCTTGAATATTTAACAACACTGCTGGAGGTAAGGCCGCTTCCAACCGTATAAGTGGCTATGGTAGCGTAAAGTGAACCCGTTGCATCACATGTAAGGGCTGTACAGTAAGCGTTGTTTATTATAGACGTTGTGCTTGATGTATAGCTAGATGATGCGGTAAGTTTAAATATTTTGCCACCGTCTGAATTATTATCAGTATCAAAATTGGTTGCTACATACAGGTTGTCAGACCCATCAATAGCTAAAGCCGGAAATGGGCCGTAGTGATCGCCGGAAACGAGGTTGGCATCGCCCACATGCGTAAAAATCACTGAAGGTGTTGTGCTTCCCGAGGGATATTTTACTACTTCGTATTTGCCGTCTACATCGTTATACGCATCAACAAAAATATTATCATGTGAGTCAATAACCAGTCCGCCAAAGTCGCCAATTTTATTACCGCTAGGGTATTGCCCTGTAACCCATGTTGATTGAGTGTAGGTATTGACGCCTGAGGGTGTAAACTTCAGAATTTTTCCGTAAGTGGTAACGTCCCTGCCATCGCTGGGAAAATAGTCATTATAAGTGGTAACGAATATATTGCCACCACTATCAATGCCAATGCCGAACGCGTAGTTGAGCACGCTCTCATATTCAGAGAACTGAAAAGTTGTGCCTGTAAGTACGGTGCCCGTTGTAGTGCCGGCAGCATATTTTACAATCTGCGCGTTTTGCTGGGTGGAGCTTTGCGCCGTCGAGACCGTTTGAATTACATAAACGTTACCGGCCGCATCTTTGCACATGGCAGATACGCCCAGGTTGGTACCCAGTACTTTTGAAGTATAGGTTTGTGCTCTGGCTGGTACAATAGCGCCTAAGGCAAGTACCAATAATACCAAAAACCAATTTTTAGTAAAAGTTTTTTCCATAGCTTTTAATTTTAGATACACAAATACGGGTTTAGCCACCCGCTTACACTTCCCTCATGTATAGCTTTAAACTGTTGGGCATCAAACTTTAAGCCCGTTCCCTGGCTTAGTATTGTTTTATGTATGTTGTTTGCGGTGGTCTTTACGTTTACAATGTCTGTGGTTGGCAAAGCATAGCCAGAGGCAGGGTAAAAATTGCGCTCGCCGCGTGGGCCTACAATGGCTTCTTTCTGAAGCAGCGACGCAATTTTTTCATAGTCTTTTTTGAGCAGTAACGGTTTTACTTCCCGTAAGGCCAGGCCGGCTTCATAGCCCATCAAACCAAAAATATTGGCTTGCTGCCCGCCCGCTGTTTCAAATCGTTTTACAAATTCATGATTTCGGTGGTTCTCGTCTGTTCTGCTCCAGGTGCTGGCTGTAATCAGGTTCAGGTCAAGATGGCCTACATCACTTAGCATATCATCATATGCCATATTTTCTACCACAATTAGCGGTATTTGGTTGTGCAGGCCCGATTTTTTCCATTCCAGTAAAAACTCGTTGCCCAACGTTCCGGCAAATATGGCATGTACGTATGGCGGTGGATCTTTTTTTAGCTTTTCAAAAACTACATCCAGGTCCATTTTTTTAGGCTCACGCTTATCGTGTGGTATCACATGTATATTCAGTCGTCCGCTTCCGGCGTCCATGGCGCCATGCTGGAAACAACTGTTGATATGATAGCCAGCCTCATATATAGGCAAAATCATCTGGCCGCCATCGCCATACTCTTTTGCTGCCCAATACCCTAATGCATATTGGGTTTGCCATATTTGTTGAGATGAATAGAATACTCTGGGGCTCAGGTAATTAAACCAGGGTATGTATTCGCCCATATCAAAGAAGAACCCGATTTTGTTATGGCGCTCAATAATCGGGATAATATCCAGCACTGATTTATAGCTCACCAGGCCCGAAATAACATCAACCTGGTCAAAAAAAATCAAGCGGTTTGCTGCCTCGAGTACACTGGCCGGATCGCCCATTTTTGTGTACGCTGGTATAAATTGTATTTCATTCCGTTTAGGCGCTCCTGTATACAGGCCCAATAGCATTCCGGCACTCAGGTGGTGTCCGTAATAGGGATAAACACCTGAATAAGGTGTCAGCAATCCTACTTTTATAGTTCCCGTCATGGTCAGGAGAGGTGTTTTGTGACTCAGATTTAAGTTATCCGGCAGAAATCCATCTGCCGGTGCGATGATAGGTGATTAGTTCCTCGGCGGAAATATACCTGCCAGCGCGATGATATAGCTTACAGTAATAGTAGGTTGTAATATGCTCATTGGCAGGCCGCCGCCACCAACGTTCGTTGATATCGATAGCGGGTTAAGGGTGGTATTTGGTGCGGCGCCGTTATAATAAATATTAGGCGATTTAGCTGAGGGGCCTGTACCGCTTTTGGGGCCTTCGGCCAGGTATGAATTTGAAGGTGTTGATTGATTGCCCACCCCCGCATACACGTTAACGTTGTGCGAGTGTAACGGCAAATTTGATGAAAGTAATGATACTGATTCGCTGCCGGTTTGTTCGCCTACAACATATGGGCTTAGTCCTGTGCCCTGACCCTGCCCAACAGGAATTCTGCCGCGCAGATCTGGCAATCCAAAGTTTGACGTACCGTTACCGCCGTAGTTGGTTCCTAGTAAAGAGAACAGTGCGGTGTTCTGCGAGATAGGTAGTATTTGTCCACTGCAGAGCGCAAATTGCGTTGGGGCAAAATTGCCGGCCCATTGAATGATTATTGCTAAATACTGATCCATAAGGTTATTGGTTAGTTCGTGTTTAATACGGTTAATTAATAGTGATTAAATATCATCTGTATTGTTTAACCATTAATTTCTTGACGGGAATATCCCCTGAAGAGCGATACAATATTGCAATACGGTGTATGGCTGCATAATTGGGATTGGGGTTGACTGGCCCGCGGCGGCAATAGTGCCCGAATTTAGGGTTGAACCGGCAGCCGTACCATACAGGTTGGCCGTATTGCCACCTAAAGAGCCCCCGGCACAAATATCAGCCCCCGAAGGTGAGGCTGTGCCTGGCGCCTGGTTGCTGGCCAGCAGCGAATGGATATGTAAAGGCACATTAGATGCCAGCATGGTAACTGTTGCTGTACCAGTCATCTCGCCCAGTACATAGTTTTGTAAACCCGGGCCCTGGCCCCAGTTATTAGCTGCACGGCCACGCAGATCTGGCAGGGCAAAGGTGGTAACGCCATTGCCGCCGTAGGTTGTGCCCAATAGCGAAAAAAGTGCCGCGTTTTGTTGGATTGACAGTATTTGTGCTGAACATGTAGTCCAGTTTTTGGGTGCGAAATTAAAGGCTACCGCTAAGATCTGACCTAAAAATTGATTCATAATATTATTGAGTTAAGATTTGGTTCAAATTGGTCTTTGTGATATTTAATACAAGCCGAGAGGTACCTTAATTCTGGCTTGGGAAAATACCATACAGGGATATCAGATAGCTAATGCACAGTGTTGGCTGTATTATATCAATAGGAATACTGCCGCCGCTGCTTGCTACAGTGCCTGTGTTTAAAGTAGCGGCAGGTGTTGCATTGGTATAAACCGTTTGCGGTGCACCGCCAGCTGTCATCTGGTTTAGATATAAAGTGCTTGACGGGGCAGATGCACTTGCATTGGTGCCTACATTAAGCAAGTGCGTGTGGCTGGCCATCATACTGGTGGTGATGGTTACAGATTCGGTACCAGCCATTTGCCCTATAGTGTAAGCGGGCAAGCCGGGACCGGTTCCCTGGCCAATAACGCAACGGCCACGCAGATCGGGCAGGGCGTATGTGCTTACGCCGTCACCACCGTAGGTTGTACCCAACAAGGCATACAACGCTTCGTTTTCTGCAATGGACTGAAGACTTCCGTCACAAAAATGAAAATTGACAGGAGCGAAATTGCCGCCAAACATCCAGACGGCACCAATGTAAGAAGGTTCCATGGTTTTAGGTTTATGAGATAAGTTCAGTTGTTTACGTATATCAATATTAAAAAGTTTCCGACAAACGGAAGAATAATACACGAAAAATATTTTAGCAAATTACTAGTTTATAACTGTTTGAAGTTAATGAATATTAATTCATTTGCAAATGAACCGTTGTGTTTAATTATGTGTTTATTAATTTGTTTGCTAAAAATATATTATATCTTTAGATTCAATTCAATTTAAACCAGCCCAAAACCAGCCCCATGAATCACACTAGACGCATCTTTTTAAGCCAGTTTTCTCTTATTACTGGCGCTGCATTGTTGCATAAATCTTTAGCTAATGCGGCCATTATTAATCAACCTGGTTCTGGCACCCCAAGTCAGCTTAATGTGTATTGCAGTAATGATTTGCAGGGGCAGATTGAAAGTGTCTATAAAGAAATGGGTGGCTTGAGCCTCATAAAGAAAAAGATGCAAAATGAGCAGACCGAAGGTTTGCTATTGGATGCAGGCGGCTTTATAAATCCTGCGCAAAGTCTGGCCCATCAGCAAAAAATGATTGGAATGATGAACAGCATCGGTTATCATGCAGCAGGCTTGAGCGGTCATGAATTGCAGGCTGGGGCTGATTATTTAGTAAATCTGGCGGCCGATATGAAGTTTAATCTGGTTAATTGCAATCATCATTTTAGCGGTCCGCTTGCAGCAATAGTTAAGCCTTATATAATAATTAATATAAACGGAGTAAAAACCGGTATTACCGGCGTTTGTTCGCCCATAACAGGTGTGGCGCATACAGAAGTTATGGGCGCCGCCAACCGTGCAGCCCGTCATCTTAAAGAGCGGGAGCGGTGCCAATGGGTGATTTGCCTGGCACACCTTGATAGCGATGATAAAGCAGATAGCCATCAATTAGCCAAACAATCAAGCCATATTGATATGATTGTGGCGGGTAACAACGCAAGGCTTTCTACCAACATCAACGTGGCATTTAATAAGCTTAGCCATGAGGTAATTTTAACACAAGGAGCCCGTTACGGCCTGATGTTTAGCAGAACCATAATAGGATTTGACGGTAATGGCCTTAAAAACAGTATTGCTGCCAAGCAGTTTATTCCCGGTGTTGATGGGGTGCAGGCGTTTGCCGCTTCATATCAGCAGTTGCGTGGTGAGCAAGATCAACTGCTATCAGCTTAAACTATGCAAATCATTCGCTATGCCCGGTTACCAATAGGGTATGATGCACACGCCATTCAAAATGAATTAACCGGCGGCAACCAACAGTGGCTACCGCATTTAAATACTTACCATTACAGTGGCGGCTGGCAGGTGCTGCCGCTACGATCGCCTGGAGGGAATCACCTTAACCCGGTGCCTGATCTGATGGATAATGCCTCATTTCTGGATACCGATTACATGCAGCTTTTCCCAACGGTAAAAAAACTGGTTTCATTGCTGCAGTGCCCGGTAATGTCTGTGCGTTTTTTGAACCTGCGGGCGGGCTCGGTTATTAAAGAGCATCGAGATCATCAGCTCTCCTTTGAAAAAGGCGAAGCACGTCTGCATTTCCCTGTCATTACCCATGCGGATGTTGAGTTTTACAGCGAAGATCAACGCATCATTCTTAATGAAGGTGAGTGCTGGTATCTTAATGCCAACCTGCCGCATCGCGTTAGCAATAATAGTAGTATTGACCGTATACACCTGGTAATAGACTGTAAGGTAAATCCCTGGCTGACTGCCATGGTGCAAGGAGCGCCGCAGATAGCGATCAAGGAGGAAGAAGAAGACCTGTCTCATTATCCGGCCATGATAGAGAATTTACGTCAGCAGGATAATGAGGCCGCCCGGCAGCTCATCATCAAACTGGAACAAAAACTAAAAGATGCAGAGAGGAGCCGCCCGGCCGCTGCGCAGGGATGATGGCGTTTAGCTTAAATTCTGTTAACAAATTTTGTGCTGTTGATGCGATATCGCATTACTTGTTTAACTTGACCCACAAATCACCTTTCCTTGCATGAAAATAATTTTGATCACCGGCGGTTTGTTTTCCATACCATCCATCCATCACCTGGCAGGCCGTCAGTTGCTGCATAGTATCGTGTCTCTTGGAGATGTTAATAAAAACAATGTCCCGATTGAGTTCAATGCGCAGTACTTAAACGTGCCTTTTAAGCGGTTTCAGAAAGATGAGATCAAGACGAAATTGCTAAACTGGATAAGCGATGCAGGAGTTGACGCCGTGCTGGTGTTTGGGTGTCGCTACAAGATGCCTGCCGATCTGTTGTGTATACCACCGTTAGGCTTTTATAATGTGCATTTTAGCTTATTACCAGCTTACCGTGGTAATGCCCCCATGTTTTGGCAGATCAAAAACGGCGAGCAGCAAGGTGGTATCACCATCCACCGTATGGCGGAGGATTTTGATACCGGCCCGATGCTGGTACAGCATCAAACCAATATCGATCCGGCAGAAAACCACGGATTACTGTCGGCACGTCTAAGTATGGAAAGCGTTGCGCTGATTGAAAAAGCTATTGACCGCTTGCAAAACGGTAATACCGAAACCCTGCCGCAAACAGAAAGCAGGGCCACTTACTTTAAACCGCCTGTTATAGACGATTTGAAAATTGACTGGGAACAGCAATCGGCAACGGAGATAGAGTGTGTAGTTAACGCCGCCAATCCCGATTATGTCGGTGCGGTAACCCTTTTTAGAGGGCAGCCATTCAGGGTGCTGGAGGTTAACCGGGTGCAAATGCCCAGTCCACAGTCGGCCTTGCCGGGCACTGTTGTGTATGCCGATATCAATTACGGCGTTGTTGTGGCATGTAAAGACGAACAGTTTATCCGCATCAATATCGCCCAGTTGAATGAAGGAATTTTCTCTGGTTTTAAACTGGTTACCCTGGGCATAGCCCTGGGCGAGCGTTTTGAAAACCCAACCAATTTGCAGGGTGTTGCCATTGATTAGTAGTCGCCCCCCTGTGTTTCATTTTAGTATAACTGGAACGTTGTCCATATTCAAGTCAATATCAAAACCATCACAATGAATAAAAAAGCCTTATTGGTGATGTTGGTTATGCTGCTAGCCGGCCAACTTTATGCACAAGATATTGCCGGCGCCTGGTATGGCGTTTTAGCCGCTCCTGGGCGCAATCTGCATGTGGTTTTCCATATTGCCAGATCTGGAGATGGTTATACCTCAACTTTAGATAGCCCGGATCAGGGCGCCAATGGCCTTGCTACAGATGCCACTACACTGCAGAAAAATCAACTCACTATTGTGGCGCCAAGATTCGGTATTAAATACACCGGCACTTTTGTGCCAGACAGCGGGCTAATTAAAGGAGTTTTAATACAGGGAGGCGAAATACCGCTCAATCTATCAAGAAACCGTGCTTCTGCGCAGCCTGTGTCAATGTTGCCCAGGCCGCAGGATCCTAAAGACTTCCCTTATAAACGCGAGGAAATAGTATTTACCAACCTTAAAGGCGGCAACCAACTGGCTGGTACCTTAACCTTGCCCGCCGACGGCAAGTGCACCAAAATTGTAATACTGATTACTGGCTCAGGCCCGCAAAACCGGGACGAGGAAGTTACAGCGTTTAATCACCGGCCGTTTTTGGTTTGGAGCGATCAGCTTACCCGGCAGGGCATTGCGGTACTGCGTTATGACGACAGGGGGGTAGGTAAGTCTACCGGTAATTTTGCTACCGCTACCTCCGCAGATTTTGCCGATGATGCCGAAGCCGCGGTAAACTATATTCTTTCCCGGCCCGATTTGAGTAAGCTGCGCATTGGCTTGATGGGTCATAGCGAAGGTGGACTAATTGCACCTATGGTGGCTGCCAGAAATAAAGCTGTAAAATTTGTTTGCCTGCTGGCCGGCCCCGGCCAGCCAATGACTGAATTATTGTTGCAGCAGGAGCGCGACCAACTGCGTTTAGCGGGCGCGTCTCAACAAGCTATTGAATTGTCCATGCGTACCAACCGGAAGGTGATGGATCTGGTAACCGGCAATAGTACGCTCAGTACGGCGCAATTAAAGGAGAAGATAGATACCCTGCTTTACCGCGAATTGCGTGCATATCCAGCCGGCGCGCTTCAAGGAGAAAGTATAGACGCCGCTGTAAAGCGCGGCGACAGCCAGGTTACTACGCCATGGTTTCGTTATATGTTGGGCATCCATCCTGATGTTTACCTTAGTAAAGTTACTTGCCCGGTATTGGCGTTGAATGGAACGCTGGATATGCAAGTGCAATGTTCAGCTAACCTGGCGGGCATAAAAGCTGCATTGCAAAAAGGAGGTAATAAAAATCATCAGGAAGTTGCTTTGCCTGGCTTAAATCACCTGTTTCAGAAAGCCCAAACCGGCGCCTTGGGCGAGTATGCGCAGATCAGCGAAACGGTTAACCCGGTGGCGTTACAAAAGGTATCAGCCTGGATTAATGAGCTGTAAAAAGGCGTAAAGAACATTATCGTTACAATAAAGGAGTTTATTGCTAAAGCGTGGGTAATTGTTTTACTTTGGATGACAACCAAATTAAAACAATTTTCTCAGTCCATAGCAGGGATATCCCTATGGGTTCAGGCTGTTATCACCTTCGCGTTAGAGATGCGTTGGGTAATGATCAACATGCCTCAAACCTAACACCCGCCATGTGTTTTGAGAAGATAACAGCCTTTTTGAATGAATTCAGATAAAAAACATTCCATCAGCCGGAGGTCTTTCCTGACCATGACCGGTATTACCACCGCTGCCGCCATTCTTCCCAAAACCGGACTTTTTGCCAAAGCTCTTGAACCGATGCCACCCGCAAAAGGGGCCATTTCTTTAGCAGGCAAATGGCGTTTTGCACTAGATCGTAGTGATGCAGGCGTCACTGCGGGCTGGTTCAACAAATCGTTGACCGCCGATGCCAGTATCTCTTTACCCGGTATCCTGCAAACCCAGGGTTTTGGCGATGAAATTACTGCCGATACCAAATTTGTAGCTGCGCTTCCGCGCGATATGCGCTGGTATCTGCTACCGCAATATAAAGCCTATACCGTGCCAGGTAATGTGCAGGTGCCATATCTTTCGCAACCGGTGCGCCATTATTTGGGTGTGGCCTGGTATCAGCGGGATATTGATGTGCCGGCAGAATGGACAGGCAAACGCATTGAACTTTTATTGGAGCGAACCCGCTGGCAAACCGATGTTTATCTGGATGACAAGCTGATTGGTAGCAACCGCTCGCTGGTTGCCCCGCATGATTTTGATCTGGGTATCCTGAAACCGGGACGGCACTTGCTTTCCATTCGCATTGATAACCGCATGCTGGCGCCGGCCTATCGTCCGGACGGTCATGCCGTGTCTGACGGCGAAGGCTCAACCTGGAACGGTATTGTTGGCAGGATTGAGCTTTCGGCCACTTCGCCTGTCTGGATTGCTGATGCGCAGGTGTTCCCAAATCTTGCTGCTAAATCGGCACAGGTTCGTGTTGCAATTGGCAACGTAACCGGTAAGGCGGGGACGGGCACGCTTTCTGTTGGCACTAAGTCTGTGCCTGTGAAATGGGACGAGAAGGGCGGCCAGGCTGTTATTGATGTGCCGATGCCTAATGCACAGCTATGGTCAGAGTTTACACCACAATTGCAACACCTTTCTTTGGTACTCAAAGGGGCGCAGGCCGATCATCAGCATCAGGTTACTTTTGGCATGCGGGAAATTAAGACCGACGGAAATCGTATCTTATTAAATGGTGAACAGTTATTGCTGCGCGCTACGCATGATGGTGGCGGTTTCCCGTTGACCGGCTATCCGGCTACAGATGTGGCCACCTGGAAAAAGATTATAGGTATCTGTAAGGACTGGGGTTTAAACGGCATGCGTTTCCACTCCTGGTGCCCGCCTGAAGCTGCATTTACAGCAGCCGACGAACTGGGTTTTTATTTGCAGCCGGAGTGCGGCATGTGGAATGCTTTTGACTCGGATGGCAAGATGCTGGCCGTGCTAAAAGATGAAACTGCGCGCTTGTTAAAGGCTTATGGTAATCACCCGTCATTTGTGATGTTTGCTGCCACTAATGAGCCTGCAGGTAACTATGCTAAACAACTCCCGGGTTGGGATAAAGAAATGCGGGAGACGGATCCTCGTCGCCTTTATACAGATGGCTCTGGCCGGTGGTCGCCGCCACCTGCGGGGCCAGGCACGGCCTTTGCGGCAGACTACCTGGTTACGGGTAGTCCGGCACGCGGACCGAGAGGCTGGTTTGGAGGCGATTATGAAGAGAGCTTGAATACAATACGGCACGGTGTTACGGTGCCTTGTATTGGTCATGAGATAGGTCAGTATTGCGCTTATCCAGATTTCAGCATTATCGAAAAATTTTCAGGTAAAGGCAAATATGCCGCCTTTCCGTTAGGCATTGATTCTGGCAAGGAGGCCTATATGCATCCTGGCAATTACATCATTATGCGCGATAGCGCCAAAGCACACGGTTTGCTCGGTCAAAATAAGGCGCTTGCTCATGCGTCGGGTAAGTTCCAGGTGGCTTGTTATAAGGAAGAGATTGAGGCATTATTACGTACTACTTCATACTCGGGCTATCAGTTGCTGGATTTGCATGACTACCTGGGGCAGGGTGGTGCATTAATTGGTTTGCTTGATGCCTTTTGGGAAGAGAAAGGCTATGTAACAGCCAATGAGTTTAAACGCTTTAATAATACCACTGTTCCGCTCATCAGGCTGAAGGATCGTGTTTTTACCAACAACCAAACATTAACCGCCAGTGCCGAAGTAGCACATTTTGGCCCGGCTGCACTTACTGGTGTCACGCCTACCTGGCGCATATTAAACAACGAAGGCAAAACCGTGTTGACCGGCAGCTTGCCAACAGGCAATATACCACGGGGCAGCGGTCATGCATTGGGCACTATCTCTGCTTCGCTTGCTAAATTGCCCGCACCGGCAGCCTACTCGCTGGTTTTAGATCTGGCCGGGTTCAGTAATCATTGGACGTTCTGGGTTTACCCATCGGCCGTAAAAAATGAGGTGCCTAAAGATGTGCTGGTCTCTACTTCATGGGATGAGGCAAAGGCGCAACTGGCCAAAGGCGGTAAAGTGCTGTTCCTGTCTGGCGCACCAGAGAAGCCATCGGCAGACCTGGCCTTAACAACCGTTCCTGTCTTCTGGAACCGCCTAATGAATCCAAGCCGCACCTGGATGGTTGGGTTGTTGAATGATGCCGGGCATGGCGCATTGGCCGGTTTCCCTACTGAAGATCATTGCGATTTCCAGTGGGTTAATTTGCTGCCAAAAACTGTGGCCATGAATATGGAATCGCTGCCGCAAACATTAAATTCGGTAGTGCAGCCTATTGATGAATGGAATCGCAACCTGCGCCTGTCCATGTTATTTGAATGCCAGGTGGGGAATGGTAAATTGATGGTAACGTCTTTTGATTTGTCAGACCCGGCTACCGAAAAGCAGCCGACCGCCGCGTCTCTACGCAAATCGGTTTTGGCATATATGGCATCGCCTAAATTCAGTCCGGCCAATAAAATTGCAATGGCTGATCTGGATGCCTGGATCCCTGCACGTTATGTTGCTCCGGTAATTCTAAACTCGCCTCCTGCAGCTAGTGACGTTGCTGATCCTGGTCAGGTGAAACCGTAACCGCACCCAAATCAATACAAAACGCGACCTCCGTATATCATTTACAGAGGTCGCGTTTTATGTATATGGCTTAGTTTACGCTAAAGCAAAGCGCAGTCTTAAATTTCTCTGTGTCAGGTAAGGTAATGTGCAAGCCGTTTTCGTCCTGCGTCCAATCAATTTTGCCGTTATAACCCAGCAACCGAACAGAAGAGATGGCTTTATAATCAGCATTACCTTTATTGAGCGAGCGGACAATCAGTTTTGAGCCCGAAGGTGGAACCATCATGGTAAATACATTCAGGCTGCCATCCTTACCCACAGTAAATCTCAGATCTTCAGGCCCGAATTTAAAGTCAGATTGCTTGGAGCCCAGGTTGCCGCTGGGTAAAACCGATATCTTGCCGTCTTTGCCTTCACCAAATTTAACCCAGGCCTTGCTGCCATAAATGGCGCTGCCGTTAATCTTCATCCAGTCGCCAATTTCATGCAGCATTTTCAAACATGCCGGTTCCAGCGATCCATCGGGCCTGATAGGGATGCTTACCGCGTAGGCACCATCTTTACACACGTTTTCTAGCAGGCAGTGTATAACAGCGTTGGGGTCATATATAAATCCCGGCGCGTAGTACCAGTCACCAACAGCATTTTCGCCCATCCAGGGCTGGTCGGTTTTTATTTTAGCGGGGAAGTGGCCTTCCATGGTGGTTACAATGCCTTTCTGACCGGCAGGGAAAAACTTGGTGATGCTAAACACGTCCTGCTTGCCGCGGCGGGCAAGTTCCAGGTTGAAGTACGATGCAATCATACGTTGATCGGCATCAGATCTAATGCCGGTGCCTGTCTTATCGCCGCTAAAGGGCTGCTTACTGTCGCCATCGGTATAAACAAAATCGGGGTCGTATTTATTCACTGCGTCCAGTATGCGCAAGGCCCAGCGGTTTACATACCATTTGGCGTAATCTAAGTGGCGGGTAAAAATGCCTCCATCGGGTTTGCTCATAAAGTCGTCCATTCCTTTATACTCACGCAGGTTGATACCGTACAGCAGTTTAGGGTCATAGCCTTCCCACCATTTGCCTTTGCCGTCTGCCAGGGTTAGGCGGCCGTCATACATTTTGCCATTGTCGTCGGTCCGGTAGGCGGTTTGCCACCACCACCAGGTATACTCGTGGTGAAAAGCGATACCGAAGTGCATGCCCTGTTGTTTCACAGCTTTAGACCACTCGCCAAGCAGGTCTTTATGCGGACCGATGTTAACCGAATTCCACGGCTGATATTTAGAGTTCCATAAATCAAAGTTGTCATGATGCACACCCTGGATCAGCAAAAAGCGGGCACCGATATCGTGATAAAGCTTCACCAGTTTGGCCGGATCCAGCTCCTTAGGGTTCCACTCGTGCAGCATGTCTTTATAACCAGAGTCTACTGGTGAACCATATTTTTTTAGATGATTCTCATAAGCCGGTGTGCCTTTAATATACATTTTACGGGCAAACCAATCGCCACTTAAGCCAGAGGCCTGCGGACCGAAGTGCACCCAAATACCAAACTTTGCTTCCCTGAGCCAGCTTACCGCATCTTCCTGATAGTGCTGAGCTATAGAGTTCCAGGTTGGTTCAAACGGGCCTTTGGCCATTGGGAAATCCATATTTATTGCCTTAACGCCGGTGGTATCGCCCATTGGCACAGAGCCCACAGGCAGCGGCGCCGGGCTTGGCGGCATAGGGGTAGGGGCAGGCAGCGCCAGCTCTACCATATTTTGTTTTTGCGCCGATGATTTTGACGACGTGTGCTTTGCCGTGCTGCAACTATATATGACTGAAAGGGTGAGCAAAAGCGCGCCCTGCTGCCTTATAGAAAACTTTGTTCGCATCATTTGAAGGTCTGAAATTGGTTTGAATATGATAATGCAAATGCTCTTTTAAACTGCCAGGGAGGGCAATTAAAAAGCGTTGGCAATATCGAAATTAGTTCAGTTAATTGTGATATTTTCTGTTGGGTATCTGTAGGGATCCGGCCTGATTATGCGTCACAATGTAGATACAAAGACCAACGCGATGATTCCGTTATTATTCCGGCTTCGGCGGTCGATATCTAATATTTCGCCGATACAAAACGGCTATATATCGATACATGGCAAAATTTCATCATAAATACAGAATCTACCGTTACTATTGTGTTTGTAAATACCCCTAAGTATGCAAGCAAAGCAGTTGGTTAAGCAAGGATGCCGGCTCATGGGCAATCATTTTGAACTAAGTGTGGTGACGGATGATGTGGCCTGGGCCGAGCGCTGTATTGAAGCCGGTATCGAAGAGATTCGCCGGATAGAGCGCTTGCTCACTACTTTTAGTGATGACAGCGAAACTGCAAAGATCAATTCATCAGCCGGCATAGCACCGGTTAAAGTTAGCCGGGAAACATTTGAGCTGATCCGTCGCTCGCTGCGCATTTCGGGCATTACACAAGGTGCCTTTGATATTACCTACGGCTCGATTGATAAGCGCCTCTGGAATTTCGATCAGCAGATGACGGCTTTGCCCGATAGCGCAACGGCCAGTCAAATGGTTCGCCTCATTAATTATCGTCATGTGATTCTGGATGATGTCAACTGTACTGTATTCTTAAAAGAACGTGGCATGCGCATAGGCTTTGGCGGCATTGGCAAAGGCTACGCTGCCGATAGGGCCAAAATAGTAATGCAACAGTTAGGCGTACAACACGGCGTGGTTAATGCCTCCGGCGATTTGAGCGCCTGGGGCATGCAGGCCAACGGTATGCCTTGGACGGTGGGGATTGCCAACCCAGACTGGTCGCGCGAGGTTTTTTCTTACCTGGAAATGAGTAACCTGGCCGTAGCCACATCTGGTAGTTATGAAAAGTTTGTGATGATTGATGGTAAACGCTACTCGCATACCATCAACCCCAAAACCGGGTTGCCGGTTACTGGCATTAAAAGCGTAACCATTATTACAGCACACGCCGAGCTGGCCGATGCAATGGCCACGCCAGTAATGGTAATGGGCATTGGGCCGGGGCTTGATCTGATTAACCAACTGGCAGATATGGAAGCCATTATTATTGACGATGATAACCAGATCTACACTTCCCGCAACATCCATTTAAACTGATTCCCCTATTAATATATGAATAAGCACATTTTTAAACTTTTGATGGCACTGGTGGTCTGCGGCGCAGCATCATCCTGCGTACAGGTGCGCGAGTATCAGAAAAACAAACTGAACGATGCCGAGATGACGCTCTCAAACCGCAAGGTTGAAAAGAACGAACTTAATTTCGAGTCATACCGAGAGGCGGCTTCGGGCGCCAATGCGGGTAAGACGGGTGGTGGTTGCGGTTGTAATTAACACGGCACGCAGATGAAGAAATTATTTTTATCAGCCGCCGGCTTTGCCATGCTCTGCCGCATTAACGCCTACTCGCAAACCGAAAGACCCGATAGCAGCAGAAGTACTTTCAGCCTGTATCGGCCCGTTGCAACAAGTGACAGCTCGGGTTACCAAACCAAACCGCTCCGGGTGGATGAGGTAAACCTGGTATCCAGTTATTACCTGCAAGATGGTAATCACTCTGCCGTAACCGGGGGTATTGGTACAGAACACGTTACCGATCTTTCCAATGGCATCAACGTAAAAATGATCTGGACCGGCCCCGGTCAGCATAAAAACACACTGGATGCAGGCTTGGGTTTTGATAATCATACCTCGGCATCGCAGGCTTATGTCAATAAATCAGGCGCTTCCAGTCCGACTGGTACCCGTATCTATCCCTCGTTAGACTGGACGAGCGAGAATGAGAAGAAGGGCTCATCCTTCGGTTTAGGTACCTACGTCTCTTCGGAATATAACTACAAATCTTTGGGCGCCGATCTGCATTTTTCTTTTAAAACACCCAATAAAATGGGCGAGTTTGGTGCCAAGTTTCAGGGCTATTTTGACCAGGTGACCATGATCTATCCGTCTGAGCTGGTACCCGGAAACACCACGGTTACCACCGGCGGCGTAACCATTGTTACTACAGCCAGCGGACGTACATCTACGCTTAGCTCAGGCTCACGCAGTTATAAAGAGAGCATTCCAACCAGTCCGCGCAATACCTACAGCGGTTCGTTCTCCTATAGCCAGATTATCAACTCCAGGCTGCAAATTATGCTGCTGGCCGATGTGGTAACGCAAAACGGCTATTTGGGGCTGCCATTTCACCGGGTTTATTTTAACACCGGGAAAGATACCATAGAACATTTGCCGTCAACACGCTTTAAATTGCCGGTTGGCATCAGGGCCAACTACTTTCTGGGCGATCGGTTTATCATCCGTACCTATTACCGTTATTATACCGACGATTGGGGCACGCACTCTAACACCGTAAATCTGGAAGTTCCGGTAAAAATTTCGCCATTCTTCTCAATTGCACCGTTTTACCGATATTACGATCAAACAGCAGCCAAATACTTTGCGCCTTATGAGGGCCATTTGGCAACAGATACTTATTATACCAGTAATTATGAATACGCGCAGTTTCATAGCAATTTCTTTGGTGCGGGTATCAGGCTGTCGCCACCTAAGGGTGTGGCTGGTTGGCAAAGCCTGCATGAATTGGAATTGCGCTACGGGCATTATCAGCAAACAACAGGCCTGGTGTCTGATGTGATCTCATTAAGTCTTGGTTTTAAATAAACAGTACAATGAAACTTTTACTCATTTCCATAGCCTTATTATTTAGCCCTGGTGCCGCGTGGCTGGGCGATTTTAGCGCGGCAAAAAACGAGGCCGTTAAAACGCACAAGCGTATATTGATCAATTTCTCGGGATCAGATTGGTGCGGACCGTGTATCCGCCTGCGTAACGAGGTATTGGAAACCAGTACTTTTGAAAGCTACGCCAAAGATCACCTGGTGCTGGTGCGGGCTGATTTTCCGCGTCAGAAAAAGAATCTGCCCAGTAAGGAACAGATCAAGCTGAATGAAGCGTTGGCCGACAAGTATAATGCTGAAGGCAAATTTCCTTATACCTTGCTGGTTGATGAAAATGGCAAGGTGCTAAAAGCCTGGGACGGTTTCCCGAATGAGACGCCCGAACAGTTTGTTGCCGATGTAAACGGTGTGAAATAGCCAGGTTATCAATAACTAAGATGCGATACGACGCATCGAAATAAAGATCTTTTCCAAGTGTAAGTCAACTCCCATCCCCCGTGTCTTCGGACACAGGGTTGGGATGTTTTAGTTTTATAGCGGGCAGAACTTACGCGTTCCCGCCATTGATCATATCCGATACAATCCCCTTATCTCTTTCCTTACGCTCAGCGAGACAGACGCCCACCAGGTGGACGATGATAAACGCAATGATGAGGTACATATTAAAGGCATGCACCTGTTTTAGAAAATGGAATGACTTTAGTGCCGGAATTTGGTCTTCAAAAGCCAGATCCAAGCCCGTTATTACGGTGATAAGTAATAGCAGATAAAACACGGCGTAGAGTGTTTTTACCCAAAACTCATGCCGGGAAAGTTCACGCTGCTTTTTGACGATAAAAAACTGGTGATAGGCCTTACTGATTTTATGTGTTAACTTTTGATCTGCGAGCTGAAAGAACTCCATGATCAGCCTGAACAAAAATAGTGCGGCTAGGGTGTAGCCGATGTAGGTATGCCACTCCCACACCGTGTCGCGCAATTGATGTACAACTGCCTTGGCCTGGCCATCGTCAACGGTAACCTTTTTTTCGGCCAGGGCAGATTTTACCGCCTGTGTAGCTGTCTTTGATTTAAGTATGGTAGAATTGACCAGCACGGTAAGCAACGAGCCCGTGATAACTACCGCATTGAGCCAATGCCAAAGCCGTAGCGACGATGAGTAGCGTTTTGTTCTTTGCGGATGGTCAATGTCTGTTCGGATAGGGGTAATAGCTGTCATAGGTATATGCCTGGTAGATATTTGATTAGTGTGCGCCAATAAGTTTTGCAATGCCAAAGGCCGCCCCGGCTGCCAACGCGCCGGTAATGGCCACTTTAATAGCGCCGCTCCACACCGGCTGGCCGGTTACTTTGCTTTTTAAATAGCCAAAAATAAACAGACACAAAAGCCCGATGATGCAAGAATAGCCCAGTGCGGTATTAGCCGAGCTGATAAAGAAGTAAGGCGATAACGGGATGATTCCCCCGATAGCGTAGGAGAGGCCAATGGTAGCGGCGCTTTTAGTGGCCGCGTTTGGATGCGGTTCTTCAAGTCCGAGCTCATAGCGCATCATAAAATCAACCCATTTATCTTTGTCACGAGCCATTTCATCGGCTATTTGTTGCTGGAGTGGTTCTGATAGTCCAAAGTCGGCAAATATCTCCATTACTTCCTTTTTCTCTACCTCGGGCACTTTCTCTACTTCTTCGTACTCACGTTTCAGCTCAGAACGGTAATGATCCATTTCTGTTTTTCCGGCCAGGAAACCGCCCAGTCCCATGGCAATGGAACCGGCAACAATCTCGGCCAGACCAGCAGTAACTACTATCCCCGACGCATTAACCGCGCCGCTTAAACCGGCAGCCAAAGCAAAGGGGACAGTCAATCCGTCTGACATACCGATCACAATATCGCGGATGGTATCAGAGCTTTTGAGGTGTTGTTCGTGATGCATATTCAGTAGTAAAGAAACTAAATAATTCTGAAGTAATGTTGAAGTGGGGTGTTGTAAAAATGCAAATAAAAAAGCCTGCGGAGTATGCTCCACAGGCTTCAATTGTATAAGGGAAAGGTTTGTTGAATGATTAATTAACCAACAGGCGAACCATTGGCTTGTCGTTCACCTTAATAAAGTAAACGCCTGGCATGTAATTACCATTTACAGCAAAGCTGATAGAACCGTTGTTACCATGGAACGAGTTGGTTTGCATTACCTGGCCAAACGAGTTTACGATTTTCAGGTTGATATCCTTGTTCAGCAGGTCTGATGTCAGGTTTACCGAAAGTTGTCTGCTGCTGGCTAATGGGTTTGGATATACCAGGATGCTCTCTGGCAAATCATTAGCTAAGCTGCTGCCGTTTTGTACAGGCGCAAGCATAGATGCAGCGTAGTTGTTGAGCGCCAGGGCGTTTGTTCCGTTGGTGCCCGGCTCTGTGCCATAAATTAACTGCCCCTGGTAGTAAACCGCAATGTGGCTGTTCTCCTGCATGGCTGATGTGCGTGCCAGATAGGAATAATCATTGGTTTGCGTAAAGGCCGACCAATCGGTCTTGGTAATCCTGTACTGAATGTTACCAGTGCTGCTCAGCGGACTTAATGCTCCGGCTGAAGAGGCAAATGATAACTCCAAATAAGTATCGGCGTTCTGCACAGGCGATATAGGGGCAAAGGTTCCGCTGATTTGGCTGTTGCCCAGTTTGGCGTAATCTACAGTATAGTTTAAGCTGGCGGTACCTTCTTTAGTGAACCAGTAACGCACTTTAAGATCACCATAATTAAGCGGCACATTGCCCGTATTATTTACAGCCAGATAAGTGCCGATGGTGTTGTTGCCACCGTTTTGGCTTTGATAGGTAACATTGACTTTAGCTACAGCAGGTGCAACCTCAGGCTCCTGACCGTAGATAAGCAAACCGTTACGGTAAAGCGTGATATGCGGATTGGCGGTATAAGTGCTGGTGCTGCCTGGATATGAATAATCGTCGGCTTCAGACAAATCAGACCAATCTTTATTTGCTACGCGCGATTGTATTGGTCCGGAGTTAGCGCCTGCGGCAAGCGACGTGTTGCCTGTAAAGGTATATTCCACATAACCCAGGGCGCCATTGCGTGGCTGACTCAGGGCAACGTACTGCATACTTACGTTACCACTGCCCATCTGCGCGTAATCAATAAAGGTGTTGATGCCGGTAAAGTTTTCGGCAGTAAACCAGTAGCGAGCGGTTAGTTGATTGTAGGTTACGGCTACAGAATCGCTGTTAACCAGTTTTAGATATGGCCTGATGGTGTTGTTGGTCAGCTTGCCATTATCGCCATCAAGGGCCTGCACCTGCACGTTTAGGTTGCGTACGGTTAATGTTTGAGTAGAGGAGGTATCGGCATAGTGTGCATTGCCTGCTTGTGTGGCTTTAATCAATACGCTACCAGTGCCGGTGATATGAACCGTGTTGCCGCTTACTGTTGCAACGCTGTTATTGCTGCTGGTAAAAGTTACCGGCAGGCCAGAGCTTGCGGTTGCCGATATACTGAAATCAGCATCGCCAGCAATTTTGCCTGGTAGTGTGCTGAAGGCAATGGTTTGCTTGTATTTGGTAACCGTCAGTTGTTGGCTGGTAGAATCAGCCGAATAGTATTTGGCATTACCGTTTTGTTTGGCCATGATGTTTGCCATACCCGCAGCAACAACGTGAATTTTGCCGTTAACAATGGTGGCCACGGTAGTATCAGAGCTGCTCAGTGTTACCGGCAGGCCAGAACTTGCAACAACTTGCGGTGCAAAATCGGCAGCATCTACTTTTTGTTCAGCAATAGCAGCAAAATCAATAGTCTGATTGTATTTGGTCACTTTTAATTGCTGGCTTGCATTAGCTGCTGCATAATAATTGGCATCGCCGCCCTGTTTGGCTGTGATGTTTGCGGTACCAGCGGCAATAATGTGGATCTTGCCGTTAACAATGGTAGCCACGGTAGTGTCAGAACTGCTCAGCGTTACAGGTAGTCCGGAGCTTGCAATGGCTTGTGGTGCAAAATCGGCGGCGTCTACTTTTTGTTCCGGTATAGCAGTAAAGGCAATGGTTTGCGTGTTTTTAACGCTGGCCAAAGCGGTTATTTCTGATGGTGAAAGCACATAGTTATAAACTTTTACCTCGTCCAGCATGCCTTTGTAAGGCGCAGGTTTATTAGTGGTTGCTAAAAACTCCAACTCGCCAATATTACCTAGCACCAGTGCGCTGGCCTCGCCAATACCCGAGTTAGCCTTGCTGATGGCTACCGAGCCAACTTGCGTGCCGTTCATGTACATGAGTAGTTTTTTGCTGGTTACATCGCGCACCACAACCACGTGGGTCCAGTTGTTGGTAAAGAATGGTACGCCGTTAACCTGCAACTCATCTTTACCACCGCCGCCGGCATCGTTATCATCGTCTATAGCAAAGCGGATCTGTTTGTTTTTAAACTCAATGTCAAAGCGTTTACCTAGTGCGCCGGTAGTAGCGTTTCTGGTGATAGAACCCTTGCAAAGCAGGTAAGCGCTGGTATTGTTATCCTGCGGCAGCAGGGTAGCAGGCGCTTTCATCCAGAAGGATATTGAGAACGAGCTTTTATCCAGGTACAGCTGGTCCTGGTTAGGCAGACGAACTACGTAGATGCTTGGATCTGCACTGGCAAAATCTAGTCCGTTCTTTATTTTACCAACTATGCGCACGTTGTTATCGGCATCTAAACCTAAAGCGCCGGTGTTGTTATAAGCGGTCGAGTCGGCCACTTGGGTGGTGCCCGCATCCAGTGGCTCATCAAAGGCCCAGTTACCAACCAGTCCCTGCGGAATGATAGGCGGGGTTCTGAAGCTCCAGACTTGTCCTTTAGCCAAGCCTTTTGCGTTTACGGCATCAACACGCCAGTAGTATACAGTGTTGTCGTTTAGCACACCGGTGGTGTATGACGGTGCGGTTGAGTACGCCACATCACCCTGTTTTACCATGCTGGCGGTATCGGTACCCAGGTAAACCGAGTAAGTTAGGGTATTGGTGCCGCCGGTCCATTTCAGGGTAAGCTTGCCCGATGTGAGCGATGCATATTGAAATCCGTTAGTAGGCGTAGGGTTGGCAGTTAATGCCGGCGCTGTTGGAACAGGCGGCGTAGCAATAGAAACTACCGATGTATATGCCGATACATCTGTTGCGTTAACCGCTTTTACACGGTAGTAATAGGTGGTGTTAGGTACCAATCCAACGCTATCGGTATAAGTAAGCGCGTTGGCGTTAGGATGAGCAATATCTGTAAAGGTAGAGCCATTGGTAGAGCGCTCCACAACAAAGTTGGTTTCATTATCGGCATTATCAACCCAGGTTAGTTTTACTTTGCTGCTTGGCGGTGTTTCAACCGAGGTAGCAGTGAGTGCCAGGTTGGTAGGAGGTTTGATAAACACCGGAGGAGGTGTGCTTACCAAAGAGTTGATGTACATCTCAATGTTCAAATACCTTGGGTCGTTGGTGCTGAAAGCAACGGCGTCTGACTTATCATTCTTATTCAAGCCATTGGCATCTTCCCAGGCGTCAGGCATGCCGTCACCATCGGTATCAAGCGGGGCCGGAGCGCCAAAAACGTTACCTAAGCCACCGTTTGAAAAAGGCAGATCGGTTTCGCGGTAAACATACATGCCTTTGGTGCCTTTAGAGGCCACCTCGTCAAGCATCAGCCCGTCAACCTGGTCACGGCGTGGGTACCAGGCACCTACACTGTCGAGCACATGCTGATAGGCCTGTGCGGCGGTCATTGTTGGGTTAATGGTAGGATAGAGGAAAGGTTGTTGTTTAAACGCCTCAGCGGTAATGCCTGGGTAACCAGTTGAGTCAAACGGAACCTCGGCGCCATCTAAAGCACCATTTTGGTTGTTGTCAAAATAATTACCTGATCCATAGATGTTAAAGGTTCCAGTACCGCGAGAGAACGGCGTAGTTTTGGTGGGAGGTGTCAATGGTCCGCCCACAAAATAGTTATTGATGACGTTCACTTCAGATACACCGGTCGAGCCGCCCATAATGTAGGCATCAGCAGCCCATTCGTAATTGAAATCCTGATCTAAACGGTGCCCATTACCCCAGTCGTAAACCACGTTGTTTACAAACTCGTTCACCCCTTTTACTTTGGGGTTACGGGTTTTGTTGCTCATGTACAGGTTTTGCAGCAAACTCACGCGACCGCCATCGGGGGTTTGAATCAGACCGCCTGCCGAGTGGTTCTCACGGAAGAGGCCCTGACCGATGATGGAGTTTTGGATAGTGATGTTATCGGGCGAGTTGCCTTTGTTATCCCAGTTAATAGAAAAGTTTTCATCCATACCCCACGATACCGAGAGGTGATCAAAGATGATGTTTCTGCCATGTGCCAGGCCGGTGGCGTCATTGCCAGAGTTACCGGTAGCGCCCAGGCGGATTCTCAGAAAGCGGCAAATGGTATTATCGGCACCTGTAAAGCTGATGCCTTTGTTAAAAAATACGATGCCATCACCAGGGGCAGTTTGACCGGCAATGGTAATGTTTGATGCTACAGAAACATCCGTTGTGAGCTTTACAATACCGCCCACGGCAAACACCACCACGCGGCCGGATTTACTTACCGCATCGCGGAATGAGCCGGTGCCGCTGTCGTTTAGGTTGGTTACCACGTAAACTTCGCGGGTTGAAGAGCCCCTGACGCCCGGCGCGTACTTGCCAAAACCCATAGCGCCAGGAAAAGCGGGTGTTTGGGCCTTTGCCTGCCACGCACCTAAAAGAGCTATCAATGCTAGTTGACAGCGTTTAAGGGTAAAAATTCTCATATATTATTTGGTTGTTGGTTAGCTCATTAAGCCGCATAATAACCTAAGCTTACCGCATAAAATAACAAGTCATAGCAATGCCCATCCATCGTTGACAGTTTTTTAGACTATGGCCAGCATCAGCACTTCAGGCGCTGCCGGTCAAGCATTTGTTTTACACGGTAAATCGGTTTATAATCGGGACACAATGATAATTAGAAGATTGATCTATCATTTTCAATAATTGACGAAAGATGTTTAATTATTGGTACGGTACCTGTTTTTTAAGAATATTTAACCGTAGCGCAACGGTTATTGTTACTGCCAACTCAATTAATTGAGAAGATACAGGCACTTATGCATAATTGTATTAATAAATAGCTCTATGCTTAGTGAAGATATCGATCTGGCGCAGGCCTGAATCATTGCTTAGGGGGGAAATCCAACGATAGCTCATTTGTAATGGGGGTGAAAGCGGTAAAACGAATATTAAACCATTTGCGTTAAAAAATTAACCTTTATGATTTGCAACCAACTTATTTTTGTTATGTTGCCTTGCATTTGGAACTAAAACTTTAAACCAAGCCCTTTTCTTTTTAATGAGAACCAGTGAAGTGCGGCCTCGCACATAGCAGGTTTTGGGGTGCCTTATCTTATGGAAAACTTACAAACGTTAACCAGGCGCTTGCGTGCTTTACAAACGCATGTGCTATTGCCTGCTTCAATTATTTCGCGGCTAGCAGCACGTTTTGAAATCATCTTTCCAAAAAGAAACCTGAACATTATTTGCCAGATCCTGCTTGTTTACGGTATTGTAATTACCGCTCAACCGGCATCGGCACAAATCTCAACCAGCCTTAAACGTTATACAACCGCCGATGGCCTTTCTCATAAAGAAGTATTTTGTATACTCCGGGACCGTGAAGGTTTTGTATGGTTGGGCACGCGCGATGGTCTGAACCGTTTTGACGGTAACCGGTTTATGGTGTATAAAGGCAGGCCGGGCGATAATTCCAGCATAAAAAGCAATAAGATCAGAACGATTACCGAGGATCAGCGCGGGTGTTTATGGATTATAACCTATGATAAGCAGATCTATCGGTTTGATAAAAAGACCGAACAGTTTGAAGCACTGACCGGATTTCAGTCGGCCACGGATATTAGCTCTGCAGAGGCTAAACAAGCCACTGTTGCTTCGTCAGGCGATATCTGGATCACCACTTCCCGGCACGGATTGTTGTGCGCACATTATCCTGCAAATGGCAGTCAGCGTCCGGTAATCTACCGGTTCTCAACCTCCCGCGGAAAATATCAGATTCCTGATAATACCATTCGTTTTGTAACAGAAGACAGTGACAACAATATCTGGATTGGTACACCGAAAGGTGCGGTATACTACAAACGCAATGGCGATGGTTATCAAAAAGTAACATTGACGCCGCACGTGGCTGGTTTAATAGGCAACGCATCATGCACGGCAGCTATTCGCGAAAAACAGTGGTTTTATCTGGGTACGGAGGACGGCAATGTGCTGGCTTATAATGCAAAAGGCGGTCAATGGAGTAACTGGACTATTCTCGGCGAGAAGATCAATGCTGTGCACCGTAATGCCGCTGGTGCGCTCTATGTTACCACTTCCCGTGGATTGCGCATGATTTTACCGGGCGCTACAAAAGCTACCGAAGCGGGTAGCGGCGGACCGTATCTTTCAATCTATGAGGATAAGAAAGGTTTGTTATGGCTGGAGCCAGAAAAGAAGGGCATTGTGAGGTTTAATCCGGCAGATCATACCCTGAAAAAATTCATTCAGCAAACCGATACCAGCGCCATGACCATTCATGAGCAATATTCGGTATTTGAAGACCGGCGCGGGTTGTTGTGGACGAGCATGAAAGGGGGCGGTTTCGGTTATTACGACCGGAGCACCGACCGGATCTCCGGCTTCTCTGATCCGCAATTACCTGAAAGAAAATTTCCTAACATTATCAGGGCCATTCACTATGATAGGGATGGCATTATGTGGGTTGCCGGCGATGATGGCGGGTTCAGTAAGATCATTTTTCCTGAAAATAATTTTGCCTTTCATCTGTTGGTCCCAAATTTCAAAAGCAAATCAGAAAACGAGGTTAGAGCCATTTATGAAGATCGTTACGGCCGCACCTGGATAGCCACCAAGGCTGGTCGTTTGTATGTGCTTGAACACGGGCAGCCAGTAGATGTATTTACTGATATGGCTTCGGCCGAATTTGGAAACGTTTATGCTATTACAGGCGACAGGCAGGGCAATGTTTGGATAGGCACTAAAAGAGATGGTCTTTTATTGGCCAAACCTTTAAGCGCCGATCCTCATAAATATACGGTTACCCGTTTTCAGCACAATGGCGATAGAAGCAGCTTAAGTAATGATTTGGTTTACTCTATTTTAGAGGATAGCAAAGGAAGGGTTTGGGTATCAACACTTGGCGGTGCCATAAACCTGGTGGTAAATGATCATGGTAAGATCTCTTTTAAAAGTACACGTAACTCTTTTAAAAATTATCCGGGCGGCGGCCGGGTTGCGCGTTGCTTAAGCGAAGACACCAAGGGGAATATTTGGGTAGGCTCAAATAACGGTCTGATTGTTTTCAACCCTAATAAAGGCAGTCCCGATAACTACCAATTTGTAAATTATCAGAAGCAGCCAAATGATTCTACCAGCTTAAGTAACAATGGGGTGCAATGTATTTACCGAGATGCGCACGGCAATATGTGGCTGGGCACATCGGGCGGTGGTGTAAGTAAGGTAGTTGCTAACGATTTTCCGGGTAGAATCTCTTTCAAGGCCATTACCACACGCGATGGTTTGCCTAATGATCTGGTGATGAGTATTACCGGCGATCAAAGAGGCGATATCTGGATAGCTACCGAGAACGGGCTGGCCAGATACCGGGTATCAGAAAATCGTGTTACCTCGTTTAATGCCTATAATGGCCTGCCGGCAACGGATTTTTCTGAATCGGCTTGTCTTAGTTCTCGTTCCGGCACACTGTATTTCGGGTGTTTGAATGGTTATGTAACCTTTGATCCGCGTAAGATCAAAGTAAACCGCATTCACGCCAACATGGTTCTCACGGATATGGAAGTGTATTATAAGGCGCTTACGCCCCAGGCTGATGACTCGCCACTTGATTATTCTATTAATGAAACCGACCACCTGACGCTCGCCTGTAATCAGAATATGGTAAGCATTGATTACACCGTGCTCGATTTTAGGGATGAGCCCATTTCGTATCAGTATAAATTGGAGGGTTTTGACCAATCATGGCGCAATGTGGGCGAAGAGCGGAAAGCTACCTACACCAATATTCCGCCGGGCGATTATATTTTTAAGGTATGTTCCAACAATATCCATCTTTTTGACCATAAGCCCCAAAAACAAATCAGGATCACCATTCTGCCGCCGTTTTGGCGCACCTGGTGGGCCTATTGTATCTATTTTTTGATGGCCATAGCCATATTTGTGCTTACCCGCAGGTTGGTGCTGGCCATGATCACCCTTCGGCACAAGGTAGATATGGAGCAGCAGGTGGCTAAAACCAAGATCCAGTTTTTTACCAATCTTTCGCACGAGTTAAGGACACCGTTGAGTTTGATTGTTGGTCCGTTGCAGGAAGTGTCGCGGTCTGCAGGGCTGTCCGTTGCAGATCAGGAGAATTTGCAGCTGATTGGTAAAAACGCTACCCGCCTAACTCGTTTTGTAGACCAACTGCTTGATTTTAGCAAGGTACAGAACGGCAAAATGAAGCTATCGGTATCACATTGCAACATCGTTGCTATAGTAAAAGAAGTAGCCAGTCATTTTGAAGGCGCACGGATAGAGAAAAATATAGACCTGGATGTAACGGCAGCCAATAAAGAAGTTTTTGCCTGGGTTGATTTGGAGAAGATGGATATTGTGCTGCACAACCTGTTGTCAAACGCTTTTAAGTTTACCCCTGCCGGTAGAAAAATTACGCTGTCGGTTTCAGAAGATCAGGATAACGTGTCTATTGCCGTGATTGACGAAGGTTTTGGCGTTGATGAAGCTAAACTGAAAGACATTTTTGAGTTGTACTATGATGGTGGTAATACACCGGTAGATCATTTAAAAAGCACTGGCATTGGCCTGGCACTAAGCCGCGAGCTGGTAAGGGAGCATGAGGGCGAGTTATCAGCCGTCAACAATGCGGAAGGAGGGATGACGTTTATGGTTACGCTCAAGAAGGGTGATGCGCACTTTAGAAAAGGCGATATGCACCAGGTAAATGACGCTACCACGCCACAATCGCGTTTACAACCGCAGGAAGTTATACCAGAATATGAGCCTGCCGAGCAAACAACGATCGTTTGTGATGAAAAGGCGCCGCTGGTGTTACTGGTAGAAGATAATCCCGATATGTGTAGTTTCCTGGTGAGGACGCTGGAACGCGAGTTTAGGGTGATGCACGCTAAAAACGGCATCCGTGCGCTGCAGCAAATAGCTGAAAAGATGCCTGATGTGGTGATCTCTGATATTATGATGCCGCGCATGAACGGCATTGAACTGCTGGATAAGCTTAAGAATGATGCAGAAACCAGCCATATCCCGGTGGTGCTGCTAACGGCTAAAACATCACTGGAAAGCCAATTGGAAGGACTGAGCTATGGGGCCGATCTTTACCTTACCAAGCCTTTTAATGTTGATATTCTGCATGCCTCCATCCGCACCCTGCTTAAGAATAGAAAAATGCAGGTTGATGCCATTATGAACAGCCGCAAGGTAATTACCTTGAAACCCGGGGAGGTGGAGATCACCTCGCGCGATGAAAAGTTTTTGACCAGCTGCGTGCGGGCAGTTGAAGACGGCATGGCCGACGCCTATTTCAATATGGACAACGTGGCCGCAGCGGTGGGCCTAAGCCGCAGCACTTTCTTTAAAAAGTTAAAAGCATTAACCGGCCTGGCCCCGGTAGATTTTGTAAAAGATATGCGTTTACGGCGGGCCGAACAATTGCTGCAAACCGGCGCGTTCAATATCTCTCAAGTAGCCTTCCAGGTGGGCTTTAGCAGTCCCGGTTATTTTAGTACCTGTTTCAAAGAGCGGTACCAGATCTCACCTACGGAGTACCTGAAAAATATCAAAGAACAATCGATCTCATCACACGAAGCGGGGGAAGCATAAATTCCCCCTTTTTGTTTTTGTTTTTTGACAAAACTCCCTTCAAACTTCAAAAAACCTAATTTTTGACTAATTTTTAGAAGCATTATCCCAGTTATTTGAATAGGCAACGGGGTGGTTCAGTCTATATTTGGCTGAAACTAAAACCAATTAATAAACCAATAATTGCCTAACCGCTAGTACACAATTTTACTTTCTGACAATCGATTGCAAGTATAGCTGGCTTTAGCCGGCCTGATCTTGTATTGCCGATCCTAAAAAGGTAAGGACGGATTTTCTATATCCGTTTGAGCACGTGTACCCGCGGTGCGGTTCATTTACAAACCCCGTTATGATTAAATTTTTTACCAGCTTCCGCGGTGCATTTTTATTGTGCCTGATTCTGACGGGTTGCCAAAAAAAGGACTTCGATTCTTTCTATGAGCGGCCCAGTACACTTGAACCTCCCATTTACCAGCAACTACAAGCCCGTAACAATTTTACCAGGCTTTTGGTGTGTATTGACAAGGCTGGGTACAAAGACATCCTGAGCAAGGCCGGGTACTGGACATTTTTTGCACCCAATGATGCTGCCTTTGCCAAATTCATGACCAAAAACAACATTGCCGACATTAAGGACATCAACGACTCACTGGCGCGCTCTATCGTTAAGTTCGGGTTGGTTTATAATGCTTACCGCTCAGACCAGTTATCAACTTACCAAACCGCAGGCGGCGATGAGGTGGGGGCCAACATGGCATTTAAGCGTAAAACCGCTTACTATGATTGGGTAAAAGAGGGGCCCGCGCCTTACAAAAAGATAGTTGCCACCAACCGTAACAGTGGTACTAAAAAGGCCAGCTCGCTTTCAACCGCCATACTAAATGATTTTAAGTATGTAAACGGCGATAACAACAACAAGTACATCCCTTATTTTACCGGAGGGTACTTTGCCAAAAACAGTCTTTCTCCAACCGATTATTCGTTTTTCTATCCGGAGGGAAAATATACCGCATTTAACGTAGCCGGCGCATCTGTAGTAACGCCGGATATTGCTGCCGAGAACGGCTTTATTCACGAGATTGACGAGGTGATCTTACCGCTGCCCAGCTTTGATCAGTACATGTCGTCAACCTCGCAATACAGCGATTTTAGAAAACTGCTTGACTCTGTGAGTGTCTATGTATCTAACGTAGATCTTACCCACCGTAACTTTGTACTGACTGGCTCTACAGACTCGGTTTATATCAAATCATACAACGGGCAGCTGGCTTTCTCGCCTAATAACGAGAATTACCAGGTACCGTTTACCTCCAGCTTCATCAATACCGAGTCGCAGCGCACTGGCTATACCATGATGGTGCCTAACAACGCCGTTTTGCAGGCCTACCGCAAAAAGCTGCTGGCTAACTACGGCGGTTCATTTTTCAAAACAGCGCCGTCATCGCTGGTTTATGATCTGATCAACTCCTGCATGATGCCCGAGAGCATCTGGCCGTCAAAGTTTACCTCGAGCGAAAACGTTCAGGCTGAATTACCTACCATACCACTAACTAATGTGGTAGATCGCAAGATCTTGAGCAACGGCTTTTTCTACGGGTTGGATAAAATGCACGAGGCTAACGTGTTCCGTACTGTTTATAGCATCCCATACCTTGATCCGCATTATGGTATTACGCTGTTGGCTTATAACGAGTCGGTTACCGGTATAAAGCCTATGATTACCCAGCCTACCGTTAAGTTTACGCTGCTAATTACTCCTGATGATGTGCTTACTGCCGCCGGCTGGCGATATAACGAAGCCAGCATCACCAGTTCAACCACTGCCTGGGGGTATAAAGCACCAACATCCAGCTCTTACTCGCACAGCAGCATTAACCGCGATATCATCCTGCGCTATATTAAAACAGGCGTTTTACCCGGCGATTTAGTGAGCCTTTCTGGCGAGGGCATAGTAGAAGCCCTTAATGGTGAATACATCAAGTATAAAAACGGCAAGATCCAAACCAGCGGTACCGTTGATAGTGGCGTTGACCTGGATGTGGTTAAAGGACCAACCACAGCCTACAATGGCTCGGCTTTTTTCCTGAGCGGCCTGCTTGCTTACACCGAGAAAAACGTAGGTGAGCACCTGGAAAAGCTGGCCACTAAATACCCATCAAGCTATAGCTCATTTTTTTGGTTTGTATCAAACTCAAACCTTTATAACAAAACTACCAAGGCTATTAACGGTGTAAACGCGGGCGCAGATAATAACTACACCATCCTGTGCCCTGATAACGCTGCCATTACACAGGCAATTAAAGATGGTTTGCTGCCTGGTACCAAAGCAACCGGTGCACTGCCAACCGCTGCTCCAACCAGCGAGTCTGATAAAGACCTGTTAAGGAAGTTTATCCTGTACCACATTATCAACGGAACAACCGTTGCTGCCGACGGCAAAAAGTCTGACAGCTTTATTACCCTTCTGCAAACAGAGGCGGGTGACAACACCCTGGTAAACGTGCTGAACGATGTGGGCCAAATGAGGATAACAGACAATAAAGGCCGCCAGGCAACTGTAAGCGTGGCTGTGAGCAACCAGCTTTCAAACCGTACGCTCATTCACTCCATTAACAGCTATTTGAACTACAATAAATAACAGGTCCACGCAGACATGAAAACACCATTTTATACCAGTATTTTCTTAGTTCTATGTTCTTTTCTGTTGCTGAGATCTGCCGCCGCACAAACTATTGTGCAAGGACGGATTACTGATAAATCAGACAAGCAGGCGGTGATAGGCGCCACTGTAATTGAGCAAGATAAAGACAAACGAACCGTTACCGGCGTATCAACAGATATCAACGGTAACTTTGCTATCCGTATTTCAAACACCAATAATAAACTGGTTGTATCCAGTATTGGCTACAAAACTTTTACATCGGGCCCCATTGGCAAGCAAACTACCATCAACGTGGTGCTTGAGCCAAGTGCCAGCAGTTTGGGCGAGGTAAATATTACGGCCAGCAAAACGGTGAGCACCGGTGGCCTCAATATTTCTAAACGTAACTCTACCGCGGCAACGGCCACCCTAAACGCTAAGGATGTAGAAGATCTGGCCGTGTCGTCTATAGATCAAGCGCTGCAGGGCCGTCTTTCAGGTGTGGATTTTGGTACCACCTCAGGTGATCCTGGTGCGGGGATGTCTATCCGTATCCGCGGTACTTCATCTATCACCGGTAATGCTAACCCCATGATTGTGCTGGACGGTATGCCTTATGAAACCGAGATCCCGGCCGATTTTAACTTCGGTACCGCTGATGATCAGGGTTATGCCCAGTTACTGAACATCGCTCCGTCTGATATTAAAGATATCACCGTACTGAAAGATGCCGCCACTACCGCATTGTGGGGTTCAAGGGCTGCCAACGGCGTGTTGATTATCAATACCAAGCGTGGTACCATTGGCAAGCCGGTCATTACCTATAACTTTAAAGGTTCTGTATCAGTGCAGCCCAACCCGATCCCCCTGCTGAGCGGCGATCAATACTCCATGCTGATCCCGGAAGAGTTTATGAATGCCACCGGCGTGCCGTTAGACTTTTTGGGCAACAGTGGCCAGAACAAGGCTTTCCAGTATGATCCGTCTGATCCTTTCTATTATTACAACTACAGCAACAATACCGATTGGGCCGGTTTAGTTACCCGCAACGGCACCATTCAGGATCATAACATGTCTATCAGTGGTGGTGGCGAGAAAGCTCGCTATTATGCATCTGTGGGCTACTATAACAACCTGGGTACCACCGTAGGTACGGCGTTAAATCGTTTAACCTCAAAAATCAACCTGGATTATATCGTGTCTGAAAAACTGCGGTTCAGAACCGACTTAACCTACACGCACGTAGTTAATAACCTGAACTACAGCAGCGGTATCCGCGATATTGCCTTCCGTAAGATGCCAAATATGTCGCCTTATTTGTATGACGAGTATGGCACGCTCACGTCGGCTTATTTCTCGCCTGAGTCTAACATCCAGGGTAAGTACTCATCAACCTACAACCCGCTGGCCATGGCCAATGAGGGGAGCAGCAAGCTGTACGGCGAGCGCATTACCCCTAAGTTCTCGGTGATTTATGATGTTATTCCAAACGTGCTGCAAAGTACCTTCGACGTGCAGTTTGATATCAACAACACCAAATCAAAAACCTTTTTACCGCAGATTGCTACCGGTCGCCCGAGTACCGATGTAAACGTTAACCGCGCTACCGACAATGATGGCGACTCATACAACATCGCCTCAAAGTTTAACCTGATCTATACGCCGCGATTTAACTCAGACAAACACCAGCTGAGTGCATTGATGTCATTCCAGACTAACGAAAGCCGCTCTGCATCTTATGGCGTTACCTCTACCAATACTGCGTCAAGTTACCTGCAAGACCCATCTGTGCCGTCGCTGGTGAATATTGATGGTTTGAACCTGCAATCAACCCAGGGTCTGTCCAGAGATATTGGTTTGCTGGCGCAGGCACAATATGAATACCTGGACCGCTATATCATCAGCCTGAACGCCCGTATGGATGGCAACTCCAAATTCGGTCCGGATAATCGCTATGGCATCTTTCCCGGTATTTCCGGCAGATGGCGTGTTTCTGGTGAGCCGTTCATGAAAAAGACAACCAAGTTTATTGATGAGCTCAGCGTGCGCTTTAGCTATGGTGCCAGCGGTAAGGCGCCGGGCGGTAGCTATTTCAACACGTATAAGCCGTTAGATTGGTCGTATGCTGGTCGTGCTGCCATTGTACCAACCAACATGGAGCTATCCAGCCTGAAATGGGAAACCGTGGTGGGCAAAAACCTGGGTTTTAACCTGGTGCTGTTAAAGAACCGCATTACGCTGGATGCCGAGATTTATCAAAATACTACCAAGGATATGTACTATCCAGGCCTGAACATCTCTACCGTAACAGGCTTCAATAAGATAGATATGAACGTGGGTACCATGGATAACGACGGCTGGGAACTGAGCCTTTACACCGTGCCATTGAAAACCAAAGATTGGACCGTAAATTTTGATTTTAACATTGCCCGCAACACCAACAGCATGCGTTCCATATCAGATTTCTACCCGCGCGAAAGCTCGGTAGGGGTGCCGGCGCAGGGTAACTACAAATCATACCTCATTTTAGGTAACCCGTTTGGGTCATACTACGGGTTTAAGTTTAAAGGAGTTTATAAAGATAAAGCGGCCACAGTTGCCCGCGATCAGGATGGTAAACCCATCATCGGTCCAAACGGACAAACCATTTATATGCGCTACAACTACCCGCAGGTTGATTATGTTTTCCAGCCGGGTGATGCCATGTATGAAGACGTTAACAAAGACGGTAACATAGACTATATGGATATGGTGTACCTGGGCAACGGCGTACCAAAGTTTGTAGGCGGTTTTGGCCCGACTATCTCTTATAAAGGCGGCATCAAGCTATCTGTATTCTTCAGTTATCGTTTAGGTTATCAGATTGTAAACCTGGCACGTATGAACACCACCCGTATGTATAACTGGGATAACCAGAGTGCAGCGGTACTATCACGCTGGCGCAAACCCGGTGATATTACCAACATGCCAAGAGCGCTGTACAACGAGGGGTACAATTGGCTCGGGTCTGACCGCTACGTAGAGGATGCTTCTTTCTACAGATTGAGTGCCGTAAATATCAGCTACTCGCTGAAAAACTCGGTGGTAAAACGCTTAAGACTAAGCTCGCTAAGGTTTAACCTGACCGGCCAGAACCTGTTTACCTGGACAAAATATACCGGCCAGAATCCGGACGTGAACACTGCCGGAAGCAGCAACCCATTCTCTTATCCTAAAGATAATGCGCTCACCCCGCTGTCGCGCACATTTACCCTTGGTGTTACCGCCGGATTTTAAAAAAGCATTTGAGATGAAAAATTTTAGAAAATATCGATACCTGCTGTTGCTGCCCATGTTTGTGGCGGCTATGTGCTCATCGTCTTGCAAAAAGTGGCTGGATGTACGCCCGCAGGATGGTTTAATTAAACAAGATTACTGGCAAACCAAAGAACAGTTGGATGCTGCCGTGATGGGCTGTTATGGCTCGTTGCTGGCCGGTTCTACCATCCCGCTGTCTAAATACCTCTTTATTTGGGGCGAATTGCGTGGCGATATGGTTGCCGCGCGCTTTGAGCCTGATACCGAAGAAGGGGAGGCGGCACTGGGCGTTCAGCTGCGCGATGAACTGAGCATGATTCGTTCAGACATTGCTGCCACCAACACTTTCACCAATTGGGAAGCGGTTTACAAAACCATTAACTATTGCAACACCGTCATCAAATTTGCACCGGATGTATTGCAAACCGATAAAACGCTCACCCAACAGCAATTGAACGCCTACCTGGCCGAAGTACGAGGCCTGCGTGGGTTGATGTATTTCTACCTGCTGCGTGTGTTTAAAGAAGTGCCACTTAAACTGGATCCAACCGCTACTGATAAAGATATTACGGCGTTGGCCAAATCTACCGAGGCGCAAGTTTATGCCCAGGTGATCAGTGATTTGAAATATGCAGCAGAAAACGCGCTGCCGGTATATCAAACGATAGCCGAAGATAAAGGTCGCGTTAATCAATATACAGCCTACGCTGCACTGGCAGACGCCTACCTGTGGATGGACGATTATGCCAACTGTATAGCCGCCTGCAACAAGGTCATCCAATCAAACAAATACTTCATTTTCCCGGCCGGAACTTACCAGGACGACTGGTACCGCAATGTTTTCTTTAACGGCAACTCGGTCGAAGGAATCTTTGAGTTTCAGTTTGATGCTCAGAAACAGAATCCGTTCTACAACATGTTCAACTCCGAGTTTATGGCGCGGGATTGGGTGGTACAAGGCGGATTGTACGGTATAGATCTGGTTAACAATACCAAAGATATCAGGGGTAACGGTACCTCTATGTCTGAGGCCACCGGCTCAATTCTGAAGTACCTGGGTAAAACCAACACCACGTCAGACACACACTGGTTTGTTTACCGCTATGCCGATGTTTTGCTGATGAAAGCCGAAGCCCTGGCCTGGTTACAGCCCGGCAACGTGGCCAACGGCACCGAAGCCGTTGCCATAGTAAATCAGTTGAGAACTAATCGTAGCGCGCTTAATGTGGTGATGGATAAAGTAATTGAACAACCAGATCCTTCACTGAGCGATAAAGTAGCCGCTTTTGTATTTGACGAGCGCGGCCGCGAGCTGGCTTTTGAAGGTAAGCGCTGGTTTGATATTCTGCGCAATGCCAAAAGAAACAACTACGCCAACGAGAAAATGCTGCTTGACATTGTGTCGGCCAGCGCCCCGCCAAGCAAACAACAGACGGTAATTAACAAGTACAAAGATCACCGCAGCCATTACCTGCCTATCTACTATTACGAGCTGCAAACAAACAAGTCTCTGGTACAAAACTCATTTTACAACTAACCATCCAAATAAACCGATTATGGAAAAAATTTCTAACATCAGGATTCGCTGGATAGCAATCATACTGGTTTGTATGGCCGCCTTAACAGCATGCAGAAAAACCACGCTTGTTGAAAGCACAACAGATGCTGTGAACATGACTAACTACTTTAAAACCCGGCCCGAGACTTTCTCTGAGCTATCCAAAGTTTTAAAGCTGTCAGAAACAGCCTCGTTTTTAAATGCCTACGGCTCTTATACCTTTTTTGCACCAACCAATGATGCCATTAAAGAGTACCTGCAAGAGAAAGGCAAAACCAAAGTAGAAGATGTGCCGGCTGCGGATTGGAAAGATTTTATCCGCTTCCATCTGCTGGAAGATTCTATCCCGACTTCAAGGTTTACCGATGGCAAGCTGCCAAACTTAACCATGTATGGCCAGTATCTGGTTACCAGCGCGGTCAATACGAACGGCGTAACGGTGTTGCGGGTAAACCGCCAGGCTGATATTATTCAGGCCAATATTTCGGTAGGAAATGGCATTATCCACGTTATCAATCATCCGTTGAAACCAGCAACTCAAACCCTGGCCCAGTTGGTAGAGTCTAACCCCGATTATTCTATTTTCACTCAGGCACTGAAGGCAACAGGTTTATATGATGCCTTGAACTATTTGCCGGCCAACAACCCGGATACTACAAAGCGATGGCTCACTTTTATAGCCGAGACAAATGCATCGTTAAAAACTGCAGGTTTTGCAGATTTCGCAGCGCTAAAAGCTAAATACTCAAACACGGGCAACCCAACGTTGGCTACTGATAGCTTGAACCTGTTTATGAAGTATCACATACTGTATGATGCAAAATATCAGGCAGATATCATTGTCAGCACTGCGCATACCACCCTTGCGCCATTAGAGGTACTCACGTCAAAGTTAGACGGCCAAACCGTGCTGATGAACGATGATATTTTTAACAACGTCCATGAGATTGGTTTCAGCCTGGTGCGCGACAAGAGCGATCAGACCGCCAGCAACGGCGTACTGCACGAGGCATCGGCACACTTTGGTATTAAAGTACGTTACCCTTACCCGGTATATTGGGACGTATGCGATGTGCCAGAAATAAGGAAGATGACCTCGGTATATAAGAAAACCAATTATCCCTTCAGCAGGGCAGAGATCCCGGGCCTGGCCAACAGCATTCGCTTCAGTAGTTTACCGAGTGAAGGCTCATTGCAATATCTGTATGGCTCAGCACAAGGTTCTTCGTCTGCTTCTTACAACCGTGATGTTTTGCAAACGCCTATTGGTACCACCAGTCGTCCGGTTTGGGTGGAGTTTCATACGCCACTGTTAGTGCGAGGCAGATACAAGCTTTGGTGTGGCTACTATGTACAGGCGGCATCAAGCGGTGTTAGCGAGGCGCAGGCTTTTATTAGCAGTGAAGCTGGTGAAACGCCGGTGCCGCTATCTAACTCAAGGTTATTGAGTTTCACCGTAAAACGTCCGGGTTCTGCACCAGATGTAGAAGAGGCTATTGGATGGAAGATCTATATGGAAACAACGTCAGGCACGCAATCGGCCCGCTTGCTGGGTATTGTAGATATCCCGCAAACAGGTAGGTACTGGCTCAGGTTGCAGGCAGTTAACGGCTCGCAGAATACCAATAACATTGATATGCTGCAGTTTATCCCTGTTAACATGGATCAGCAATATCCAAAATTCAAACCAGACGGCACTCCAATTCCAAGACCATAATCCTTGTCACCCTGCGTGGCAATAGCTGCGCAGGGTACTATTATTCTATTAAAAAATGATCAATTCATACTACAAGCATATTGTTCGTTTGCTCCTGATTGGTTTACTGGCTGTAACGGCCTGTAAAAAACCATGGGACGACCACAACCAATTAAATAGCCAGGAGCTGGGTAAAAATCTGCTGGACGCCATTAAAGAGAAGCCAGAACTAAGCAAGTTTGCCGGGTATTTGGCGCAAACCGGTTATGATAAAGTGCTGGCATCCAGTAAAACATACACCGTTTGGGCGCCTGATAATATCGCGCTGCAATCGCTGGACGCCTCGGTTCCAACTGATACTGCCAAGCTGAAAGCGTTTATAGGCAACTGCATTGCTCCGCAGGTTTATTTCAGCACAACAGTGGGGCAGGGTCTAAAAATTAAAACCTTAAATGGCAAACAGATTGTTTTCAGCACCACCACTTTTGAAGAAGCCAGCATCACCTCGGCCGATCGTCAGGTTGGTAACGGCGTGCTGCATGTTGTTGATAAAGCCATTTTGCCAAAACCTAACGCGGCAGAGTTCCTGAAAATCTATGCCTCAGGACTGAGCAAGCAATTTACCTTCCTGTCAAAACTGGAGCATACCGAGATTGACACCTCAAAAGGGGTAAAGATGTATACCGACCCGGTTACCGGCAGGGCAGTTTATCAGGCGGGCACCACCTTCCCGGTTCAGCGTAATTATTACTATCAGCGTGTGGCCGACTTGTCCCGCGAGGACAGCGTGTGCACTTACCTGGTGTTGAATGACGCCGCCTTTGATCAGGAGAAGAGCAAGCTGAAAAACTATTTTAAGCTGGATGACGCAAACAAAGCCGATAGTTTAATTCAGTGGAGTGTACTAAAAGATCTCACCATCTCGGGCATCAAAACACCGGATCAACTGGCTGCGGGCGTAACGTCACTAGCCGGGGTGAAGCTCCAGGTGGCTGCCAATGCTATTGTTGAAACACGCAAGCTGAGCAACGGTATTGCCTACGTGATTAATAAGCTGGATTACCAGATGCTGGAAAACAAAATCCCGACTATCGTGATAGAGGGTGAAAATCCGGATTCTATCCGCACACCGTCTGCTGTGGTGCGTAAAATTAAGCGCGACAATACCGGTGCACTTTTTACCGATATCCTGGCCAGCGGCATCACCTCAACAGCCGATCCGATGTATCATCTGCGGTATAAAACCACCGCTTATTCTACTAAATACAAAGTGATCTGGCGGGCCATCAATGATATATATACCTCAAACGTGTCTATGAAGGTAGATTTTGGTAATAATCAGACTTACCCTAAGGCAGCGAATCCTCAATTGGTCAGTACCGGATACAAGGCGATAGCGCCGTTAATCAATCCAACAACAGGTTTGGTTAACCCAACGGCCTACAACGAGGTGGTGCTAGGCGAGTACACGCCAGATAAGTACGGAACGCTTTATGCATTCCTGGTGGCAAACACCGGCGCTTCAAGTACGGCGCCAACTGCCTTAACGCTCGATTATATCAAACTTGTGCCTGTTAACTAACGCATTAATCCCTGAACTCTATGTACATTTCTAAAAAACTGGTGAAGGTTTTTCTGTTGCCAGGCATATTTTTTAACCTCATATCCATCACGTCGGTTGCGCAGGAAAAGCCGCAGCCGGGCCTGAAAATAAACGGTGTGGTAACCGAAGCTGCCACCGGCAAGGCGCTTCCCGGTATCAGCGTTAGCGCGGTTGGTTTCTCTGCAGCGCTAACAGACAGTACCGGTCATTTCAAACTATCGGTACCCAACAAACGGGTGATCCTGAATTTTTCCGGTCAGGGTTATCATGCACGCCAGGTAGCGTTAAAAAGCCGTGAAACGCTGAAAGTGGAGCTGTATGATGAAAGCCTTCAATCGCTTTCAGACGTGGCCACTACCAGTTATTCCAACAAACCGCTTTTGCAGACCACGCAGGCCGTAACCACTATTCAAACCAATGGCTCGTGGAACAAAGCGCCGGAGACACCCGACGCTTATTTACAGGGCCGCGTGGCGGGCTTAAATGCTACACGCCGTTCAGGTACGCCCGGTATTGGTGCCGATTTGCTTTTAAGGGGATACAACTCGTTGTACGCCACCTCGCAGCCGTTGATTGTAGTTGACGGAATGATCTATGACGTTAGTCAGTACGGCAGCTCATTAATTGGCGGGCACGTTACCAACCATTTTGCAAATATTGATCTGAAAGATATTGACAACATCACCGTAATTAAAGATGGTGCCTCTATGTACGGCACCCGCGGCGCCAACGGTGTTATTCTGATCACTACCGGCCGCGCAAAAGATGTGGCTACCCGTTTTGATTTTGCGGCCTACGGCGGTTTTAACAACAAGGTGTCTGAGATTCCAGTGATGAATGCCGGCACTTACAGAAGCTATCTTTCTGAATTGTTGCGCACTAATCCGGCTTACACCACACAGTCTATCCAGGCGCAGCCTTACATGAATGATAATACCAGCAATCCTGATTATTACCGTTACCACCAGAATACCGACTGGCAGGATAAGGTTATGCAAAACGGCTATGTTCAGAACTATTATCTGAAGGTTACCGGTGGTGATAATATTGCTACCTACGCCCTGTCATTAGGCTACCTGAACAACGATGGCCTAACCGCTAACACTTTGCTTAAACGTTATGAAACACGTTTCAACGCCAACTTAAACCTATCACAAAAACTAAAAGCGCAAGCTAACCTGGCCTTTACCAGGAGCGAGCAGCAACTGCGCGACCAGGGATTGAGCTTTGACACCAACCCGCTGTACCTGGCGCAGGTAAAAGCGCCGTTCCTGTCGCCTTTTGAAATTTCTGACGCCGGCGTAGCATCACCTAACGTGGCCGATGCGGATATTTTTTCTATCAGTAACCCTTATGCCGCTGCTACCAAAATTCAGGAACTGAACAGGAACTATCGCTTTACGGGGTCTATCTCATTTGTTTATGAGTTTAACAAAAAGTGGACGCTGCAAACCTTACTGGGGGTAAACTTTGATAAAGTAAGAGAGAACACTTTTATCCCACAGGAGGGCATCGTTCCACTCAACCTGCCATCAGCGGTAGCGTTGAACCGTACGGCGGCAGATGTGCAGCGTTTGTTTGGGGTTTATAATGATACCCGTTTATCATTCAACTACGCGGTTAACCCATCGCACCAGTTCTCTGCAAATGTTGGCTTCCGTTATAACAACAACAAAACCGAGTCTGATTACGGGCAAGGCTATAACACCGCCAGTGACAAGTTTGTAACCCTTGGCGGCAGTAACGCCCTACTGCGTGTTGTAGGCGGCGATCTGGGCCAATGGAACTGGCTGAACACCTATGCCAATGTTGATTATAAGGCGTATGATAAGTACTTCCTGTCGCTTAATCTGGCGGTAGATGGTTCATCGCGCTTTGGAAAAGATATCCCTTCAACCCTCAGCATCAACGGTAATAAGTTTGCGGTTATGCCATCGGTAGCTGCGGCCTGGCTCATTTCTTCCGAGCCTTTTATGGCCCAGAACGGCTTTATTGAAACGCTGAAGCTGAGACTGAGCGCTGGCCGTGTGGGTAATGATGATATTGGCAATTACTCGGCCCGCAAGTATTACGTAACGCAAAGCCTGCTGAGCCGCCAAGGCTTGGTGCTGGGCAACATTGGTAACTCTGCTTTGCAGTGGGAAGATAACACCAAGCTCAACGCCGGTCTTGACGTATCGGTACTGAAAGATCGCCTGTCATTCAGCTTTGATGTGTATCAGAATAACATCTCTAAAATGCTGATCTATGAACCGGTTTATACCTCTACCGGCTTTAGCACAGCGCTTTCTAACTCTGGTTCGATGACTAACCGTGGTGCCGAGTTTGCTATCAACGCACGCATCATCAACACCAGAAAAATTAAGTGGGATGCAGGCTTCAACATCAGTCGCTACAAAACCAAAATGACGGCCCTGCCATCAGGAGATATTGTTACCGATTATGCCGGTGCTACCTTCCTCACCACCAAAGGCGGTTCTGCCAATGCATTTTATGGTTACCAAACCAATGGCGTGTATACATCGGATGCCGAGGCTACGGCGTCGGGCCTGTTAAATAAAGTAAGCGGCGGCGCGTTAGTGCCGTTCAAAGGCGGCGATGTGCGCTTTGTAGACAGAAACGGCGACAAGGTAGTTGATGAGCGCGACCGGACTGTGATCGGTAATCCTAATCCTGATTTTACGGGTGCTTTCAACTCGCGTTTAACGGTTAAACGTATCTCGCTCGAGGCGTTGTTTGCCTTCAGCAAGGGCAATAGCATTTACAATGGGGTGAGGCAGGAACTAGAGTCAATGAGCGGTTTTCAGAACCAAACACCAGCCGTTGCTAACCGCTGGCAATCAGCCGGACAGGTTACCAATATGCCAAGGGCCGTTTGGGGTGATCCTGCTGCCAACAGTCGTTTTTCAGACCGCTGGATAGAAGATGGCTCGTATCTGCGCCTTCGCACCGTATCGCTTAGCTATGATGTGCCGGTAAAGAACACCTTTTTGCGTTCGCTTACGGTTTATGGCATAGCTAATAACGTGTTCACGTTTACCAAATACCTGGGTTATGATCCTGAATTCAGCGCATCCCCAAGTCCGTTTGCAAGGGGAGTTGATACCGGTTTGGAGCCACAGTTCAGATCGTTGCTGTTTGGAGTTAGGGTTGGTTTATAAATTATTGCAAAACATGAAGTTATATAAAAATACAAATAAAAGCCGGCTAAGCTTGTTGTCTAAAATAGCCGTCGGTGCTTTCGTTATCAGTACCCTGGGCGGTTGCAAAAAAATGTTCGACAATACGCCTGAGAACGTTTTGCAGCAAAGCCAGACCTTTAAAACCGTTTACGATGCCGATGCCGCCATGCTGGGCATCTACGGTAAATTCTCTAACCTGAGCGATCGCTATATCATGCTGAATGAAATGCGGGCCGATTTGCTGGATGTTACCGTAAAATCAAACAATTACCTGCGTCAGCTCAGCACGCATGCGGTGACGGATGATAACCCGTATGCCGACCCACGACCATTCTACGAGGTGATTGCCAACTGCAATGACGCGTTGAAAAACATGTCGAGAATGTATGATCAAAAACTGCTGGACTATAATCAATACTGGCAGCGCGCGGCAGATCTGGGCTTACTGCGTAGCTGGCTTTACCTGCAACTGGGTATCCACTATGGTAACGTCCCTTATGTAACCGAGCCGATTGACGACATCAATCAGCTGAAAGATGAATCTAAGTTTGCTAAGATCAGTTTTAATGAATTGCTGGATCGTCTGATTGCTTATACCAGCACTATCCCGGCACCGTTTCTGGATCAAAACACGTCGGCCAATAGTCCAACGTTGATTATGGCTACCAATAACTACGTAATTAAGGATGGTATATTCAAGTTCTTTATCCACCGCAGAAGTTTGCTGGGCGATTTGCAACTATGGAAAGGCAATTACCACAAGGCAGCTGAGTATTACAAAGATGTAATGGAAACCGGCACCAAGCTGGTGACTTCGACGGATTATCAGATTGATCAGTATGATACCTACCGGATAACAAATGATAACAGCGGTGCTTCAACGCTAATGACCATTGGTACTACCAACCCGTGGCAAAACATTTTCTCAAATGATTTGGCCGAGGCACAAACCAACCGCGAGCGCATGTGGACATTGCCGCTGGATAAGAACTTTGGCAACAAGAACCCGCTGGTAGATTTGTTTTCGTATTCAAGAAACTACCTGGCAAAGCCGTCGGCTCTGGCTATTAACAACTGGAACAACCAGGTGCGCAGTGATGGAGGCCTGACCGACAGAAGGGGCCTCAATGCTTCTTACCGCATGCAGGGTGCCGATGCCGAGGTATTGAAGTTTACTGCCAAATACAACCCGTCAAGCCCGTATGAGGTTACCGGCGTGTGGATTTTGTACCGTGCCTCAGAATTGCACCTGCGCTACGCCGAAGCTGCAAACAGAGACGCACATAGCAAAATTGCTGCGGCTGTGCTAAATGATGGGCTTACCAAACTGGGTGGTTCTACAACCCTGGCTGCGGATGGCAGTGTAGAAGTATATCCTTATGATTTTAAGTACAACGGCGCACCAAATAATGGCATGTGGTACCGCAGTATCGGCATCCGCGGCCGGGCGGTTAACCAGAATGTAACCATTGATCAAACCAACCTGGTTGAGGATACCGAGAACAAGCTGATTGATGAGGAGGGCCTGGAAAATGCTTTTGAAGGATACCGTTGGGCCGACTTGTTGCGCATTGCCTTGCGCCGTCAAGCTACTGATCCTAATTATCTGGCTAATAAAATAGGCGCCAAGTTTGATGCCAGCGGCAGCCAGGATGCCGGTGCTGTTCGTGCACGATTGGCTAACAAAGCCAATTGGTATCTACCATTCAAATGGAAATAAACAAACAAAGTGATAGGAGCAAAGGGAGGCCGATTTATCGACCTCCCTTTTTGTTTGATCTTACTCAACGGTAATCACCACTTTGCCTTTGGTTTTACCTTGAGTTATAGCCTCGTAGGCATCCTCTACGGTATCGAGCGTATAGTTTTCAGCGTCTAAGATTGGTTTTAGCTGGTCGCTTTCAATTAAACGAGTGGCCTGGCGCATAATATTACCGTGCTGTTTGCGGCCCTTGCCAGAAATAAGCGGATACAGGGTAAACACCCCAGAGTAGGTTGCGCCTCTAAATGATAGTGGTGCCAAACTGTGCTGTCCCCAGCCTAAAATGCTGATGACATGACCTGTGTATTGTTTGGCTGCTTTAAAAGAGTTATCAAGTGTTGCGCCGCCAACGGTATCAAAAACAATATCAAAGCCTTCGCCGCTGGAGTATTGCTCCACATATTCTTCTACAGACAGGGTTTTGTAGTTGATAGGGGTAGCACCGTATGATTCGATTAAACCGTTTTGCGCCGCATCTACCGTAGCAAAAACTTCCGCACCCAATGCCCGGGCAATTTGTACGGCAATATGGCCCACGCCGCCTGCTCCGCCGTGTACCAGCACGGTTTTCCCCGGCGCTACGCTGGCACGGTCTACCAAACCTTCCCATGCGGTAATAAACACCAGCGGAATGGCGGCAGCCTCGCGCATGCTGATGTTGGCAGGTTTCAGTGCCAGCAGATCGGCGTCGACAGCGGCATATTGTGCTAATGATCCTTGTACGCCGGCTATGCCGCCTGTCATGCCATATACGGCATCGCCGGGTTTAAAAGCGGTTACGCCTTCGCCAACGGCTTCTACGGTGCCGGCCATATCAATACCCATAATGCCAGGCAGTATAGCTTTGGCATGTGCTGCCTGGCCTGATTTTATTTTCAGATCAAGCGGATTCACGCTGCTGGCTTCAATTTTTACCAGTACATGGCCTTTGCTGGCTACGGGTTTGGCTACTTCCTTTAATTGGTATGGGGTGTTAAAGTTTTCTAAAACTAAGGCTTTCATATTCTTGCTGTTAAATGTGTTGTTTATTAAAAGTGACGAAGCAAAATTACGCCGGGTTTGCCCACCGCGAGTTGTACTTTTACCCTATAAAGGTGTACTTTTACGATATGGTAAAAGACCACCTTAGGGAGCCGTTTGAGCTGGTTTTAAAAGAGTACCTGGACGTTTGTCCGAGAGGGACACACACGCACACTTTTTTTGAGCTGATTTACATTGTAGATGGCACCGGCACGCAGTGCATTAACGAGGCGGAGGTGAGCTACAAACCAGGTGATCTGTTTTTGCTGGCGCCTAATGATGCGCATCTTTTTAAGATCCAACAGCGGTCTCAATTCTTTTTCATCAGGTTTAACAATGTCTTTGTGCAATCATCGCCTAAAGAAAAAGAGTTGTTGCAAAAGCTGGAGATGATTTTGACAAATGCCCGGCATGAGCCCGGCTGCATTATCAGAAATGAGGCCGACCGCGGGTATACCATCAACCTGATGCAGATGCTGATCGGAGAGCATCAGGCCCATGATCTTTATCACAAGGAGCTAATTGCGCAGTTGGTTAATACGCTGCTGGTTATTATTGCTCGTAATATCAGTCAAGCGTTTCCGGAGTCTGTAGATGAAACCAGCGAGGGTAAAACCATTGATATTTTAAACTACATTCAGTCAAACGTTTATTACCCCGACAGGCTGCGTGCCGAAGCCATCAGCGATCATTTTGGCATAGCCGAAAGCTACCTGGGCGCCTATTTTAAAAAACATACCAACGAGAGCCTACAGCAATACATCCTAAATTATAAGCTGAAGCTGATTGAAAACCGTTTGAAAAACACCAATATGCGGGTTAACGAAATAGCAGATGAGTTTGGCTTTACCGATAAAAGTCACCTTAACCGTATATTCAAGAAGTACCGGGGCATGAGCCCGACGGAATTTAAACGTAGTTGATTGCTGGCCGCTACTCCTGGCGGTAAATTACCTGATTAGGATAACCCTCTACCACACTGGGCAGCTTGTGCACGGTAGGATCTTTACGTTTTAATTTTACGGGTTTAAACCGGATATCCCAATACTTCAGCTTTTCTTCTATTGACCGTTTAAACGAACCGTAACGGATCTCGATCGGTCTGTTATCATTTTGAAGCTGCTGAAGATCACGTCGTAAACTGATGGAGGCATTGGTTTCCCATTGCATGTGCACCGTGGCTACAATCAATCCGTTAAGGCAGAGCAGCGCGGCAGGCAACCATCCAAAAGCAAATCTTATGATGGGGTTTGATTGGCTTGTGGCTTCCCGGTTCCATTTCAGCAGCAAGGGCAGCAATGGTGCCAGCCATAGCATGGGGAAGAAGCGTGGCCACCAGAAATGTTGGCTGAATGATAAACAACAGATCAATGCGGCCATAAAGAATACGGTAGGTAACCAGAAACGCTTTTCGCCCCATAGCACCAGCGGGAGCGCAATTAGCATCAGTATTAACGAAATACCAAAATATGGGCCGAAACCACTTACCCGGGTTTCATGATAATGGTAGGCGGTCCAATGTGCGGTATTTGTATTGAAAGGATTAACCAGGATGGCAAATTTTTCATGGTTATAGGGCGCATTACCCGGCTGACCGAAGTTGGCATAAAACAGTCTGACCGGCAGGCTTTGCCCTTGCATATTATGTGGGGTTTCATAGGCTTCGTTTGAGTCTTTGCCACTGGCAAATACGCTGGGGTAAGCCTGTGTCCCCATTAACGGATACAGGGGATGCCCGCGCTGGATGGTATTGGTGATGTAAGGATTAAAACCAAACACACCAATGGCCAGCATGCCCGCTAAAAGATGCGAGAGCAGAAAAGGTTTTACCCGTTGCCTGTGCCGGATGATCACATAAACAAAAAGAAATAACGCAGAGACGAGGAAGAATACCAGTCCGGTAAATTTGGTGTTTACCAGACAGCAAATAGCCATTATGGCAATTACAAGATATATAGGCTTTGCCTCACCCAGCCACAATATGATTGCCGTGAGGTAAATAACCAGTAGCAGATACAAGTCGCCATCATTCAGGTAGGTGGTTACTTCACTCCAAACAACCGGATTAAATAAAACCAGTAAGGCGAAAATTGTTGAACGACCTTTTGATAAGTTTAAGCTACGGCAGAAAGGATAAACTACGCCAAATGCCGCGAAGAGCAGAATAAAGTTATATGCCTTACCCATTTCTACGGTGCCGAACAGCTGTAAAACAGCCGCGCCAAAATACCAGGTACTTTTGGGGAAATGGAGAATGGAGGTATTATCTGTATGGTCTGGTGTCACCAGCGGATTAAACAAGGGATTCCAGCCCTTGGCCAGATTATAAACAGCCGCCTGCTGATACCACTGCCCGTCCCACGATAAATCAAAATAAAACCAGGATGCCAGGAGGGAAAGCGACAACACACCCACGCTGATTGTTACCGGTAAGGTGATAGCGCTTGTGGTAAAACCTAGCTTACTTACAAATAAAAAGGGAAGTGCAAGAGATGCAATAACAGCAAATACAAACAAACCTTGCGGTAACTCAGAGTGGAAAAGATATGCCCCGAGCACAAACAAATTAACTACACAAATTGTGCCCAGTAAAATCATTGCAGTAAGCAAAACTGTTCTTTCAAAAGAATAGCCGTTGGTTATTGGCGATGCCCCCTTACTGCTTGTAAACTGATGCATGGCTTAGCGTTGTAGTGTTGTTATTTGGTTGATGTTTAGTAGTTTAAAAATACAATGATGGAAGTAAAAAACAATAGTCAGATTAATAAAAGAGCATTAATCGGCCTGCCGATCAACAGAAAGGCCGGCTTCCTGAGTTAAGCCGGCCTTCTGTTCTAATCCTGATAAAACTTACAAAACAGGATTATTTGCCTTTGGGAGCCTGTGGACTTTTCTTATCAAAGTAGGCCTTGGCTTGTTTATTATCCGGGTTGGCGGCCAGTGCTTTTTGGAAATTATCTTGCGCCTGTGCTTCGTCTTTAGCTACCAGGCTGTAGTATGAACCAAGGTATGCATAAGCCTCGCCTAAACTCTTTTTAGAACGATCATCCGTGGCGGTTGATTTAAGCGAGATGTACTGCTCATAGTAGGGTTTGGCTATGGCTTTAATATTGTTGCGATCTGGTTCTTCCAGGTCTTTTACACGGGCACGGTACAATATCACGTCGGCCACCGGTTTGGCGCTGGTTTTTTGCTGCACATAGCTAAAAGCAGAATCGGCTTTGGTGAGTAATAACGAGTCTGGTTTGGGTGCATTTTTATCGTCAAAGGTTTTATAATACTGATCGCTATAGCCGTAGTAATAGCTCATGCCTTCGCGGAAGTAATCATTCAGTTTACCCTTGTGCGATTTTTCGATGTAATTATTATAAGCATCGCCCGCGGCAGCATACTTCTGTTTACTATATAGGGCTCCCGCAATTTCAGACCAGGCATCGGCAAAAGTACTATCGAGCGATGCGGCCTTGCTCAGGTTTAGCATGCCCAATGAGTCTTGATTGGTTTTCAGTTGCAGGCGACCCAGGTACAGGTAGTCGCGAGGGATCACACGTTTAACATCAGCTTGTCCAATCCATTTGTTGATAGAGGTAAGGCCTTGCTGGTAATTGCCGTTCTCATAAGCGGCGTAGCCCAGGTAGCGGTAAATGCGCAGGTTAGTATTAGCAGATTTTGCCAGATCGGCAGCCACTTGCTCCAGCGTTTTATAGTCGCCAGATTCCAGCAGGAAATCGGCATAACGCATTTGCGATTCGGGCGAGTGGTCCGTCAGGTCCAGATATTTCTTATAGTAGGCAGTGCCTTCTTTAATCTTATCAGACGCTACTTTCATGTCATGGCGTGCCCATAGCAGGTTATTCTCGGCCAGTTCGCGGTAGGCAGGGCCATAGTTTGGGTCAAGTGCCAGGGCTTCTTTCAGTTTCTGATCAGCCGCGTCAAAGTTAAAAGCCTGTTTCCAGATGGCGCCAATGGCTACGGCGATACCAGGGTCTTTAGGATCGATGGTTTGCGCATCAGTATAATTGCTGATGGCAGCGCTGTTATCAAGTTTGGTATGATTGGCTTCACCCTTGGCCATTTGGTACTCGGCATCTTTGGCGCCATATTTTTCGGCTTTGGCTAAAACGCTCAGTGCCAGGTTAGCATCGGCGGGTTTAAGCAATGCAGCCCGGGCCACATAAATATAAGGGTCGGTATGTTTGCCGGCCAATGCCAAAGCCTGATCAAAGTTTTGAGTCATGGCCGATGTATTGTTGTTGAGTTTGGCCACAGCGCCCAGTCCGGCGTAGTTTAATGCCGATTTGGGTTCTAATGCAATGCCTTTCTCAAATACGGTTTTGGCCGAATCTGAGTAATCTTCCAGCAGGTAGGTCCAGCCCAGATAAAATTGGTTTTCTTCGGTTGGTTTAGCGGTAATCAGGTTTTTGAGGATGGCTTTGGCTTTCTGATATTGCTCGGTACGGATGGCTTTTTGCGCTTCGTTTATAGACTGGCCGCTAACACTTGCAGCAGCAAACAGCAGGCCCAATGCTGGTCCTGTTACTTTAAAATGGATCTTCATTTGTTCAAAAAAATAATGGAATAAGAAATTGGCCGTTTATGCGTGGCACAACGGTTAGTTAAAGGGAACGAACCAGGAAGATCATAGCCGGAAAACGCCGTACAGGGCCAGACGCTGGCCGGACGGGAGTGGAGCAGGATTAAACGAATAAGCAGATGACTGCTGCACCGTAGCGCTAAATGCAGCTGCCAGCAGGTAGCAAAATGCCAGGCCGGCAAAAAGTATAGCCGGCAGTTGCACCGATGCGAAACGATCTTCTACCGCTTTGCCCATGTGCCTGAGCACTACATCGTGCCCGGCATCGTCATGCTGGTATTGCGCGGTTATTGAGGTGGTAACGCTAACGGTTTGATCGGCCGCAAACGCAAAAAAGTATTGCCCCGCCCTGGCAAAGGCAAATATGAGTGCAATAGCAACAATAACTAAACGGAAGATGCGGTGCTCTTTCATGCGGTGCAGAACGCAAGTTAAGCATTTTGAGAAAGGTTGTCAATACTCAATGTGGCGGTTGCGGCACAGCTATAGTGCTCCCTGGTTTTTGCCCCTCTATTTGGAATAGCGGCGCTTTGAAGCCTAAAATAATGTAGCTGGCAGTATAGACGCATCCAATTTGGTCCCCCATTGGTTGGTATCATCCCAGCCATCGGGTTTTGCTGTACCGGGAGCCAGCCAACAATTGTTTTGGTAATTCACCTTGTTATAAAAGCATACTTGGTTACCGCTTACCCGTGCATTGCTCACGGTGTTTTTACCCGTATTACTTACGTAAATACCAACATTGGTGAAAGACTGTTGGGCGCCAAAAATGGTATTATTAACAATGCTATTATGATCGCCCCCGGCAATAGCCATACCGTATTGTCCCGGATTAACCAGTGTGTTATTGGTAGCCAACTGGTACGAGCCACCGTTATCGCCCAGCATAATGCCGCCGCCGCTTGGGCTTGGGCCTCCGCCACGGATGCGGTTGCCATTGATAAGGATAGGACTATCGGCCGTGCCATTGCTTTCGTATAGGCTAATTGCATCTTCAGCATAGCTTTTACCTAAAATGTTTTCGCCCACATTAAAGCTGATGGCATTGCCTTTGCCGTTAACATTATTAAACTGCACAAATTGCCCGCGGGGGAAGGGCCCTTGCATGTTATAAAACTCGTTATAGGTTACTACTATCCCACCCGTAACCGATTGATCTGCATAAACACCAGAACTTACGTTGGTGATATAGTTATGGTCTACCGTAATGTTTTTACAGTTATATAGGTAAACGCCTACCGCTTTAGCATTTGATAATTTATTGCCGGTAATATGGACGTTATAACAGTTTTGAAGCGTGATGCAGGGTACATTGCCCCCAACAATAGATTTACCGCTGATGGTAATATCATGTGCTCCATTTAGCGTAATGGCGGCTGCTTTTGTATAAACAGGGGCTAACAAAGCAGAGTTGACAGTTGCCTTAGGGGAATTACTAAATAAGGAAAGAATAAAGATGATTGCTGTTAACACGGGTGTATGCTTTGCCTCAAAAGTAACAACATCAAAAAGATATAACAACCGTTTGGCTCTGCTTCAATAGTCAAATCCTAGTGCGCCATTTAATTTTAAAATAAAAAATGTTGCTTTTACAGTTGTTTTCTATCTTAGTGCTGAACCAAGTTATCAAGCTTTCCCGAAATTAGTTTAAATGATCTGCATCAATCCTTGACAGGATTGTAGCGCGGATTGCGTGTGATTGCTGATTGATTTTGCCAAACCAAGGATGAGAAGAAATAAAAGAATAGCATTACTGATCTGTTTTACTTTTCTTAATTGTACGTTTTTAGCTGCACAGTCATTTCAAAAAATAAAGTACCTGGGCATTGATCAGGGCTTGTCAAACAATTCTGTAACCAGTATTTGTAAAGATGCTTATGGTTATATATGGATTGGCACCTATGATGGTTTGAACCGCTTTGATGGAAGCTTGATCAAAACCTTCAGAAATGTGTGGAACGATTCTTCATCAATCAACAGCAACCACATTAACAAGATCATTGCCTGCGGCGATAAAATATTTGTGGGCACACAAAAGGGGGTAATGTTTTATGATTACCATACGTCACGCTTTTACCCAATCCGGTATAAAACCCAATCCAACGGGCCATCCCTGAAGCTGGTTAAAAATATCTCAACCCTTACCGCAGGGTCAGACGGTATCATATACATCGGCACAGAAAATAACGGGCTGTTTATCTACGATATAAAAAAGGATATAGCCACGCAGGCAAAGTTTGCAGGCGGCGCTATCGATTTCTCTGTGCAGGCTGTAACCGCATCTCCTGATAACGGTGCCTGGGTGTTTATAAAGAACATTGGCTTGTGCAAGTTTGATAAAGCTCAAACCAAACTTCATTTAATTGATGCCGGTTTGCGTACGGCCTATCGCATGCTCATTGTAAATACCAATACCCTGTTGATTGGGTGTGAAAACGGGCTTTATAAGTTTCAGACAAATCCTAAACGTCTTTCTCCGCTCAATATTGATGGGAAGTTAAGCAGCAAAAATATCACCGATCTGGCTTTTGTTAAAGGGCAGCTTTGGGTGGCTACTGATGGTGGTGGGGTTAATGTGCTGGATACGGTAACGCATAAAATCCAGCTGGTGATGAATGAGAGCAACGCACCGAGATCGTTAAAAAGTAATGCCGTGAGTATGTTGTTCCCAGATCAGCATGAGCGTGTTTTTATTGCTACGCTGCGCGGAGGGGTAAACATATTTGATGATATCAGAAATCAGTTTAAAACCATAGCCCGAAATCCGCTTGATCCTGGCAGTCTCATCAGTAATTTCATCATCTCATTCTGTGAGGACGAAAATGGTAACCTTTGGATAGGCACAGATGGTGGCGGATTGAGTTTTTGGAACAGGAAACAGAATAAATATGTCAATTATACGCGATCTGACGGGCCTAATTCTTTGTCCAGCAATTTTGTGACCAGCCTGGTCAGAGATCAGAAAAACCGCATCTGGATAGGCATGTATAACGGCGGGATTGACAGGTACGATAAAGCTACAGGCCATTTTACGCATTATGTTTGCAGTAACCCGGTTAATAACTCAGAGGATAATAATCTTTGGAAACTCTATATTGATAAACAGCAGCGTTTGTGGGCCGGATCAACCAGCGGGGGGCTTTTATATGTGTTTAATGAGCAGCAAAACCGTTTTGAGCCTTTTGATAGCAAGATCAGCAACGTGCATGCCATTGCAGAAGATCATAGTGGTTACCTCTGGGCGGGCGATTATTCGCATCTGATCAAAATTGATCCCCGCACTAAGAAGTTTAAATATTTTAACACGCAAAGCGCCGTAAGAACCATTGTTGAAGGGCGTGATAACCAATTATGGATAGGTACCGAGGGCGGCGGCCTGATTGCCGTAAATCTGGCCACGGAGAAACTGACCCGGTATACAGAAAAAGATGGTTTGCCCAGCAACTCCATTCTGAATTTAATTATAGACCGGCGCGGGAATTTATGGGGCAGCACTTACAATGGCGTTACCAAATATGATGTACTGCAAAAGAAATTTACCAATTATACCGCTGCCGATGGGCTGCAAAGTAACCAGTTTAGCTTTAATGCCGGTTTGTTATTAAAATCGGGGGAGATTGCTTTTGGCGGTATTAAAGGATTTAATATTTTTTATCCTGATAGCATTAAAATGGCCAGCCATCGGTCCAGGTTGCTTTTGGATGGGCTGCGCATCAATAATCAGAACATTGAGGGCGATAAAAGCTACACCAATAACGTGGCCCTGCCTGATCTAAAATCTATAGAGGTTGCTTATGATCAGGCAACGCTTGCTATAGATTACACAGCCATAGAATATTCATTCCCTGAAAAAACACAATATGCATACTATTTAGAAAACTGGGACCACGGCTGGAACTACGTTGGCCATGCAAAAACGGCCTATTACACCCGATTGAACGAGGGTACCTACTATTTTAAAGTAAAAGCCACCAACATAAACGGCACATGGGAACCATCTACCTTATCATTAAAGGTAATTGTTTTGCCGCCGTGGTATCGCACGTGGTATGCCTATTTACTTTATGCGGCGGCCATATTCACCATTGTATACGTGCTGTGGCGCTACCGCATCAGGCAAGCCAAATTGAAGTTTGAAGTAGAGCTGGCTAACCTGGAGGTGGAGCGGGAGAAGGAAATGAACGAGAAGAAGCTGGCCTTTTTTACCAATGTAAGTCACGAGTTTCGGGCACCGCTCACTTTAATCATCAACCCGATCAAGGATATGCTTAATCGTACAGAAAACCGTGATAATGGCGAGCTGAATATAGCCTATCGTAATGCCCGGCGATTGCTGGGATTGGTGGATCATTTGCTGTTGTTTAGAAAGGTGCAAACAGAGAATGAGCAACTTAACCTTTCCAAGCTTGATTTTAATGCCATTTGTCATGACGTTTTTCTTTGCTTCGGCTATCAGGCTAAATCAAGGCACATTAACTATGTATTTAACGGTTTGTCTACGCCTGCTTACATTAATGGCGACCGGGAAAAGCTGGAAATTGCCCTTTTTAACCTGATCTCTAACGCCGTGAAATTTACACCACAGGAAGGGCGCATAACCGTAAACCTGCACGATACGGATCAATCCGTCTTAGTTGAAATAGCCGATACCGGTCACGGTATCTCCGAAAAAACGGTGGACAAAATATTCGATAAGTTTTATCAGATCAAGGATAACAACTCCATAAAATCAGGCTTCGGTATTGGGCTTTACCTGGTAAAAAGCTTTGTAGAGCTGCATAACGGCACGGTGGCATATAAAACTAATGCTGATGGCGGGGCTACCTTTACGCTATCGCTGCCAAAATCGCCTGAATTGTTTAGTGAGGAGGCTGAGGGTGCGGAAAAGCTGCTCAATGAACTGCGCATGGACGATACCGCCGAGAGTACAGAAACCGATGAGCAGCCCAGCAATTTAGAACTCCTGATTTCTGACAGGCAGTCAATACTTTTAATTGACGATAATGCCGAGATCCGCAATTACATCAAGAGTATTTTTAAAGCAGAATTTAAGATCTATGAAGCGCCAAGCGCAGAAGAAGGTCTGGAACTAATCAGAAAATATATCCCCGACCTGGTGATCAGCGATATTGTGATGGGCGAGCTCTCTGGTATTGATTTGTGTAAAGAAATTAAGCAAGACCAGTCCCTTAGCCATATCCCGGTAGTGCTGCTCAGCGGTGATTCAAATCCTGAAACCAAGTTAGAAGGCATTACTGTGGGCGCAGTCGACTTTGTGAGCAAGCCGTTTGAAAAGGACTTGCTGGTTGCCCGGGTGAAAGGGATTCTGAAAGACCGGAAACAACTGCAGAACTACTTTTTTAATGAGGTAACGCTTAAAACCAATGCGAAGAGCATCTCAGATGTTCACAAAGAGTTTCTGTACAAGTGCATCGGCATTATAGAAAACTATTTGGCCGACCCCAATTTTGACGTAGAAAAGATTGCCGATGATCTGGGAATGAGTTACTCCAGCCTGTTTAAAAAAGTAAAGGCAGCCAGCGGCCAGTCGGTTAATGCTCTGGTAAGATTTGTGCGCTTGCGGAAAGCGGCAGAAATTATGATTAATACCAATTGCAACGTGAACGAGGCAGCCATTAAAACAGGTTTCGGCGATATGAAATACTTCAGAGAGCATTTCAAAAAGCAGTTTGGTTTAAACCCTTCGGAGTTTATCAGAAAACACCGCGCTGCATTTAATAGCTGGTACAGGGTAGATATTACCAGATGATGCCGGCATCAGTGTAAAAAATCATTTTAAACTTATTGGCAACTCAGGATTTTGACGTGGAAACAAGGTCAAATTTCTGGGTTTGTTTTTTGCTTTACCAGCAAGCAAGATGGGGGAGTGCTCCAAAAAGCTGCTTTTTAGCATGATTTAACAGATTTGCCCCCTATAATATACCAGATTGCCCCCTCCGCCCGGCCCGAAAATACCCTTACTTAGCTTTCATAAACCAAGTTATAAACCACTTATTAGTTATGAGAAAAACGAAGTGATGCTATTTGCGTAGCATCGTTCCATTGGTGCTGCGCGCCCAAACCACAAACCAAATTATAAACCAAAAGAAAACAATCATTTATGAGAATGAATTTTACTCATTCATTTGGAAGACTATTAGCTATAGCGGTATTCTTCTTATTGTCCTCATCCCAATTAACATTTGCCCAAGCCAGCTTCACTGTAAAAGGCAAGGTTGTGGATGAAAAAAATCAGCCTCTGCCCGGTGCTTCGGTACAAATATCGGGACAAAACAAAGGGGTAACCACAGATGTGAACGGCGCGTTTAGCATCAAGCTTGAATCAGCAAGTACACTAAACATCAGCTTTGTGGGCATGGCCACGCAAACCGTGAGTGTAAGCTCCGGCAAAACCAACGTGACTGTAGTGCTAAAAGACAACGGCAAAAATCTTAACGAGGTAGTTGTTGTTGGTTATGGTACGCAAAGACGCGCAGATGTGGTAGGTTCGGTTACATCGGTACCTAAAGCGCGGTTATCTGAATTGCCAACCACTAACGTGTTGCAGGCAGTTGAAGGAACCGTGGCCGGCTTAACCATTAGTACACCATCTGGTATTCCGGGTACGCAGCCAAGTGCTTCTGTCCGCGGCCGTAACTCTATCTCAGCATCGTCAGACCCTTATGTGGTTGTAGATGGTATTCCGCTTAGCAAAACAGGCGGTTCTTTAAATGATATCAACCCTAATGACATCGCTTCTGTAGAGGTACTGAAAGATCCATCGGCAGTAGCCATCTATGGTACCAACGGTGCTAACGGTGTAATTTTGGTTACCACTAAGCACGGTGTAACCGGCAAACCTGTGCTGCGTTATTCAGGTTCGGTTGGTTATGATAACATTGCCCACATTTTACGCCCGCGTGATGGCGCAGAGTACGCGCAGAAATACAAAGATTACCTGGCGCAGAACGATCCTAAAAATACCAACGTTGTACCTAACAATATTGAGTTAACCAATTACAATGCAGGTATCCAAACTGATTGGCTGAAAGAAGTAACCCAACAAGGTGCTTATCAGGATCATAACCTGAGCGTATCTGGTGGTTCAGAGAACGTAAAATACTACCTGTCTGGCGATTATCTGGATCAGAAAGGTGTAGTTAAAGGTTATCAGTACAAACGTATTACCGTACGCTCAAACCTGGATGTAAATGCAACAGATTTCCTTACCCTGGGTTCTAATATTTACTACGCAAATAACAATTACGATGGTGGCCGTGCAAACCTGGTGTTCGCCCAGGCCATGAGTCCTTATGGTCAGGAATATAATGCAGATGGCACTTACCGCATTTACCCGATGGCGCCAGAGCAGTTATATACTAACCCATTGCTGGGCTTAACCACAACGGCGCTGCGTCGTTCGGTAAACTTAGGCGGCAATGGCTTTGCTGAAGTTAAATTGGGAGGCGTGCTGCAAGGCCTAAAATACAGACTGAATGCAGGTTACAACTTTGTACCTACCCGTAATGATGGCTATACCGGTCGTGCGGCCAACAACCTGGTTGGTAACGGCTATGCCAACAACACAGAAACCAATACCTACACTTTAGAAAACTTGTTGACCTATAACCGCAACTTTGGTAAGCACCATATTGATTTTACCGGTTTGTACAGTCAGCAGGAATCATCTTACCTGTCATCAGGTGCGTCATCATCAGGTTTTGTTAATGATGTAATTACGTTTTACAATCTGGGTGCGGGTACAACGCCATCGGTATCTTCATATGCAAGCCACAGAGCTTTGCGTTCACAGATGGGCCGTTTAAACTATTCTTACGATAGCAGATACCTGCTGAACTTTACCGTTCGTCGTGATGGTTCATCTGTATTCGGTGGTAATACTGATAAGTATGGTTGGTTCCCTGTAGGTGGCTTCGGCTGGAACATCAGTAACGAGAAGTTTATGCAAGATGTGCACCTGATTGATAACCTGAAACTACGCGCATCATATGGTCGTACCGGTAACGAGGCCGTTGGTGTTTATCAAACCATTGGTGTAGACAATGCTGTTAGGTATCCGTTTGAAGGTGCCGTATACACAGGTGCTTTAGCAGGTACCCAGTTGGGTAACAGTAACCTGCACTGGGAAACCAAGACAGGGGTAAACGTAGGTCTTGACTTTGGCATACTGCACAATCGCATCAACGGATCTATTGATTACTACAATGCACGCACTACCGGTTTGTTATTAAATCGCGCTTTGCCGGCGGCATCTGGTTACGTAAACGTATTGGATAACATTGGCAAGATCAGCAACAAAGGTTTAGATATTACCTTAAATACCAAAAACATTGATAGCAAAGATTTCCGCTGGGAATCAACCATCGTGTTCTCTACCGTAAAAAACAAGATTATTGACTTGTACGGAAATCAGCAAAGCGATATAGGCAACGGCTGGTTTATTGGTCAGCCTATCAGCGTTATTTATGATTACAAAAAGATTGGTATCTGGCAAACCGGCGAAGACGTATCAAAGTCTGACCCTACTGCTAAGCCGGGCGACATCAAATTCCAGGATACTAATGGTGATGGCAAGATCACTGCAGATGACAAAGTAATTCAGGGCCAAACCACACCAAAATGGACAGGTGGGTTTACCAACACCTTCCATTATAAAAACATCTCGTTAAGTGTATTTATTCAGACTGCACAGGGCCAGATGCGCTACAACACAGACCTGAACACCATCGAAGCACAGGGCAGGGCAAACACCCCGGCTGCCATCGGTTATTGGACGCCTACCAACGGCGAGAATTTCTTTAACTCGCTGTCATATACCAATACCAATCACCCTTATGGCTATGAGCAGGATGCCAGCTACACCCGTATTAAAGACGTTACTTTAAGTTATACTTTCCCTCAGCGTTATTTAGATAAGTTGCATTTGGGCGGCTTAACCGTGTTTGCCAGCGGCCGTAATCTCCACACCTATACCAAATGGATAGGCACCGATCCGGAGGTAACATTGTATACCCGTGGCAGCGGCGGCGGCGGCACTGCTAACGACAGCAACTTTAGCAATAACTCAGACAATAACTATCCGCTCACCAGAACCATTGTTTTCGGTGTTAACATCTCTTTAAAGTAAATCAAGGACAATAATTATGAAAAGATATACCATCATCTATTCAGCCCTGGCGGTAATGCTGGGTACCCTGATTAGTTCCTGCAAAAAGAATTTTTTGGCGGAGACACCTTATTCTGCATACGCGCCTATCACACTAACAGACTCGCTGGGTTTTGAAGCGGCTCTGGTAGGCTTATATAATCAGCATAGTACCTGGTTAACCTATTCTGGTCGTCAGGGATACCATTGCCTTTGGCAGGTGGGCACCGATGTAGCCAACTCAACCGCTAACCAGGAGGGCATCGAGGTGCCTTATTATAACTATGCCACTTTAACCAGTTCTGACGCAGGTGCTTCTTACACCTGGGGCAAGTTCTATACACTGATTAACAACGCCAACAACGTTATAGATCAGATTGAAGGTCAAAACGTAAAAGGCGTAACAAAAGGCCGTAACCGCATTGACGCCGAGGCTCGTTTTTTCAGAGCGTATGGCTACAATACACTGGCTACACTTTATGGTCGGGTTCCGCTGGTAGTCCACTCACTTACCGCTCCAAAAACCGACTATACCAGAGCCTCGTTGACAGATGTAAACGCGCAGATTATTGCAGATTTAACTTACGCATGTGCCAACCTGCCTGATGTAGGTGGTGTGGGTGCTAAAACTAACCCAACTACCGGTTTGCCGGCCAGCCGTGCCAACAAGTGGATGGCTTATCAGCTGCTTGCCGAAGTTTACCTGCGTACCGGTCAAAATGACCTGGCCGAAACTACCGCTCAGGCTATTATCAGCAGCGGGAAATTCAGTTTAGTATCAGCAAGGTTTGGCAGTGCGGCCAGTTTACCGGGCGATTATTATTCTGATATTTTTAAATACGGCAACCAACGTCGTTCTCAAAACAACCCTGAGGTGATCTGGACACTGGAACAGGAAAATCCAACTACGCTTGCCGGTGGTAATACCGATAATGCGCAGCAACGCCGCATCTGGGGCGCTGCCTATTACAATATTGCAGGTTTGGCCCTGGCCGATTCATTGGGTGGCCGTAGCATTGCCCGTATGCGTATCAGTAATTGGGTAATTTATGGCCTGTATGGTAAAGGCGATATCCGTAATTCAGGCTATAACCTGCGCCGTCGTTTTGTTTATAATGATCCGGCTTATCCGGCGCTGCTGGGCAAACCTGTGCCTTATAATAATGCCGATACGCTATTCAAAACCTGTCCTTACATCACCAAATGGGGCCAGTTTGACCCGAATGACACCTTCGGTTATGCCATGATCAAAGACTTTATCCTGATGCGATTGGGCGAAACTTACCTGCTATTGGCCGAAGCGCAAGTGCAGCAAGGTAAAACAGCCGCAGCTGCTGCAACTATCAATGTTTTGCGCACCCGTGCCGGCGCTGCCCAGGTAACCGCATCTCAAATGACGCTTGATTTTATTTTGGATGAGCGTGCCCGTGAGTTGATTGGCGAAGAAAACCGCAGGATGACCCTGATGCGTACCGGTACCTTGGTTGATCGTGCTACGAGGTTAAATGCCAATGATGCCGCCAAGCCTATCAGCGGTTTAACCAAAACAAATTTGTTACTGCCTATACCACTAAGCGAAATTCAATTAAATAAAGACGCAGTTTTAGAACAAAACCCAGGTTATAATTAATAGCGTTTAAAGTGGCAGCTTGTAAAGCTGCCACTTTAAATTAACTTGCATGTTAATCATCATCAACCCAAGAGAAAACATTATAACCGAATGAGAGTAACTATACAACAAAAGCTACAGAAGCTTGTCGGCGTGGTATTGCTGGCGGGCTGTAGTTTAAGCAGTTGGGCACAAGAAAAAGCATTTCACCCGGGGCAGCTCTGGCCAGACAATAAGGGCGTGCACATCAATGCACACGGCGGTGGTATGCTGTATCAAAAAGGAACTTACTACTGGTATGGCGAGCACAAAATTGAGGGCGGAGCTGGTAACCTGGCCATGGTTGGCGTACACTGCTACTCGTCTAAAGACTTATATAACTGGAAAGACGAAGGCATTGCGCTGACTGTTTCGGCAGATTCAACCAACGATATTGCCAAAGGCTGTATTCTGGAGCGCCCCAAGGTAGTTTATAATAAAAAGACAAAAAAATATGTAATGTGGTTCCATCTGGAGCTGCGCAGACAAGGCTACAAGGCGGCCCGTGCCGGGGTGGCTACCGCCGATAGGGTGGCTGGTCCTTATACTTTCGTCAGAAGCTATCGGCCTAATCCGGGCAAAGTGCCTGTTTACCCGGTGGGGACAGCGGATAGCGACAAGGTAAACTGCGATCACCCTAAAACCAAGGCCGAAGGCTACTTTTGCCGCGACCTGCCCGGCGGACAAATGGCCCGCGATATGAACGTGTTTGTAGATGATGACGGCAAAGCCTACCACATTTTTTCAGCTGAAGAAAACGCAACTCTCGATATAGCCGAGCTGACGGATGATTATACCGGGCATACCGGTAAATTCACCCGTGTATACGCAGGCCACTCAACCGAGGCGCCAGCCATTTTTAAACGTAATGGTATTTATTATATGATTGGCTCCGGCACTACCGGCTGGAATCCCAATCCTGCGCGCTGGTTCTCGGCGCCATCTATCTGGGGGCCGTGGACTTATCATGGCAATCCCTGCAAAGGCGAGGGGGCACAGATCACTTTTGGTGGTCAAAGCACGTATGTGTTGCCCGTGGCCGGTAAAAAAGACGCTTACATTTTTATGGCCGATAAATGGACGCCTAAAAACGCCATTGACGGCCGCTACCTATGGCTGCCCATCGAGTTTAAGGGTGATGACATAGAGATACATTGGAAGGATACCTGGAGTTTGGACGATTTTAAGAACTAACATGCGAAAACTAAACTGTTTAATCTTAGCCTTATCATTAGCCCTTGGTGCCAGCGCGCAGGACAGCCTCATCAGCAATGTACCTGCCCGCAAAGCACTAAGTCTGAACGGTAAATGGCAATATATTGTTGATCCCTATGAAACGGGATTTTATGACTACCGCTACAAAGAGCTGAAAGCCGATAACGGCGATGCCTACTGGAATACCGATGTGCCTGCTAACAAAACCGAAAAGAAGGAGCACGGCTATAACGATAAATACTCGCTTAATGTACCCGGCGATTGGAATCACCAGAAACCTGAGTTTGTATATTATGAGGGTACCATCTGGTACAAAAAAGCATTCGATTATAACAAGGCATCGGCAAACAACCGGTTCTTTATCTGGTTCGGCGCCGTTAACTACAGGGCCGACGTTTACCTGAACGGTAAAAAGCTGGGCATGCACAAAGGTGGATTTACGCCTTTCAATTTCGAGGTGCCTGCCAGCTTGCTGAAAGAAAAAGGCAATTTCCTGGTAGTAAAGGTTGATAACAAGCGTTACGCTGATGAAGTACCCACGCTGAATACCGATTGGTGGAACTACGGCGGCATTACCCGTGAAGTAAAGCTGTTGGAGCTGCCGCAAAATTTTATCCAGGACTTTGTGATCCAGCTCAAAAAACCGGACCCGGGTAAGGCCCCATTGGCTACGCCGGATGTGGATGGCTGGATCAGGTTGAACAAGGCCCCTGCGGCAGGCGAACAGTTGACTGTAGAAATTCCTGAACTGAAATTTAAGAAGCAAATTGCTGCCACAGGCTCCATCACCCCGGTAAAATTTAGATTGCCTAAAATGCAATTATGGTCGCCGGAGAACCCGAAGCGTTACCAGGTTATCATCTCATCATCTGCAGATAAAACCGAAGATAAGATAGGTTTCCGCACGGTTGAAGCCTTTGGAAAGCAGGTGCTTTTAAATGGCAAGCCCATCTTTATGCGTGGTATTTGTATCCACGGAGAAATGGCCGGGGATGTGCGCCGCGCAGTGGGTTATGATGATGCCCGCAAACTGCTGAACCAGGCTAAAGAGTTGCATTGTAACATGGTGCGCCTGGCCCATTACCCGCATGATGAAGCGATGACCCGCACGGCCGATTCATTGGGTGTGCTGGTATGGTCAGAAATTCCAGTGTATTGGACTATTGATTTTGGCAACCCTGCCGTGCTGGCCAAAGCCAAAGCGCAGTTGCATGAGATGATTAACCGCGATCATAATCGCGCCAGCATCATCATCTGGTCTGTAGGGAATGAAACGCCGATCAGTCAGACCCGTACTGATTTTATGCACAGTTTGATTACCGAAGCCAAATCGTTGGATCAAACCCGGATGGTTTCGGCAGCGCTGGAGGTAAACTATGGGGCGTTGAAAGATGTAAATGTAGTAGACGACCCGTTGGGGCAGTTTGTAGATCTGGTTGCCTTTAACGAATACCTGGGCTGGTATGGTGGCCTGCCCGATAAATGCCGAACCACCAATTGGAGCACGCCTTACAATAAACCGCTATTTATTAGCGAAACAGGTGCCGAAGCGCTGGCCGGTTTCCATGCCGATTCACTTACCCGTTTTAGCGAGGAGTTTCAAGAGTGGTACTTTAAAGAGCAAACCGCTATGTTTAAGCGTATGCCCGATAATTTTGTAGGTGTATCGCCCTGGGTAATGGTTGATTTCCGCTCGCCCAAACGCAATAATCCGCTATATCAGGAGGGCTGGAACCGCAAAGGCCTCTATGGCGAAAAAGGCGAAAAGAAGAAAGCCTTCTTCGTTCTCCGTAATTATTATGATCAAGTAAAACAAACTGCTGATAAAAAGACAGTTAAGTAAAATCTAAAGACATATGAAACTAAAGTTGCTGGCCCTGTTAACAGGCGCCCTTGTCATGCTACATGCCTCATCCTGGGGGCAGGCTACCCATACTTTTACTCTGGGCGACAAAGATTTTCTGCTGGATGGTAAGCCTTTCCAGATGATTAGCGGCGAGATGCATTACCCCCGTATCCCGCGCGAAGCATGGCGCGCCCGTATGAAGGCGGCCAAGGCAATGGGCCTCAATACCATTGGCACCTACGTGTTCTGGAACCTGCATGAGCCGCAGAAAGGCGTGTTTGATTTTAGCGGTAATAATGACATTGCAGAGTTTGTAAAGATAGCCCGACAGGAAGGGCTGTGGGTAATACTGCGCCCTAGTCCGTACGTATGCGCCGAGTGGGAGTTTGGCGGTTATCCGTACTGGTTGCAAAATGAAAAAGGCCTGGTGGTGCGCAGTAAAGAAGCCCAGTATCTTAAAGAGTATGAAGCCTATATTAAAGCAGTTGGCAAGCAATTGGCGCCGCTGCAAGTAAACCATGGCGGCAACATCCTGATGGTGCAGATTGAAAATGAATATGGATCATACGGCAGCGACCAGGAGTATCTGAAAATTAACGAGAAACTGTTTAAAGAGGCTGGTTTTGATGGCCTGCTTTATACTTGTGACCCGGTGCCCGATGTGGTAAAAGGGCACTTGCCGGGTTTGCTACCAGCTGTAAATGGTATTGACAACCCCGACGCCGTACATCGCTGGGTAAATGAAAATCATGATGGTAAAGGTCCATATTACGTGGCCGAGTGGTATCCTGCCTGGTTTGACTGGTGGGGAACAGAGCACCACACCGTGCCAGCCGAAAAATATACCGGCCGGTTAGATACTACGCTGGCAGCAGGCATTTCCATCAACATGTACATGTTTCATGGTGGCACAACACGCGGTTTTATGAACGGGGCTAATTTTAAAGATACCACGCCATATGAGCCGCAGATTAGCAGTTATGACTATGATGCGCCGCTGGACGAGGCAGGCAATCCTACGCCAAAATTCATCGCTTTCCGTAACGTCATCAAAAAGCATCTGCCGCAAGGCGTAAAATTGCCGGAGGTGCCTGCCGCAAAACCGTCCATCGCCATCGCTGATATTAAACTTAACCAATATGCACCGTTAAGCGGCTTGTTGCTTGCGGCCGTAGCAAACGATACGCCGCTTACGTTTGAAGCCCTCCATCAGGATTACGGCTTCGTGCTTTACCGCACCACCCTTACCGGAGGCAAAAGCGGTATGCTGAAGCTGAAAGAACTGCGCGATTATGCCGTGGTAATGGTTAATGGACGTGCAGTTGGTACGCTTGACAGACGGACCAAGCAGGATAGCATGCAAATCACCCTCCCTGCGGGCAAGGTAACGCTTGATATTCTGGTAGAAAACCTGGGCCGGATCAATTTTGGCAAATACATGCTGCAAAACAAAAAAGGCATTACAGAGGCTGTATTGTTTAATGGCGCAGCATTAACCGGTTGGAACATGTTTAGCCTTCCATTTAAAACGCTGGATGGTATTAAATATCAATCTGCCGTTTATAAAGGCAATGCGCCGGTGATGCGCAAAGGGACATTTAACCTGCAAACGGTAGCCGATACCTACCTGGATCTATCCACATGGGGCAAAGGCGTGGTTTGGGTAAATGGCCATAACCTGGGTCGTTACTGGAAAATTGGTCCGCAGCAAACCGTTTACCTGCCGGCAGAGTGGTTGAAAAAAGGTATTAACACGATAGAAATATTTGAGCAGCTGAAAACGGGTCAAACCACAGTGTCGGGAGTGAAGCGACCGATTCTGGATAAGCTGCAGACTAATTAAATTTCGGCAGGGCTAAGCGCGTTAATAGCAAAAAGGGGAACAATCTTAACCGGTTGTCCCCCTTTTTTGTTGGGCTTTATTGATGATGTTTTGCTTGCGATATAGGTTGGCGTTGTAACAGGAGGGTTTTTAGCCCGATGGTTTGTAAAATGTTTGTGGTACACACTATGACGGCAGATTAATACCATGTATATTCATACTTCGGAACCAATAAAACCAACATGCTAAAGAAGCTTATCCTGGGCTATGCCCTGCTGTTATCGGCAGGCTGTATTTCTTTTGCCCAAGCACAATCGCCATTGAGCAGGGGCTCATTTTCAACGCCTCCAGATACC